>NZ_JBSYVH010000007.1:0-434438 GCF_054114205.1 Rhizobium sp. LEGMi-198b | reverse complement strand
TGGTACATGCAGGGCAAGATCCAGATCGACCCGATGATCACCCACACCATGCCGCTCGAGGACATCAACAAGGGCTTCGACATGATGCACAAGGGCGAAAGCATCCGCGGCGTCGTGGTCTATTAAGGCGATGAAGACCATATCGAAAGAGAGATCGTTCGGCGGAACGCAGGGCGTCTACTCGCATGCGTCACAGGCGTGCGGGTGCGAGATGACGTTCGCCGTCTACGTCCCACCGCAGGCCGCCGAACGCCAATGTCCAGTCCTCTGGTATCTCTCCGGCCTCACCTGCACGCATGCAAACGTCATGGACAAGGGGGAGTACAGGCGGCTTGCCGCACATCTCGGGATCATCGTCGTCTGCCCGGACACAAGTCCCAGAGGGGATGCGGTGCCGGACGAGCCGGAAAACTGGCAGATGGGCAGGGGCGCCGGCTTCTATCTCGACGCCACGCAAAAGCCATGGGCCGAGAACTATCAGATGTATACCTACGTCACCCAGGAGCTGCCGGCTCTGGTTGCTGAGGAGTTTCACGCTGACATGGAGAGGCAAGGGATTTTCGGCCATTCGATGGGCGGGCACGGGGCGATAACCATCGCCCTCAAGAATCCGGATCGTTACCGAAGCTGCTCGGCCTTCGCACCGATCAGCCGCCCGACCGTCTCCGGATGGTCGAAGCCGGCATTGGAGAAATATCTCGGACCCGACCGGCAAAGCTGGCGCGAGTACGACGCGTGCGCGCTGATAGAGGACGGACGCAGATTTCCGGAAATGCTCGTCGATCAGGGGACTGCTGACAGCTTTCTGGAAGATGGGCTCCGCCCGAACGAGCTGAAGGCGGCGTGCGACACCGCCGGCATCTCGCTTCGCCTCAGGATGCAGGAGGGCTACGGCCACTCCTACAGCTTCATCTCGACTTTCATGGACGATCACCTGCGCTGGCACGCCGAGAGGCTAGCGTAGAAGGCTCAAGAGAGAACTACAGCTCGGTCACGGCATTCTGCCGTGACCCAGGAGGAAGGGAGAAACCTCAATGACGAGCATATCAATACATCCGACGGTCGACTCCGGATACCGGGCGACCGACGCATCCTTTTCCGGAGGCACCCTCATCTGCAATTGCGCAAGCAACCCGGTGAAGGTCCGCATCAAGGGCGACATCGCGCACAATCATGCCTGCGGCTGCACGAAATGCTGGAAGCCCGAAGATGCGGTATTCTCTGTCGTCGCCGTCGCGCCGACGGAGAATGTCGAAGTTCTGGAGAACGGCGACAAACTCGCGGTCGTCGACCCGTCGGCGCTGATCCAGCGCCATGCCTGCAAGGAATGCGGCGTCCATATGTACGGACCTGTCGAGCGCGATCATCCCTTCAAGGGACTGTCTTTCGTTCATCCCGAGCGTTTCGAGGGGAAGGGTTGGGCCGCGCCTGGCTTTGCCGCGTTTGTTTCGTCGATTATCGAAAGCGGATACGACCCAGCCAAAATGGATGCCGTGCGAGCCCGTCTGAAGGAACAGGGGCTTGAGCCCTATGATTGCTTGAACCCGGCGCTGATGGATTACATCGCCACCTGGACAGCCAAGAAAAACGGCGTACTGGCCGCCTGAGAATAGATCAAATTATGCAAAAGGCCGCCTGGCAAAACACCAGGCGGCCATTACCGTCAGCGAATTTGGCGCCTGTCCGTCGTCACCGGTATCAGTTTTCTTCCCAGGGGAAGGTATCCAGCCTTTCCGCGCCGTTCGCGGTAATGAGCACCTGGGTTTCCAGTTTGATACTCTCTGATCCGTCTTCGGCGATGAGACTTTCGACGTTCAACACCATGTTCTCTTCCACGACGCCGGCGAAATTCTCGTCATAATCCGGATGCAGCAACACGCCCGGCCACTCGTCGCACATGCCTGTTCCATGCAGCGCCAATGTATAGCGATAGGGTATGTATTTTTCCGGAATGCGCCAGGATCTTTCATTGAATTCCAGGAAGCTCAGTCCGGGCTTCAGCAGGGAAAGATTATGTTCGATCTGCTCCCTTGCCGCCGAATAGAGCTCACGCTGCTTGGGTTTCATCGCCACATGGCCGCAAGTCCACGAGCGAGACAAGTCGGCACAATATCCGTAGGGGCCAATCATATCCGTGTCGAAGGAGATCATTTCTCCGGATTTCACCATGTAGTCCGAGCATTCCTGGTACCACGGGTTCGTTCTGGCCCCCGCGGTCAGCAGCTTCGTTTCAAGCCACTCGCCGCCGCTGCGCGCGTTCTCGAAATGGAGTTCCGCCCAGATCTCGCGTTCCGTCCGGCCGGGTTCCGAGGCCTCATACATCCGCGCCATGCCGGCTTCGCAAACGCGGATGGTCCAGCGCATCAGTTCGATTTCCTCGGCGCTTTTTATGGACCGCGCCCGCTCCGCCAGCTCCTGGCCGTCGAGCAGTTCGATACCCCTCTTTTGCAGCGCATGAGCACCTGGAGGGTCGAGCCGGTCCACGGCCAGGCGGCGATTCCGGCCTTTTTCCCTCAGGATGTCGGCGATCTCGTCAGCCCATCCTTCTAGTCGTTCTTCAACCAAATTGCCTGCGGTGAAGAAGATCCAGGATTTTGCCGGCCGGATTTCATCGACACAGGGAAGACCTTGGTTGAGGTGTTCCGAGCCCTCGAACTCAAACATGATCGCTGGTCCATCGGCCAGGATCAAAGCGTAGCGGGCTGGATTGTGCATCGTCCAGATGCTCATATTCGACGAGTCGAAAGCATATCTTATGTTCACGGGATCATAGAGAAGCAGGGCGGAACAGTTGGCTTCCTCCATCTTCATACGCAAACGACCGAGCCGATAATGCCGCGCCGTATCGAGAACATGCGCCGGAATGGAACTGCGGAGCGGCCGATCGGCGCCTTCTGGATTGAGATATGCTTTCTTTCGTTCGTCTTTGAAAACGGTTGTGTGATCATGACTGCCGATAAGTGCAGAGGCATTTTGCATTCGAGGCGTTCCTATAGGTCTGTGATGCAGTGGATTTGCCGGAGGACGGATCTTCGGCGGAGCAACGGGAACCAAAGATGAGGTGAACGGTTGGCGCTGTGTCGGACCGCGACTTTAGGCAGGATGGGAGGAAGAGGCCCTTTTTCTCAACGGCAAAAATAAGCCGCCTTGACATAATGAAATGTAATGCAAAAAACTGCTGAGGCTGGTGCGGCTGCACCCCTCATCAATAAGGTTTTCCATGGTAAGTCTGCGGCGACGATTGCCTCCTTTGACCGGATTGACTGCATTTGAAGCGGTGGCTCGCAATGGTAGCTTCACGCGCGCGGCAAGCGAGCTCGGCGTTACGCAAGCCGCCGTCAGCCGGCAGATTCATCTGCTCGAAGAAATGCTGGGTTTCGATCTTTTTCGGCGCTTGCACCGCAGGATAGAGCTGACTGAAAAAGGAAGAACCCTGTCGACGGCGGCAACCACCGCCTTCAACCTTGTTGCCGAAACGATCTCTGAAATCACCAAGGAAGAGGCAGCCGAAGGGCTGACGATTTCCGCCACCGTCGCGTTTTCACATTTCTGGCTGCTGCCGAAGATCTCTTCCCTCTCGAAAGCATTCCCAGACAGCGCCCTTCGCATCATTACGCAGGACAACGCAACCAGCCTCGGGAGCAGCGATGTGGACCTCGCCATCCGTTATGGCAACGGCATGTGGCCGGATGGACAGGCTGAACTGCTCTTCGATGACGAGATCTTTCCTGTCTGCAGCCAGGAATATGCTGAGAACCTCGGAAAAATCGAAGACCTTGCCGAGTTGGTGCGTTATCCGCTCATCAGCTCCGACACCGACGACCCGAGTTGGACAGGCTGGAGCGAGTGGCTCGCTGCATTCTCAGTGGAAGCACCCAAGCGCTCCCTCGGCATGCGCTGCAGTTTTTATACCGAAGCGGTTTACGCTGCATTGAACGGGCAGGGGATCGCACTCGGCTGGCGGCGCCTCGTTCAGGATCTCTTGAACAGGAAAGCGCTTGTTCGGCTGACCGAGCAGTCGATCGCGACGAGGAACGGTTATTTCATTGTTGTTCCGCGGCGAAGCGCAAAAAATCCGCACGTCGCTCAGTTTACCGCGTGGTTGAAAGAGACAGCGCATGCCATGCAGCAATGACGTTGCTGTCCGACGATGGCCGCTACAAGCCGCTTGTCTTTATTCGGCCGCCTTCCTTGACTGTTTCCATCGCCACACTTGTGGATGTGCTCGCCACGTAGGGGAGGGTCGATATTTTTTCTCCGAGGACGTGGCGGTATCGGCGGATGTCCCGTGTTCTTATCTTGATCAGATAATCAAAACGCCCTGCGATCATGTGGCATTCTTCCACCTCCTTGATCTTCCTCACTGCTGCATTGAAGCTTTTCAACGCGTCTTCCTTGGTACTCGTCAGCTTCACTTCCGCGAAGGCGACGTGATCGAGCCCAAGTTTGGCGGGATTCAAGATAGCCGAGAATCCCACGATGTATCCTTCGTCCACGAGTCTCTTAAGGCGAAGCTGACAAGGGGTTTTCGATAATCCGATCCGGCTGGCCAGATCCGTAATCGAGATTCGGCCGTCCTCGGTAACGACTTCGAGGATCTTCAAATCAAACTGGTCCAATTCACTAGTTTGAGCCTTTTCTGTAGACATTTTGCAATCCTATTGCCGTTCAAATAAGTTAATACGTCAATCATTCGGCCTTAATCAAGTCTGAATGACTTTACCTCCTCGGTTATGATGAAGCGAAGCCGGTGGAGGAAGAAGTCCAGATGAATTCCGCAGCCAAGAAGGTCGAAGGATTCCTTCAAAAACGCGCTCATCGACATACCGTTCGGCGGATCAAACGATGCGCTTTGCATCTCAATCAGATTGCAGAGGCCTATGAGGCGGTCGGCATCTGAATTTGCCTATTTCGCTCGCGTCAAAAGGGGATCACGGATGTATAACTACAATAAGAAACGCGAAGTCAGTCAGGAGCCGGATCTTCTGGCTCACTATCGGCCAGTGGCGATCAGAGCGGTGGCGGCTGCGCTCGCTGTCAAAGCGAGCAAGCCGGATGCGGTGCCGCTTCGAGACACCGAGTATTCAGGTCCGGCCTGGCTGGACCATCCCGACGACGGCGAAGCCGGCGTTTCATTCATTCGCTAATCGACACATCGTTCACAGGTATTCCCATGCTAGACGCGGTACCCAATTCCACCTCTTCCCACGACGGCGTGTCACCCTTTGCTGACTTCGCGCCGCCCATTCGACCGCAATCCGAACTTCGGCAAGCAATTACCGCTGCCTATCGCCGGCCGGAAACCGAATGTCTGCCACCGCTTGTCGCTGCGGCCCGTGTCTCCGAAGCAAAGCGCTATGACATTCGCAGCACTGCCCGCACCCTGATCGAAGCGCTGCGCGCCAAGCATAAGGGCACCGGTGTTGAAGGGCTTGTGCACGAGTACTCGCTGTCGAGCCAGGAAGGCGTGGCTCTGATGTGCCTTGCCGAAGCGCTCTTGCGCATTCCCGACACCGATACCCGTGACGCACTCATTCGAGACAAGATTGCCGAGGGCGACTGGTCGTCTCACATTGGCGGCGGCAAATCGCTGTTCGTCAACGCTGCTACCTGGGGGCTTGTAGTCACCGGCAAGCTGACCTCCACCGTCAACGACCGCAGCCTTTCGGCAGCGCTGACGCGGCTGATCGCGCGCGCCGGCGAGCCAGTGATCCGCCGCGGTGTCGACATGGCAATGCGCATGATGGGCGAGCAGTTCGTCACCGGCGAAACAATCGAGGAGGCGCTGAAGCGCGCCCAACCGCTGGAGGCCCGCGGCTTCCGCTATTCCTACGATATGCTCGGCGAGGCGGCGACAACGGCGGCTGATGCCGAGCGCTATTTCCGCGATTATGAAAATGCGATCCACGCGATCGGGAAAGCCGCGGCAGGGCGGGGCATCTATAATGGGCCCGGCATCTCCATCAAGCTCTCGGCACTACATCCACGCTACAGCCGCTCGCAGTCCGGTCGGGTGATGAGCGAGCTGCTGCCGAAAGTGAAGTCATTGGCTGCGCTCGCAAAGGGATATGATATCGGCCTCAATATCGACGCCGAGGAAGCCGACCGGCTGGAGCTTTCGCTTGATCTTCTCGAGGAGCTTTGCTTCGATGCCGCTCTCAAGGGTTGGAACGGCCTCGGCTTCGTGGTGCAGGCATATGGCAAACGCTGCCCGTTCGTGCTCGATTACATTATCGATCTGGCTCGTCGCTCTGAGCGTCGGATAATGGTGCGCCTCGTCAAGGGTGCCTATTGGGACGCCGAAATCAAGCGCGCCCAGCTTGATGGCCTTGAGGATTTTCCGGTCTATACCCGCAAGATCTATACCGACGTCGCCTATGTCGCCTGCGCGCGTAAGCTGCTTGCGGCGCCGGATGCGGTGTTCCCGCAGTTCGCTACCCATAATGCGCAGACGCTTGCCACGATCTATCATCTGGCGGGCTCGGATTTCGAAGTCGGCCAGTATGAGTTTCAGTGCCTGCATGGCATGGGCGAGCCGCTTTATGACGAGGTCGTCGGCAAGCAGAAGCTCGATCGCCCCTGCCGGATTTATGCGCCCGTCGGCACGCATGAAACGCTGCTCGCCTATCTGGTCCGACGTCTCCTGGAAAACGGCGCCAATTCCTCCTTCGTAAACCGTATCTCCGATCCGAATGTTTCGATCGACGCACTGGTCGCCGATCCCGCTGAAGTTGTCGCGGCAATGCCCGTGGTCGGCGCACCCCATGAACTGATCGCTCTTCCTGGCGACCTATATGGCAGAGCTCGTGCCAATTCCTCCGGTCTCGACCTGTCGAGTGAGAAGACCCTCTTCGAGTTGTCGCAATCGCTGGCCGCGACGGTCCAGACGCCATGGCACGCGCTTCCGATCCTCGCAGACGGTTCGACTGATGGGGTGACACGGCAGGTTCTCAATCCAGCCGATCACCGCGACGTCGTCGGGACGGTCACTGAGCTCAAGGTCGAAGAAGCAGCCCGCATTGCTCGCATGGCTGCCGAACACGCCCCACAATGGGCTGCTGTTCCCCCGGCAGAGCGCGCGGCATGCCTGGAGCGGGCCGCCGACATCATGCAGTCCCGTATCGAGACGTTGATGGGGATAGTCATGCGCGAGGCAGGAAAGTCGGCGGCCAATGCCGTTGGCGAGGTTCGGGAAGCCATTGATTTCCTGCGCTACTATGCCGACCAGGCCCGCAAGACGCTTGGTCCTGCGCATGCGCCGCTTGGACCGATCGTCTGCATCAGCCCGTGGAACTTCCCGCTTGCGATCTTCACCGGACAGGTGGCGGCAGCCCTCGTGGCGGGCAATCCGGTGCTTGCGAAACCCGCTGGCGTGACGCCGATCATCGCATCGGAAAGCGTCAAAATCCTGCACGAGGCGGGAGTGCCACGGGGGGCGCTGCAATTCGTACCCGGTAGCGGTCGACTTGGTGCAGCTCTTGTTGGCGCTCCCGAAACGGCAGGCGTCATGTTCACGGGGTCGACGGAAGTCGCCCGCCTCATTCAGGCGCAGTTGGTCGAGCGCCTATCGGCCACAGGCAAGCCCATTCCGCTGATTGCCGAAACGGGCGGCCAGAACGGCATGATCGTCGACTCTTCAGCGCTTGCCGAGCAGGTCGTCGCCGATGTGATCGCCTCTGCCTTCGATAGCGCCGGCCAGCGCTGCTCCGCATTGCGCGTCCTGTGCCTTCAGGATGATATTGCAGACCGAACTCTTAATATGCTCAAAGGCGCCTTCAACGAGCTGACGATCGGCCGCACCGATCGGTTGAACATCGACGTTGGTCCGGTCATCAATGACAGTGCCAAAGCGGAGATCGATCAGCATATCGAGCATATGCGTGGTCTTGGCTGCAAGGTGCATCAGTTGCCGCTCCACGAGGGCGCCGCGGCTGGGACGTTTGTGCCGCCGACGATCGTCGAGATCCGATCCCTTTCCGATCTCACCAGAGAAGTCTTCGGGCCGGTTCTGCACGTCATTCGCTACCGCAGAAACGGGCTCGATCGCCTGATCGACGACATCAACGCTTCCGGCTACGGTCTCACCTTCGGCCTTCATACCCGGCTCGATGAAACGATCGCGCATGTGACGAGCCGCATCAAGGCCGGCAACCTTTATGTGAACCGGAATATCATCGGAGCGGTCGTTGGCGTTCAACCATTCGGTGGACGTGGCCTCTCCGGTACCGGGCCGAAGGCTGGTGGCCCTCTCTATATCGGCCGCCTGGTTCAGAAAGCGCCTGTTCCGCCGCAGCAGGATTCGGTTCATACCGACCCGGCATTGCGGGACTACATCATTTGGCTAGATCGTCGGGGATTGTCGGCGGAAGGCGAAGCGGCCCGTGGCTATGCAAGCCGATCGGCGCTGGGACTGGAACGCGAGTTGGTCGGCCCCGTTGGCGAACGCAATCTCTACGCGCTTCATCCTCGCGGCCGAATCCTCCTGGTGCCAGAGACAAAGACCGGTCTTTTCCGCCAGATTGCCGCTGCTCTGTCGACAGGAAACCAGATCGCCATAGATGCGGGATCCGGTTTGGAATCCGTTTTGCCGGATTTGCCATCATCCGTTTCGAGCCGCATTTCCTGGACCTCGAACTGGGAGAAGGACGGGCCGTTTTCGGGTGCGCTGGTGGAAGGGGATCGGGGTAGGGTCCAGTCCATCAATCAGAAGATTGCGGCTCTTCCCGGCCCGCTCCTCCTGGTGCAGGCGGCGACCACGGATGAAGTAGAGAGCGACCCCGACGCATATTGCCTCAACTGGCTGCTGGAAGAGGTGTCGACCTCGATCAACACCGCGGCGGCGGGCGGGAATGCGAGTCTGATGACGATCGGATAGCCCGTTGTAGATGATATCGTGTGGGCGCGTTGCATGCGCCCTCACGATCATCTCTTTGATGTTCAGATTTCGCCCATCGCGAACGCGGTCGCATTAACGGTCGACCGGTCCGTGTTTGGCGAAATCCTTCTCGACTGATGCGTTCGCCCGATCCGCTATCAGAATGAGCGCCTATACGAATAGCTCCGCACTTTTTGAAAAGTCACTCTGCGCTTCTTCACGAGAAATTTATTTTCTTTTGAAAAAAATTCGAAAGATGCAGAAATGGAGCATGCGGATACCAATGAAGACGCTTTCGGGGAAGCTCGTAGTTGCAACCGGTATTGCAGTTGCGACGATTTTGCTTGGGTATACAGCAATCAACACAATTTCCGCCAAGGTCAGGACCGAACAGGAAGTCATGCTCCGGGCGACGGAGCAGGCAGCTTCTGTCAGCCAGAGTGTTGCTGTTCAAATCACCGAAGCGACTTCGGCAGGCAAGGCGCTAGCGTCATCGCTGGTAGGTTTTGTCGATGGCGGATCAAGAAAGCGGGCGGATATTGTTGCCATGCTAAAGACGGTGCCGCCGCAATACTCCAATGTATTCGGCGCCTGGATGTGCGAACTTATCGACGGGAAGTCCCCAAAGCCGACCTCCGGCGATGAGGGATTGAACAAGGAAGGTATTTTTACGCCTTATTGGACCAAGGGCGACAGCGGCCAGATGGAGTTCTCGACTTGGAAAATCGATCCCAAGCAGGAATATTATCGCGTTCCGCTGGAAACCGGAAAGCCGGTCATCACCTCTCCCTATCTCACCAACATGAAGAAGCTGGTCACGTCGGTTTCCGTCCCGATGACGTTGGATGGGCATATCGTCGGATTGGCGGGTGTTGACATAAAACTCGATGATCTGACAGCGGCGCTCAACACGATGCATCCGTTTGGAGACGGGCGCGTCATGCTTGTGGCCAATGATGGAAAATGGCTCGCGCATCCGAGCCAGGATGATCTCATGAAGGACTATGGCGACGTCGGCGCCGATCTGGTCAAACAAGCGCTGGCGGATGGCAAAATGCGCGTCGTCCCCGGAATGCCAGACGGCGTAGTTCGCCTTGTCTATCCGTTTAGCGCTCCCGGAATGAATACGACCTGGGCCGCGATTCTTGACGTTCCCGCTTCGGCCTTCGCGACACCTGTTCGCCAGCAGATGTATAGCGCCATCCTTGGCGGCTTCGCTATTCTGGTCGTGACGCTCGGCGTCATCCTGATCGCGAGCCGAAGCCTGATCGGCAAGCCGCTGACGAATGTGCTGGCCCATGTCCAACGCATGGCCGATGGGAACTATCGTGACGCGATCGCGGTCGGCAAGAGGAGCGATGAGCTCGGAAGCCTCATCTCGGCTCTGGAGATGTTTCGCCAGGAACTCGCCAACGGCGACAAGATGAAGGCCGACCAGGAAATCCTGCAAGGCCAGATCGAATTGGATCGAAAGACGCAGCGGGATCACGAAGTTGCCAAGGCCGAGGACCTTCGCCAGTTTGTTGAGACCGTGCAAACGCGATTTGAACGCCTTGCTTCCGGCGATCTCACGGTGCGTATGAACGAACCGGTCGCCCCGGAATTCGAGATGATCCGGCAAAATTTCAACACCGCCATCGCGGCTCTTGAGGAAACGATCCTCAATGTCGTCCAGTCCGTCTACACGATCAGGGGCGGGCTCAACGAGATTTCCAATGCATCCAACGATCTCGCGCGGCGCACCGAGCAGCAGGCAGCCTCTCTTGAAGAAACGGTCGCGGCGCTTGGTGAGGTTACCCGTGGCGTGAATGAGACCGCAGACGGCTCCCGCAAAGCGCAAGATGTTGTTTCGAACGCGCGAGGCGATGCCAAGATGGGTAGCGAGGTCGTTTCCCGCGCAATCTCGGCGATGATGGAGATTCAAACCTCCTCCAACAAGGTCGGCAATATCCTGCGGGTGATCGACGAGATTGCCTTCCAGACAAATCTGCTTGCTCTGAATGCCGGCGTCGAAGCTGCGCGGGCCGGGGAGGCAGGCAAGGGCTTTGCAGTTGTGGCTCAGGAAGTTCGGGAACTTGCGCAGAGATCGGCTCAGGCTGCCAAGGAAATTGCCGCGCTGATTTCGCTGTCGTCGTCACAGGTCGGAGCAGGTGTCGATCTCGTCGAGGAGACGGGAACATCTCTGTCGCACATCGTCACCAAGGTCAGCGATCTAACCGAGACCGTAAACGCAATTGCAGCCAGCGCTGCGGAGCAAGCGGTAAGTTTGCGAGAGGTTTCGGCGGCTGCGGACTTGATGGATAAGGTTACGCAGCAAAACGCGGCGATGGTTGAAGAGACGACGGCTGCCGCAAGAAGCCTTGCCGACGAAACAAATTCTTTGGCCAATTTCGTCGCACGGTTCAAACTGAGCAAAGCGCGCGGCTCCGTTGAGCACATAAGGGAAACGAACTTCGCCTTGGCGAGCTGACTGATCGCCCAGCTATCATTTGGGCAGCAGATACGAGAACTGCCCAGGCAGAAGGCGTGCGGAGGTCAATGGTAGCGTCATATCGCCTGCCGATTTGTCGGTCGGCAGGCTTCATGCCCGAGATCCTGGGGCGATCGGCGCCGCCGCGCTTCACGGCGCTTTTTCTTGCAAGCTAGTGGACCTTTCTTTCGACCTCAGTTTCAGTTGCTACGCTGAGCATTTGAAGCAGATATCGTATCAATGTGACGTCCTCGGTGGACGTCTGGTTTTCAAATACCTGCGTGATGATCGCTCTCAAATTATTGGCCTGGTCGTGCACCAGCTCCTTAATATAGATTTCGGATTCCGCAAAAATTGCATTTTCGTTCTGTTTATCGCTTGTCATCTCACACCAACTGGTCCTGAAGCGTCTTTCCGGTTTGTCCGGCATTCTGCAGCCCTCAATTCTCGATCGAACTGATCGATCATGCGTTGCACCCATGGCTCATTGTAAACGTCGTCGCCGTCCGGACGGCGATCGCGTTCTTGGACGGATCTAATCTGCTCGACCAATGCTCGCAGCAGTGACATAACCCCCTCATTTCAGCTCGTTTCCGGAATCGAGCGACCTGGCGCATCTCGTTTGAAATCCGCCGGCCGCGTTCGACAATCGGCGCTTGCAGCGCCTTCCGATCGCATAATGTCGCCTGCTTCAAGCCGGCTCGCGCTTGCAGATTTGGCCATTGCTTTCACTTAGCCAAATAGGCGCTTTCATTGTGGTTTGAACGAACTCTTGCATGAGCCAAGTAGGGAAGGTGGCTCAAAGTAGTCTCGGGCTTCAGCGGGTTGCGAAGCTCTGGTTCCAGCAAGAGGGTTGTTCCCTGGATGGAGTAGAGTTGATGATGCTTCATCAAACCGGCCATCGAAGGCTTTGCTTGGATCGGCACAATCAAGCCGCCCTCCAGCAGTGATGGCAATCCGAGTTTGGTTACCTGCCAACCCGTCGAAATCAGCAGATCCACCAACTTTGGATGCGTTTCCACAATCACCGAAGTAATGCCAGCGACAAGGCAAAACTCCATGACGCCGGTCATCAAGACATGGGAGGCCGGCACCTGATTGATCAGTATATCACCTTCCGCGACACATCGGGTCCACTCGAAAATGTCTGGCGAGCGTGGCCATGTTCCGCCGTTCATTATCTGAGGGTATACGTCCGACAACAAATGCGGTTCTGTCGTCGGGAGCAATCGCGTATATCCGACAACGGCATCTTCGTGAAAGAGGGCGAGATGCACGGCGCGGTCGCGATCGAACTGGTCAATTTCCAATCCGTCGCTTCTGCGAATGGCTTCCCAACCGAGCCTTTCCACAAATTGCTCGTGCCGAAAGCGCCAAATTTTCTCCATTGTTTGCTCGTTCGTTGCCGAGCAACCGACGTAGACTTTTATCATCCTTGCCCCTGATTTTACGGCAAGAATGCATGATAGTCCCTGTCATTTAAATGAGTAAAAATACCCAGCTTTCAGTCGTTAGCCGACTTCTAAGACCCTTTAGCGAAGTATTCCGAAACGAAAACTTTCCGCTATCATCTGCGCCGAATTCACGACATTCAGTTTGCGCTGAACATTCAGGATCTCATTCTGAATGGTGCGGTGCGAACGTCCCAGAATTTCGGCGATCTCGATGGCTGTCTTGCCCGCCGCGCACCATTGAATGATCTCGCGTTCCCGCGCCGTGATGCGCAAGAGGCTTCGGTCTCGCGATCTCGCCTCCTTTGCCATGAGGCCACGCAGGGCGTTGTGGGCGTAGATCGACAGAATATGCAACGCCCCTCTGGCGGCGTTGGAGAGGTCCACCTTTTCGGCACCAAATGTAACAACCGCCTGGAAGCCGCTCGCTGTGTGCAACGGCACGCTGTAGCCGTCTTTCATTTTGAATTCCCTGGCTTCGTTCATGACGCGTCGCCCGTGACGGCCAAGCTCTTGATCTCGCAGCGCCTCCGACCAAACGAAAGCGCCGTCCTGCATCTTACAGAGCTGGATAATGGGATCAGCGTGCACGTAATTGTTCGACAAATAGTGTTCAAACCATTCCGTCGGCCAGGCATTCAACATGAAGTAGGAATCGATGCGTTCTGTGGGCAAGGGTATGCCGGAAATTGCAAAACAGTTGAAACCGAAGTGGCGTGCGGATCTGTCCAGGGATCCGAGTATGTCTTCCTTGCTTTTTGCGGCTGTTGTTTCCGACAAAAAGTCGAACATTAGATTTGCGGTTGCCACTGCTTCGCTGTTCACTCGCCCCTCCCCAGGATTTCAGACAATGTAGGGCATATTAGCTCAAGGAAGTATTATTTTCATGACCGCATCCCGCCGAATGCTGTGTGTATATGATATTTTTATAATAAACTTGAATACGGAAGGGAAGGTCATTGGCGAGAGCAGGGCGGTCCGCATGATCTGATGGACATACCACATCCCATGAATTGCACGGCTTCGCTTCGCTTTCATGCTCCTGGTCCGCGCTGGCAGCTTCGCCACAGGTCCCCTTGTCCAATCGAAAATGCACTTAAAGGTAGGCAAAATTGCTTATTTACCGTTGCGTAAGGTAGCTGTTAAATCCGACATTAAGGGAAGGAAATAACAGGCAAACGGGTGCGGGCTTACCGGAGGCCAACGATGGTCTTTCGTTGGAGGCAATGCCGTGCAGAATGGCATTGCCTGGCCGATCTTTCGGCATCTGGGAAAGAAATTCCAAAGAGCTATGCAGGCGGGATCGAACTCGCCGCTTAAACCTCCGATACCGACGGAAGCGCCGACTTCCGTCGGCACCAATAAAAATCGTCAGCTTTCAGAATCGATCCTCAACATCACTGGGTCGATGAGGCGGTGAAGCTACGGCTTGGCCGCAGCCAGGAGAGACCGGCAACGGGCACGCAGCATGTGCGGCCTGTTTCGCGAAATTATGACGTGTGACTGATGGAGGGGCACTTGTCCTGCCTCATCGATCAGTCTTCAGGCCTAATGATGAGACGTTTGCGCCGAGGTCTTAGCGATCTCGTGCCGAAGCGCCAATGCTTGAATTCCGAAAGTCGAACCAAACTCAAAGCCTTGCGTCACGGTCGTAGACGACCGTGCGGGGCGCAGCGATTACGTTTCCGGCAAGCGGAGAGGGGCCCATGAACAGCCTTAAAGGATCTTGGAAACTATCAGGATGGCGCAGGACGACCAGCAAGGGGGATGTTTCCTATCCGCTTGGTGAGGAAGCATCGGGTTTGCTTGTCTACACGTCGAGCGGCACGATGATGGTGCAAATGACGGCCGCAAACCGTCCGGCTTTCGAAACCAGCGATCCTCTCGGGGGGAGTGCAGAGGAGCGGGCGGCCGCATACTCAACGTGCCTCGCTTATTTCGGCAGCTACAGGGTTGCCGAAGGCAAGGTCACGCACCGGATCGAAGGCAGCTCCTTTCCCAATTGGTCGGAAACCGAACAGGTTCGCCCCTACGAGCTTAAGGGCGACGAACTGATCTTGCGCACGCCCCCTTCTGAGAGCGGCGGAATAACCACCGTAAACGAGATGTCCTGGATCCGCGTCAAGGGACCAGCCGACGCCTGATCCACTTGGGCGCGGCTGCGCCTCATTCATGCATTCGAGGGAGGAATAGATGAACATCACCAGCACCATCCATCATACCGCCCGTGCTCGGGCGGGAGTGCCGCTTGCTTTGGGAAGGCAGCACCCGAAAGCGGCCTATCAACAAACCGATCTGGCAGCTCTCGCCAAATATTTCATTCTGCTGATGCTGCGCAATGTCACGAGCGACGGCTATGTCATCGAGGATCCCGCCAATCCCGGGCAATATTCGGTGCCGGGATGCATTATCGCCGCGCCTTCCTTTCCTTCCAACACACCCGGCGTCGATCAAGACTATGTCTATAATTGGGTGCGCGACGCTGCGATCACCGCCATCGAGATCGCGGCTGCCGACTTGCCTGCAACCCCAGGCGGAGGCGTGCCGAGTCTCACGGATTATGTCAGCTTCGCCAGGCTCTGTCAGAGCAATGCCCATCCGACGCTGGGGCATGCATGCTTTACCGTGGCCGGTCAGCCGCGTCCCTGGACCGAACAGAATGACGGCCCCGCCATTCAGAGCCTCGCCCTCCTGCAGGCCTATCCTCAGTTGGACGCAGCGACACAGGCCATCGCAAGACAGGTCATCGAAACAAATATCTCTTATCTCCTCGGCGCCTACCAGCAGCCAACCACCAATCTGTGGGAGGAGCACGAAGGTCTGTCCTTCTTTGCGCGCTCGGTTCAGCTCCGCTGTTTCCGGGAGGTTGCCGCCAATAGCTACGGCATCGGCGTTGCCGCCAATGTCCCAACGGCAATTGCCTGGCTTGAAAACGCCCTCCAGGATCATTGGAACGGCTCGTACTATGTGACGATGCTGGCGCCGGGCGCCGGTCCCGGCGTTTCCATTGTTTCCGGCGACCTTGGCTACGATCCAAACATCGACATCATTTCAGCCTGTGTCTATGGAGCGGTGCCGACAACCGACACGAGGTTGCTTGCGACGGCAGCCCGCCTGCGCAGCCAGTGGGCGGACCCCAATTCCAATTCGTTCTACCCGATCAATGGTACGGATCAGGCACGCGGGATTGGTCCTCTCCTCGGTCGCTATCCGGGCGACACCTATGACGGCGATGTCGCCCATCCCGTCGCCGGCGGGCATCCCTGGGCCCTGTGCACATGCAACTTTGCGGAGCTTTACTATCGTCTCGCAAACGACGTCGATCACGCAGGCAAGGTTCCCTTGGACAGTCTGTCCGAGGATTTCTTCGCACAGGTTGGGGTGACGAGCACGACCTCCATTGCCGATGCGTCCGCCGCGCTGCGAAACGCGGGTGACGCTATGCTGCGCGCGGTTGTCTATCACAGCGATCGTTATGAGTTGAGCGAGCAGTTCGACGGCACGTCCGGCTACGAAAAGAGCGTGCACAATCTGACATGGAGCTACGCATCATTTCTGTCTGCGGTGCGCGCCAAAACCGGCGGAAGCAAATTGTCCGGTAAGGCCGCCAGCAAGTCCGCGCGGACGTCCGGAGGCAAGAAATGAGCGAGCGCTTTGCAAGCTTCATTGCTCTCTCAAGCGTGCTGACCGGTTTCAACGCGATGCAGCTTCACGCCACCGGCCTGGCGGAAACCTATCTCGGCCTGCTGGATCAGATCGTTCCCGTCGATATCGTGAACGATCTGCTCGAAAGCCTTCGAGAACTGCCGGCGAACCGGGATGGTGAGCGATCAGCGGCAATTCTTAGGGATCCGCAACTTGGGCCGATCGCGCGCAACGTGATCATGCTTTGGTACTGCGGCACCTGGCAACAATTGCCTGCGGGATGGCGTACCGCCTTTGGAGCATCGCCGCTCGACAAAACCCATCTGGTCTCCGGTGCGGCCTATCAGGCCGGCCTGCAATGGCTTGCGGCGGGTGCCCATCCGCCGGGAGCCAAGCAGCAAGGTTTCGGCGCATGGGCCTTGGCGCCCGCGGGGGGATGACATGACGACCGAGATGTCCTTTGACGTGGTGATCGTTGGCGCCGGTGTTGCCGGCGCCCTGATCGCCAAGCGTCTGACCAAGGCCGATATGCGGGTTCTGCTGCTTGAGGCAGGACCCGGCACGACGCGCAGCTACAACGAGTACACGCAGCATCTGGAGCACTTTTACGCCGCAAACAGCAAAGGCCCGGAATCGCCGTGGCCGCCGGCGGTCGCCGCCCCGCAACCGGACACGGCCGATTTGCGTTCGAACAACGGCTATTTCGTCCAACGTGGGCCGAATCTCTATGGCAGCAGCTACACGCGGCTATGGGGTGGATCGACCCTCCACTGGCTTGGCGTGTCGCTGCGCATGCTGCCGGAAGACTTCCGCATGCGATCGCTTCACGGGGTCGGGCGGGACTGGCCCATCGATTACGACACCATCGCACCCTATTACGAGCAGGCCGAACACGAAATCGGCGTTTCCGCCGACGTCTCCGAACAGCACTATCTCGGGCTTCGCTTCTCCGACGGCTACGACTATCCAATGCAGCGCGTCCCGCCCAGTTTTTCGGATCGGGTACTCGGGGCGGCGGTTGACGGTATGGAGGTTCAGCTTCAGGACGAGTCGTTCCGGCTCAAGGTCCGAGGCTATCCGGCGGCTCGCAATTCGCTGCCGCGAAAGTCCTACCGGCCGGTGGGCACCGGCTATCTCGGAGAGCGCTGCGAAGGCAATACATCCTGTACGCCGATCTGTCCGGTGCAGGCGAAATATAACGCCAGCAAAACCCTCGCTCAGGCGGCTTCGAACCGGCTGACTGTCATGACACAGGCAGTGGCCTCGAAGATCCGTATCGATCCGGCAAGCGGCGAAGTGAAGGGGATCGAATATCAGCGCTACGAGGATCAGACCTCGACGGAGGCAAAGACCTTCGTCGCAAAGGCCCGGGTCTACGTTTTGGCGGCCCATGCCGTGGAAAATGCCAAGCTCATGTTGGCTTCGGGTATCGACGGTCCGCGCGGTCAGGTCGGCAAGACCCTCATGGATCATCCGACGCTCTATGCCTGGGGGCTCGCGCCCTCTTCGATCGGTGCCTATAGAGGCCCGCAGTCGACGGCCGGCATTGAGGATTTGAGGGGCGGCGCGTTTCGCTCAAAACACGCGGCATTCCGCTTCGACATCGGCAATGACGGCTGGCGGGCGAGCACCGGAGCTCCCGATACAGCGGTTTTGCAGGCGGTGATGAACGGCGGGCTCTACGGCTCGGCGCTGCGTGGGGAACTGGAAGCGACGCTGCCGCGCCAAATCCGCTTCTCCCTTGCGGTCGAACAGCTTCCCGATGCTGCCAACAGCGTCAGTATCGATCCGCGCTATCGCGACCCCCTCGGCAATCCGCGCCCCGTGATCGATTACAGGATCGATGACTACACGCTGGCCGGAATGGCGGCCGCCTCCGGCGTCGCCGAAGCCGTGTTTCATCGAGCCGGAATAAAGGATTGTACCGATCCGGATAAGGGAAGCTGGTTCCCCACTGTCCAATATGAGGGGCGCACTTTTAGCTACCACGGCATGGGGCATTTTGCCGGCACGCATGCCATGGGCGCGGATCCCGGCGGCTCTGTCCTCGATATGGACCAGCGGGCCTGGGAGCATCGGAACCTTTTTGTCGTCGGTTCCGGCAGCTTTCCAACGCTTGGCACATCCAATCCCACGTTGACCCTATCGGCTTTGGCGTTGCGGACGGCGGATCGGTTGATCGCGACCTTCGCACACTGATCGCATTTGCGCGTGCCGGCAAAAGCCGGCCGACGAATTCATCTATCCGGAGCGGTCCTTTGATCGCGCCACGCAAAAGGGAGCAAGCGGAATGCATCTATCATGTCGGCTGCGCGCCAACCGGAAAGAAGGGCGAGAGAGCAGCACCCGTTTTTCACCGCATAGAATGGAGGTGCGCCATGCTGTTTGCTATTGACTCTGCGCGAAGGACCGACGCCGGAGCCGTCGCTGCGGACGGAAATTATGATGCGGTGGTCGTCGGCACCGGCATCTCGGGCGCCATCATCGCCAATGAGCTCAGCAAGGAGGGCAAGCGTGTCCTCGTCCTGGAAGCTGCGTCCGGAACGAACCGGACCTTAGCCGGATATGATGCCCTAGTAACCAACTTTTATAGTGCAGCAAGCAAGGACAACCAGTCGCCCTATCCGGTCAATCCCAATGTTCCGATGCCGCGTAGCGGGGAGCTGCGCAAGCTCCAGCCGGGCGAAACCGACGCCTCGACCTATATGGTGCAATCCGGCCCCTACGTGACCGACACGACCTATACGCGGATTTTTGGCGGCACGACCATGCACTGGGAAGCCAAAACGCCGCGACTGTTGCAGGAGGACTTCAAGTCGAACGCACTTTACGGTCAGGGGCTCGATTGGCCCCTGGACTATCGCGACATCGAAGCGGACTATCAGACTGCTGAGCGCGAGATCGGCGTGTCGGCCGATGTCGAGGACCAGAGCTATCTCGATATCACCTTTCCCCCCGGTTACGTCTATCCCATGCGGGGTCTGCCGCTTTCCTACCTGGACCAGAAGGTGGCAGAGGGCATCGACGGAACCACGGTCGAGCTCCGCGGCGAAACCTATCCCGTCAAGGTGCGGCCCTATCCCCAGGGACGCAACGGCATCCCCAATCCAGCCTATGACGGTGGCAAGGGATATGTGCCGGTCGGCGCGGTCAATACGCACGAGGTCGAGGAGGGGGGACGCTGTCAGGGCAACACGAACTGCGTTCCGATCTGTCCCGTGCAGGCGCGCTATCATTCCGGGAAAACGCTGGCGAAAGCATTCCAGACCGGCCGCGTCGATCTCCTCGCACAGGCTGTCGCCTCGCGCGTTCTGATCGACAGTGACTCGGGCCGGGTGACTGCACTCGAGGTCAAGGTCTACAAGAATGAGGCCTCGGCTGAATATGAAACGATCACCGTCAGGGGCAAGATCTTCGTGCTGGCCGCAGGCGCCATCGAAACGCCGCGGCTGATGTTGGCATCGGGCCTGCAGAGTTCGAGCGGGCTGATCGGCCGCAACCTGATGGATCACGCCTATTTGCTGAGCTGGGCGCTGATGCCGGAGGTTTGCGGCACCATGCGTGGCACGAGTTGCACCGGCGGCATCGTGGATTTGCGCGGCGGCGCTTTCAGGCGGCATCAGGCGGCCTTCAGCGTCGATATTCACAATGATGGCTGGGGCTGGGCTGTCGGCTCGCCCTATTCCGACGTCACTGAGCTCGTAGACCAGCACAATCGCTTTGGCGGCGATCTAAGGCAGGGCCTGATAGACCGCATTTCGAGCCAATTGTTGTTGGCCTTCATGATCGAAGTCATGCCGGTCGAGAGCAATCGCGTCACGGTCGATCCGAAATATACCGATCTGCTCGGCAATATGCGGCCGGTCGTCTCGTTCACGGTTCCTGAATACACGATGCGTGGTGCCGCCTATGCGCGGGAGTTCGCAAAGACCATGTTTGCCCGGCTCGGTGCAGCCGACCACACCCGCTACGACCCCAGCGATTACGGCTACGTGAACTACGAGGGCGAAGGCTATGCCATCCGTGGCGGCAACCACCTGGCCGGCACCCACATCATGGGATCGGACAAGCAGAGGTCGGCGGTAAACATCGACCAGCGCTCATGGGAGCACGACAACCTCTACCTAGTCGGGGGCGGGAGCATGCCCACCATCGGTACCGCCAATGTCACCTTGACCCTCGCCGCACTGTGCTACCGCAGCGCTCGAGCAATGCTGAAACAGTTGCAACGATAAGCCTCGGACCGCTTCCGCGCGCACAACAATCGGAGAAGCCAGCATGTCTGACACTATTACAACGCTTCATGCTCTCAAGGAGCATCTGTACGCAGCAATGCAACTAGAACATGCAACCATTCCGCCCTATCTGACGGCGCTTTATTCGATCAAGCCCGGCACCAACGTGGATGCTGTCCAAGTCATTCGGGTGGTCGCGGTTGAGGAAATGCTGCATCTGACGGTTGCGGCAAACCTTCTGAATGCCATCGGCGGAAGCCCTGATCTGACCAAGCCAGGATTCGTGCCTTCCTACCCCGCGCATCTTCCGGACGGTGAAACCGATTTCAAAGTAAGTCTGGCGTCGTTCAGCAAGGAGACGCTTGCGATCTTCAAGAAGATCGAGCGTCCGCGTCTCGCCCCGGGATCACAGAAGCTGGTGAAACGCCTGTACCGTGGAAGCGTGTCGGTGCTTGCAAGCTATCCGGGCGCCAGCGACATGCAATACTACAGCATCGGCGATTTCTACGCTGCCATCGAAGACGGATTCGAGCGTCTTGAGAAGGAAGCGAATGCCGCCGGTAAGACGATTTTCATCGGGGATCGGAAGCGCCAGGTCACATCGGAATATTACTATTCCGGCGGCGGCGAGCTCTTTCCCGTCATTGATATCGAAAGCGCAAGATCGGCGATCCGCTTGGTGATGGAACAGGGTGAAGGTGCCGGTGGCGGCATCTATGACCATGAGAGAGAACTCGCGCATTACTACCGCTTCGACGAGCTGGACAGAGAGCGCTACTACCAGCCCGAGGACAGGCCCGGCCATCCGACCGGCCCGACCTTCAGCGTCGATTGGCAGGCGGTTTATCCGGTCAAACCCGATCTGAAACTCTCGGACATCGACGGTAATAAGAGCCCCGAACTCTACGAGGCGGCGCTCTCGTTCAATCAAACCTATGTGGAATTCCTGGAGCAATTGACGCTGGCTTTCAACGGCCAGCCGCAATTGCTGCTGCAGGCAGTGCCCAGAATGTTCGAATTCAGAAATCTGATGGGAGACCTGATCCGCAATCCCCTGCCCAACCACCCCGGCCAATATGCGATGGCGACGTTTGAGATTGGCGACAAAGAACTGGTGCGAGGCGTGGCGATCGAGGAGGCGCAGGCATGAGTACCAAAGATCATTCGCACCACTTTCTTGCCTTCTCGACGGAGGTAAGCGCCTTTGCCACCTTCGAATTGTGGGCCACAGGCCAGGTCGAAGCCTACCTTGCGACCGTCACCGCCGCAGTTGGCGACGAGATCTTGAACGAACTGCTTTTCACCTACGAAAAGATCTGTCTGGAGACGGAAGGCCAGCCTTCGTCCAAGCGGAAGGCACGTCTGCGCCGGGAGATTTTTGGAAGCGAGAAACTTGGTCCGGTCGCGCGAAACATCATCAAGCTCTGGTACGTCGGCACTTGGTACGAACTGCCGACGGCCTGGTTCGAGGCGTTCGGTGTCAGGTCAAAGGACGTAACCTTTGTCGTATCGCCGGCGGCCTATGCCGAGGGCCTGATGTGGAAGGCGATCGGAGCCCATCCCGCGGGGGCGAAGGCCCCGGGTTACGGGTCATGGGCGTCCCCGCCACGGATTCCGGCATTCGCGGGCGAGCATGCGAATGCGCAAGTCAAGGAAGTTCAAGTCAACCGCAACGAAGGATTGGCAAAATGAGCACGCAAACACCTCGACTCTCCCCCGAAAAAGTTTGGCTCGGAATCACGCCGACGCTTTGGTGGAACGACGATTTCATCAATATCGACATCGGAATTCCCTTCGAGCAATGCATCAGTGAAATGGCGCTTGCCGGCTATGTCGGCTGCAGCATCGGCCACAAATATCCGACGAACCCCAAGGTCCTGAAGGCGGCACTCGACCTGCGTGGTCTGCGCGTCTCTGAACCATGGGTCAGCACCTATTTCACGATTAAAGCCATGAAAGAGCAGACAATCGCAAAGGTTCGCGAGCAACTCGCCTTTCTGGAGGAGATGGAGCGCGGCAGCACGGATCCGAGGAGAGCAGATCTTGTCGTGGCCGAGTTCGGCCATGCCGTCAATCCGCTGCCATTCGCGCTGTTTCCGAATTGCCCGACGTTGACCGACGAACAGTGGGATCGATTGGCGGATGGACTGCATCAGATCGGCAGGATTGCCCGGGAAGAAGGTCGGCGCCTTTGCTACCATCCGCATCTCGGCACCGGTGTGATGATCGCTTCGGCCGTCGATCGGCTGATGGAAAGGACCGATCCGGATATCGTCCATCTGTTGCTGGATACCGCCCATCTTGCCGCCGCCGGCGTCGATCCCCTGGCTGTCACCAAGAAATACGCCTCCCGCATCAAGCATATCCACCTGAAGGATATCCGCGCCGATGTCGTAAGCCGCGTTCATGCAGAAGGGCTCTCCTTCGAGGCGGCCATTGAGGCCGGCATATTCACCGTTCCCGGCGACGGCTCGATAAAGACCTTCCCGCAAATTCTTGCGACGCTTGCTGAGGCCAATTTTGCCGGTTGGCTGGTGATCGAGGCAGAGCAGGATCCGGCAAAGGCCAATCCGCTCCGTTATGCCAAGATGGCGCGTGCCTATCTGCACGAGACGCTTGGGTGGTAGCGATGGATAGGGGCGCAAAAAGAGAGATTTTGCTGAGCCTGTTCATGTTTACGGCGGACCTGCGGCCGAATGATCGGGCCTATACCCAAATCCTGATCGATCACATCAAGGCCCTTCTCGCCATGGGTTACGACGGCTTCGATTTGCCGATCGCCGCCCAGCAGACGAGCGACCATCAGGCCGAGATCGACAGCTACGCCCGCTTCAGGCAAGCCTTGGACGCCGCCGGCCTGGAAACGATACGCTTGACGACCAATGTCGGGACAACCCGGACCTTCGATCCCACGTCGCCTTTCCGCGAACAGCGGGAAGGCGCCTTGGCCTATTTGAAGTCCCGCGTCGACATCACGTCGATTCTGGGTGGCAAGACCGTCATGGCGGGGCCGATCGTCTTCCCTTATGGCGTCTTTCCGACGCTCGATTCCGGCACGCCGCTATGGAGCGACGCGCTGCAGGATTGGCTTGAACCTCGCTACAGGCTCGCGCGGCCGATTATCGAGGAACTCGCCAATTATGCGGAGAAGAGGGCGGTCAAGCTAGCGATCGAGCCGGTGGACCATTGGGAAACGCCGGCGCCGAACATGGTCTCGGACGTGCTCAATTTTCTGGAAGGGGTCGGCAGTTCTCAGGCGGGCTTGACCATCGATAGCGCCCATGTGGTGCTTGGAAGCAGCGGACCTGCGGCTTTCCAGAACGACTTGCGTAACACCGTGGCGCAGCGTCGGCTGAACTACATACATATTTCTGCGCCTGATCGAGGCGCGTTGAAGGACTGCTGGATCCCCTGGGAAAGCTTCCTTGCGCCGATCCTGCCGGTCTATGACGGCCCGTTCCTGATCGAAGTCTTCAACGCGGTGCCGGCTTTTCTCGGCGGCCTGCGTCTAACCCGTCGCAAGTTCTGGATTCCCGGCGAGGATCAGCCGGTGGCGGACCAATCCAGTGCCTACGACGTCGCCCGCGACGGTTTGGAAACCCTCCGGGAGGAATTCGCAAAGCTTGAGTAACTTTCAGCGCTTTAATCGATCCGCTTGACACCGACCAATATCACAAAAAGGACTGGTGACGACGATGAACGAAATACAGCCTTCACCTCTTCACATGCGGGGCCTGACCACATTGCGGCGCGTGGCACCGTCTCAGCGGGTCACCGCCGATCGACTCGGCGCCCTGGCGGATCTTCCGGGTTTCTGGGAGGGGACGGGTTTCAGCCTTATTGCTCGTCCCGATTATTCCGGTCGCAGCGAAAACGGCTTCTACCTTCAACTCAATCTGTTGCATGAAACGATCGAATTCACTTCGATCGGCTCCCCCGTCTTCAATCGTGGCAGCGAGCAAGGCGATATCGCCATTTATGGCGTCACCTATCTGCATCGCGTCACGGACGGCACCAATGGCGGCGCGCTTCATATCGAACCCGGCATGTGGCTGACCATCCCGGCGACCACTGCGCCAAAGGCCGACGCGAGCATTGCGAGGTTAGGGACGATTCCGCATGGCAACGCCTTCTGTACGGTTGGTTTCGTACAGCATGCGGAGTTCAACAAGGTACCGGATATTCCGCCGGCCAATACGATACCCTTCCCCATAGACGGCAAGCCGCCGGAACCCGGCAGCAAGAATCCGTATCCCGAATATAATCTTGCCATTCCGAGCCAATTCCGAACCAATCCTGTCCCGGCAGGCATTGTTCAGGCGATGATCGATGACCCCAACCAGGTGCTGCGGGATACCTTGAACCATCAGGTCTTTGAGCAGGGGCAGACGCTCAAGCAGATCACTCGGTTGATAACCTCCACGGCCGGCGGCATCGCAAATATCCCGTTCATCACCACTAATGCCAATACGCTCGATCTCGACTCCGTCTTTGCCATCGAAACTGTCGTGGACGCTCTGGGTAACGAGTTTCTGCAACTGCAATATTCGCAAACCGGCTTGCTGAATTTCAAAGGCAAGAGCTTTCCGCACGTAACGGTCGGAACATTGATCAAAGCATTTTAGGCTGGTTTGGCGAAGTGCCGCTATGCGGTTGGAGCCGGTTCTGCGACCAGAACCGGCTCCCCGTGATATTATCGTTCTCTCCCCGCAATGCCGGCCGGAACGGCTGGGACGAAACCTCATCGCGGGAGGATTTTTCCCATTAATGTTTCAAAACGACCTTCCCTTGAGCTCCCGCGGCGACCGCGTTTTGGGCCGCACCGATCTCTTCGAGCTGGAAGCTGTGCGATATGGGTATGGCGAGCGCTCCCCGCGCGGCTGCGTCCAGAACTGCGTCGAGCGTGGCAGCATCGGTTCGATGGTAGAGTTCGTGGATGATCACGCGCTTGTCCGTGTTGGCGCCCTCGGGCACCGGAACGATGCTGGCGATTTGGCCGCCGTGTTTCACATGTCCTATGAGGTTTGCTGCCACGGGCGCCGCGGCGCTGATCGCGTAATCAAAGGTTGGGCTCTCGGCCGGCACCGTGATATCCAAGGCTTCTCCCGCTAGCTCCTGCGCCTCATTCAACCGCTCTGGCCGAACGCCGGCGACAGGTTTGGCACCTATCTGCTGGAGGTATTGGATTGCGGCGCGGCCGACAGAGCCGAGCGCACCCGAGATCAATACACGGTCGCCTGCCTTGATACCCAAGGCGTCCACCGTCTGCCGCCCGGTAAGGCCAGCCTTAACCAAGGCCGCTCCCTGTTCGAACGTCAGTGCGGTGGGCAGCTTGGCAACGGAGGTTGCGGGCACGAGTCCGAATTCGGCATGGGCGCCTTTGCCATTCGCTGAGAAGTCGGCAACGACCCTGTCGCCGACCGCAAAGCCCGTAACGCCTTCACCGATTTCCGATACCGTGCCAGCGGCGTCCCCGCCCAGTACTGCCGGCAGCGGAAGCGGTATGTACTGAGCCATAAAACCTTGGCGCAGGATGAGATCGAAGGGGTTAACGGCCGAAGCTTCGATTTTGATCAGGACTTCACCGGCTCCCGGCTTCGGTGTCGGAATATCACCGATCTCAAATTGCTCGATACCGCCATAGGATTTCAGAAGAGCAGCCTTCATTGCTTGCCTCCACAGGTCTGGTGTTGCTTTCACAAAATTCCGGTCTTCCGCCACAAGCTTGATCAGATCGCGCAAGCGCGATACGCCCTTGCTGTGCGACGGAAGAGCGTTGGCTTATGCGTTCTTGGTGGCTGAGATCTGGTTCGAAGACGAGCGTCGGATGTTGTCCAATGCCCAGCTACCGGCGCCGGCAAAGGCGATGAAGAGGAAGATGAAGCAGAACATGATGGCTGGCTCGCCCATGTTGAGCGCGGGCCAGAAACCTTGCGGCGCATGCGCCATCCAGTAGGCGGCGGCCATTTCGCCTGAGGCGACGAAGGCGGCGACGCGCGTGAAGAGACCGGCGGTGATCAGCAATCCAGTGACGATCTCGATTGCGCCGGCGATGAGCATGATGGCCGGCAACGGATAGGGCACGCCCGGAATTGCCGCCGGGAACTGGAAGAATTTCATCGTCGCGTGTTCGAGGAACAGCAGTGCGGTCACGATCCGCAAAATCGCGAGGACATGAGGCGTCCATTTCGTGGTGTTCAACATGATATTTCTCCTAAGTGGCCGTTGAGATCGTCAAGCGGCAGTGGTGTTAAGTTCGAAGTTCTTTTCAGAGCTTCATCATTGGCCTGACGCGGCGATGGGCGCATAGCCGAAGCGGAAGCTGGAAGCCGTGAGCCCGCCTGCGAAGTCATTCTGATGATAGGTGACGGCGCCGGGTTCATCTCTTGCGGCTCCGACTGCCACCATCAGCGGGATGAGATGATCCTCGCGTGGATGCGCAGCGCGGGCAGATGGTGCCTGCTCCCATTCGAGCAACAGCTTCGCTCGCTCATAGGGAGAAGAGTGGACCAGCGTCTGCTGGAGCCACGCATCAAACTGGCGGGATGGCTCGTGGCCTTCATTGCCCCGCATGGCCCTCAGATTGTGATAGCTGAGGCCGCTTCCGATGATCAGCACGCCTTCATCGCGCAGCGGTGCCAGCGCGCGCCCGGCTTCAAGATGCAAAGCCGGATCGTAGTTGACATCCAGCGAGAGCTGAACGACAGGCACGTTTTCCTCGGGATAGAGCGGCTTCAGAATACTGAAAGTGCCGTGGTCAAAACCACGGGTCGGATCGAGCGCAGCCTCAATGCCGCGTCCCTGCAGCAGAGCCTGCACGCGCTTGGCAAGCTCAGGCTGGCCCGGCGCACCATATTTGATGTGATAAAGATATTCGGGGAAGCCGTGATAGTCGTAGACCATCCCCGGCTGGGCGCCTGAAGATATGGCGAAGCGCTGTTCTTCCCAATGGCCGGAAACGACCAAGATCGCCCGGACTGCATTGCCGAGTTCCGCGCGCATTTCGACTAGAGATTGCTCGAGCTTGTCGAAGTTACGGCGGAATCCATCAGTGATATAAGGCCAGGGACCGCCGCCATGGCTGACGAAATAGGTCGGAAGACTAAGCTCATTCATAGGATCTGCCCTTGTCGAACTGTGCGGATGCCGCATGGCATCCCGGCTTGATGGTCAGACCTTGAACTTTTCGCCAATGTTGATCAATGTGCCTTACATTGAAGAACCATTTCCTCAGAGTTGATGATCAATGGATACCTTGACGAGTTTGCGCGTCTTTTGCGCCGTGGCTGAACTTAAGAGCTTCACAGTGGCTGCGGATCGCCTTGGCCTCTCGCCCGCCATGGCGAGCAAACATGTGATGCACTTGGAAAGCCGGCTGGGAACGCGGCTGCTGAACCGAACCAGCCGGCACGTCAGCATGACCGAGAGCGGCATGCTCTATTTCAACCAGACCAGGCAGATGCTCGACGGACTGGATGAGGTGGAAGCCGCCGTGAGCAACGTCACGGTCATGCCCCGCGGAACACTAAAGTTCAGTGCCCCGGTATGGGCCGCAAATTCGCTCATCGCCCGCGTGCTTGCCGAATATCAGCAGCGCTATCCCGACGTGCGCTTCGACATGGATCTCAGTGGCCGGATCGTCAATCTGGTGGATGAGGGCTTCGATCTCGCTTTGCGGGCGACCGCACCCGAGCGGCTCGATCCGAGCCTTGTTGCGCGCCCTTTGATGCAGGTTGCCTTTCATCTCGTCGGATCTCCCGGCTATCTGTCACGAACAGGGCGTCCTACCGAGGTGGCTGATCTCAATGGTCACGCGCTGCTGGCCTATAGCGGCATGAACGTGAACGGCGGCTTGGCGATCAAGGGAACAGAGGGACCGGAAACGGTGAATTTCCGGCCCGTCATGCAAAGCGAAAACGAGATTATGCTGCATCTGGCCGCGCTCGAGCATATGGGCCTCGTCTTTTTGCCGATATGGATGACGCAGAATGACATTGCCGAAGGGCGCCTGGAGTTGGTGCTTCCCAAAGCCGTGACATTCAACGCCACTCTTCATGCCGTTTATCCCAGCAAAAAATACCTTTCAGCCAAGGTTCGCACCTTCATCGACTTTATCGCTGCGCGAAAGAACCTCTGCTCAGCGGCAGCCGAAGCACAGTCGGCCGGGGAGGTTCATTCAATTGATTGGTGACTTCCGGGCGGCAAACGCGACCGACAACCCCTAGCGGCTGAACTTCAGATCCGGCTTGTCGCCATCCCAGGACTGGAGTCCGCCCGAGACCTCACGGAATCTTAGGCACTTCGTTCCCATCTTGCCGGAGAGGCACATCGCATCGCCCTTAACCGTCCAGGTGACGGAGAGCGCAAACGGCAGGGGGCCGCGTATGCTTCCAGTGCCATCCTTGTTGAGCGTGACTTTGAGCGTCTTGCCATCGGGCGCGTCGGCCATCCAGGGAGCTCCGTCGGCAAGCACGGCAGCGGCCTTTTGGGCCGGAAGATAAGCCTGCCCTTCCGTCGCGAATGCGGGGTTTGAAGCAAGAATTACGGCGATTGCCGCAAGCTTCAGATGCATCTTCATGGTCGATATCCTTTCCTTGTTCTATTCGTTTGGAGCCTTGCAGGCTCATGCTGAGGGGGCAGTGGCAACGTCTATTGCGAAGCGGCCGCTCCTTTGTCGCTCCAGCCCGGCGGTAGGCCCAACTGGCCGGCGACCGCTCCCGTGATGCCGGGGGAAGATCCGAACGCCTTGCAGGCGTCGTATTTCGGAGCGCCACCGAGCGATGCCTTTATCTTTTGCATCGACGGCATGGTCGGCGTTCCCTTGAATGGATCGCGACCTTTGACCAGCATGCGGCTGAAGTCGCCGCCGAATGCGGAGGAGAGGGAGTAGGCATCCCCGACTGTGGAGATCCGCGCCCTTGTCGTCAGCATATTCGCCCCGCGCGACCAAAGCATCGCCGCTTTCTGCGTCCCATCCTGACCGACCGCTTCCGCTTCGACGGACAGTCCGCCGAGGCCAATTGGAATCCTTGGAATTGGAACGGCAAGCGCGACCGATGCGCCGAGTGATGCGACGGCGGATGTTGCGGCGGCCGTCCTATTTGTTGGAACGATATCGGTGACCGTGGCGTGGACGACGAGATCCGCCGGATGGTTGGCAGCCACGACCTGAAAACGGTCGCTGAGGCCGACGCAAAGGGCGCGGTCTATGGCGTTGGTGACAAGCGCAAGACCCTTCGGGTCCAATGCACCGCTGTTGCCGAGCTGTGCAGATGTCGGCACGATGCGCACCGTGCGCGCATTGAGAACTGACGCTGGGTCCACCCGCAGCTTCGCCTTGGTCAGCGAACCTCCCGATGCCGCCATATCCGTATAAGAACTGAGAGAAGTACCCTGGTGCAGGGGCACGCTCGCACAAGAGGGAAGTATTGCAAGCGCAGCGGCGGCTAAGGTTTGTCGGCGGACGTCAGCAAGCCTAAGGCAAAAACGCATGTGGCAAATCTTCTGAACAGGGATCGTAGCTGTGCTTTAGCAATGCCGGCGTTAATGGCCGTAAAGGCAGTGTAAAGTTGGGTAAAACTGGAGAAGAGCGGTCTTTCCGGAGGCAGGATGGAGACCGATCTATTGCCGACTGAGCACGGCAGATCGCCCCGCTATGGGATAGCGTCGGTACGACAGCTCAATACTCAAGCGCTCGCTTCAATTACCATTGCGGCTCATGGTGTCGCTGCCGGTGCCGCTGAGTTCAACGTCGCTTCTTGAGAACGATAACCCGCACCTATTGCGACGTGGAGGTCAACATAGTCCTTGGCAAGCGTCTGAATGGCTTCGGCAAGACTTGCCTGCGCATCGGAAACGTCACGCTGCGAAGTCAGGACGTCGAGCAATGAGGATGCCCCATCTTTGTAACTCATGGTCGAAAGCCGCAGAGATTCCTGCGCCGTCTTGACCTGATTGCGTAGCGCCGCCTCAGCCTGTGCATCGCGACGAATGGCAGAAAGAGCGTTTTCCACCTCTTCCGCCGCGCTGTTCACCGTATCCTTCCAGGCGAGATACGCTGTTTTGGCCTTGGATCTTGCGCTGTCGACATCGGCACGCAGACTTCCACCATCGAAGATCGGCAGGTCAAGGGTAGGGCCGAAGGACCAGCTGGTCAGGCTTCCGGCATTGCTTGCCGTCGAGCCGACCCGGCTTGGAGAGATCGAGCCGGACAGGGAGATGGACGGATAAAGCTTAGCCTCGGCAACGCCGATATTGGCAACGGCCTCCGCCAATTCGCGCTCGGCCTTTCGTATATCGGGACGATTGCGGATCAGATCGGCCGGAACGCCGGCTTGTATCGTGCCGTTGAACACTGGCTGTGCAGCATCCTTGCGCAGCTCCGCCTTCATCGTCGATGCCGGCATGTTAAGCAATGTCGCTATATGATGAACTTCGCTATTGAAGCTGTTTTCAAGGCCGGGGATTTCCGAACGCGTCGATTGCACCAAACCTTCGGCCTGGACGACATCGAGACGAGAAGCGGCGCCGGCACTCGATTGTTGCTTGGTAAGATCATATGTCTCGAGCCGGGATTTCAGGTTCGCGTTGGAAAGCGCGATGCGCTCTTGGTAATAGCGTGCATCGATGTAGCTCGACACAATATCCTTCATCACGGAGAGTTTCTCGTCATCAGCCGAAGCGTAGGCTGCATCCAAAGCGGCGCGTGCGCTCTCCGTCGCGCGACGGTACCGGCCGAATAGATCGAGCAGCCATGAGGCGCTGGCCTCGCCGGTGGTTGTGTTGGTGGTGCCTGTGGTCGTGCGCAGCGAACCTTTTTCACCCGAAACCGTATGCGATGCGCTGAGATCGAGGCTCGGTAATCCGCCAGCGCCGGCGGTGACGACATTTGCGGAGGCCTGATTGATTTCCTCCAATGCTTGCTGCACATCGAGGTTGCGGGACAAGCCGCGTGCCACCAGACTGTCGAGCTGCTTGTCGCGATAGGCTGTCCACCACCGGGTCGTTGAAACATCGTTATTGCTCTTGGCTCCCCCTTCCGTGAACTTTGCCGGAAGCGGCATCTGCGGGGGGACATGATCCGGACCGCTCACGCATCCTGCCAGCATAAGCAGCAACGCCAGTGAGGAATAACGCAGGGATATCATTCAATTTCTTCCTGTGTGGCAGACGAAAGAGCGCTTCGTCGAAGGAGGGCATTTGATGGAATCCCCGGAACAGGGATCGCGGCCCAGGTGTAGCCACGCCAGCGTTAATGGCCGTTAAGACAGTGTAAAATTGGGTAAAGACACGCGCGGCTGTGGCGCCATGCGTCCTGAAGGTCGAGCCGGATCAGGCGCGATCGCTTGTCGGGCCAAACATCGCCGGCCGCCGCGGGATTTCAAGAGTGAGAGCCAGGCCGCCGGCTGCCGGCAGCGATGCGGCGACCCGCCCGCCGTGACGCTCGACCGCCTGCCTGGTGATTGCGAGGCCGAGGCCATATCCACCTTCCGGCACGGCGTCGTCGCCACGGGAGAACGGCTGGAAAATGCGTTCGAGCTCATCTCGCCCAACACCCGGCCCTTGATCCGTCACGCGGATCTTGAGGAGATCAGTCGTCGTCTCGCAGGAGACCGATATGCTCGAATGCGGGGCGGTATATTTGACGGCATTGCGAATGACGTTTTCAAGCGCCCGATAGATCAGCTCGCCTTCGACTTCGGCCAGGAATATGCCGCCGACATTGGAGGTAATCGAGACCTCCCGTGCCTGAGCTTCGAATGCCGCATCGCCGAGGATCTCGTTCAACAGCTCGATGACATCAAGGGATTGCGTTTTCAAAGGCAGGCTGGCTCCGGCGTTCAGGCGGGCAAGCGTCAGGATCTCCCCCACCAGCACATCGAGTCGTTCGACCTCGCGATCCATGCGGTCCAGCATGAGGTCGAGTTTCGCCGGGTTCTGCCGAAGCACGCCCACGGCGGCCTGCAGGCGGGACAAGGGCGAACGCAGCTCATGGGATACGTCATGAAACAGCCGTTGCTGCGCATGCTGGAGTTCCTCCAGCCGCGCGGCACTGGAATCGAAATCATGCGCGAGCGCCGTGACCTCGTCCTTTCGGCCAGCCATCTTGTCTCCGATGCGGAAGTCAAAGCGGCCATGGGCGAGCGCACTCAGGCCGTCACGCAGATGAACGACCGGGCGAATGAGATATCGGGCGAGCGCGCCCGCCGATATCGTGGCCGAAATCAGGATCGTGATCCATGGCATCAAGGGAGCCAAGGTCTCCAAGCTGAAACTGATCGGAGTTGACAACGAAATGCGATAGCAAACCCCGTCTCTCAAGACGGATCTCGTATCGGCCGTTTTCTCCTGCGCGCAAGCGTTGGCGTCAGCGACCTTGGAAAGGGTCAGGCCGAGCGGTCGCGTCTTTTCACTCATGCGCACGAAATGCGCGGCCGCGTCTTCACCGTCCTGAACCAGAACGTTCTCAGTCAGGTTCAGCACCAGCGTCCGGCGTTCCTCCTCAAGTTCCTTGGCGAAGGGCACCGCCTGAAGCAGCTTGACGATAATGATGATGACCGCGACGGTTGTCGCCAGGGTCAGCCAGATGATTGTGAAGAACTTCCAGAAAAGCCGGGGCATGGTCAGTCCACGAGAAGTTGATAGCCCTGGCCCCGGACGGACTGTATCCAGGATTGCCCGTCCTCTCTGAGCCCGAGTTTCTGACGAACGCTGCTGATATGGACGTCGATGCGGCGATCGAACGGCGTGAGCGGCTTTCCGAAGGCGCGCTTCGAGATGTCCTGCTTCGACACGAGTTGGCCAGCGCTGCGGGCAAGGACTTCGAGCAGGCTGAATTCGGTGCCGGTCAGTTCCAACGTCTCGCCGCGCCATTCAGCGGTGCGGCTGCCCGGATGGATCACGAGCTGGCCAGCCCTCAGCGTATCGGTCGATGCGCCGGCCGCCGGCTGTCCCGCCCGGCGCAGGATCGCCCGCAGCCGGGCCGCAAGTTCGCCCGGCGAGCAGGGCTTCGGCACATAATCGTCGGCGCCGAGGTTCAGACCGGATATGCGATCGATGTCATCGCCTCTGGCCGTCAGCATCAACACGGGAACCTGGCTCAATTTTCTGATGCGTTGCAGAACCTCGATCCCGTTCATCCGCGGCATCATGATGTCGAGCACGATGATATCGACCGTATTGCCGGCGGCGGCGGCAATAGCCGCGCGACCATCCGTGTCTGTTACGACGTCATATCCTTCCTCGGCCAGATATTCCTGCAGAAGCGTCGTCAGCTCGACATCGTCGTCGATGAGGAGAACCTTGTTCATTCACGTCGTCCGTCATTCCTATCTGTCATCCATACAATACAAATGCGAACGCGGGGCCAAGTTTTACCCAGCTTAACACTAACTTGACCGCACTTAACGTTCGTCCGGCTACTGATCGACGTGGGGCATTGGTCGCGCGGCAAGAATAGCCGTGCCCATGCCAGACTTGCCAAGGAATGCATCGTTGAAAAAGCCGTCCATAACATTTGCCACCGCGCTCGTTGCGGCGGCGCTTCTGTTTCACAGCAGCAATGCCGCAGCCGAGCAGGCCGCCGCGGCCGCTCTCACCGTCTCTCTGACGACACCGTCGCAACGGGACTGGCCGGAAACCGTTCCCGCGAGCGGCTGGCTGAAACCGTGGCAGGAAGCGATCATCGCCTCCGAGACGAGCGGCCTGCGCATCACTGACGTCCTGGTCGATGTCGGGTCCGTGGTTACGAAGGGGCAGACGCTGGCCCGGCTTTCGCAGGAGAGCGTGCTGGCAGACCTTCGCAAGCAGGAGGCGGCTGTCGTGACCGCCAAGGCAAATCTGACGAAGGCCAAGGCGAATGCGGATCGGGCGCGGCAGCTCAGCTCTTCCGGGGCTCTCTCCGACGAGAAAATCACTGAATATTTCGCCGACGAGCAGACGGCGACGGCAAGCTTGGCATCCGAGGAAGCCGCGCTCGACAGCGAAAAGATCAAGCTCGGGCAGACGACCATCACCGCCGTCGACGATGGCCTCATAACCTCGCGTTCGGCCAACCTCGGCGCCGTCGTCTCAACCGGCACCGAGCTGTTTCGCATGGTCCGTCAGCAGCGTGTCGAATGGCAGGCCGAAGTATCGGCGCGCTATCTGCCGCGGATTTCCGAAGGCTTGAGCGTTGCGATCAACGGGCCGGATGGGCATGCCATCGAAGGCAAGGTGAGGCTTGTCGGGCCTTCGGTCAGTACCGACACGAGCCGGACAATCGTCTATGTCGCGCTTCCAGCCGATGCCCGTCCGCGCACCGGCCTTTACGTCACGGGCAACATCGAATTGCAGACCACGCCGGCCCTGACCGTACCCGAAACGGCGATCGTGTTCCGGGACGGCATCAGCTACGTCTTCGCGGCAGGCGAGGACAACCGGGTGCGCAGGGTTCGGGTGGAAACCGGCCGTCGCAATGATGGCGAGGTGGAAATCATCTCCGGCATAGATGCCTCGTCGAAGGTCGTGACCTCGGGCGGAGCCTTTCTGTCGGACAATGACCTCGTGAAGATTGCGGGGAAAAACTGATGAATTTCTCCGCCTTCTCGATCCGCAACCCTGTCCCGGCGATCCTGCTGTTCATCATGCTTGCCGCCGGTGGGCTGCTGGCCTTCAAGCATCTGCCGATCCAGAATTTTCCTGATATGGACCTTCCGACCATCAGCGTCACCGCCACGCTCGATGGTGCTGCGCCGACGCAGCTTGAGACGGAGGTTGCCCGTACCATCGAGGACAGTCTCGCCGCGCTGAGCTATCTCGACCATATCACCACGACGATCACCGACGGCACCGTCTCGATCAAGGTTTCCTTCAAGCTGGAGAAAGACAGCGAAGCCGCCCTCAACGAGGTCCGCAATGCCGTCGACAGCGTCAAGGCTGATCTGCCGTCGCAGATGGAAACGCCGAGCGTCACCAAGGTCACGGTACAGAGTTCCGCATTGGTCACTTATGCCGTTCGCTCGACCGCACTCAACGAGACCGAGCTATCCTGGTTTGTCGACAATGATCTGACCAAGGCGCTGCTGTCGGTGCCCGGCGTGGGGCAGGTCAACCGCATCGGCGGGATCGACCGCGAGGTTCATGTCGATCTCGATCCGTCGACGATGGCGTCGTTCGGGGTCACCGCTGCCACCGTCTCGGCGCAGTTGAAGGCCGTCCAAGCCGACACGTCCGGCGGCCTCGGCGAGGTCGGCGGCTCTCGTCAGACATTGCGTACGCTGGGCGCGCTGCCCTCGGTCGAGGCGCTGAAGGGACTCAGGATTCCCCTGGCCAATGGGCAGCAGGTCCGCCTCGACGACGTCGCATCCGTCACCGACAGCTTCGCGGAGCGCTCCTCGATGGCCTATCTCGATGGCAAGCCGGTGATCGCGGTCGAGATCAAGCGTTCGAACGGGTTTTCGGACAGCGGGGTCGCAGCCGGCGTCGACGCTGCGATCAAGACGTTCGCAGCCGCCCATGCCAATGCGCAGATCGATGAAGCCTACAGCACGATCGGACCGATTATCGATAACTATGACGGTTCGATGCACATGCTGTATGAGGGGGCGATCCTGGCGATCGTGGTCGTCTGGCTCTTCCTTCGGGACTGGCCCGCAACGATCCTGTCGGCGGTGGCGCTGCCCTTGTCGGTCATCCCGACCTTCCTCGTCATGTATCTGGCGGGCTTCAGCCTGAATATCGTCACCTTGCTCGCACTGTCGCTGGTGGTCGGAATCCTCGTCGACGACGCGATTGTCGAGATCGAAAACATTGCCCGCCACCTTCAAATGGGCAAGCGGCCGCTCGATGCTGCAATGGAGGCTGCCAACGAAATCGGCCTTGCGGTCATCGCGACCACCTTCACGCTGGTCGCCGTCTTCCTGCCGACGGCATTCATGAGTGGCATACCGGGCCTCATATTTCGCCAGTTCGGCATCACCGCCGCTGTTGCCGTTGTCGCCTCGCTTGTCGTTGCCCGTCTGCTCACTCCCATGATGGCGGCCTATTTCATGAAGGCCCATCCGTCGGAGCAGAAGGATGGCCGCATCATGCGCGTCTATATGGCCGTTGCGAAGGCTGCCCTCAATCACAGAAAGACCACGGTGGTCGTGACCGCCGTCGTCGTTGCGCTTTCGCTTGCCACCATTCCCTTGCTGAAGTCCGGCTTCCTGCCTGCTTCCGACGATGCGCGCGCCCAGATCACGCTCACCATGCAACCCGGCGCCACCATCGAGCAGACGGATGCGATGACCAGAAAAGCCGCCGATATCGTCGGCAAGCTGCGCGACGTCACGCATGTCTTCTCCTCGGTCGGCTCGACATCCTCCGGCGGCGGCCCGGACACCAGCACCACGAGCGATGTTGGCTCCGCAACGATCGTCGTCGTGCTGACGCCCATTGATGAACGCGACCGCAAGCAGTCGGAAATCGAAAACAATATCCGACAGGCGCTCTCCGTCCTCCCCGGCGTGCGTGTGGCGGTCGGTAGCGGCGGCAACGGCACCAAGCTCGATATCACCCTTGCCAGCGACGATGCCAATGCGCTCGACAGCGCAAGCACGGCGCTGGAGGAGCAATTGCGCACGCTGCAGGGCATCGGCGCTGTGACATCGACAGCGGCCAGGCAGGCGCCGGAAATCCAGATCACGCCCGATTTTGCCCGCGCCGCAGCGCTCGGCGTGACGTCGAATGCGATCGCCAGTGCCGTGCGCGTGGCGACGAACGGAGAATATTCTTCCGATCTGCCGAAGCTCAACCTGCCGCAGCGGCAGATCCCGATCGTCGTCCGCTTCTCGCCTGAGACGCGAACCAATCTCGATGACATCAAGAACATGCGCGTCGCCGGCACCAACGGCAATGTCGATCTCGGATCGATCGCCGATATCCGCATCGGCGGCAGTCCTTCGGAGATCGACCGCATCGACCGCATGCGCAATGTCACCGTTTCCGTCGAACTCAACGGCCGCATCTTGGGCGACGTCAACCGCGAGGCGAAGGCGCTGCCGGCGCTCCAGCACCTGCCGCCGGGCGTCACGCTGGTGGAACAGGGCGAACTTCAGCGCAGCTCCGAGCTGTTCCAGAGCTTTGCCCTCGCAATGGCGATCGGCGTGTTCTGCATCTACGCCGTGCTCGTCCTGCTGTTCCACGATTTCCTGCAGCCGTTGACACTTCTGATGGCCCTGCCGCTCTCGCTCGGCGGCGCGCTGGTGCCGCTTGTGGTAACGGGCACCAGTTTCTCGATGCCCGCCGTCATCGGCCTTCTCATGCTCATGGGCGTGGTGACGAAGAACTCCATTCTGCTCATCGAATACGCGATCATGTCGCGTCGCCAAGGCATGTCCCGATTCGATGCGCTCGTCGATGCCTGCCACAAGCGGGCGCGGCCGATCGTCATGACCACCATTGCCATGGCCTCGGGCATGCTGCCGGCTGCGCTCAGCCTGATGGGCGGAGATTCAAGTTTCCGGCAGCCAATGGCGATTGTGGTGATTGGCGGGGTGATGATGTCGACACTGCTCAGCCTCATCGTCATCCCGGTCATCTTCACCTTCGTCGACGATTTGGAAAACGTCCTCAAACGGCTGCTGCGTTGGCTCGGGCTGAGCCATGAAAGTGCCGATGACGCGGCGCCGCATGCTGCATCCAATGACCGGGAGGCGATCGCCTTTAAGCCCGATCAGAAGCAGGCACGCGGCCACAGATGATCTCCTTTCGGCAGCCGTCGGTCCAATGCATCTGCGTCAAACAGAAGCAACGCTTGCCGATGCTTACCGCAACCTCTTCGGTCGCGTTCCTCCCCCGGGAACGAGGCCGCGGGACGTGTACCCCCCGCAGGCGGCGTCATGCCGCCTGCCGTCCTGCTCTCCAAAGGTCATAGGCCGATGAACCTCCGGTCGTTCGCGTTTTCCCGCAACAGCCCGATGCGGGCGCTTCTTATCGGACTCCCGCTTCTGCTTGCCCTCTCCGGATGCATGCAGACCCTGGACAGGGCTCTCGATGCGAAGGAGGCGGACAAGGGCGCCATTGCTGGCTTTGGCGAAATCCGGGCCTATCTCGATGACCGGTTTGACGAAGTCCCGCGCGATCTCCATGACTGGGCGCCGGTGACGGCGCACAAAAAAGCCGCCGCGCTGATGATTTCGGGCGGCGGTGCGGGTGGCGCGTTCAGCGTCGGCGTGCTTTCGGCATGGAGCGCCGCCGGGAACCGTCCGCAGTTCGACATCGTAACGGGCGTCAGCACCGGCGCCTTGATCGCTCCTTACGCATTTCTCGGATCGGCCTATGACGATACCCTAGTGGACCTCTACACCAGCGGCGTTGCGCAAGAGTTGGTCCGGACCAAGGGCTTCGTCGGACTGTTCGGGTCGAGCCTGCTGCGAGCCGGACCATTGAGAGGAATGATCGAACGCTACATCACGCCCGCGATTCTGCAGCAGGTTGCCGCTGAGCATCGCAAGGGTCGCCGCCTCTTTGTACTGACCACCAATCTCGACAGCCAGCGCGCCGTCGTATGGAACATGGGCGCGATCGCCAATAGCGGGCGCCCCGACGCCCTGAAGCTGTTTCAGGATGTATTGACGGCATCGGCGAGCATTCCCGGCGTTTACCCGGCGGTCATGATCAAGGCCGAGTCGGGCGGGCGGCAATTCGAGGAGATGCATTCGGACGGCGGCTCGGCGTCGCAAGTCCTCATGATGCCGCAAGCTTTTCTGACGAGTTCCAATCGCCTCCTGCCCGTCAAAGGGAAGGGCATCGATTTCTACGTGATCGTCAACAATGCGCTCATGCCTGAATTCGCCATCACGCCTGACAGAACGCTTCCTGTGATCGTAAGGGCCTATTCGATCTTCATCAAATCGCAGACGCAGAGCGCGTTGACGGCTCTCTATAACTATTCGCGGCTGACCGGCGCCGGTTTCCATCTCGCCTCGATTGACGCGCCGGTTCAATATTCGATGTTCGATCCGTTCAACACCAACTATATGCGGGCGGTTTATAGCCTCGGATACGCCGAATTCACCGCGGGGACTCTGTGGAAGGACAAACCCGTGTTTCGCTAGGGGGCGCTCGCCTAGAAACTACGCGAGGGCGGCGCTGCCGCTCTCGAATATGGACTGATCGTCGAGGATGTTCGCGGCAAGCATAGCTCCCTCAAGGGTGGCGAGAACCTGCACGGCGGCGTCTTTGGTGAGGCCATCCTTCATCAGCTTCTCGATTCCGAGGACAAAGAATCTTTTCACTTCCTCCCTGACCTCGTCCGCCAGATCGTATGACGTCACCGCCAAGGCACCGCAGAGGCACATTCTGCCGTCGCGGTGCAAGGCTGCACGGAAAACCTGCCGCCAAGCTTGGACGACGTCCGTGCCCTGAGCCAACTCATTCTCCACCGCTTCCAGAAAGCGATCCGTGTAGCGGCGAGCGACCGCTGCAGCCAGCTTCTCCTTAGCCGGGAAATGGTAGTGCACGGAGGAAGCCTTCACGCCGACGTCGGCGGCGACATCGCGGAAGCTGAAACCACTATACCCTGCACTGCGAATCCTTTCTTCGGCCGCGTCCAGGATTGCACTTGCTGTATCGTTCATTACGCACGTCCTCTCTATCTAGTGTTAGATAGGGCTTGCGCATGGGAGACGCAACAACTATATGCGTCATATCTATCTAACGTTAGATAGGCAAATTGGAGATAGGCAATGAGATTTAAAGATAAAGTCGTCGCCATTACCGGCGGTGGGTCCGGCATCGGCAAGGAAGCGGCAGCTCGTTTTATCGGGGAAGGCGCGAGAGTGGCCCTCAACGGGCGCGATCTCGGTAAGCTTGAAGCCGCGGCGCGAGAAATCGATCCAAGCGGCACTAAAGTCGTCGTCTCCGCAGGCGACATCGCCTTGCCCGAAACCGGAGCGGCACTCGTTGACGCCGCCGTTTCGCGTTTCGGCAGGCTCGACGTCCTCGTCAACAATGCCGGCGTCTTCAACCCGACGCCGTTCCTCGAGCTGACGGAAGCGGACTACGACTGGTATCTGGATACTATCCTCAAGGGTAAGTTCTTTACCGCCCAAGCCGCCGCCAAGGCGATGAAGGACAAGGGCGGCGCTATCGTGCAGACCGGTTCCATGTGGGCCATCCAAGCGATCGGGGCGACCCCGTCGGCCGCCTATTCCGCCGCTAACGCCGGCGTGCACGCCATGGTCCGCAACCTTGCTATCGAGCTTGCCCCCTACAACATCCGCATCAACGCCGTCGCGCCGGCCGTCGTCGAGACGCCTGTTTACAACACTTTCCTGTCGGACGATCAGGTCAAGCAGGTTCTGCCTACCTTCAATTCGTTCCATCCGCTCGGCCGCAATGGTCAGCCGCGCGATGTTGCCGAGGCTATCCTGTTCCTCGCTTCCGAGCAGGCGTCGTGGATCACCGGGACGGTCCTTCCCGTCGATGGCGGCGTCACCGCCGGCCGCCAGTGAGGAGCCGAAATGAGCAATATGCAGGATTGGAATGCCTACCGTGACGCCTTGATCGGCCGTGTCGGCGAGTTCGCCAAGCTGAGCCCGGACGTCTTAAACGGTTTGCATGTGATCGAAGGCAGCAGCAACAAGACTGCTATACTGGAGCCGAAGATGCACGAGATCATCGCTCTGGCAGTTGCGGTCACGACGCGCTGCGATGGGTGCATCGCCGTTCACGCGAAGAAGGCGGTCGAACTCGGGGCTTCAAAGGGCGAGATCGCCGAAGCGCTGGGAGTGGCCATCGCGCTCAACGCAGGCGCTGCGCTCACCTATACGGCCCGCGTGTTCGACGCGATCGAGGCGTTGCCTGGAAAATGAGCGCGAGCCGAGCGCAAGGCGCTGCAGTGCGCTCGGCTCTTCCTTGGAAATCTCCGGCCGGTAAAAAGACACTGCCGATGGTACCGCGCGGAACCGAAACATTATTCAGCGTCTGCGGATGCCTGACTGCGATCGATATGCAGGATGATCTTCTCCGGACGCTCGCCATCCTTTTGCAAGAGAATGATCACAGTGCATTTTTCGTCGCCTTGGCGAAACGATAGCAGCCGACCCCTTGTCTTCGACAGGACGTCTTCCACCACGTCGGTGCAATCGTTCAAGCGATTCGGTGCAGGATTTGGCCGCAGCGCTTGTGCATGCGCCGAGATGGCCAGAACCGAAACCACCGCCAAAGCGCTCCAAAACGAATTCATGCCATCCCGGCAGCTTATCGGAGATAAGCTGCGAAACGGGCTGGATTGATCCATTCGTAATCTCGACAGCATAATTCCCGCTTTTGCTCTGCTCAGCATCTTGGCAGAGCGTCAACACGGTTGAGTGTCAGCGTCCACTCGTCCGGGCCTCCCTTGTCGTGGACATAAACAGATCGGCCATCGTTTTCGGCGATTTTGAGCAGCATCACCACCCAATCTGAAGGCGCGTCTCCGGGAAGCCTCTGTTTTTCCAGCCACCGAATGAGATATCCTAAGTCGCCAAAGCCCTTTTTGGGTTCAATGCGTGGCCGATAGAGCGCCCAGAGATAAACGGTCACATAGATCCCTTTATAGTGTGCCGCTGCTGCCGAGTAATTGCAAATTTCCGCAAAGAATCCGCAGCTTCAGGCTTCCTTCTGGATTGGCCTTGTGGGATCCAGATCTTGGATATGCCCCGCAGATCCACTCAACACGACATCTCCACCTTTGTTGATCAGCTTGCCGTGGATGGTTCCACGAATGATCACGGCCGCGCCCTTCTCAACAATGAGATCGTGCCCGATGCTTCCATGGAGTTCGAACCGCCGACCGGCGGGAACCGTTACCGTGCCGGCGATAGACCCAAAGAACCGTACGTCGCGGTCCAATACGATTGATCCATCGATATTGACATTGAGATCGTCCAAGCGATGCCCCTTTCAGTCACGAAGTTTTGGGATAAGGTTCGCGAGCGCTGCGTGTGGTGGCACGCGGCGCATATGGACCTAGCCTAAGCGCTCAGTGTGGCGCGCCCGCGAACGTCCTCCCAATGCGGACGTCATGAAAATATATCATGCCATGATATAAATAAAGGAAAAATGTGCATGCCCTCGGGAAAGCGGTCCAGTCGGTCAAACAAAAACGAACTTGAGACCCAGCCCCTGGATCCGGGCATCTACGAAGGCCTTGCGGGCGTCAGGCTCGCCATGCGGCTATTTCTTTCTTTCAGCGAAGCCGCGGTTTCCGAGGCGGGAGTGACATCCCAGCAATATCAGGCGCTGTTGGTGATCAAGGTCGCGCCTGGAAGTCAGATTATGGTGCGCGAACTTGCCGATCAAATGCTCCTGCAGCATCACGGTGCGGTGCAGCTCGTGGACAGGCTCGCGACGGCAGGGTTCGCCGTCCGCATTCCCTCGGAAGAAGACAAGCGAAGCGTGCTGATCGGCCTCACTCCCAAAGGAGAAGAGTTGGTCGAGCGCTTGGCAAGAACCCATCTGAAAGGAATGCTGGCAAATGAACGGCTGCTCGTCGAATCCCTCAAGAGACTGCGGCGTCTCTCGAGATTGGGCTAATTGCGGCCTGGTAATAACAACAGCTATCGAAAGCAGGATTGCAATGGCTTCAATACTGGCTCCCGACGAACTGGGTCCTACCGTGTGCGTAGGAGAAATCCTTGTGGAGATCGTGGCCACGACGGTCGGCGATGGGTTCCGCGATGCGCAGCCCCTAATCGGACCGTTCGCCAGCGGCGCGCCGGCAATCTTCATATCGCAGTGCGGGCGCCTCGGAGGTCGCGCGGCCATGGTCGGCGCCGTGGGCGATGACGATTTCGGGCGTGTGAATACCGATCGGCTCAAGCGCGACGGCGTCGATGTCTCGGCCATATCGATCGATCCCGAATACCCTACGGGCAGCGCCTTCGTCCGTTACCGCAAGGACGGATCGCGAGATTTCGTTTACAACATCGCAAAATCCGCCGCCGCGCGCTTCGGATGGACCCGGCACGTCAGCGATCTCATCAATCGCAGCGGACATCTGCACGTCATGGGTTCCGCACTCTCCATGCCGAGCGCCCGAGACGTCATCGACAAGGCGGTCGACGTCATCAAGTCCCGCGGCGGCACGCTTTCGGTCGATCCGAACATCCGGAAAGAGCTGAGGCTCGACGAAGATACTGAGCGTCGATTTGCGAAGCTCGTTGCGGCTGCGGATCTGCTTCTGCCTTCCGGCGAGGAACTGGAACGGGCGGCCGGCGTGGAAGGCGAAGACAATGCGGTCCGGCGTCTGTTCGAACTTGGTGTGAAGGAAATCGTACTAAAGCGCGGCGCTGCCGGCGCGACCTATTTCAACGGAAAAGGAGAGCGCATCGATATACGGGCTTTCGCCGTCGAAGAGATCGATCCTACGGGTGCTGGAGATTGTTTCGGTGGCGCCTATCTCACCTGCCGCCGGCTCGGCATGCCGCCGCAAGATGCCCTCACTTACGCTGCGGCGGCTGGCGCGCGAAACGTAACCGCGCGCGGCCCGATGGAAGGAGCCGGCACTCGTGAAGAACTCGATGCATTCATCTCCGCAACGGAAAGGCGTTCCTGATGCAGATCCATCTTAGCGAACTGGCCGCACTCAGGATTGCAGGCCGTCCGAGGGGGATCACATCCGTATGTTCCGCCCATCCCGTCGTGTTGCGTGCGGCACTTCGCCATGGACGCCAGCATGCCAGTACCGTCTTGATCGAGGCCACGTGCAATCAGGTCAATCACCGCGGCGGCTATACCGGAATGACGCCCAAGGACTTTGCCGCGCTTGTTGAGAAGCTCGCAAAAGAAGAGGGTTGCCCCGGTCATCTCGTGGTGCTCGGTGGTGACCATCTCGGTCCGAACCCGTGGCGAGACCGTCCAGCCGAAGAGGCTATGGCCGAAGCGGAGAAAATGGTCGCCGCATATGTTGAGGCCGGATTTCGCAAGATTCACCTTGATGCGTCGATGGGCTGCTTGGGCGAACCCCAGGCGCTCGACGACGAAACCACGGCGCATCGCGCGGCGCGTCTTGCGGCGGTCGCCGAAGCCTCGGCGAAGCGGAGCGGCGGCGCGATGCCCGTCTATGTCCTCGGCACCGAAGTTCCGCCGCCCGGCGGTGCGGATCATGCCCTTACCGCCATCGAGCCGACCGCGGCGTCTGCCGCCAGGCAGACGATCGATGTGCATCGTCAAGTCTTTGAAAAGGCGGGTCTGCAGGAAGCATTTGCACGCGCCATCGGCTTGGTCGTCCAGCCGGGTGTCGAGTTCGGGAACCACAATGTAATACTTTATGATCGCAGCAAGATCGAAACCCTCCAACAGGTTCTGACCGACGAGCCGCAATTCGTGTTCGAAGCGCATTCGACCGACTACCAGGGTACGCGGTCGCTCGGTGCGCTGGTAGAGGATGGCTTTCCTATTCTGAAGGTTGGTCCTGAACTGACATTTGTATTGCGCGAGGCCCTTTACGGACTGGATTTGATCGCCTCCGATCTCGTGCCGGGCTACGGTGAGCGCCCGCTCCATGCGGCGATGGAAGCCTTGATGTCAGCGCACCCGGACAATTGGAACCGTCATTACCACGGAACGGAAGGGGAGAAGCGATGGCTGAGGCACTACTCGCTTTCCGACCGGATCCGATATTACTGGACGTCGCCGGACGCCCAGTCTGCAGTCGAACGGCTTTACGACGCGCTGCGGGGGCGGCTCGTACCTGTGCCGCTGTTCTGGCAGCACATGCCGGCCGCTCAGCAATTTGCCGAAGCGCCACTCGATCCGGAAGAGGTTTTGATTTGGCGGGTGACGAGAAGCCTCGCGGACTATCACGCGGCCTGCGGCGCCGGCTGAGAATAGCGCGGCAGGCAACGTGCGGAGGACACGGGACCGTTCGACCCGGCAAAGCTAGCATCGCGATCGATACGCCCAATTCGCGAATGGGCGATGTTATGCTATCGTTACCTGCGCCTTCCACGAATTCTTGTTGTTTAAACTTCGACGTGCCTTGGATCGCAAGCCACCCGCCAAAATGCATTGGCCATGCGGCAGACGCGACGCGGCGGGCGGCAAAGCATCTCTGGATAGTCGACGTGAATATCGCCGGAAAAGACAAATCATTTGAGGGAGATTGACATGAAAAAATATCTGCTTGCCGCTTCCGTGATTGCTCTTATGGCGCCGCCGGCCCTTGCCGAAGAGTGCGCGCCGATCACCAAACCTCAGGTGGAGCAGTTGTTTGATCGCTGGAACGCCTCGCTGGCCACGTTGGACCCAGAAAAGGTGGTCGAAAACTACGCGCCCGACGCCGTCCTCCTGCCGACCCTGTCGAATAAGCCGCGGCTGACGCAGCAGGAGCGCAAGGAATACTTCGTGGACTTCCTGAAGAAGCATCCGCAAGGGAAAATCAACAGCCGCACGATCAAAATCGGCTGCAACGACGCGCTCGATACCGGCATCTACACCTTCACCTTGAAGGGCGGGACCAAGGTCCCGGCGCGCTATACGTTCACCTACGAATTCAAGAACGGGAAGTGGCTGATCTCGTCGCATCACTCCTCGGCTATGCCAGAGAAGCACGCGGGTTAAAACGGCCAGAGACGGGAGCACCGGGCTATTGCGGGTGCTCCCGCAAGCGATACCCTCAAGTGATCGATACGATCTCCAGTTCATGGTCGCCGACCATGACTGCGTCGCCGACAGATTTTCCCATCAGGGACCGGGCGACCGGTGAAACATAAGAGATCGTCCCTTGTTTGGGCTCGGCTTCGTCTTCCCCGACGATGCGATAGGTCTGCACGCGCCCGTCATCGCGGCTGAAGGTGACCGTGCTGCCGAAGGCGACGGTCTCATTGGATGTTGGGGCCGCTATCACCTCAGCAGTGCGAACCCGCTCGTTGAAATACCGCAGATCGCGAAGGGGTACTGCCGTTTGGCGCCGCCGCTCGTTTACATCCTCGACAGCGCTTGCGGCTTCGTACTGTTCGCGGGCCTCCTGCAGCGCGGCGTTGAGTGCCCTCAATCCGGCTTCCGTGACGAGGTTTTGATAGGGCGAGATAGCGCGGTCGGGAAGCTGCGTCTCCGCAGCCGTTTCCGCGCTTTCCTCTTTTGTAAACGCAACAGCCAAAACAAACTCCGCAAGGCAAACGATCCTGTAACAGGATGATATAGTCGGCCGATTATGAAAGCCAAGACGCGAGCGCGCAGGCGTGGCGAGAAGTTATTTAGCGCGACCTAAGGCGTGGATGTTGCCATGACCGACTGGCATAGTCGGCTGCCTCATCGGTGGGCGACAAATTCCCTATTGCTCCAGCTTCTGGAAAAACTTTCTCCATCAGACCGACGGTCGCAAAACAGATAGCCTATTAAATCCATCGATTATACCGCAATACTTAACATACGGCTTTTGGCCCGGCTAAAACTCAAAATGCGGAGAGGAACTCATGACGAGACAGATCAAGCTTGGTGCATTTCTTCCCGGCGGCGGCCAGCATATCGCGTCCTGGCGCCATCCGGACCAGCCGGTCGACGGGGCGGTCAATCTCAAGTTCCACATCGAACTCGCGCAGGCAGCCGAACGCGGCCTTTTTGATGCCTACTTCCTGGCAGACGGGCTTGCGATTGCCTTCGGCGCCGGCATTGAGGGCGGAAATGCGAGGGTAGTCGGTTTCGAGCCGGTCACGCTGTTTTCGGCGCTGGCGCCGTTTACGAAGAACATCGGCTTTATCGCCACCTCATCCACGACCTATGAGGAGCCTTACTCCGTTGCGCGCAAGTTCGCCTCGCTCGATTTGATCTCCGCTGGCCGTGCCGGCTGGAACGTTGTCACCACCGCCACGGAAGCCGCCGCAAAAAATTTCAGTCTCGACCGGCAGCCGCCCCATGCGGCCCGCTACAAGCGGGCGGCCGAACATGTCGAGGTCGTCAAGAAGCTTTGGGAAAGCTTTGACGACGATGCCTTCATTCGCGATAGCGCAAGCGGCGTTTATTTTGATATCAACAAGGTGCACCGCACCGATCACCACGGCGAGCATTTCAAGGTCGAGGGGCCATTGAATGTCCCGCGTTCGCCCCAGGGGCATCCCGTCATCGTGCAGGCTGGCCAGTCGGAAGACGGGCGCGGACTGGCAGCGGCCAGCGCGGAAGTTATCTTCACGGCGCATCAGAAGCTCGAGACCGCTCAGGAATTCTATCGCGATATCAAGACGCGTGCGCGCAGCTTTGGTCGCGATCCCTCGCATGTGCTGATCATGCCAGGCGTCTCGCCGTTCATCGGCCGCACGGAGTCAGAGGCGCGCGAAAAATACGAGCAGCTCACGAGCCTGATCATCGAAGAGGATGGGCTGGCGTTGATTAATGCTCTGAGCGGCGGCGAGCTGGATCTTCGGGGCGTCGATCTTGACGGCCCGCTGCCTCCGGCGCCGCCGACAGAGGGCATGAAAAGCCGCCAGGAACTGATCCGCCGCATTGCGGACGAGAACAATTTCTCCATCCGGCAGCTTTACCAGTGGATCGCTTCCGCGCGTGGCCACTTCACCATCGTCGGCTCTGCGGTCCAGGTCGCGGATACTCTGCAGGAATGGTTCGAAAACGAAGGCGCGGATGGCTTCAACATCCTGCCGCCGTGGCTGCCCACCGGTCTCAATGATTTCGTGGAACTCGTCATTCCCGAGCTGCAGCGCCGCGGTCTGTTCCGCACTGCGTATGAAGGCAAGACCCTCCGCGAAAATCTGGGCCTGCCTTTCCCGCAGAGCCGTTGGACCACCGCCTATACGGAAGCTGCCGAATAACCGAGACAGGATAGGGGAAAAGCTCATGGCGCTTGAAACTGAACAACAGGCTATTTTTGAGAGCTATCGCGCACCATATTTCTCGCAGAGCAGGCTGGTACGGGAAACAGGGGCGCTGTTGCGCGGTTTCATCTCGCGCTATGGCATGATTATCGCTTTTGTTGCTCTCTGGCAGATTTCTCCGTCGCTTGGCTGGAGCAATCCAGCGGTCTTGCCGCCGCCGGATGCGATCCTGCGAGCGCTCTGGAACGGGGTCAGCGGCGGCCCGCTGCTGGGCGACATCGCCATCAGCCTCCAGCGTGCCGGTATTGCATTTGGCGCAGCAGTCGGCGTCGGCATCCCGCTCGGGCTGTTCATGGGGCAGGTCCGGACTATCGAGCGCAGCCTTGATCCGATCCTGCAACTGTTTCGACAGACCTCCGCACTGGCGCTCTATCCCGTGTTCATCCTGTTGCTCGGCCTTGGCGAAGCGTCAAAAATCTTTGTGATCTTTTGGGCGACGCTGTTCCCGACACTTCTCGCCACGATTGGGGGCGTCAAGCAGGTGGACCCAAAGCTGGTGGAAATGGCACGTGTCTACGGCGCCAAGCCGCTCACCGTGTTTCGCCGCGTCGTCCTGCTGGCTTCCCTGCCGCAGATCTTTGTTGGATTGCGGCTGAGTGCCACGACCTCGCTTCTGCTGCTCATTGCCGCAGAAATGATCGGCGCCAATTCCGGTGTCGGATTTCAGGTGATGAATGCCCAGTACAATTTCCAGATCCCGCTGATGTTCGCGGCGATTCTATTGCTCGCACTTCTCGGGCTGTCGGCGAATTTCCTCCTCGAGGCATTGCAGGCCCGGCTCTGCCGTTGGTCCAATCCCCGAGACTGAAGCCTGAAAACGCGCCACCATTTTCCATCTCATCCGATCTATGGAGTTCACATGCAGATTTCGCGTCGTTCTTTCGGTATCGCCGCAGTCGCAGCCGGCATGCTTCTGGCCGTCCCGGCAAGTGCTACCCTCGCTGCCGAGACAGATCAGGTCACCATCCGCTACCTCGCAAGCCAGGGCGGTCTTGCCGCTCATGAACTTGCCGATGCGCTCGGTTATTTCAAGGACACCGGCGTGACGGTAAAGGATGTCGGTTATGCCCAGGGCGGTCCGGCCTCCCTCTTCGCGCTGGCGTCGGGCAACGTTGAGGTCGGCGGTGCTGCGACCGCCGCGGTGCTGAACTCGATCGCCGGCGGCAATGATTTCGTCGCAGCCTATCCCTCGAATGGCATCGACAAGGTAACCGAGAGCATCTTCTATTCGCTTGACGGCAGCCCGATCAAATCGATCAAGGATCTGGCCGGCAAGACGATCGCCGTCAATACGCTTGGCGCCCATCTCGATTATACCGTGCGCGAAGCGCTGCATTCTGTCGGCCTGCCGGAAAATGCGGCTAAGCTCGTCGTCGTTCCGGGTCCGCAGCTCGAACAGGTCCTGCGTTCCAAGCAGGTCGATGTGACTGCCTTCGGCTACTGGCAGAAGACCTATGAAGGCGTGGCGCTGAAAAACGGTGGTCTTCAGAAGATCTTTGGCGACACGGACGTGCTCGGTGAAATCGCCGGCGGCTTTACGGTGCTGCGCCGCGATTGGATCAAGCAACACCCGCAAGCGGCCAAGATCTTCGTTGAGAAGTCGCAGGCCGCGCTCGAATACGCGCGTCTTCACCCTGAAGAGACCAAGGCAGTAATCGCCAAGGTCTTGGCCTCGCGCGGCGAGAATGCGGATATTGCGCAATATTTCACAGGTTATGGTGTGCGCGAAGGCGGCAAGGCCGTGCCGCGCGATCTGCAATTCTGGATCGACATTCTCGCTCGCGGCGGCGTTCTGAAGCCTGGCCAGCTCAAGGCGGAAGACATTCTCTACGATCCGGCGAACTTCGCCGTCGCCGGCAACTGAGGAGCGGGCCGATGGGTGTCGCTGAACCAACCTTGCGCGGAGAGGTGACGATCAAGAACCTCTCCAAATCCTACTCGATCAACGGCCGCCATCTTAATGTGCTGCAGGGGGTCAGCAACCACATTCGCGCCGGCGAAAGCCTGGCGATCGTGGGCGCTTCGGGTTCGGGCAAGACGACTCTGCTCAGGGTTCTCGCCGGGCTCGAGAATGCGGATAGAGGCGATGTGCTGATCGATGGCCAGCCCGTTCACGGCGTCGGCACAGATCGCGCCGTGATCTTTCAGGAGCCAAGGCTTCTGCCCTGGCTCACAGTGCTCGACAACGTCGCTTTCCCGCTCGAAAATCAAGGTCTTAAGAAGGCCGAGGCGCGTGCGCGTGCGCGCCACTATGTCCAGCTCGTCGGCCTCGGCGAATTCGCCGACGCCCTGCCGTCGCAGCTTTCGGGTGGCATGGCTCAACGCGTCGGTATTGCCAGGGCGCTCGCCGTGAAGCCTGAAATCCTGCTGCTCGACGAGCCTTTCGGCGCGCTCGACGCCATGACCAAGATCACCATGCAGGAAGAGCTCGCTCGCATCTGGCGGGAGGAGAAGGTGACGATGATCCTCGTCACGCACGATCTTGAGGAGGCGGTGTACCTCGCCGACCGGGTCCTCATCCTCTCCAAGGAAAAGGGTGGCCGCACCCGCGAGATCGAGATCGACCTTCCGCGGCCGCGGAACCGCAGCGAGGCGCGCTTCGTCAGGTTTCGCGAACAACTGTTGAACGCCTTTGGGCTGCACTGAAGTTTGGCTACGTAGCCTTTGAGAAGGAGACTGATATGGCCAAGCGTGACGGTCAGTTGAGCCGCGGCGCGTTCCTTTTATACACCGGCCAGTCTCTCTCTCATCCTGAGAAAGTTCGCCTCGGTCATCGAGGCGCCTTTTTCCGGGATTCATGCGCTACGCCTTGAACAGCCTTACCCCGGTCATATCCGCCAGCTTGTCCATGAGCCTGTCCTGATACGCCGGGTCCGTGACCCCTGCGGCGGGCTGGCGTCGTTGGCGATGGTACCAATAGGCGCCGCTGATCTTGGCTGCTTCATCGTCGCTTGTCGCGAGCCAGGTCTGTGTCTGATGGCCCATCTGAAGATCATCGGGCGCTCCGACCCCGCCCATCTTCGTCGGTACCCAGCCGGGGTCTACCGCATTGCTGAGGACCTCCGGCCAGTGGCGTGCAACGGCGGCTGCGAGCGTGGCGACATGTAGCTTGCTTTCCGAATAGGCCTGGCTTGCATTCCATGAGCGTTGTTTCCAGTCGATATCATCGATGGACCCGCCGCCGCTCTGGTGCATACCGCTGCTGAGGTAGACCAAGCGATCGGGTCGTTCGATCAGGGCCGTGAGTAGGTAAGGCGCGAGCGTATTGACCGCCAAGATTTTCGCATGGCCTTCGGCCGTCTCTCCGCGGCTTCTCTCGAGGTAGATGCCGGCATTGTGGATGACAGCGTTCATACGCCCGATCTCGTTGACCTGATCCGCAATGGACCGCGTCTCCGCATCGCTGCTGAGATCGCCGGTGACGACCGCCAAGGCCCTGGATTTCAAGTGGGCGACGGCCGAAGCTCTTTCGCTTGAGCGCGCATGCAATACGACTTCATAGCCGTCGTCCATGAGGGCGCGCGCGGCCGCCAAGCCGAGACCATCGGTGGCTCCTGTAACGAAAACACGGCTCATGGTAATCACCTTTCATCGCTGATTGCCCTTGCTCGCCCGAACGGCGATCCAGTAAGCGATTAAAATACTTAAATGACATGCGTCGGTTCGGCACCGCAAAGTGCAGTTCCGGGTAATGCCCGGACGAGCACTATGACCTGACTTCCCTCTGCCGGCGCCCGGTGGAGGGATTTTTTGTGGTTGCGGCGCAAATGCCTAACCTTCGGCAGTCTTGAAGGGGTTCTCGGCGGTCCATTCGGTACCCAGCGGTTCGCCGCAATTGTCCCAACCACCGGCCTCGTCCATGACCTGCCATCGGCCCCTCTTGCCGCGCTTGGCCTCCTCGCTGTTCGGCTTATAAGGTAAAAAGCGATATGGTTGGATTATGCGCCGGTAGATGACGGTTCCGTCCTCCGGCATTTCATCGGTTCGCCAGTCCACCATGTCTTCCCTCCCGCTCCATTTCCCGCCGTTTTTGGGCGGCGGCGATTATGCCATCGATGCTCACAGCAAGACCAGCGAGTTTTGCCTCAGCGTCATAGCGATAGAGCAGGGATGTCGCCTTCAATGATGTAGGTCGATCGGCGTCTTGTGGAAGACGTCGTCCGAGGGTGGAATGGCCTGGCGCTCGATCATGCGATGCACATGCGGCGGGTCATTGCCGCCGTGGAGAGCCCGCAGCCGATCGGTATTTTCCGCATCCGCCTGCGTGCGCCGCTGGTTGTGGCGGATATATTCCACCCAGGTCGGTGTGTGGTAGGTTTCCGTCCAGATGCCGGGTTTTTCCAGATCGCGCATCAGTGCCCAGTTTCTGGCGCCGTCGCGGATACGAATCCGCCGCCGCTCGGCCATCAATGTCAGAAATTCCGGCAGGTCGTCGTCGCTGATCTGATAATCGACAAGGATGACGATCGGGCCGCTGCGCGGTTTGATGTCCAGGCCCAGGGAAGGTTCGATGAAGCGATTCAACGGATCAAGATTTAGCGAGGCAAAGGCCGGCATGGAGAAACGCAGACCGATGGCAATGCCGACCAGCATGACCGCGGCTGAGCCGTAAAGCGCATTCGAGACACCATATCGATCGGCTGCAATACCCCAGAGCCAACTGCCGCCGGCAATGCCGCCAAACGTCACTGTCTGATAAAGCGACAGGGCGCGGCCGACGACCCAGCGCGGTGTTGATAGTTGGACGATCGTATTGAACAGCGAAAGTGCCAGCACCCAGCAGGCGCCGGAAACGAGCAGGCCCGCGCAGGTAAGGACGACGAAGGGACTCGACGCCGTCAGCGCCATACTGCCCGCAAATCCGGCGAAGGCATAACGGATGATCGTCTCGCTGCTCAGCGCCTCGCGAAGCCGGGCATTGAGCGCGCCACCGCCGATCGCTCCGATGCCGAAGGAGCCAAGCATGAAGCCGTAGGTGAGCGGTCCCCCGGAAACCAGATCGATCGCGACGATCGGGAGAAGGGCGAGCACGGAGCTTGCTCCGACACCGAAGATGAAGCCGCGGACAAGCACTTTTTCGAGATTCGGCGACATCGAGATGTAACGGAGCCCGGCAAAGATCGCGCTGCCCAGATTTTCGCGCGGCAGCGTCGATGTGGGGAGAGCGGGCTTCCAGCGCATCAGCGCGTAAATGAGCGGAAAATAACTGACGGCATTGACGGCAAAGGCGGCGGCAGCGCCGGCAGCCGCAACGATGATGCCACCAATCGCTGGGCCGACGCTTCGGGTCATGTTGAAGCCCATGCTGTTCAGCGTCACGGCATTCGGCAGATCCTCTCGGGGCACCATGTCTCCGACCGACGCCTGCCAGGACGGATTGTTGAGCGCCGTTCCGCAACCGATCAGGAAGGTAAAGAGCAGAAGCAGCCAGGGGGTGATCCAGCCAAGCAGGGCACATAATGTCAGGATTACGGAAACGGTGAGCATCAGACACTGCGCTGTCAGCATCACGCGGCGGCGGTCGAAATTGTCGGCAAGGGCGCCGGAAACCAGCGAAAACAGCATGATCGGCAATGCGGTCGAGGTTTGGACCAGCGCCACCATGTCTTCCGATGAAGTGATGGTCGTCATCATCCAAGCGGCGCCGACGGCTTGGACCAGCCCGCCGAAATTCGACGCAAGACTCGCGACCCAGATCCTGCGAAAGGTCTCGTGCTTAAGCGGCGCAAGCGTTGACGAATTCGATGACAAGGTTCCTCCAGCCCGTCTGATTCCCCACCGCTCCAATATATGACGAAGCTTTGCGGTGGCTAGGCAGAATTAGCTGGCGAGTGCGTCTTCTGAAGCGGCTGCATCCAGTAGTAAGAACCGAGGCGGCACGCGCGGCAACCCAGCAGCGCGCCGAAAGGAAGGTCGAGCAGTTGTGCTTGGCGATCACCAGATTGGGCGGAGATTTCCAGCGGCTGACGGCAGACGACATATCATTCCCGCTTTCGGAGCAATTTGCGGTCGAATACGAGGCGCTGCGCGAAGAGTTTAATGCTTCACTCCGTTAACTGGGCGAGACGATCTTCGCTCCCACCGAGGAGGACTACAGCCCTCAAATTGTCATCCATTATTAACGCGCCGGTCGTATGGAGGTTCTGAGCTGCCACTTCTAGTTTGAAAGGATCTTTATGAAGGCGCTTTTCATCGCACTCATCGCTGCCGGTGTTTTTGTTCCGCCGGCGTCGGCTCAATCGACGATTACGCGCGCGAAATCGGATCATCTGATCGAAACATACCGCGCTTATATCGGCCGCGACGACCTTTACAATTCCAGTGGCGCTCGCCTGAGGGAACCGTGGCAGATCATCCGCCAAGACCGAGCAAACTTCTATGTCTATGGTCGCCGCGATCGTGGAGACGAAGCGGACAAGTTTTTCGCCGACAAGCGTAACCGTGAAACGCTTGAAGCAATGCTTGCCAGCGGTTCCATCTCGCCGTCCGCTGCGAGCATGATCGTTCAGGGCGATATTTGGATCAACGTCAGTATTTATGGTGATGGCAACATCGGCGATAGGCTGGATGTTACAGTTTCCGATTGATGGTCCGACAATCTCCGCCGCGATTATCGTGTACGCCGCTATGCCTTGAGGTCACGCCACCAAGGGAGATTTTGTGGCGATAACGAAGCGAGGCCGGAGAATTCTTGAGAGACCCACCGCCTACATCTGCACGACGGAGACCAGCCGATCCGGATGGCGCGCGGAAGCAGTCCTCACCGAAGATAGTGGATATGCGGTCGTAAGTGATGAGGCGACGTCTCTACGCGGGCTTCGACCGAAAAGACGTCTCTCAGAAGTTCTTCGGTCAACACGACCTCCGGCGCACCGGAAGCGACGACCCTACCTTGCTGCATGATGATCAGTTGGTCGCAGAACATGGCTGCGTGGTTCAGATCATGCAAAGCGATGATGCTGGTAACCGGAAGAGCGCAGACGAGCCGCATCAGGCTGATTTGATATTGGATATCGAGATGATTGGTGGGTTCGTCGAGGATGAGTTCCTTCGGGGACTGCGCTAAGGCTCTCGCCAGATGCGTGCGCTGTTTTTCGCCCCCCGACAGGCTTTGCCAGCGATCATTGCGTTTCGCCGTCATGCCGGCGCGTTCGAGCGCGCCTTCGACGGCTTTTTCGTCGGCCGCAGTCCAGCCAGAAAACATGGGCAGGTGCGGAAAACGGCCGAGCTTTACGACGTCGATAACCCGCAGATTGGCATTGGTCGTGGCGTGCTGTTCGACGAAGGCGACGCGCCGAGCGATCGAGCGTCGGCCGATCGTCGCGATGTCCTTCTGGTCGAGCGTGATGCGACCGGAGTGTGGCCGCTTCAGACCGGCGAGAAGACGCAGAAGCGAGGTCTTGCCGGAGCCATTGGGTCCGAGCAGCCCGAGCATCTTGCCTGGCTGCGCCTCAAATGAAACGCCGTCGAGAACGGTCTTCTTACCGATTCTCCAGACGAGGTTATCTGCCTTAATAGTCATGACGCACGCTGGAACCGGTAGAGAATGATCGAGAAGATGGGCACGCCAACCAGCGCCGTGACAACGCCGATCGGCAGGACCTGATGCGGAACGAGGACACGCGACGCAATGTCGGCGAGCACCATGAAGATCGCGCCCGCCACGGCGCAGGTCGGGAGAAGACGGATATGCAGCGGCCCGACGAGAAAGCGCGCCGCGTGCGGCACAACGAGGCCAAAGAAGCCGATCGAGCCTACTATGCTAACGATCGTCGCCGTCATCATTGCCGTCAGAACGAAAAGCGCAATACGCGCCCTCGCGACATTGACGCCGAGCGAGGAGGCCGCCTCGTCGCCGAAGGCGAAGGCGTCCAGCACGCGGGCATAAAACAGACAGGCAATGAGTCCGATGCCGACGACGATCGAGACCAGCGTAAATTCCGGCCACCGCACGCCGCCGAAACTGCCGAGCAGCCAGAACATCACATCGCGGGCTTGCTGGGCATTGCCCGACGTCGTGACGATATAGGAGGTCGCGGCATTGAAAAGCTGCGATGCGGCGACGCCGGCGAGGATGGTGCGGTCGGCTCCGCCGCGCGTGCCGTTCGATAGCAATGCGACCAAGAGGAAGGCCGCGAAGGCGCCGGCAAAAGCCCCGGCGGACAGGGAAACCGCGCCGGCGCCGACGCCGAGGATGACAATTGCAACGGCGCCTGTCGATGCGCCGGCCGAGATGCCGAGAACGTAGGGTTCGGCAAGCGGATTGCGCAGCAGCGATTGCATGATCGCTCCTGAGAGTGCGAGGCCGGCGCCGCAGAAGACGGCCACCAGCGCCCGGCTGAGGCGATAGTCCCAGATCACAGCCTCGTGGATCTTATTGAGCTCCACCGCCGTCCATCCCATGCGATTGGTAACGGCGGAGAAGGTCGTGGCGAGCGGGATCGGCAGATCGCCAATCCCGACGCTGATGCCGACGACGAGACCGATGACGGCAAATGAAATCAGCAGCAGAATGCCGAAGGCAAAAAACTGCTGAAGAGAGCGACGCGTTTCGGTCACTTCAGAAGACCAAGCGCCTTTAACTGCTCCGCCACCTGTTCGGCGCCATAAACCGTCCGGACGGTCGGATTCATGGCCTGGCCGTCCATGATCACTATCGCCTTGTTCTTGATCGCCGCGATTTGGCTTACGGCTGGATCAGTGGTCAGGAACTTGATCTTAGCTTCGGACTTGTCGAGTTCCCAACGGTTGCGGTCGAGATTGGCGACGACGATGATATCCGGATTGGCCGCGATGATGCTTTCCCATCCGAGTGTCGGCCATTCCGCTTCCGCGTTGATCGCATTGTGCCCTCCGAGCAGGTCGGCGATAAAGCCGGAAGCGCCATTTTTGCCGCCGAGATAGGCGTCGGCCGAGGGGCTGGGGCTCGAGAACCAGAAGACATAGGAGAGATTCTTGCCGTCTTTCGAAACGCTGGAGCGGAGTGCGGCCTCACGCGCCTTGAAATCGGCAATCAGGGCCTGGCCACGATCGGCAACATCGAAGATTTGCGAAAGCTCGTCGATTTCCTTGAAGAGAAGGTCCGTGTTCCAGAGCTGGGCGCGGCTGCCGTATGGGTCTTTGGCATCCTTGGTGCTGAGGCAGGTGCTGGGTGAGAGATAGGTCGGGATGCCGACCTTGTCGAAGTCTTCGCGCTTGGCGACCTTGCTGCTCGGCCCGATCAGGCTCGGCAAGGCCGCCGCCACGAAATCGGGATTCTCCGCCAGGATCGATTCGAAGGTCGGGAACTCGACCGTCAGCAGTTTTACCTTTGAATTGGCTTCGGCAAGCTGCGGCAATACCTTGCTCGGCCAGAAAGCGGTGCCGACCATCTTATCCTGAAGGCCCAATAGCAGCATGATTTCCGCGCTGTTCTGGCCAAGGCCGATCGCCCGCTCCGGCGCCTTTTGGAAGGTAACCTGCCTGCCGCAGTTTTCGATGGTCAGCGGATATTTCGATGCGGCGAATGCCGGAGCTGCGGTAAGGCCAAGCACGGCGCAGAGACCGGAAACGGTGAGAAGTGATTTCAATAGGGTCACAAGAAAGGTCCTGATTGTTCTGTAGCCTTACAGGCCGGGCGCAAATGCCGGCGGTATAGCCTCTTCGCCGCATCAAAAACAAGACCTTTTAAGTCATATTTTGTTTGCGCCCGGGAGTGGCCCGGGCATTGCACCCGTTCCAGACAGAGGAAAATGCTTCCTATGCCGCGGAACATTTCTGCTACAGTTGCAGCGCGCATTTGAACGACAACCATTCTTGGCGATTGGTGGGACGCATGACCCTGGATTTCGAAGCGATCTTCAAACGCGAGCTGGATGTTATTAATTTCCGGCGCCAGTCACTTCAAAATGGCGGCGCGGAAGAAAAACAGGCTGAGCGCCATCCCCCAACGGAAGGCGCGGAGAGGGCGAGGTTCCACATCCCTCGTCATCCGGCGAAACTGTCGCAGGATCATACGGAGACTGGCAAACGCGGCACGGTCCGAATGGAGACCGGCAGCAACCTGACCGGGCTTTCGTTTTCCGGCGGCGGCATCCGTTCGGCCGCCTTTTGCTTAGGGGTCTCGCAGGCGCTGGATGCAATCACACATGATGGCGAGCCACGGGTCTTCGACGCCTTTGATTATTTCTCCACGGTTTCCGGCGGCTGCTACATCGGTACATCCATCGTCTCGGGTATGATGCAGGAGCCCTACACGTTTCCCTTCGCCAGCAAGCTCGATTCCCAGGAGACGCCGGAAATCCAACATCTGCGGAACTATTCGAATTTCCTCGTTCCGAACGGAACCATCGATTATTTGACGAGCGTAGCGCTCCTGATGCGTGGATTGCTGGTAAACGCGCTGATCGTCCTGCCTGCCCTGCTTCTCCTTGCCGTGTTCACCGTCGCCTGCAATCCCCGTTCCACTGATTTGGGACAGCCGGATATTTTCGGCTTTCCACTAAGCGGCGGCTGGCTTCCTTTCATCACCGTCAAGGGCCTGGAAGCCTTCACATTGACGACCAATGTTACCGTCGTCGTCCTCTTCCTGATGTTCGTCAGCGCGATTGCAACCTCCGTGACATTTCAGACCAGCCGGCTGATGACGCGAGAGCGACTTGCGTGGATCCTCGGCTGGCTCGTGGTGGCGATTGCCGGCGCCTTTCTCATCGAACTGCAGCCGCTTATCCTCAGCGGCATGTTCGAAGGGGCAACGACGGCTACGGCTGAGATCGCTGGCGTTGAAAGCGGCGGCGTGAAGGGCGTCCTTCTGGCGATCGCGCATATCGTACCCGCGCTTGCCAGCGTTCTGCTTCCGACGGCCCTTGTGTTGATAGGTGCGGCTCAGAAGCTCGCGAACATCGCAAGAGCAGCACTCGGAGAGGCGACCTGGACGGCAACGCTGAAGAAATACGCAAGCCGCATTGCTCTGTATCTTGCGGCCGTTGTCGTGCCGCTGCTGCTCTGGGTCTCCTATCTCTATCTCAGTTTCTGGGCGATCACGCCTGTGGCTGAGTTTTCCGCCCCTGCGCTCGCCCCCGTCGCTCCGTCGTGGCTTTCCGCGGCATCCGTCTTGGTTGCCAACCATATTCCTCCCATCGGAAGGCTCGGAGAGATCGGCTCGCTTTATCTGTGGGTCGCCTTGGTACTCGCCTTCGTCTGTCTGTTCATCGGTCCCAATTCCAACTCGCTCAATCAGCTCTACCGGGACCGTCTCAGCCGGGCCTTCCTGTTTGAGCGTGTGCGTCTTGGAAGCAACAAGCCGTCGGTTGATGTCGACCGGTGGAAATTCTCGTCGTTGAAGCCGTTCGATGCCAAGAGAGATCATTGGAACCAGGGCGCCGCCTATTCGCCCTATCTTCTCGTCAATACGACGATCAATTTGATCGGGTCGAAGGCCCTCAACAAGCGCGGTCGCAACGCCGACAATTTCATCTTTAGCCCGTTGCATATCGGTAGCCAGGCAACGCGCTATGTGGCGACCAAGGAGATGGAGGATGCCGTTCCATCGCTCAGCCTTGCGACGGCGATGGCGACGTCCGGTGCGGCGGCGTCGGCGAATATGGGAAACCACACCGTCAGAATATTGACCTTCAGCCTTTCCTTGCTGAACGTCCGCCTCGGCTATTGGCTGGCCAATCCGGCAAAGCTCGACGCGTTGCGCCGCTGGTGGAACCGGTGGTGGTCGAATTTCGGCACATGGTATTTTGCCAATGAGACCGCCGGACGCTTGGACGAGAAGAAGCTGAATGTCTATCTGACCGATGGCGGCCATGTGGAAAATCTCGGCATATACGAATTGCTGCGCCGCCGCTGTAAGGTCATTCTGGCCGTCGACGCGGAAGCCGATCCGAGCATGACGTTTGAAGCCTTCGTGAAGCTCCAGGTCATGGCGCGTATCGACCTCGGCATTCGCATCGAGCTTCCTTGGCAGGATATCCAGAGGAGAAGCCTGGAAGTGACGAGGGAGATGGCCTCGAACAGGGGTGAGCCGGCAAAATTCAGAGGACCCCATGCGGCCGTCGGAATCATAGAATATGGTGAGGATGAAAAGGGCATATTGCTCTACATCAAGTCGTCGCTGACCGGCGACGAGAACGACTACGTCATGGACTATAAGAGGCGGAACCCGACGTTTCCGCACGAGACGACGCTGGATCAATTTTTCAGCGAGGAGCAGTTCGAGGTCTATCGCGCACTCGGCTTTCACGCCGTTCAGCACTTTCTCAGCGGGACCGATGATTTCGCGCAGCCATCGACCTTGCCGGCCGGCTGGAGCGACGAGCTTGCCGCGGCTCTCGCATTGCTCAATGTCCCGCCGCAGATGCGCGCGGCCTTCAATGCGCGACTTTAGAAGGCATGGCGAATAGATGCGCAATCATAAATTGCTTTAGGAGTTTACGTTACGCTTTGTTATGACCGGGAAAACGGGGGCAACCATTCAGGACTATTTCCTTGCGGTAATCTGTGGTTGAAGTTTATTTCAAAATGCGCAAAGATGGCCGCAACGATAAGGGAATGCGCCAACATTCCGCCTGATGGCAGTTTCGTTCGACAGCATATTTCAGCTTCGGTTGCTTGGATTTCACGCGCGGAACGCGACGGGTCTCACCAAGCGGGTTTGGCTCTTAATAGGTACTTCCGAATATTCTGGACTTGAAATGCAGGAGCAGTGTCTTTCCGCATTGACAATGTAGTTGGGAATTGGACGCGCCGGTTTATCTGTGCGTTTGGAGGGCATTCTCGATGAGAGTCTACGAAGCGATCGTGAAGGCACTTGAGGGAGTAGGGGTCGGCGCCGCTTTCGGCGGAGCGGGCGAAAATGCCGCCGGTCTGATGCTTGCCCTCAAACATTCCTCAATCAAGCCCATCATCACCCGGCACGAACAGGCAGCTTCGTTCATGGCCTGTGGATATGCCATGCATTCGGATCATTTGGGCTTTTGCTTTGCGACCGCGGGGCCAGGCGCCTTCAATCTGTTTTCCGGACTGGCCGTTGCCATGTCGGATTCCTATCCGGTCCTGGCCGTTTCCGGCTATGCCTCCCTCGACTGGAAGGGAAAGGGCGCATTGAATGAAACCTCGGGTGTCAGTCGCACTCCGGATTCCCAGGCGATGTTTGCAGCCACCACGAAAAAGTCGTTTCTGCTGACAGATGCCGCCAAGACCTGCGATGTCGTCGAAGAGGCCGTCAACCTAGCCTTCGAGGGCCGACCCGGCCCGGTTCACATCCATGTCCCGGAAAACCTGACGCATCATGGCGTCTCCGTTGACAACTACCGCGATATCAATCTCCAGCGGCGTCCGATGGTACCGGATTCCAAGCGGGTAAGCGAGGTGGCCGAGCTTCTGGCGGACGCTATTGCCAAGGATAGGAAGATATTGACATTGATCGGCTTCGGTGCCGTTCGCAGTGGCGCCGGGCCGGAGTTGACGGAACTTCTTGTGCGCTACCAGATCCCCTTCGCGACGACGCTCGATGGAAAAGGCATCATTTCCGAGCGTCATCCGCTCTCTGTCGGCGTGTTCTGCGATAGCGGCCACAGCGCAGCCTGGAAGGCTTTCCTTGAGGCCGATGTGATCCTCGCGGTGGGCAATTCCTTCGCGCAGCATGCCACCTTCAATTTTCGCGATGATCTGCTGATCGGCAAGACGCTCATCCACATCAACATCGATAGCGGCGAGATAGACAAGGTCTATAAGGCCGATGCCGCCATCATCGGCGATGCAAAACGCGCGGTTGCGGCACTCAACGGGGAAATATGGCCGAAGGCTGCGGCTGTGCCATCGAGATCCGCCGAAGGGCGCGACTATGACGCGGAGCGCATCGTGCATCTCCTGGATGACATCCATCCCGGACAGCTTGCCCAAGCCGTCTCCAAGCGCCTGCCGAAGAATGCCATCGTGCTTGCAGACGCGGGCGCACACCTTGCCTGGCTCGGCTACTATCTGGAACTTTCGCCGGGACAGTTCTTCCGCAAGCCTGGCGGATTCGGGCCGATGGCGGGACATGTCAATGGCGCGCTCGGCGCCAAATGCGCCAATCCCGATCGTCCCGTCATCGTCGGCTGCGGCGACGGATGTTATCTGCTGTCGGGCTTCGAGCTGCTGACCGCCGTTCAATACGACATCCCTGTGATCTGGATCATTTTCAACGACGGCGAATTCAAGCTCATCAAGCTTTATCAGCTCGAAGCCTATGCGGAATCGGGTTTGGTCGAATTCGGCAATCCGGACTATGTCGCCTATGCCAGGGCCTGCGGTGCTGAGGGATACAGGGTGGAGACGATCGACGAGTTCGAAAGAGCCTTCGACGAGGCGCTCGCACTCGGCAAGCCGGCGATCATAGACGCCCACATCACACGACTTGCGCTGCCGCATTACAGCCCTTCGCCGAAAGGGCTTCTGTCCGGTATCGCAAAAATGGTCGAGGACCGGATTTTCCCCGGTCGGGGTACGCAATAGCCACTTTGTTGGTCGGCGCAATGCGCCGAAATCGGAAGGCGTTTCCTGTCGCATCGCGGACGGCGCCGGGAAACGGGGGATCATCGTCCGTCGCTTTTCAATCCCATGCATTCCCATCGATGCGATGTGCCGGAAGCCCATTGTTCGATGCGTTCACGGAGGGCGAACGAGAATGGAGTGGAGTGAATCCTATCAAGGGGGCGTGGAAGCCGAGCGCTTGATGTTCGAGCGCCTCGCTCAGGATATGATGCGTGTCCAATACAAGACGCGCAGCTATGCCAAGGCCGCCGATATTCAGCGCGCGTTTCACAGCAAGGCGGTCTTTGCGGCTATCGACGCCGAGCTGACATTCGTCGACGACTTGCCCGAAGATCTGAGGGTTGGGTTTGCCGAGCCTGGCAAGAGCTATCCGGCGATCCTGCGCCTGTCCAATGCCAGTGGTTATGGTCAGCCGGACTACAAGCCCGACCTGCGAGGCTTGGCCGTGCGGATCAATATCTCGGATCAGGAGAGCCACGATCTCTTAGCGACCAATTTTCCGGTTTCCCACGCACGCGATGCCAGGCAGTTCGTCGCCTTCGCCAAGGCGACGGCGGGCGGAGGCTTGAGCCGGCTCTTCGGCGTGATCGGCCTCGCCCTGACCTTCGGACCCTCCGAAACCATACGGATGATCCGCAACGTCACTACAGGCCGCAACCGGAAAATCCGCAGCCTGGCGCTCGAGACCTTCTGGAGCCGCGGTGCCATCTGTTGGGGCGAAAGGCGGGCGGTGCGCTATCTCTTCCGTCCCGCACCGAACGCATCGCATGCCCCCGACCCTTCCGAGACGGATCCTAGCTATCTCTCCACCGAACTCGCACGGCGGCTGGAGGTGGGCGATATCCGCTATGAACTCTGTCTCCAGCTTTTCGTCGATCGGAAGTCGACGCCCATCGAGGACACGTCCATCGAATGGATGGAGACGGCCTCGCCTCCGATCAAGGTGGCAGAGCTCAAGGTCAGCAAACCGAAGACCGGTGACGCCGAAACCATCGCCAATGCGCGCCTTGTCGACGAACTGGCTTTCAACCCCTGGAACACGACCGATGCCTTCAGGCCGCTCGGCAATCTAAACCGGGCGCGCAAAGTGGTCTACGACGCCAGCGCCGCCTATCGCCACAGTTTCCGTTGGACAAGCCCGGTGCCGTTCCGCAACCGGCTGGCGGGGAGCATTACGCGTAGCGCTTTTCTGGTCATCAACCGGTACATTGCCTGGCACCGACTGCCGCTGCGGTTGAGCCTGCTCAATCTCGATGCCTTCCGTTATGTCTTGCGTGAAAAGAACCTGATCGGAACCGATCCCCTCGAGGCGCCGCCGGTCGCCCGCCCGACGCCGCTACCGGCGATTGCCGAAGGCGAGCGGCAGATGCGGACCTATGACGGCACGTTCAACGATCTATCGGCGCCGAAGATGGGTGCCATCGGCTCGACCTTCGGACGCAACCTGACACCGGCTTTTGCGCCCGAACTGTTCGACACGCCCAATCCGGTGGTGGTTGCGCAGCAACTGCTGCATCGCGACTCGTTCATTCCGGCGCGCTCGCTCAACATCCTCGCCGCCGCGTGGATCCAGTTTCAGGTCCATGATTGGGTCAACCATGCCCGCCATCCCCTGGGGGAAAAGGACATCGTCGTCGGCCTTCCCGCCGGCATGAAATGGACCAGCGAGGTCGGCGGCAAGCCGGAAGACGTCATGCGAATTGCCGGCAACATGGAGATCAGCGGCTATGACGGCAAGCCGCCCATCTATTTCGGCAATGCCGCCTCGCACTGGTGGGACGGATCGGAGGTTTACGGTCCCGATAGCAAGAAGGCCAAGGACCTGCGCGAGGGCCCGAAGATACGCCTGGTCAACGGGCACTTGCCGGTCGATGTCCACGGCTTCGAAGTGACAGGCTTCAATGAGAGCTGGTGGCTCGGCTTGAGCGCCATGCACACGCTGTTTGCGCGTGAACACAATCTGCTCTGCGACGAGCTTCGGCGCCAATATGGCAATTGGGACGACGAGCGCGTCTACCAGACCGCCAGGCTGATCGTCTCGGCGCTGATCGCCAAGATCCACACGGTCGAATGGACGCCGGCGATCCTTGCTACCAAGGCGATTGAAGTCGGCCTTTCCAGCAACTGGAACGGCCCGCCCGCCAATGACTGGCTGACGAAGGCCGGCCTCTGGCTGATCGACGCGCATGCCTCCACCGGCATTCCGAAGACGATGCCGGACCATCATGGCACGCCCTATTCGCTGACCGAGGATTTCGTCACCGTCTACCGCATGCATCCGCTACTGCCCGACGACTACTGCTTCTACAATCACAAGACGGGCGCCAAGATCGCCGAAAAGAGCTTCATGGACATACAAGGCCCGGGCGCTGACGAGATCATGCGGCAATATGGCCTTCGCAATACGCTCTATTCCTTCGGAACGGCGCATCCCGGCGCCATCACGCTGCATAATTTCCCGCGCGCACTTCAGGCGTTCACGCGCGACAAGGAGATCATCGACCTTTCCGTCGTCGACCTCGTACGGACGCGGCGGCGTGGCGTTCCGCGCTACAATGATTTCAGGGCCGGGCTGCACCGGCCACGGATCAAGCATTGGGAGGAACTGTCGACCAACCCCGAAGACGTGCGGCTGCTCAAGGAGATTTATGGCAACATCGACCGCGTCGACACCGTGGTTGGCCTCTTTGCCGAACCGCCGCCGGCCGGCTTCGGCTTCAGCGACACCGCGTTCCGCATCTTCATTCTCATGGCGTCGCGCCGGCTGCAGAGCGATCGCTTCCTGACGGTGGATTTCCGTCCGGAGGTCTATTCGCCCTTCGGGATCGACTGGATCGCCAACAACGGCATGACGAGCTTGATCCTGCGGCATTGCCCGGATCTCGCGTCGATGCTGCCGTGCAATGCCAGCGCCTTCGTGCCCTGGCGGCCGGTCCTTTTCGGCGGCGAAAAGCAGGATCTGGAAAAGAGGGCATCATGACCGACCGACCCGGAGCAGATGATCTTTCGCCAACAGATGCGGTCGCGGCCAGAACCTCGACCGGCAACCGCGGTCTCGACGCGCTGTTCCGCAGGCCGCTCATCGAGACGATATGGCGCCGGCGGACCCATCGCGTGAGCCAGGGAAGCTCGGTGCTGGCCGGCACGATGAGCTATGAGTCCCAGCAGCCGCGTGAACCCCTTTCAGAGCTTGAAGAGGCGATGCTGATCGCCATCACCGGTTCGACGGGGCTCACCATGCCCGACCGGCCTTTCGAGGATCCGGCCACGCATCAGCCGATCATGGCCAAGCCGAACCTTGTCATGGAGGGGCGCACCGCCGGCAGCCCCGACAACGCCCAGGGCACGCATTTCTTCATGATCAACGACAGCGGCACCTATTTCATCCGCAAATTGCCACCGCCGCCGGACGGCGAAAAAGCGCTGACGGCGGAACGGCTGATCGCCCGGGCAGCAGAGGCAAAGGTGCGCATTCTCGATCACCGCCTCGATGTTCCTGACGGCAAGCGCGCCTTTCCCGCCTATCTCGATTCCAATCGCTTCCTGTCGAACCTGCCGGGCACCACGATCTTCCTGCCGGTCGTCGATCTCTCCCGGCAATATATCAACGGCATGATGTATCTTCTGACCCAGCCGGACGGCGCGCGACCGGCGATCGTCGACGACCGCAACTTCTATCGGCTCGCAGGCGTGAAGCGCTGGGTGGACAAGGGTTTTCTGAACAAGGATATCAAGATCCCGCTCGGCGTCATTGGTTCGCTACGGACGCAGATCGAGGCCGACCTGCTGTTGCAGAACATATTCCTGACCGCCGATGCCATGGGGCTCGGTGCCTGGATCCACGGCTCCATCAGCCCGCCCGTCCTCGTCGGCGATCCGAAATTTGTGAAGACTTACGGTCCCCTGCTGGGGTTCGACGTTGTCACGCCACGCTGGCGACTGATGGACATTCTGCGCTGGCAGGTGCCCTTGCCACGTTACGCCAACTTGCGCAGCAATCCGATCGGACTGCGTTTCAAGGGGGAACACCTGATCAAGGGCATGTCGCCGCCCTATTACGACAGCATGGCCGACGCCGTTGCCGCCGTCGTGGAGGAGAAATTCGGCAAGAACGGCCTCTTCAATGATCAGGCACTCTTTGCTGAGATCTACAAGGACGATTACGGCAAACGCTATCTCGCGGAGGCTGCGGTCTACAACGACGACGTGATCGGCTGCGCGCGCGACATCTGCACCTATATCTACGAGACGCATGGCCGCTTCCCCGCGCACTGTGATGCGATCCATGTGCCGGGCGTCTGGCTGCAGGCGCATCACGTCGAGATCGACTATTACGACCGGTTCTTCAGAAACGGGCTCACGGACGCCCACCGTTCCCATAGTCAGGATTGGCACTGAGGAGAGCAGGAGCGCCCGCGGTCATGACTTGGCGGAGATCGCGCTTAGCTCCTCGAGATCCAGGTCTCGCTCCAGTTCGCGCAACGTCTCGTCATCGATATCGCCGGCGCGGTGAAGCCGTATGAGTTCGCGACGCCCTGTGGCAACCGCTTCGAGAACGACATCGAAATGGGCCTGGAGCATAGGAGAGTATTGTTCCGTGCGCGCCGCATAATCGACAATTGCCACGGCCCTGCGCTGATATCGCTCCAGCAGTTGCGGATGAATGAGCTTTCCCTCGCCGTCATAGGCCAGGTCCTTGACGGTCGCAAATTGCGCCTGCGCCATGGCAGCTTCGGCTTGGCTCATAGTGAGGCGCGCCTTCTCTGACGCCGGCTCGCTCAGCCTTGCCCAGGTGATCACGCGCCCAAGCGTTGTCCCTTGGATAAGCACGGTTCCGACGATGACGGCGAACGACGTGACCAGGATGAAGTCCCTGCCGGGGAAGCCTTCGGGCACGCTCAGTGCCAGGGCCAGCGTGACGACACCACGAACGCCGGCCCAGCTTATGACGGTTACGCCACGGACGCCGAGCGGCGTATGTCGATCAAGCCCCAAAACATTGCAAAGTTTGATCACAAGGTCGGATCCGAAGGCCCAACCGAAGCGCGCGAGGGTGAGTGCAATCAGGATGACGAGTATCGGCAATCCCATCGTTGCGGTCACCACGCTAAAGCCGCCGCCACGTTCGACAACGCCCCGCAGTGATAATCCGATCAAGATGAAAACCGCGGCTTCCATCAGAAAGATGATCACCGTCCAGAATGACGTGCCGCGCATGCGTGTTGAGGCCGAAAGCACCGTATGCTGGTGCCAGCTTGCGATCAGGCCGGTGGTCACCGTTGCGATGACGCCGGACACATGGATTTGTTCGCCAAGCAGATAAGAGGTCCAAGCCAACAGCGTTGTGGCGGCGATCATCAGATATTCATCGCGCAATTGCCTCACGAACAGGACCCAGACCGTTCCGACGACGATGCCGACGAAGGCGCCGCCTGCCGCCAAAAGCAAAAAACTTCCTGCCGCATCGACTGTGCTGAAAGCACCGGTGACACCAGCAGCGACGGCGAAACGGAAGAGCACCAAGCCGCTGGCATCATTGAGCAGGCTTTCGCCTTCGAGCAGGATTTGCAGGCGCCGAGGCAACTTTACCCGTTGCAGGATAGCGCGAGCGGAGATTGCGTCCGGTGGCGAAACGATCGCGCCTAGTGCCGCGCACGCGGCCCAGGGCAGCGATGGAAACAGCAGATGGGTCACCACGGCCAAGACGGCGCATGTGAAAAACACCGCGCCAATGGCGAGCGAGGCAATGCCGACCAGGTGGCGGCGCAATGGACGAAGCGCAATAAACCAGGCTCCGTCCATGAGTAGTGGCGGAAGAAAGATGACGAGCACCAGGCCAGGATCGACCGTAATTGTGGGCAGACCCGGCAGGAAGGCAAGCAACGCGCCTCCGGCAAGCAGCGCCACAGATGGCGGCAGCCCGAACCTGTGGGCGGCGTAATGCAGCGCGATGATCGCCACGAACATTCCGATAACAAGTTCAAACAAATGTGTGGGGTCCATGTGCCTGCGCCCTGATACAACTATCGCGATGGGTTTTATTACAAAGCGCCTTTCGTCGAAACGCAATCGTCTATCAATCGTATGAGTCTTTCTCGCAACACCCGGCGGGCAATTCGCGGCTTGAACGGTTTGCGCTGGATTCCAGCGATTCAGTCGCGGTATTCGTCAGAATAAGAGGCGATTCGCATCGGCAGGACAGCGGCTGAGGGCGTCCGCCCGAATCTCCCTAAACAGGATACTCATGAACGCGGACATGATAGCCGCATGGGCGGCGCAGAATGGATTTCATTCACTGGATTCGTCGAATTTTCGTTGGCATGACGAGGCGCGCACGATCACCATCGAGATAAAGCGGTTGTCGGTCGTGCTGATCGACGAAAGGCCAGGATCGCGTCCGCGCCTCATCTCGCGGCTGTTCAAAGATATGCGCTCCGCAAGCGAGAGTGGCCGATTCGAGAGACTTTTGCTGGACGGCTATCTACCGAAGGCCTTGTGAAACGGCGTTTTGAAGAAGGCAACTCCAAGCCGTATTCCTGTGGAACTGGCAATCCCGTCGTTCGAGCTGAAGCTTTTCCGCCCCTGCATGCGTTCTGTCATAAGCTGACAATCATGCGGAATATCGCTCAATCACCAATATTACCAAAGCAATGGGGAGAGGATTAGCATCCTTGTTGCACTCGCCGGCGAAAGCATCGAAATTGAGCAGGCGCTATCACTCTTTGTTATCGGTTTCCTCCTAATATCTTCACAATACTATGGTGGGGAAACAGATGATTGCTCGGCTTCTACTCGTTGCCTTATTCTTTGCAGGCTCCCTTGGCCTGGCAATGGCGGGCGATCAGCTTCGCATTGCCACCGAAGGTGCGTATCCGCCCTTCAACTTCAAGGACACATCCGGGCAGCTCGCCGGATTCGATGTCGATATCGCCAAAGCGCTCTGCCGGCAGATGCAAACCGAATGTTCGCTCGTCGCCGTGCCGTGGACGGAGATCATTCAGGGTTTGGCGGACGACAAATACGATCTTATCGTCGCCAGCATGGCTTTTACCGACGAGCGAGCCCAGAAGATGGAGTTCTCCGCGCCATACTACCGTTCGCATTCGGTGCTGATTGGCGACTCGGACAAGTTCCAGGACAGCGCGCCGGCGGCCCTCACTGGCGTTCGCATCGCGGCGGCAACGGGAACCATTCAGGCTGAATATTTGCAGAAGGCCTATGGTGCGAGCAAGGCCGTGCTGGCGAAAGATCAGCCGGCGGCCCAACACCTGCTTCTGGATAATAAGGCTGACCTTTTGATCGGCGATGCCATTGAGCTTCTCAGCTTCCTGCAGACGCCGGAAGGCGCACGCTTTGGTTATGTCGGCGATCCGATTTCCACCGAGTTTCTCCAAAGCTCGGCGCATATCACTGCAAAAAAGGGAAATGCAGCTCTCATTCAGAAGGTGAACGACGCTTTGAAGCAAATTAAGCTCAATGGCGTCTATGATCGCATCAACGATGCCTACTTCCCCTTCAGCATTTATTGAGCGACTGGCATGGATGATATCAAAGGGTCGAGTAGGCGCCAGCTCTCGCTCAGCTTTGTCGGTCGGCTTGTTCTCCTGGGCGTTGTCAGCTATTCGCTGATCGCCGCCGGGATTTCGCTCGTTCTGCTGAATAGAATCGAGACCCAAGCAAACTTTACCCGTGATACCCAAATCCCGCTCATCCTGACACAGACGCGGAATGCGGTAAAAATCGAACGTCTCTCCTCTCTCCTGCGCTCCATCTATCTGGCGAAAGATCGCAGATTGGAGCGGCAAATCCAATTGCAGATTCAGGCCCTCACACAGGGGTTCTCGTTCGATCAAAATGCCCGTCTCATCGAAGGGTCGCGGCAAATCGCCGATGAAACCAAGATCATCGCAAAACTTCGTCAGCAGGCCCGCGACCTGCGCGAGGGCGAGACGTCGTCTGCCACAGCCGCATCGGATGCCGACGATGTCGATAAGCTGACGACGCAATCCTATGACCGCGCCATGCACACGATCGATGCGATGGCCGCACAGTTAAGCGGCGATGCTGCGGTCGTGGCCGACGATCTCGCAAGCGAAATCCAGCGAAGCGCAGGTCATATGCAGGTCGGGTGGATTTTGATCCTGCTCGTTCCAAGCCTTTTCGCCACCGTCTTGCTGATCGCCGCAAGACGTCACCTCACGGCGCCTATTGTGGCCGCGATCGATAATCTGGAGCGCATTGGAAAGAACGAGCGGGTCGTCAGTCTAAAGCGCGCTCCGCGCATCGCGGAACTGGCAATGATCGATGCTGCGATCGTGGCTTATGGACAGGTCTCGGACGATCTGCACCGCACCAATGCCATTCTGCATGGCTTGGCGGAACAGGATCCGTTGACCGGACTGGCAAACCGCCGGACCTTCGAGAACCATCTCACATCGGCCTTGAGCCGGCGATCCACCGTCTCTCCTGATCTTTCGATTATTATGGTCGACGTCGATCACTTCAAATCCGTCAATGACACATTCGGCCATCTGGTTGGCGACAGAGCTCTCGCGGCCGTCGCCGATGTGCTGAGCAGCCTGCCCTGGCACGCCAACAGCCTCGTTGCACGATATGGCGGGGAGGAGTTCGTTATCGTCCTGGAAGACTGTTCGCAGCAGCAGGCGGTCGAGCGCGCAGAAAGCCTGAGGCGTTCCATTCAGGAACTTTCGATCGAGACGCATGGGGGGACGTCTTTACGACTGACCGCTAGTTTTGGCCTCGCAGTGGCAAGCCATGCCAGCGATGCGCCGGCGGAAATTGTTGCGGCGGCTGACGGCGCCCTCTACAGCGCAAAGAGAAACGGTCGCAACAATGTTCAGGTCGCATCGCGGCCCGGCGAGATGTCAAAGGCCAGTTAAGTCCTGCGGCGCTCATTACGTCGTCTTCGATCCGGCCGCCGGACGCCCCAATCTCGATTTCGGGAGACGAGTGAGGCAGCAGACATCAGCTACTGCCTACATCGGCTATGGGCAGTTTGACGACGTTGCGGGGTTTGCTGCCTGGTCCTGCTTCATCGTTGTCGTGTTCTTCGATGTCGACATTCCGTTGCAGTCGCTGGCCTTTCCTTTGTCGTTGCTGGCGCCGTTGCCAGCCGCGTCGCCGCTGTTGGTGCCGCTGGTTGTATTGGCACCGGAGCCCTTGTTGCTGTTCATGCCGTTGTCAGAACCGGAGCCTGAAGGTGTCGAGGTCCCAGAACCCGCTCCGGATCCGCTACCGCTGGTGCCGGACTGTTGGGCCAGTACCGACGTTGCAAGGCCGAGGGAAAGAGCTGAGACTGCCAGGATTTTCAAGAACATGATTTTCTCCTTGGATGTTCTCTGTTTGCCGACGTCGAACAAATATCGGCCTGGCATGTTCCAAAGATTCCCGCTCAGCAACGCTAACAGATCATGCTTCGATGATCTTGGACAGCGAGCGAACATTGCTATTGGGGTAGTAGATTAACTGCTTCGAAGCTCCGTTTTGCTACAGTAGGTTCGCCTCGAAAACCCGTCGGCGAAAGAGAGCCTGAGCATGCAAACAGTCATGGATTTTATGAAGGCTGCTGTGGCGCTTATCACAAGCCTCATTGTTTTTGTGTTCTTTATCTTGATTGTGGTGGCGCAGGCAGGTTGCCCAATTCCAAAATGCAGTGGTCCAGACGGTGATATCTGGATGGGGCCGTTCGTCTTCAGCTTCATCGGCATTCCGGCTATTCTGCTTTTGGCTTTGATGATTTTTATCAGCCGACGGCGTTGAGAAGACGGGAAGGTCAACGGCAGCAATTAGCTTTGGTGGATGCGCCAAGGCTCTCACTTTAGTGTCTTGGTCATCGGATAACCCGAACTCGTCCCAAAAGCGCCGCTTGATGCACCCACTTCAAGATACCCATTCGACCGATAGAATTGACGAGCGGTTTCGGTGCTGGTCAAATTGCACCGGGTATTTCCGCGCTCGCCCGCTCTCTTTTCAAGGGCGCTGAGCAAGGTGCGACTAACCCCTCGAAACCGGGCGTCCGGTGAAACGTAGTTCAAGCTGATGGTTCCAGCATCTGTCACAGCGCCCACCGCGAGAATCTCGCCGTTCTCGACAGCAACGAGCAGCGAATTGTCGGGTCGGTTGATCCAAGCCACAAAATTGTCGACCGTCTTGTTGCCGAGCCAACCTGCCAGAATTGCTGGATCGTTCTTGTGGTCCGCCTCGCACAGCTCTGAAATTGACCGCCTCAAAACAATGCAGCCAGCCACGGCATCCTCCGGTGTAGCGTCTCGTATTTCCATGCTTCAAAAGACCTTTCGGAAAAAGACGCGTTCCTTGCCCCTTGGATAATCTTGCAGACTGCCGAAGCGCTCATACCCCTGCTTCTCGTAGAACCCCGGAGCCTGGAAACTGAACGTATCCAGCCAGACGCCGACGCAACCCTTTTCCCTGGCGATTTGCTCGGCTTGCGTAAGGAGTGTAGATCCCAAATTTTCACCCCGAAGACTTTCCGGTACGAAGAGCAATTCGACAAACAGCCAATCGTAATAGAGCTTCGCCCATAGCCCGCCGACGGCGTCGCCCGCCTCATCGCGCAGCATAATGCCTATCGGCTCATATCTGTCGTCGCCCGTTTTCGCGTCGTTGAAAGCCAGCAGAGGGTTAAGTATCGCCTGGCGATCGTCGTCCGATGGATTGTCGAGAATGGAGACGGTAACAGGTGACATGTTGGTTCCCTTGCATAATCGTGATGTTGTAACGAACGGACGGTCGCAGTGCAGACTGCTGGTGCAATCTTAACGGTAGATCTGGACGGTTGTTAAGCGCCCGGCCTTTCAAGATGCAGACGGCGATGAGACTCTCATCGACGCCTCGACGAGGTACTTGGTCCCGTCAGCTATTATTGCGGCCATCGCGGACCATGGCGCGCAACTGATCGAGATCCCGGCGCAACGTCTCGACGAGATCGCCGAGGTCGGCATCGAAGCCGGTTTTCATGGCGCAGGCCAGTGCGAATTCGCCGGAGCGTATAACGTCACGCCAGCGGGGTTGGAGCGGCAAGGTTTCGAGCAGCAGATATTTTTCCAGCGTTCGCGCCTGCAACGAAGAGCGGTCGAAGTTCACGCGCCAGATACCGCTGCTCTCTGCGAAGTCGATTTTGCCTTTGCCCGTCATCCGTTTCCAGACATCCAAGCTCTGTTTCATGACGTCGATGATGATCAAACGAAAGGCGCGTTGCTGTTCGGGTTCCCCTTGTGGTTCGAGGGGTGAGGTATCAGCGCGTTTCGGCTCAGGTGCCAAAAGGGCCAGGTTGGCGCCTGCGCTGTCGATTGCTCCCAATACGTGGTGGACCATTCGGTCCCTGCGGGGCATGTCGCCGGCCGAAACTGCCGAGACTGGTTGAATAACAAGAGCAAGCCCTCCGCCGGTTCCGATGTCGAACTCGAAGACGTTGAGAGCAAACGCGTGGCCGCCGAGGCGAACGCTCGACAGATAAAACTCTCCCTCCCGCTTCACGGCCTGATACATGCGCTCCGCGAGCTCGGTGCCCGTCAACGATGAAAGCGCTGTTTCATGCGCGATGATTGGCATGCTTAACATGCCGAGGGCAGCCTGGTTTGTGTAGATGATGCGGTGCTGGCGATCGGTACAGAGAATTGCCACCTCGAAAATATCGAGAAGTCTCGCCATACGCTGCTGCGACAGCCGAAGCGCATCCTCGACTTCGACCCGCCGCTCGATTTCCGCCCTGAGCGAACTATTCTCACGGAGCTGGCCGCGTGCACGCGCAGCCTCCAGCAGCGTCGCCACGCGGGCCAAAAGCTCGTCCTTGACGAAGGGTTTGACGACATAATCATTTGCGCCATGTTCGAAGCCAGCGATCACATCGCGCGTCCGGCTGCGCGCCGTCACCATGATGATCGGCACATCGAGCAAGTCGTAGCGCTCGCGGATGGCTTTGGCGACTTCTAGCCCGCTCATGCCCGGCATCATCACGTCGAGCACGACCAGATCGGGTTTCAGTCGATCGATGAAAGCCAGTGCATCCGCCCCGTTTTCGACCGCGCGCACGACATAGCCGACCGGCTGCAGGACATTGCGCAGCACCTGGATGTTGATCGGCTCGTCGTCGACCACAAGGATCAGCGGTACGCCGGGCGCCATCGGCGCATCGGTGGCGATCTGGCTGCGAGCGATCATGTCTACCGTCTCGTGCAGCCGTTTCTGATCGAGTTCCTCGCCGAAATAATCGACATAGGACGGCTCGACTGCCGCAGCGGGCAGGACGAGCGTGAAGCGCGATCCTTCGCCCAGCACGGAATGAGCAGTGAGTTTGCCATTGAGGAAGGTTGCGAGCTGACGGGCGATCGTCAGCCCCAGACCGGTGCCGGCAGGCGGCCGCGTGCCATCCCCGAAACCCGCCTGCTCCAAAGGTTGGAAGATGCGTTCGAGGCTATCGCTGGCAATGCCGACGCCCGTGTCCTCGACGCTGATCGCAACATTCATCCCGGCTGGCGTGGCCACGACGCGGATCGTGCTCTGGCCGGCATATTTGATGGCGTTTCCGAGGAGATTATAGAGGATCTGCTCGAAGCGCACGGGGTCGGCCATCACGAAGGGGATGTCCTCGGGAATGTCGACCTCGAGGGCCACCGGCTCGCCGCGCAAGAGCGGTTCGCACATTTTCAGCACGCTGCTCACGCTGGTTGCAATGTGCACAGGATGGATGTCGAGCCGCATGCGGCCCTGGCGGATGCGGTAGAGATCGAGGAGATCGTCCACGAGGCGCGAAAGCCGCCGGGCGCTGAAGCTGATGAGCTGAAGCTGGTTGCGCTGGGCTGTCGTCAATTCCCCGGCAACGCCCGCCACCAATGTTTCGGAAATGCCGATGATGCCGTTGAGCGGGGTGCGCAGTTCATGCGACGTGTTGGCGACGAAGGCATCCTTCATCCGGTCCGCCTCTTCGAGCGCCTTGTTCTTCTCCTCAATCAGGCCGACATGCTTTTCCAGCTCGGCATTCTTCTGATTGATGAGGTTGAGCTGCTCGCTGACAGCATCGCGCATGCGCGTGAAACTCGCCGTCAGCCTGCCGAGTTCGGACGGGTTCTTGATTGTCGGCATGGCATGATCGAGATTGCCATCGGCAATCGCGCCTGCCGCGTCGGTCAGGCGCTGCACGGGCCGGGTCATCGTGCCGGAGAGATAGAAGACCAGGGCGGTGAGCACTGGCAGCAGAACCAGAGCCAGCGTGATGACGATTTGCCGAAGCGAATTGCTGTTTGCGAAGGCGACCGAGTCCGGCACTTCGGCAACGAGGCTCCAGGGAACGGCGCCAAAATGCAATTGTGTGCCTGCCGCGAGCGCAGGAACGCCGCCAAGCCCATCCTCTACGAGCGCTGCGCTAGAAGGCGCGCCGTCGGCGCCGGTAGCCGCGGAATTGCTGGGCATGCCCGGTTTGCCGCCTTCCGGCGCCGAAATGTAGAGACTATCGGAATTGAGGAGATAGAGGCTGCTGGTCCCGCCCTGCTGCGATTGAACGATCCGGTTGAGCCCTTTGGGACCGAGGCGGAAGATGACCATGCCGCGCACCTTGTTGTAGAAGGCGACGCGGACGGCGACGTAGGCGGCGAACTTGCCGGTGACCGGATCGGTGGTGAAATCGCCCACCAACATGGTCTGGTCCGGCGACGCTTCCGTCATGGCGCGCGACAGGCGGGAGAGGGGCGTCGCCGCAACCAGCGTCTTCAGGTCCGTACCGAGATAGCGGTCCTTCTCGACCGAATAGACGACACGCTGATCCGGCGTGATGAGGTAGAGGTTCTCGAATTCGGACGTGGTGACGAAGCTGACGAAATCATCGTGAAACTGCTGATGGGCGTTGGCATATTCCAGCGCCGAGCGCAGCATGGCGTCATTGTCCTTCGGCAGCAGCGCTTCACCGCCGCCATCGCGATCGATTCCGAACATTTGATGCAGGATAGCGGTCGCCCGCTCCGGGGACGGGTCGATCTTCCGGAACGCATAGGCAAAGCCATAGAAATCGCCGATCGAATAGCGCACGGCATTCGACTGGCTGAGGCTTTCCGCCTGCCTTGTGGCAAAGGTCAGATATTGTTCGATCTCGCTGCGCTTAGCGTCGCGAACGAAAGCGAGCTTCGCGAAGGTTTCTGCCGTGACGCTGCGATTGAGGATGTAGAAGAAGGCGGAGGCGGTGGCCAGCAGCGGCAGGAGGCTGATCGCCAGAAGGATGAGCAGAAGGCGGCCGCGAAATCCGGATGGCGATAACGCTCTCAGCATCGGCAGCATTTCCGCATCATCTCTGGCACCCGCTCCTCCCGCTCTCCCCATGGCGGATAATTCCGGCCAATCTATACAATTGCGGAAAAAGGGGAGTGGGTTTTTTCGATATGATCGGAATTTCCGGTTTTGACGATTTTGCCGCAACTCCTGCCGGAATTGTCGGGTGACTTTGCCGTTCGCCTCGCGCTGATATGACGTTGCCAACCGGGCCGGGCTAGAACCTGCGCCTTGATAAATGGGGAACGGAAATGAACATCAAGACTATTTTGAAGGCCGCGCTGGTTGCCAGCGTCATGGTGCCGGTGTCAGCGCGTGCAGAGGTGACGTTGACTGCGCTGCCGGACGAATCGACGGCGTGGGTGGAGAATTTCAATCCTTTCAACACCACGACCCGCGTGCCGTCGGTGGAAGACTTCATGTATGAGCCGCTGATTGTCTTCAATGCTCTCAAGGATGGCGAACCGAATTATCGGCTGGCGGAATCCTTTGCCTATTCGGACGATCTGAAAAGCGTCACGTTCAAGCTCAGGGACGCGAAGTGGTCTGATGGCAAGCCGTTTACCGCGAAGGACGTGGTCTTCACATTCAACCTGATCAAGGAGCACAAGGCGCTCGATCTGCAGGCGATCTGGGATCAGATCGATGGAATCGAGGCACCTGACGATCATACGGTGAAGATCAACTACAAAAGCCCGAACAGCGGCCTGATCTTCAAGATCGTGCAGATTTACATCGTTCCGGAACATATCTGGGCGTCCGTAAAGGATCCGGTCACGTTCACCAATCCCAATCCGGTCGGCAGCGGCCCGCTCACAGAAATCCGCCGCTTCACGCCGCAGGAATATGTCCAATGCCGCAACCCCAATTATTGGGACAACGCCACGCTGAAGGTCGATTGCATGCGTTTCCCGCAGGTCGCGGGCAATGATCAAACGATCGCGCTTGCCGCCAAGGGCGAACTCGACTGGTTCGGCTCCTTCCTTCCGGACATTGAGAAGACTTATGTCGGTACGGACCCCAAACATCATGGCTACTGGTTCCCGGCCGGTTCCATGGTCGCCTTCACCATGAATTTCGAAACGACGAATCCTGGCAATCACGAGGCATTCAACAACCTCGCCTTCCGCCGCGCCTTCTCAATGGCGCTGGATCGCCAGGCGATGGTCGACATTGCCGGCTATGGCTATCCGACGCTCAACGAATATCCCTCCGGCCTCGGACGGGCTTTCCATTCCTGGAATGATCCGAAGGTGGATGAGAAATACGGGGCCTTCTCGAAATATAATGTCGAGGCCGCCAAGGCTGAGCTGGCGAAGGCCGGCTTCAAGGATGTCGATGGCGACGGCTTCGTCGAAAATCCGGATGGCAGCAAGATCAGCTTCGACATCATCGTGCCGAATGGCTGGACGGACTGGGTGAACACCTGCCAGCTTGCGATCGAAGGACTGACGGAGGTCGGCATCCAGGCAAAGCTCGCAACCCCGGATGTCCCCGGCTGGACCGATGCGCTGATCACCGGCAAATACGACGTGGCGATCAACTCTTTCCGAACCGGCATCACGCCGCAGTTCATGTATGACGAGGCGCTCAACTCCAGCAACAAGGGCAAGACACGCTTTGCGTCGGCCCACTACAGCAACCCAGAACTCGATGCATTGCTGAACGAATTCTACACCACCAATGATCACGGCAAGCAGGTCGAGATCATGAACAAGATCCAGGACATTATCGGCGCGAACCTGCCTTTCGTTGCGGTTTACAACAACCCGCTCTGGTACGAATACAACACCAAGCGCTTCACCGGTTGGTTCAGCGCCGACAACCCGGTCGCCCGCCCGGTCGTCTATGGCGGCGTGCCGGAACGGCTCCTGCAGCTTTTGGCATTGCGGCCAGTCACGCAGTAATCGCGCGTCCGACTCTCCCTCTCTGTTTGGACGCACGCATTCGGTTCAGGCGCTCAGCCTGAACCGAATTGATCGCGGCCATCCGCCCTGCTCGGTCGCTGCCGGAGACAAACCGATGACCTTCATCTTGCGAAGAGTGATCTTCTATATTGCCGCCTTCTTCACCGCGGCCACGATAAATTTCTTCATACCGCGGCTGATGCCGGGCAATCCGGTGGACGTGATGTTCGCCAAGATGAATTCCTCGCTGCCGCCGGAGGCCAAGGCCGCCTTGATCGAAACCTTCGGCTTCGCCTCGGGACCGCTTTATTTGCAGTTTCTCGCTTATATGAAAAGCGTCTTCACCTGGGATCTCGGACCATCGATCAAATTCTATCCGCTGACCGTGGGGCAGGTGCTCGGCCATGCGCTTCCCTGGACGCTGACGCTCGCCGGCACGGCCTCCGTCCTCGCCTTCGCAACGGGTTCATGGCTCGGGGTTTCCGCGGCCTGGCGGCGCGGTGGCATCCTCGATACGATCGCTTCTCCAGGCGCGCTTGCGCTACAATCCATCCCCGCGGTCGTGGTGGCGCTGACCGGGCTCTATGTTTTTGGTTTGATCCTCGCCTGGTTTCCGACGAGTTTTGCCTTCGACCCGCAACTCGATCCCGGGCTGACGCCGAGCTTTCTCTCCAGCGCGCTTTACCACGCCGTCATGCCGGTGGTGTCCCTCGCCTTCGTTCACATCGGCGGCTATCTCGTCACCATGCGCAACAACATGATCGGTCAGCTCGGCGAGGATTATGTCGTCATGGGCATGGCCAAGGGCCTTTCCGATCGACGCGTGATGTTCAACTACGCAGCGCGCAATGCCTTGCTTCCGAGCGTGACGGCTTTTGCCATCACCCTCGGCGCTGTGATGGGCGGCTCGCTGGTGACCGAAGTGGTGTTCAACTATCCGGGTCTCGGCCATCTCCTCTATCTCGGCATCGTCGCGCGTGACTATCCGCTGATCCAAGGTCAGTTGCTCATCATGACGCTTGCCATGCTCTCGGCCAATCTCATCGTCGATCTCATCTATGTGCTGCTTGACCCAAGATTGAGGAAGGCCTGATCCATGCAGAGGACCCTTCTTCCCATTCTTAGCAACCGCAAGGCGCTCATCGGCCTTGCCATCGTCCTCCTCTATGTCGCTGTCGCCTTGCTGGCTCCCGTGCTGACCGGTCATGAGCCGATCAAACGGGTTGGCCGGCCACATGAGGCGCCTTCGTTTGACCATATCCTCGGCACTACCCGGATGGGCCGCGACGTCTTCACCCAGTTGATCTGGGGCACGCGTACGTCGCTGTTCATCGGGCTTCTGGCCGGTTCGATCGTTACCGTGATCGGCGTGATCCTGGGCGTGACCGCAGGCTATTTCGGCGGCTGGATCGACGAAGCGATCAACTTCATCACCAATATCGCTCTCGTCATTCCGCAATTGCCCTTGCTGCTCGTCATCGCAGCTTTCGTCGGCGAGGCGAGCCCCTTGGTGATCGTCCTTATCATCGGGCTGACCTCCTGGGCTTGGGGGGCAAGAGTCACGCGGGCGCAGACCATGACGCTCCGGCAACGCGATTTTATCCTCGCCTCGGAACTGATCGGCGAACCCAAATGGCGGATGATCGTCGTCGAACTCATGCCCAACCTGCTTTCGATCATCGGCTTCAACTTCATCGGCTCGGTCATCTATACGATTATCACCGAGGCAACGCTGGAGTTTCTGGGGCTCGGCGATCCGCTCGCCGTTTCCTGGGGCACCATGCTCTATAACGCCCAGACCGCATCGGCGATGAGCGTCGGCGCCTGGTGGGAGGTGTTCGCGCCGGCAACCGCGATCGCCGTTATCGGCATCGGTCTCTCGCTGATCAATTTTGCCGTCGACGAGATTTCCAATCCCCGGCTGCGCACGCTCGGGACAGTCAACGCGGCTGTCAGAAAACAGCGCAAGCTCGATCGCGCCCGGACCGTAGCACACGGACAGGAGGCTTGAAATGAACCTCTCCTCCAATCTCGTGGAAGTGCGTGGGCTGCAGGTGGATTTCCTGACCCAAAACGGTCTCTTCACTGCCGTCAAGGGTGTGGATTTCGACATAAAGCGCGGCGAAGTGATGGGGCTTGCCGGCGAAAGCGGCTGTGGAAAATCGACCATAGCCTTCGCCCTGATGCGGCTGCATCGCCCGCCGGCGATCATCTCGAAGGGCGATATCCGTATCGACGGGACCGATGTGCTCGCGCTTTCCACCCGCGCCCTGGAGCAGTGGCGCTGGCGCAAGGCGTCCATGGTGTTCCAGAGCGCCATGAGCTCTCTCAATCCGGTGCTGACGATCTTCGAGCAGTTCAGGGACGTGCTGTCCAGGCACGACGGAATGGGGAAGGACGAGGCACGGGCGCGCGCCGAGACGCTGATGCGGCTCGTCTCCATCTCCTCTGACCGACTTGACGACTATCCGCATCAATTGTCCGGCGGCATGCGCCAGCGTGTCGTGCTCGCCATCGCGCTCGCGCTCGAACCGCAGCTCGTGATCATGGATGAGCCGACGACTGCACTTGACGTGGTCGTTCAGCGGGAGATCCTGCAGGAGATCGTCACGCTCAAGGAAACGCTCGGTTTTTCCATCCTCTTCATCACCCATGATCTGGCGTTGATGGCACAGTTTGCCGATCGGATTGCCATCATGCTGAAGGGGGAAATCGTCGAAACCGCGCCCGTCGCGGATATCGTTGCCGCACCCCGGCATGAGTATACGCGTCGCCTTTGGGAGGCGATGCCGCGGCTCGGGCACGCGATGGAGGCCGTATGACGGACGATAATTTCTCACCGCTGCTCGAACTCAAGAACGTCAGCAAAACCTTCTTGCTGAAGCCGTTGTTCGGGCAGGAAAAGCGGGTCGATGCGCTTCGGAACGTGTCTTTGAAACTGGAGGCGGGAAGGGCGCTGGCGATCGTCGGCGAATCCGGGTCCGGAAAATCGACCGTGGGACGAGCAGTCACCCGGCTCTTCCAGCCGACATCGGGCAACATCCTGTTTGCGGGTCGGGATATCGGCGGCCTCACCACGGCAGCCGACCAGATGAGTTACCTTCGCATGGTGCAGATAGTGTTCCAGGACCCCTTCGCGGCGCTCAATCCGGCACACAGGATCCGCCATCACCTCTTCCGCCCTCTCATCTTGCATCAAGGCTTAAAGGGCGATGCGTTGGAGGCGGCTGCGCGTCAGACGCTCGCCGATGTCGAACTCGATCCCAACGTGACGCTCGATAAATATCCGCATGAGCTTTCGGGAGGACAGCGCCAGCGTGTCAATCTCGCCCGCGCGCTTGCAGTCGATGCACGGTTGATCGTTGCGGACGAGCCGACATCCATGCTCGACGTCTCGATCCGCCGCTCCGTGCTGGACCTCATGCGCCGGCTGAAGCTCGAACGTGGCATCGGCTTCCTTTACATCACCCACGATATCGCGACGGCGCATTATATTGCCGAGGATACGGCCGTGATGTTTGCCGGTCAGATCGTCGAATATGGCCCGTCGGCCAGCGTGATCCGCAATCCGCAGCATCCCTATACGCGGCTGCTGCTCTCGGCCGTGCCCGATCCGGCCGTCAGGATCGCGGGCCGTAGCGGCGAACAGGGGCAATCATTCTCCACGCATGCCGAGACGGTGCGCGACGCATCTCGCAGGCCGGTCGGGCAATCGGTGGAGGTTACGCCCGGCCATTTCGTCTTTCATCATATCGGCATGAACCCATCGACAGGGGAGGCCGCGTAGCATGTCTGATCTTCTGGTCCGTCTTTACGACCTGCCGGCCTATGACGACGCGAAAGTGCGCGCGCATGGCATCGAGATACGCCGGGCGCTGACGCCGGAGCGCAGCCTGGTGCTCGGCTGGATCGAAAAGCATTTTGGCTTGAAATGGGCCGCCGAAAGCGAAACGGGCTTCGGCAGCCATCCGATCACGACCTGGATTGCGGTCGAGGATGGCGAGATGTTGGGCTTTGCCTGCGGCGACGCGATTGCCAAGGGGTTCTTCGGACCGACTGGGGTCGCGGAGGAGCAGCGCGGCAAGGGCGTCGGCGAGGCGCTGTTGTTTGCCGTGCTCTATGGCCTGCGCGAGGCCGGCTATGCCTATGCCATTATCGGCGATCCAGGCCCTGTCGAATTCTACCGCAAGCGCCTCGACACCCTCGAAATCCCCGGATCATGGCCCGGTATCTATCGCGGCATGCTCCGCACTTCCTCCTGACATTCCGCAAGCATTGTTTCGCCCTCACCGAAATCTGAAAGCACCACCATGACGTCAGCACCATGTCATCTCGAAGCCTGCTGGGAACCTATCGAAGGCACGACCGGCCGTTTCGAATTCACGCTCTTCAATTTTACCGATGAGACCCTCACCGGTTTCCGCCTTGCCTATACGTCGCTCACCCGCACGGCCGACACTCATGTGTGTCAGGGCGCGACGCTGCTGCGCCGCAATGCCAATTTTCACGAATATGCGGCGCCGGTCGAGCTTGCGCTCGCACCGGGCGAGCAATGGACCTTTCGTGTGTCCGGCCTGACCCGTCCGGCGAAACATTGCACCGACGGTGTGAAATCCGCCTATATGACCTTGAGCGATGGACGCGCCCTGCCGGTCACATTCGGCGATCTGATGCTCAAAGGCCGAAAGAGCACGGCCGCACCGGCGCTTCTTCCGGAAGGACGGCTCGACCAACCTTTCTCGCTCTTGCCCTGGCCAGCCGAATGCCGTCTGACGGCAGGCGGTGAGGTGCCGGTGGCGCTCTATCCCGCACCGGGGAGCGGACCTGTGCATCGCAAGACGATGGTGGCCGTGCTCCGGCTTTTCCAGCGGCTCTTTTCCGCCGCGAACGTGCCCTTCAGCCTCACCGCCGTCGAAGGCGGCGTGCCGGTGATATTCGCGTCGTCATCGCTTTCCAAGGAAGGCTACGCGCTTGATTTCTCGCCGGGCGGCATCCGCCTGACAAGCGGGGATGCAGCCGGCCTGCAATATGGGCTGACCACGCTTGCGCAGATGCTGCATGGCGCCCGGACCGAGCCTGCAAGATTCAAATTTCCGGTCGCCGGGCGAATTTCCGACCAGCCGCGCTATGCCTGGCGCGGCTGCCATCTCGATGTCTCCAGGCAATTCTATCCCGCGGCCGATATCTCCCGCCTTCTCGATATCCTGGCCTGGAACAAGCTCAATATCTTCCATTGGCACCTGACCGACGACGAGGCCTGGCGCATCGAGATCAAGGCCTATCCGGCGCTTACCACGATCGGCGCGCGGCGCGGCCCGAATGAAGTCCTGGTGCCGCAACTCGGCGACGGTGCCGAGGTTCGCGAGGGGCATTATTCGCAGGAGATCGTTCGGGCGATCGTTGCGCATGCCGCCGCGCTCCATATTGAGATCATCCCGGAAATCGATATTCCGGGCCATTGCACGGCAGCCCTCACGTCCATTCCCGAACTGGCCGATGGCCAGGAGGCGCCCGACAGCTATCGCTCAGTTCAGGGCTATCCCAACAACGCGCTTAACCCGGCAATTCCCGCCACATATGAGTTTCTCGGCAAAGTCTTCGACGAACTGATCGAGCTTTTTCCCTCCGACTACGTCCATGTTGGCGGCGACGAGGTCGCTAATGGCTCATGGCTCGCTTCGCCGCTCTGCCGCAAATTGATGGATCAGGAAGGCGTAGAAGGAACGTTCGGCCTCCAGTCCTATTTTCTGGGCAAGGTCAAGGCGATGCTCGATACGCGCGGCCGAAAGCTCGCCGGCTGGAACGAGGTCGCCCATGGCGGCGGCGTCAACGCGGAAAACACGTTGCTCATGGCGTGGGAGAACCAGAAGGTCGGCATCGAACTTGCCCATGAAGGCTACGATGTCGTGATCACGCCCGGCCAGGCTTATTATTTGGACATGGTCCAGGCAGAGGATTGGCAGGAGCCCGGCGCGAGCTGGGCGGGCACCGTGCCTCCTCACTATACCTACACCTATGAGGCGGAAGGCGATTTCCCGCATGAGCTTAAACATAAGCTCAAAGGCATTCAGGCCTGTATCTGGAGTGAGAACTTCATCTCCAAGGCCTATTTCAACCATCTCGTCTTCCCTCGTCTGAATGCGATTGCGGAAGCGGCCTGGACTCCCAAGGCCCAGAAAGACTGGGAGCGCTTTGCCGCGATCACGCGGCTCAGTCCCTTGCTTTGATTGGATTAGTAGGGATGGCCGGCCGTTCAATGTACCGCGATATATGGAAACGATACCACATTTATTGACTCGCAGTCCTGACCCGCATATCCTCCCGTATGGAAACGTTACCATATGGGAGGAAGCGAATGAAATCCGCGCGGCTCAACCGCCTTTTTGGCGTGTCTGGAAATTGCTTCGACGTCGCCATCGATCACGGCATGTTCAACGAGCGGACTTTTCTCGCCGGGATCGAGGACATGAAGACGGCCATCAAGGTGATCGCCGATGCCGCGCCCGATGCCATTCAGCTTCCGCCCGGCACGGCGCCTCTGCTGCAGGCAATCCCCGGCAAGCAGCGTCCCGCATTGGTCCTGCGCACTGATATTGCCAATATCTACGGCAATCCGCTGCCTTCGGCGCTGTTTTCCGAAATGATCGACCGGGGCGTCGAACAGGCCGTGGCGCTGGATGCCGCCTGCGTCGTCGTCAATCTTCTGATGCTGCCGGACCAGCCCGAAGTCTATCGTGCCTGCGTGCGCAACGTGAATAGTCTGAAGCGTGAATGCGAGATCTACGGCATGCCGCTGATGGTCGAACCGCTGGTCATGCAGGACAATTCAAAGGGTGCCTACATGGTCGACGGCGCGATCGACAAGATCCTGCCGCTGGTGCGTCAGGCAGCCGAACTCGGCGCTGACATCATCAAGGCCGACCCATGCGACAATGTCGCGGAATATCATCGCGTCGTCGAAATCGCTCAGGGTCTTCCGGTGCTGGTGCGCGGCGGCGGCCGCGTTTCGGATCAGGAAATCCTGACCCGGACAAAGCAGTTGATGGAACAGGGCGCCCGGGGCATCGTCTATGGCCGCAACGTCATTCAGCACAACAACCCCGCAGGCATGACACGGGCGCTGATGGCGATCGTCCATGACGGGGCTTCGGTCGAAGATGCCTCCCGGCATCTCGCCTGACGCATCTTGGGAGGAGGAGGCATGACAAAAATATTCCGCTTCGGCGTCATCGGCTGTGGTCTGATGGGGCGCGAGTTCGCGAGCGCTGCGGCGCGCTGGCTGCATTTGGCCGATATGAAGGCGCGGCCAGAAATCATCGCCGTCTGCGACACCAATACGACGCTGCTCGACTGGTTCAGGGACAATGTGCCGACGGTTCGGCAATTCACCGCCGACTATAAGGAGCTTCTGGCCAATCCCGAAGTCGATGCGGTCTATTGCGCCGTCCCGCATGTGCTGCACCAGGACTTCTATATCGATGTCCTGAAGGCCGGAAAGCATCTTCTCGGCGAAAAGCCGTTCGGCATGGATGCCGCCCAGAACCGAGCGATCATGGCGGTTCTCGCCGAGCATCCCGAACTCCTGGTCCGCTGCTCGTCGGAAATGCCTTTCTTCCCCGGCGCACAGAAGGTCATCGCGCTCGCTAAAAGCGGTGAGATGGGGGATATCCTCGAAGTCGAGGCGGGCTTCCTGCATTCCTCGGATATCGACCGGCAGAAGCCGATCAACTGGAAGCGCATGGCGGATATCAACGGTGAATACGGCTGCATGGGCGATCTCGGCATGCATGTGCTGCATGTGCCGCTGCGCCTTGGCTGGCACCCGCAAACGCTGCATGCGCGATTGGTCAAGAAGGTCACCGAACGTCCCGACGGCAAGGGCGGCATGCTGCCCTGCACCACCTGGGACAATGCCACGATTAGCTCCCGCGTGCGCAGCGGGGATCAGGATTTCCCCATGGTGCTGAAAACCTGGCGCATTGCGCCGGGTGAATCCAACACCTGGTACATTCGCATTCTCGGCATGAAGAAGAGCGCATTCTTCAGCACAAAGTCGCCGCGCCAGTGGCAGTGGATGGACTATAATGGCGGCGCGCAGGCCTGGAGCACCGAGGATCTCGGATATGGTTCGCTGTTTCCGGCGATCACCGGCAAAATCTTCGAATTCGGCTTTGCCGATGCCATACAGCAGATGTGGGCGGCCTTCGTCGATGAGCTTGCCGGAGGAAATGCCAACGGTTTTGGCTGCGCCACGCCGGCGGAGGCGCAGGCACATCATGCGGTGCTGACGGCCGCTCTCAAATCCGGCCGCGAGGATGCCGTCGTTTCGGTCAACTATGACGGAGCGGCAGTCAGATGAAGCGCTCCGAAATCAACGCCGCGCTGCGGCGCGCAAGCGAGACCCTTGAACGCTGGCATTGGTCTCTGCCGGAGTGGGGCTTTTGGTCGGCGTCGGAATTTGCCTCCCATCCGGAGGCATCGGCCTATCTGCGCGCCCATCAGCTTGGTTGGGATGTCACCGATTTCGGCTCCAACCGCTTCGCCGAATGCGGTCTCGTGTTGTTCTGCCTGCGCAACGGCATTGTTGGTGCCGAGGGCGAGCGCACCTATGCCGAAAAGCTACTCTTCGTCGAGGAGGGTCAGGTTACGCCAACGCATCGGCACGCGGCGAAGATGGAAGACATCATCAATCGCGCCGGCGGTGATCTCGTCATCGAATTCGCCGCTGCCGACGCTGATGGCAATGCGCTGCAGGATGATGTGACGGTTCCGGTGGATGGGCTGCCGCGCCGACTCGCCGCATGGGAACCGTTGGTTCTTGCGTCTGGCCAGAGCGTGACGATCCGCACCGGGCTTTATCATCGCTTTTACGGCAGGAAAGGGGGCGGGCCTGTGCTTGTCGGCGAGGTCAGCCAAGTCAACGACGACCACAGCGATAACTTCTTTCTGGAACCGATCGGGCGCTTTGCAGCGATCGAAGAAGATGAGCCGCCGCTCAGGCCCCTGTGGAATGAGGGAGGAGGCTGATGCGATTGGGGGAGGAGGCTCACGGTGGCGACGGTCAGCAGGGCGGCATCGTCTGCGCGGGAAACTTCATTGTCGATCGCGTTCACACCCTGTCCTATTGGCCTGAACAGGGTAATCTTGCCTACATCGTGCATCAGGATTTGGGTGTCGGCGGCGGCGCGGCCAATGTCGTCACCGACCTCGCCTCTCTCGGGTTTCCCGGAAGGCTGGCGGCGGCGGGATGCATCGGCGCTGATCCGGACGGAGAGATCGTCAAGGCCCGCCTTGCGAATGCCGGCATCAATGTCGAGGGCCTTCTGGCGCTCGCCGATCGGGTGACGGCTCACACGCATGTCATGAACGTGCCGGGTCAGAACCGCACCTTCTTCTATCATGGCGGCGCCAACGATGCGCTCACGGATGCGCTCATCTCGCCTGCGACCTTTGCTGACGCCGGCTATCGGCTCTTCTATCTCGGCTATCTGATGCTGTTGCCCGGGCTCGACCAGATCGGCCCAGACGGCCGTTCGGGGGCATCCCGCCTGCTGGAAGCCGCTCGCCGGGCGGGGCTCACGACCTGTGTGGATTTCGTGTCGAGCGAAGATCCGGAATTTGCCGCCAAGGTGGGCGTCGCTCTGCCTTTCTGCGATTTCCTGATCATCAACGAGATGGAGGCGGGCCGGGCAACTGGCGTTACCGTTCGCGATGCGAAAGGAGATCTGATTGAGGCTGGGCTGCTAGAGGCGGGCGAGCGCCTGCTGGCGGCGGGCGTCACCCAAGGTGTCATCATCCATGCGCCGGAAATCTGTTTCTGGTTTGCGCCGGACACTTTACCGGTCGTAACGCGCTCGCGGCCCGTCGATCCACACGATATCGTCAGCACCGTCGGCGCGGGAGACGCTTTCTGCGCTGCCGTGCTCTACGGCCTTCATGAAAACTGGCCTGTCGAGCATATCTGCGCCGTCGCCCACGCTGCGGCTGCGCGTTGCCTTGCGGGCGCAACGGCCACCGATGGCATCCCCAGCATGAGGGTTCTTCTGGAGGATATGGAGGAGATGAATCCGGTATCCGATTAACCTGTTGAACTCGCATCGGGACCAAGCAAGGAGGAAGCAGGCATGAAGCCAAGCGCAACAGCAGCGGCGAACGAGGAGTTGACACGATGACCTTGGTGCAGACATCTCGACTGTCCGGAAAGGTGGCATTGGTCACGGGAGGCGCGAGCGGTATCGGCAAGGCCGTTTGCGAACGCTTTGTAGCGGAAGGCGCGAAGGTCGTCGTGGCCGATCTGGACGGTGAGCGATGCGCAGACGTCGCGAAGGCGATCGGTCCTAATAGCTGGGGCGTGGCGCTCGACGTGACCAGCCAGGAGAGCATCGACGCCGCGGTGGACTTTTCGATAAAGACTGCCGGCAAGATAGACATACTGGTGAACGCCGCAGGCATCTACGATGTCCAATCCATTCTGGAGATATCGCGCGAGCGCACCGCCAGGGTTTTCCAGGTCAATATCGACGGTGTGATTTTCATGACGCAGGCGGTTGCCCGGCATATGGTGGAGAGAGGCGAAGGCGGGCGCATCATCAATTTCTCGTCTCAGGCCGGCCGCCGCGGTGAGGGACCGGCCGTCGCTTACTGCGCCTCCAAAGCGGCTGTCATCAGCATCACCCAAAGCTGCGCTCTGGAACTGATCCGATACGGGATCAATGTGAACGCCATCGCCCCCGGCGTGGTCGATACGCCGATGTGGGACGTCGTCGATGCAAAACTTGGGAGCCGCGAAGGTTTGCAGCCCGGCGAGGTGAAGCGCCGCGTGGCCGCCGCCGTTCCAGCCGGACGATTTGGTGCGGCGGAAGAACAGGCGGCCATGGCTGCCTTTCTGGCCGGGCCGGATGCGGCATACATCGTCGCGCAGTGTTACAATGTCGATGGCGGCAACGTCATGAGCTGATCGGGCAAAGCCCTTTCCAGGCCGGTGCCGGATAGGGTCGCCGTTCTGAAATGTGAGATCATCAGTGAGGAGGAGAGGAATGAAGGCTGTCCGCTTGGAGTCGATCGCGTCCATGACGATGCGCAGCGTGGAGAAACCGTCTGCCCGGCCGGATGAATTGCTCGTTCGTGTCCTTGCCGCCGGCATCTGTGGCTCTGATCGCCACATGTACAAGGGCGAGTATCCGACAGCGATTCCGGTCACGATGGGCCATGAATTCTGCGGCATCGTCGAAGTGGTCGGCGAGGAGGTCATCGGTTTTACCGGCGGTGAGCTGGTGACCGCAGACCCGAATATCGCCTGCGGCCGTTGTCATGCCTGCGCGCGCGGGCGGGTGAACCTGTGCGAGGGTTTGACCGCGATCGGCGTGACGCGAGATGGTGGTTTTGCCGAATATGTGGCGGTGCCGTGCCGTCAGGCATTCACGCTGCCTGCCGATCTCAATCCCGTGCATGGTGCTTTCTGCGAGCCGCTTGCCTGCTGCCTTCATGCTATCGACAAGGCCGAGATCCGTGCGGGCGAGAGCGTCGCTATCTTGGGCGGAGGCGTCATCGGCCTGCTCATGGTGCAATTGGCCCGCTTGGCTGGAGCAAGCCAGGTGATTTTGATCACGCGGCAGCTCTCGAGACGGCAGACTGCGCTGCAATTGGGCGCGACGCATGCGTTCGACCCGACGGCTTCGGACGCGGTCGCCGCTGTTCGAGAGGTCACCCATGGTGGCGCGGATGTCGTCATCGAGTGCGCAGGCGTTCCCGAGACCTTGCAGACAGGCCTGCAAATGACACGGCGCGGCGGTAACTTCGTGCTTTTCGGAGTAACGCCTAGAGGGGTCGAGGTGCCCGTCCTGCCGTTCGATCTGCTCGTCAATGAAGTCGATATAAGGCCGGCCTATCTCAATCCGTTCACCCATTCGCGGGCGGCCGCATTGGTAGCGAGCGGGGCGTTGGAGCTGGATATACTGGTGACCAAGACCATAGATCTCGAAGAGGTCGCGGAGGTGGTGGGCAGCGCGCCATTGCCGGGCGAGATCAAGGTTATCGTCCGACCCTAGCTTCGGGTCCTGCTCATACCGCCTTAGCCGCGGGCGGGACCGGTGGAGTCCCTATGGATCAGGGTGACCGGCACTTTCACGACATCACCCGCGCGCGGTTCGTGCCCCGCGTGGTGTTCCGCGATCAGCGTTTCCAGGCGCTGTGCCGCCCGCTGCCCGACATCGCGGATCGGCTGTGCGACCGTCGTCAGGCGGGGAAAGATGTAGGCTGCCTCAGGCAGGTCGTCGAAACCGATTACCGAATAATCGCCTGGCACGGAACAACCACGATCCAGAACGGCGTGGATTGCCGCAATCGCCGAAATATCGGTCGTGCCGATGATCGCCGTGATCTCCGGGTGCGCCGTCAGCAGATCCCGCGCCAGTGGGTAGGTTGCCGCGAAACTGTGCTCCTCGGCCATCGTCACGGCGGCGGGTGCGATCCCGTGTTTCGCCATTTCCCCCGAAATACCCCGGAGGCGAAGCTGAACTGGCTGGCTATGAGCCGGCGCGCCGACGATGCCGATCGCCCGGTGGCCGAGGTCGATCAGGTGACGCGCCATCAGGCGGCCGCCTTCCTCATGATCGGCCATGATCGCGTCTTCGGCGATGCCGCTCAGCTCGCGATCGATCGCGACGATCGGAATTTGGGCATCCCGCAGGATCTCGAAGTGCTCGATGCTGCCAAATGCACTTGCCACGATGACGCCATCGACGCGCTGGGCAAGCAGCATGGACATGTAGCGCGCCTCGTGATCCATGTTCTCCGCTGTGCTGCAGATCAGCGTCTGGTAGCCGCGTTGGAACAATTCCTGTTCGATCGTATGGGCCAGGATGCCGAAGAACGGCACGTCGATCGACGGCAGCATCAGCCCGATCATCCGGCTCGGCGCTCCCCGCAGCATGCGCGCGCCCTTGCTCGGCGTATAGTTCAGCGCGCGAATGGCCGCCTCCACACGCTCCCTGAGCTCGGGCGAGGCATAACCGCTATTGTTGAGCACGCGCGATACTGACGAGACCGATGTTCCGGCGAGTTTGGCGATATGTCTGATGCTGGTCGTCACGTGCTCGTATTCTTTCCCGGGGCTTCGGACAGTCATGAGACGAGCTGCGGAAATTCACCCCACGTCGTCATTGACTTAATCATCAGCAGGGCACGGCATCAAGCATAAGACGAGTCAATCAAGGGCTTTCTGCCGCCGATCAGCAGAGACGGTCTGGCGAACCAACAGAATCGCCAATCGATGCTTCCGCAGCCTCCGAACATAGTCCTATTCGGACTTGTCATCCGCAGTCCATTTGAAATGGTCGCCTTCCGCCGTGATATATCCCACGCCAGGGAACGGAAAGTGCGGCGCGAAAATCCTCTCATGACTCTTGGCGAGCGTATTCAGCGTTTTCACACGGTTCTGCTCCGCTTCCGGCTTGTCACCGTCGAACGATATCGCCCAAGTTGGCTTGGCGAGCGAAATGATGGAGCTGTGAACGGTGTCGCCAATATCGAACAGCCTCTCCTTTTTCGAGGTGATCTGGTAGCCGACATGGCCCGGAGTGTGACCGCTCATGGCCACGGATGCGATACCGGGGAGAACCTCACCGCCAGGTTTGAACGTCTTCACATGGTCCGCGATGACCTTAACCACGTCGGCCAGCTTTTCATTTGCCTTGGCATAGGACCACTCCGCTTCCGACATGCGGATGGTGGCCTTTGAAAAAGCAAGCTTTCCATCCTGAACCAGTCCGCCAACGTGATCCGGATGAGAATGGGTAATCAGGATTTCGTCGACTGCATCGGCGTGATAACCGGCTTTTGCCAGGCTGCCCTGAAGTGCGCCTCCAACACCGGTATCGATCAGGATAAGGTGCTTGTCCGATTTGACCAGCAGGGCGTCGACGCTAAGCGTGACCGTATCGGTCGGTGCACCCGCCGCTTTCAGCAAATCCGCGACCTCCGTTGGGTTATGGTCGAGACCAAATATCTTGCCGTCATTCGGTTGGACAAACTGGGCGTCGTGCAGGGCGACAATGTTGAGCTTGCCCAATTTGAAGGCCTTCGCATCGGGTTGTTGTTGCGGCATCTGCGCGAAGGCAAGTCCTTGGCTCGCGAACACCAGAGCAGCTACTGCCAGCAATTTTGCTGAAATTTTGCGATCCGTCATGCCAGTTCCCCCTTGAGCGAGAATGTCAGTGCATCCTACCCGACTCTTTTGGGCATGTCACAAATCGGTGTTCCACAAGATCTGAAAACGATCTGCGGGCGAGCTGAAACTTCGCCATTCGACATCCGACTGATATTCCCCGTGCCACGTCATCCTCTTGGCGTAGAGGTGCGGCTCTTTTCACTGCGCGTCGCCGCTCCAAATATCACTGGTTGTTCGCTCGGACGACGATCCGAGCCTGTGACCTTGATCAAGGAGGCACCCCATGACTGCGCCGCACCCGTCGAAAACCCGTGTTGGAAACCAGATTCTGCATCCGGAAACCCTGATGCTCAACTACGGCTATGATCCCGAACTCTCCGAGGGGGCCGTGAAGCCGCCTGTCTTCCTGACATCGACCTTCGTTTTCCAGTCCGCCGAGGACGGCCGCGACTTCTTCGACTATGTCTCAGGTCGGAAGGTGCCACCGGAAGGAAAGGGCGCGGGCCTCGTCTACTCGCGCTTCAATCATCCCAATAGCGAGATCGTCGAGGATCGTCTCGCGGTTTATGAAGGCACCGAAAGCGGCGCGGTGTTCTCTTCCGGCATGTCTGCTATCTCCACCACTCTGCTTACATTCGTCCGTCCGGGTGACGCCATTCTCCATTCGCAGCCTCTCTACGGCGGTACGGAAACCTTGCTCGCCAAGACTTTTTTCAACCTTGGCGTCTCAGCCGTCGGATTCGCTGACGGTGTCGAGGAAGCTTCCGTCAGGGCTGCGGCGGAGCAAGCGATGACCAAGGGACGCGTTTCCATCATTCTGATCGAGACGCCGGCCAATCCGACCAATAGTCTCGTCGATGTCGCAATGATCCGACGTATCGCGGACGCGATCGGTGAGAAGCAGGGGCACAAACCGATCGTCGTGTGCGACAACACGCTTCTCGGGCCGGTCTTCCAGCGTCCGATCGAACATGGTGCGGACCTCTCGCTTTACTCGCTGACGAAGTATGTCGGAGGCCATTCCGACCTTATCGCGGGCGCCGTACTCGGCAGGAAAGCGATCATCGCCCAAGTAAAGGCGCTCAGGGGTTCGATCGGCACCCAGCTCGATCCCCATTCGTGCTGGATGCTGGGGCGTTCTTTGGAGACGCTGCAGATCCGCATGGAACGTGCAAATAGCAATGCAATGGCCGTGGCGGACTTCCTGCGGAACCATGCAAAGGTCGAGCAGATTCACTACTTGGCCTATGCCGATGCGGGCTCAGCCACAGGCCGCACGTTCGCAGCCCAGTGCAGCGGCGCCGGCTCGACGTTCTCCTTCGATATCAAGGGCGGTCAGCCTGCCTCGTTCCGGTTTCTGAACGCGTTGCAGGTCTTCAAACTCGCGGTTAGCCTCGGCGGAACGGAATCGCTGGCTTCCCATCCTGCGACGATGACGCATTCGGGCGTGCCGGCCGACGTGCGCCAACGCATCGGCGTATTGGAATCGACCATCCGCCTTTCGATCGGCATCGAGCATCCCGACGATCTCATCGCCGATCTGGGCCAAGCACTCGATGAAGCCTAATGTCAAGCCCCGGTGCGGGCTCTGGCTGAACGCTATCGATTTGGCGTTTTGCTAAGACATGCGGTCGCCCGCTTCTGGGGCAATCCCGCTCAAGCCGCTCCGTGTGAGCGGCTGGGCCGGTCGATTGACCGACCCAGCAAAGTTTCGATCAATAGTAGCGCCAGCCACCGTGCCAGCGCTCACGATGCACCCAATAACGGCGGCCATCCCAGTAGCCGCGTCCATGATAATAAACACCGACCCTCGGGCCTCCGGGGGGCACGACAACAACCGTGCCGCCGGTCGCGACGTTCGGACGGCAATGGCCGTAGGGGCCTCGATGATACCCCGCGCCGCATCCTTGAGCTGCGTCGGCTGTAGAAACGAGTGCGGTTAGTGTTAACGCTGCTGTGGAAGTCAGGGCAATGACAAGTAACTTTTTCATAATGTCTTCCTCTAATCTCCTCCGAAACGCTCCTTGCGCCCGGAATGTCACCGTAACGCCGATTCCTGCATTTTTTTGTCCGAGCTGAAAATTTTTTCGGAATGCTGCCGCAGGCAGGTCCGCTGTTTGATCAGGGGTGGAAGCTCCAGCAAAATCTCGCCCGACGCGCTGGTGCGTCAGCCGCGCCGCGCCGCCTCGATCACTGCGACGTCGATCTTCTTCATGGTCATCATCGCATCGAAAGCACGCTTTGCTTCATCACCGCCCTTTACGAGCGCTTCCATCAAGACGCGGGGCGTGATCTGCCAGGACACTCCCCACTTGTCTTTGCACCAGCCACACTCACTTTCCTGGCCGCCATTGCCGACGATGGCGTTCCAATAGCGGTCGGTTTCTTCCTGATCGTCCGTTGCGATCTGAAATGAGAAGGCTTCGTTGTGTTTGAACGTGGAGCCGCCGTTCAGGCCGATGCAAGGGACACCCGCAACGGTGAATTCAACCACCAGGACGTCTCCCTGCTTACCCTCCGGATAGTTTCCAGGGGCACGAATGATGGCACCCACTGAACTGTCGGGAAAAGTCTCAGCATAGAGGCGGGCGGCAGCCTCCGCGTCTTTGTCGTACCAAAGGCAGATCGTGTTCTTTGCCGTTGCCATTGCGTAACTCCTTTCGCTGTTCGTTTTTCATTCCCGCTGAGAGTTGAAATAAGAGGCGAACAGTCTTTCTCCAGCCCACATGAGGCATTTTACGCGCCTAAGATGTCCGCTTTGGAATCCAAACGGTCCGGCGTTTCCGACGTGAGCGATCCCGACAAGGATCAATTGATGTCGTCAGGAATAAAGCCGCCGGTCTGGCGTTTCCACAAACGGGCAAACAACCCGTCCTGTGCGACCAGTTCGTCCGGCTTGCCTTCCTCTATGATGCTTCCTTGATCGAGCACGACGATGCGATCCATCCTGGCAATGGTTGAGAGGCGGTGTGCGATGGCGATCACCGTCTTTCCCTCCATCACAAGGTTGAGCTTTTCCTGGATGGCGGCTTCGGATTCGCTGTCGAGGGCGGAGGTCGCCTCGTCCAGCACCAGGATCGGCGCGTCCTTCAGCAGAACGCGCGCGATGGCGACACGTTGGCGCTGGCCGCCGGAAAGCTTGATGCCGCGGTCGCCGACGAAGGCATCGTAACCCTTGCGGCCTTCGCCGTCGGCGAGATCGGCAATGAAGGCATCGGCACTTGCCATCGTTGCGACGTGTTCAATCTCGTCCTGCGTCGCCTCCGGCCGGCCGTAACGGATATTGTCGCCGACCGAACGATGCAGCAGCGCGACGTCCTGCGCGATGACCCCGATGTTGCGGCGAAGGCTTGCCTGCGTCACCATGCGGGTGTCCTGTCCGTCGATCAGGATCGTGCCGTCCGCGATGTCGTAGAAGCGCAATAGTAGACTTACGAGCGTCGTCTTGCCGGCTCCGGAAAGGCCGACCAGGCCAACCCTCTCGCCGGCCCGGACCGTCAGCGACAGCTCATTGATCACTTGCTTGCCGGACTTATACGCGAAGCGAACGTCTTCGAAACGGATTTCCCCGCGGCGGACGTTCAGCTCGGTAGCGTCTGGTCGATCGATTATGGTCGGCGGCGTCGTCATCACCGGCATGGCGTCCTTGATGGTGCCTATCGCCTGGAAGATCTGCTGGCCCATCTGCAAAAACGTGAAGGTATGCCCGGACAGCCGTTGGAGGATGTAGACCGCCGCGACGAATTGCCCGACTGTTAGAAAGCCGTTGACGAGGCCGGAAAAACCGATCGAAATCATGGCCAACCAGAGGGCCATGTTGAGTGCCACAACGGTGAGTTCCGCTGTTCGGTAGATGCGTTGTTCCTTGTGTTGCGTCCAGACGGCCTTTTGAAGGATGCGGCGGATGGCGCCAGCCTCACTGTCTTCGGCCGCGAACTGTTTGATCATCTGCATGTTGCTGTAGAGATCGGTGATGGCGCCGGAGACGAGGCTGCGCTGCTTGGCGGAGCGACGCGAGCGTTCCACGAAGGTTGGCACCAATCTGACGGCAAGCGCAACATTAAGTACGATCCACACGAGGACAGGCAGTGCGAGCTGCCAGGACAGAGCGCTCAGCAGGATCATCGAGCCGACCATCTGAAAAAGGAAGCGCGGCACCGTTTGGAAGGCGGCAATGATCTGCTGCTGGACCGCGGACGCCACCTGCGACAGACGCGAGGCGACCTGTCCGGCAAAAAGATCATGAAAAAAGGCGAGATCCTGCTGCTCCACCGCCTTGTGACCCTGCCATTGAATGGCGGCAGGCATGGCGATGTTGAGCGTATGCGAGGTAAGTGTGTTCAAAAGGAACGAGGCGATGGGCATGCCCGGAAAGATGAGCAGGCCGAGGACCGTAAGCAGTCGCCATTCGCCGTGCAGGAACGCGACGGCACCCTGCTGTGTCACGCCATCGACGATGACTGAAAGACCCCAGACGATTGTCAGGTTGATGGCCTCGATTGCCATGGAAGACAGCGCGAGCGCGATCAGGACGCCACGGAACATCGAGATGAAGTGCAGAAGCACGGCGACAGGCCCGCGCGAAGGTAGCGGCTGGTAAGGAATGTCGAGCGGCCGGATCAGTTCTTCGAAGGGACGGTAAATCGCATCTGAAATCGACATGGGCCACTCGGGTCAAAAATCGGAAGGAGGGCGAGGGGAGTCAGCTACGCGGACCGCATAGGACCACCTTCCGGATGCAATCTCAATTAGAAATTCTGATGGGTGTAAGTAACGGGAGGTTTGCTGCCGTGACGCCGAAGATCGGCGCAACCGAAGTCTTCGGGGCACGCTGCGGCGTGCGGTTGGAACAAGATCCGCTTCTGACCATTTGATGTTCCATGAAAGTCTATGCTGTGATCGCCGTTCTCACGCTCACGCCTTCATTCGGCGGTGCAGCCGCGCAAGCGCTCGGTCCTGAGGCGATCAACACGGCGCGCCTTACTTCCGTCGCGCCTAAGCATACCGCCAAGGCGTCCAAGGAGCCGGATCCCGCGATCATCCGCCTCCAGGTGCTGCTCGACCGAGCGGGGTCGTCTCCCGGCGTGATCGACGGCTTCTACGGAGAGAATGTCAGCCACGCCATAGCGGGCTTCGAGGCGATGAACCATCTTCCCATCGACGGAAAGCTTGATCCTGACGTGATCGCACGTCTTGAGACCGACGCATCGATCACCCAGAGTTACCTCGTCACGCCAGAGGATGCCACTGGACTCGTCGACCACATTCCCGACGACTACGGTGAAAAAGCGAAGATGGAAAGCATGGCATATACCAGCGTGGCGGAGCGGCTGTCGGAACGGTTCCATATGGATGCCGACCTGCTGAGCAAGCTCAACCCCGGCTCGGACTTCGCTCCTGGCAAGACGATTCTGGTTGTGGCGCCCGGTTCGCCGAAGCAAGGCCGTGTCAAGCGCATCGAGATTAACAAAAAGACCAGCCAAGTTCTGGCCTATGATCAAAGCGGCGCGCTGCTTTCGGTCTATCCAGCAACCATCGGCAGCCAGGATAATCCTTCGCCGTCAGGGACCCACAAGGTAAAGGGCGTCGCAAGGATGCCGGTCTATCGGTACAATCCGAAACTCAACTTCAAGCAGGGCAGGAACACGAAGATTCTGACCATACCCAAGGGCCCGAATGGGCCGGTCGGCAGCGTATGGATTGATCTCGACAAGCCCACATACGGAATTCATGGAACGCCCGATCCGGAGTTCATCGACAAGGGGCAGTCGCACGGATGCGTGCGCCTTACCAACTGGGACGCCGAGGAACTGGCCGGCATGGTCAAGCCCGGCGTCGTCGTCCACTTCGCCAATTGACGTCGATTCCCATGCGCCGGTCGAGGTAGCGATGCGTGACGCTTCGTCAGGCAAGTTTGAACACGCCCGCAGGTTTTGAAACCCCGCGCAACTTGAAGTCTCCCAATCGATCGCATGCAAGGCCGCAGGCAGTTGCAAAGCTTTCGGACAGCAGGAGATGTTCCTGCAATTGGTCGCATAGTTTTTCGAGCCTGGATGTCTCATTGACCGCTGGCCCAATCACCGTGAAATCCAGCCGTCCACGCGCTCCGATATTGCCGTAAAAAACCTCGCCGAGATGCAAGACGATATCGATGTCGACAGGCGGGCCGGATCGGCGGAGATCGTCATTGTTCAGAGCGGCATTCGCCATAAGCATGTGACGGGCGGACGCGACAGCGTTCCGGCAGGCTTCCTTCGGGCAATCGATATCGGCCGGGAAGATTGCAAGGACGCTGTCTCCCATGAACTTCAGGATCTCGCCATTGTGTTCCTCAACATTCCGCCCGACCAGTTCGAAGCGTTGGTTGAGCATGGCGACGATCTCGTCGCGCGAATGCGATTCCGTCAGGGCGGTGAAGTTGCTGAGGTCAGCCAAGAGGATTGCGGCGTAAAGCGCGCCGCCAGCGCCCCTTTGCGTCTCGCCGCCCAGGATATGCACGCTCGTTTTTGCGCCGGTATAGACGGCCAGCATGTCGGTCGCCGTCTTGGTCGCGGCCATGCGGTAGCATGCCAGTCCGAGGCTTGGCAGCAGCGCCTTCAAAGTTTCAAGATGTGCATCGGAGAAGCCGGTGGGACAATCGGTGGTCACGGAGAGGGCCATGCCGCGCAGAGCAACTTCTGTCGGAAAGGACACAAGGTTGACGACATGGTCGGTCCCGCCTTTTTGCTGGAGATCGGCCAAATCAGGGTAGAAATCAACACCGTCTCCCCGCGCGATTTGCCATCTGCCGAAGAGCAGGCCGTTTTCCAGCAAATAAAAGATCGGCGTATGCGTGAAGCTCTCCTCGCTGACGCTCTCATATTCGGCATTCTCAGTGACGGCCTCCGCACCTCTGGCAAATCTTGCCGAAACTCCGCGGTAAACCGGATGGATGGAAGGCATTGCGATGCTCGCCTGCCATATCGGCAAGCCGTCTGCGATCAGCCGCCGGCATAGTCCGGCGACGAGCTGACCGATGTCGTTGCCGGCCATGCCCTGTTCGATCAGCCATTCGACGTGGTCTTGAATGTTATGTCTCCCAGATAAACCGGTCTCGACACAGACCTGCGCCGGCCGAATGGTCCGGCGCAGGTCCAATGCTTCGTATTATGCAGATGCTTTTTCGGCGGCTTCTCTCGGTATCCGGAACCACGTCACGTAAAGGGCGGGCAGGAACAGCAGCGTCAAGACAGTACCGACCACGATGCCGCCCATCATGGCGTAGGCCATCGGTCCCCAGAACACTTCCCGCGAGATGGGGATCAAGGCCAGGGTGGCGGCGGCCGCTGTCAGCATGATCGGCCGCATACGGTGTTCGGTTGCCTCCATCACCGCATGCCAGGCACTCACTCCCGATTTTCTGAGATCCTCGATCTGTACGACGAGAATGACGGAGTTTCGGATCAGGATGCCAATTAGCGCCAGCACGCCCAATATCGCCACGAAGCCGAGCGGCGCATTGCTCATCAGTAGAGCGGCGACCACGCCGATGAGGGCGGTGGGGGCGACCGCAAAGACCAGGAACAGGCGGCTGAAGCTCTGCAACTGGATCATCAGGATTGTCGCCATGACGAAAATCATCATCGGTGCGACAGCGGCGATCGGGCCCTGTGCCTTGGCGCTTTCCTCGACGGCACCGCCGACGACGACCGAGTAACCGACTGGCAGCGTCTTCTTGAATTGCTCGACCTTCTCGTCGAGTTGCTGGACGACGGTCGCCGGCTGGATGTCGCCGGTCACGCCAGCCTTGATCGTGATCGTCGGGATACGCGCGCGGCGCCAGATGGTCGGCTGCTCCAACTCGTAGCGGAAGGTCGCAACGGCCGACAGAGGAACTGCCTTGCCGTTCGAGGCCGGCAATTGCAGGTTCTGGAGCGTTTCGATGGAGCCGCGTTCTGCCGTCTGGGCTCGTCCGATCACATCGATCAGGTAGATGTCATCGCGGATTTGGGTGCTGCTCGATCCTTCGACGATGCCGTTGAGTGCAGTGGCGATGTCTTCGGAGGAGACGCCGAGTTGGCGTGCCTTGTCTTGCAGGACGTCAACCTTGACGACGCGAGCCGGCTCGTTCCAATCGAAGTTGATGCCGTTGAGCGACGGGTTGTCACCCATGATGCCCGCAAAGTCCTGCGCTATGCTGCGGACCTTTTGGATGTCTGGGCCGCTGATCCTGTATTGAACAGGCTTGCCGACCGGCGGACCGATATCCAGCAGCTTTACGAAAGCGTCCGTTCCGGGGAAGGTCTTCTTGAGATAGTCTTGAAGCTCGTCCCGCACCTTGTCGCGCACATCCATTCCCTTCGTGACGATAACTGTCTGACCGAAGGTCACGTCGGGCGTCTGCACGTCGAAGGAGAGGATGAAGCGGGGCGCACCCTGGCCGATATAGCTGGACCAGTGATCAACGCTCGGATTGTTTGCGAGCATCTCCCGTTCGAACTGAGCCATCTGCCGGTTCGTTTCGGTGATCGAGCTGTTGTGCGGCAGGTTCCAGTCGACGATCAGTTCCGGACGGTCCGAAGACGGGAAGAACTGCTGCTGAACATAGCCCATGCCGAAGAGGGAAGACCCAAAGGCAACGATGGTGAGAGCGATGGTCGCCCAGCGGAACCGCATCGCGACCCCGAGAACGCGCGAGAACAGCGAACCGAACCAGCCCTTCTTCTCGTGATGTTTCTTCATGCTTTTCGGCAGGATCGTCACCCCGAGCAACGGGGTGAAAAGAACCGCGACGATCCAGGAGACGAGCAGCGATACGGCAATAACCACGAAGAGGGTGAAGGTGAATTCGCCGGCGGCACTGTCGTTGAGGCCGATCGGAATGAAGCCCGCGACGGTGACGAGCGTGCCGGTCAGCATGGGGAAGGCGGTCGAGGTGTAAACATAGGTCGCCGCCTTGCGCAGATCGTCGCCGACCTCCAGGCGCGCCACCATCATTTCGACGGCAATCATGGCGTCGTCGACCAATAGGCCGAGTGCGATAATCAGGGCGCCGAGCGAGATGCGCTGCAGCGAGATGCCCGAATAGCTCATCACCACGAATGTAATGGCAAGGACGAGCGGAATGGAGATTGCAACGACCAGGCCTGCTCTCAGGCCGAGGCTGATGAAGCTGATCGCAAGCACGATAGCGATCGCTTCGAAAAGAGCGCGCGTGAAGCCGGAAACAGCCTCGTCGACCACGGCCGGCTGATCGGAAACCTGATGAACATCGACACCCACCGGCAGAACGCCGACGATCTCGTCGACCTTCTTTTCCAGAGCCTTTCCGAACTCCAGCAGATTGGCGCCCTGCTTCATGCCGATCGCGACGCCAATGGCCGGCTGGCCATTGAAGCGGAAAAGCGCTGATGGAGGATCGACATAGCCGCGCTTGATCGTCGCGACGTCGGTCAGCGGAAAGAAGCGGTCGTTGACCCTCAGATTGATCGACCGCAGGCTATCCTCCGATCTGAACTGGCCGCCTACTCGAAGCGCGATGCGCTCGGGCCCGGCTTCCACGAAGCCGGATTGCGTGACGGCGTTTTGTGCCTGCAGCGTGGAGATGATGGACTGGCGATCGATGCCGAGTGCTGCGATCTTGCGGGTGGAGAATTCGAGATAAACCGCTTCGTCCTGCGCGCCGATGATATCGACCTTGCCGACGTTCGGAACCGTGAGAATTCTGGCGCGCGCATCCTCCACGAGATCGCGAAGCTGTCTCTGGGTGAGACCGTCGCTGGTAAAGGCAAAGATGTTTCCGTAGACGTCGCCGAAGCGGTCGTTGAAGAACGGACCCACCACGCCCGACGGGAAATCGCCCTTGATGTCTGCGATCATGTTACGGACGCGAACCCAGGTGCTTTCCACATTCTTGGCTTTTGTCGTCGGAAGCAGATTGACAAAAATGGTCGTCTGCCCGGCAACGGTTTGGCTGCGGGTATAGTCAAGGGACTCGAGTTCTTCGAGCTTCTTCTCGATACGGTCGGTCACCTGCTTGGTGACTTCCTCAGCGGAGGCACCCGGCCATTGCGCCTGGATGACCATGGTCTTGATGGTGAAGGACGGGTCTTCTTCGCGGCCGAGTCCCATATAGGAAAACACGCCGGCGAGAATGAAGACGATCATGAAATACCAGACCATCGAACGGTGTTCGAGCGCCCAGTCGGAGAGATTGAAGGTCTTCAAAGTTGATTCTCCTGCGTGAGTTTGACCCTCTGGCCTTCGGTCAGGTGATGGACGCCGGCTATCGCGACGCGATCGCCTATATTGAGGCCGCCGACGATCCGCACCCTGTCCGGATCGCTGAAGGCGTTATCCAGAGTTACCGGCTTGCGGAATACCGTCGCTTTCTCGGGATCGATCACCCAGACGCCCGGCTGGCCGTCTTTGTCCAAAATGGCGGTTGATGGGAGAGACGTGGTCGGTGCACTGTCGACGACAGCACTTGCCGTGATGATCGAGCCCAGGCGAAAAGCGTCCGGCGGATTGGTAAGCGTTATCTTTGTTCGTCTGGTCCGTGTGGTCGCCTCCGCTTCCGGCGCGATTTCACGCACGATGCCCGTGACCCTTATGGTTGGATCAAGCTGCAGGGCGATCTCGAACGGCGAACCCGGCTTCAGACCGTCAAGGCTTGCTTCCGGAATGTCGATGACAGCTTCGCGAACATCCGGGCGCGCGATGGTCGCTACGGTCTGCCCCGCCGAGACGACCTGGCCGACTTCCGCCGACGTCGCGGTGACGACGCCATCGAACTCCGCTTTCAATTGAGCGTAGCCTAGCTGTTCTTCTGCCTTCGCCAGATTGGCTTGCGCCTTGGCGACGGAGGCAATGGCCGATTTTTGCGCCTGCTCGGCGCTTTCGAGGGCGGCTTCACTGCCAGATCGGGATTCGGCAAGCGCGCGCTGGCGCTCTTCCGACGCCGACGCGTTGGTCAATTGCGCCTGGCTGTTTGAAAGATCGGCGCGGCTGCTTCGGACTGCAAGTTCGAGAGAAAGGGGATCGATGGCGGCGACCACCTGTCCCTTTGTAACGAGGTCGCCGACATTGACGTCGCGCGCTACGACCCGGCCCAGGACACGAAAGCCCAGTTGGGTTTCGATTCTGGGTTCGATCGTGCCGGGCAGGTGCAGGCTGACCACCGGCTCTGGTTTGATAACGGTCGACAAAACCGGCCGCACCTTCTCTTCGGTGTCTGCGGACTTCACCTCGCAGGACGTCAGCATCGATGTGGCCAGCAGCAGCGATGCTGCAATTAAAGAGTTTCTCATTTCGCGGCCTCTTGGGAATGGTCGACATGCTGACCGGGGCGCAGGAATTTGCCGCCTTCGGCAACCACGATTTCATGTGGCTTGAGGCCGGCGCTGACCGCGAACTGTCCGGTGTCATATTCTGCGACTTGAACTTTGCGTAAGGAGACTTCGCTCGTGGCGGGGTCGACGACCCATACCGCCGGCTGTCCACCCGCCGACGCCATGGCGCCCCACGGAAGGACGATTGCCTCTGCCGAGGGCATGCTGAATGTCCCGGTGACAGCCGCTCCGAGCGGCATGCTGGCGCCATCTTCCAGCCCGACCTTGACCTTTATCGTGCCGGTTGCGGCATCGATCGTCGGCGATATTTCCCGCACTGCGGCGGATACCCGCTTGGAAGCATTGGAGATCAGAGCGACCTCAACCTGCTTGTCGGGCTGGTCCTTGAGAAACAGGGACTCAAAGACATTGAAGACGGCATCGCGCGGACCATCATGGGCGAGCGTGAATACCGACTGCACAGCCTGGGCCACTTGGCCGACCTCGGCATTGCGCTCTGTGATGACCCCGTCCGCGTCGGCGCGAAGTTCCGTGTAGGAAAGGGCATCCTTAGCGGTTTCAAGCTGGGCCTTGGCGACCTCCTCGGTCCCCTGAGCCGTCAGAAGCGTCTCACGGGCGGAGTCGTAGGCGGCACGGGTCGTGACTTGGTTTTTGAAGAGGCTTTCCTGGCGCGCGGCCGCCAATTGTGCTTGCGTGAGCTGTGCTTCGGCTGCCTGAAGGCTTGCCGTCGCCACGTCGACGTCTGCCCGCTGCTCTTCGGGATCTATCTTTGCTAGCAGATCGCCCGCTTTGACCTTCGCTCCGACATCGACGTTTCGCTCGATGATCCTTCCGCTGACGCGGAACGAAAGCTCCGATTCAATCCGGGCCTTTACTTCGCCGGTAACGGTCGTCCTTGCCGTCGGTTTGCTGAGCATTGCCTCAACGGTTCTGACACTCTGCGGCGCTTGTGTCGCGTGCTTTTCGTTCTGATCGCACGAGGACAGCGCAAGCGTCAGCGCGAGCCCCATAATGATTGCTGACTTATCCATTTCATCCCCTCGATGGCGGAATTCATGATGATGTTTCCGCCAAATAATATTGACTGACTGATTAGTCAATGAAATAAATGATGACTGTGAAGCTGATTGTGTCGGAATATCCCGAGACAAGGAGGACGTGAGATGTCGGTAGCAAAACAAGCGGGGCTGCGGGCGCAGCGCAAAGCGCAACGGCCCGGGGAAATCCTCGATGCGGCCTTCGAGGAATTCGTCGAGCGCGGCTATGTGGCGACACGCGTCGAGGACATCGCCAGTCGCGTTGGCGTGACGAAGGGGACGATTTATTTCTATTTCGAGACGAAGGAACGGCTGTTCGAGGAGGTGATCCGTCGCATCTCCGTTTCATTCGTCGATGTCAGTGCCAAAGCAAAGACGCTGAGCGGGCCTTACTCGCAAAGGATCAGGACCTTCCTCCGCCTGGTTTATGATCGTCTCGTGACGGATCGGAATACGAGGGAACTCATGCGCTTTGTCATCGCGGAGGGGTCACGGTTTCCCCAGGTCGTGGATCGCCATCATGAGGAATTCATCGTCCCGCTTATGGACGCGACGCAGAAGCTCTTTGAAGAGGGGGTTGCTGCCGGTGAACTGCGAGATGCGCCGGCGATCAAGATTCCGGATACGGTGATAGGAGCCGCCGTGATGTTATGCGTCTCGCAGATGATCTTCGCAGATCGCAAACCGCAGGACGTCGAGGCGTTTTTCGAAGCGCATGTCGATCTCATTCTTCGTGGATTGATAACGAAGAACTGAGTTGGCGGGCCATCCATGGCATCGCCGCCGATGCTTGCGGAAGCTTGTTTTCAAGACGCTTTCAGCAGATGGGTGAAATCGCCCTTGCGTGCAAGGACATCAGCCAGGGAATAGCGATCGAGGGTTGTCAGAAAAGATTGCAATGCCTCGTCCAACACGCTGGTCAGACCGCAGGCGGGCGCGATGATGCACGAGCCGCAGCCGACCAGATCAAAGTCGTCTTCCGTGTGGCGGATCAGTGCGCCGACATTGATTTCGGCGGGCGCCTTCGCAAGACGTATGCCGCCATGACGCCCGCGCACGCTCTCAAGATAGCCGGCATTCACCAGATCGTTGACGACTTTCATCAGGTGGTTCTGCGAGATGGCGTAGGCCCGGGCGATATCGGCGATCGAGGATAACCTCTCCGGTTCCCTGCCAAGATAAAGCATCACGCGCATGGCGTAGTCAGTGTAGCGCGTCATTCGCATCTGCATATCTCCAAATGATGTATTCTTGTTGCATGTTTTCCTGCCAAGGTATAGATGCATTCTGGATGCATGATTGGAGTTGGGCAATGGCGGGGTTAACGCTTGATGGCTGGGGGCAAAGTCACCTCATTGACGCGTTTTACGCCCGTGTCCCCGGTCGACACGAGGTTTGGCCCGATCTTCAAGGAAATGTCGCCGATCGATGCTCAGCCGCCGATGGCGGCCGATCGCACGTCTTCAGCTTCCCCCGAAATTATTCGATTCATTAGGAGATATCGATGAAACAACCCCTCAGCACGCAGACCATTGCGCTGGTCAAGGCCACCGTTCCTGCGCTCGAAGCCCACGGTCTCGAGATCGTGCGGGAGATGTACGCACGCATGTTCCAGAACCCGGAAATTCGGGATCTGTTCAACCAGTCGCATCACGGTGATGCCGGGTCGCAGCCGCGCGCCCTGACCGGAGCAATCCTCGCCTATGCCAGCAATATCGACAATCTGGGCGCGCTTGCGCCTGCCGTCGAGAGGATCGCGCAGAAGCATGTCGGGCTTCAAATTCTTCCCCAACATTACCCCTATGTCGCGGACGCCCTGCTCGGCGCCATCAAGGCCGTCCTGGGCGATGCCGCGACCGATGATATCCTCGCCGCATGGGGAGAAGCCTACTGGTTCCTTGCTCATATTCTGATTGCGCGTGAGGAGCGCATCTACACGGAACAGAAGGAAATTGCCGGCGGCTGGAACGGCTGGCGGGAGTTCCGTGTCGAGAAGGTGCTCCGCGAAAGCAGCGTCATCAAGTCGTTCATCCTGCGGCCGGTCAACGGCGGCAGCGTCATGAACCACAAGCCCGGGCAATACCTGACGTTTTGGTTTGAAATCCCCGGCCATCCTCCGGTCAAACGTAATTATTCGATTTCGGCGGCACCGAATGGCGAAACCTATCGCATCTCGGTGAAGCGTGAGCCTCTTGGTCTCGCGTCGGGATGGCTCCATGACGAGGTCGTGGCGGGAACGATCCTTAGGGTTGCCGCGCCCGCGGGCGAATTCTTCCTCGCCGATCATCCCGAACGCCCGGTGGTGCTGCTTTCGGGCGGCGTGGGTCTTACGCCGATGGTGGCAATGCTGGAGGCGTTGGTCGCCCGCGGCAACCAGGTGCCGGTCCACTATATCCACGGCACGCATGATCGCGAGACGCATGCGATGCGCGACCATGTCCGCGCGCTTGCAGCAACGGCCAAAGCGGTACGCGTCACCGATTTCCACCAGACGCCGCTTGCCGATGAAGCCGACGGCCGGGATTATGATGTGGCAGGCATTATTACCGACGACTGGCTGATCTCGAATACGCCCGTCGCCGAGGCGGACTATTATATCTGCGGGCCTCGCCTTTTCTTGCGCGCAGCGGTTACGGCGCTATCGCTTGCAGGTGTGCCGTCGAGCCGCATTCACTATGAGTTCTTCGGTCCGGCCGACGAGCTGCTCGCGGCTTGAGGGAATTGTTCAGGTAGAAGCCGTTCTGCGAAGGGAGCCGGTGGCTCCCTTCGCGTTCGAATTTTTGGCTACAACGTGCGCGTTCGCCCGAAGGAACGAAGCAGAAGATTGACGGAGACGGCGACCTTGTCGATGTCGCGGATGTCCTGTGAATATTGACCGGTGTAGAGCTTCACGATCATTTTGTCGCGATCGGATTCGCTGAGTTCGAAATGCAGATGAAGATAGTAAGCTTGCCGATCGCCGCCGCGGGCTATGCTTCTTCGCCGCTGAGTGACCTGTTTGAGTTCCGATCTGAATGGCGCAAAGCCATCAAACTTCAGCATGACGGATCGAGACTGAAACTGGGTTTCAACCGGCACTGCGACGACAGCCTTGTCCAGCGCGAGGCTGACGACCTGGCCAGGAATACCGTCAACCGTAGCAGCCTCTTCAAGTTTGAACGCGTGAAACAATCGCCGGGGTTTTTCAAAGCAGATGAGAGAGGCGATGATCATAACGATAATATTGATACCCGCCCACAAGGCTGCGATCGGCGAAAACTGTCCTTGAACATTGGTCGTCTCCGGCACGATGTTGATCAGCAGACCGGCGGCGGTGATCGCGACCAGGCTGGCGATACAGATAAAAGTGTATCTATCGAACTGGTTTTCCTCATTGCCGCTTCCTTTCGGCGTTACCCTGAACGGCTTGCCGAACGGGCGGATCACGCTGGAAACAACAGTCGGCAGCATTCGGAACGTTGCAAATGTACCGACCGCACTTGAAATTATAGGCAGGTAGCGCGTCGGCGTTATCCATAGCATGAGCAGGAAATAGGCCGTCAGCAGCGGTATCTGATAGGAAACGTAGTCGGCAATATCGGTGAAATAAAGCGGCAGCAGCCCGAACCAGAGATAGACGATCGGGACGATCAATATCATGAAGCGGACCAGATATTGCACCAGCCACGACGCCGGCAGGAACATGATCCGTTGAAAGAGCGACAATCCCGGGCCGCGCAGCGGACCGTTATGCAGATACAGCGTCTGAATGCCGCCCTGACACCACCGCTCGCGCTGTACGAAATAGCCGGTTAGATTCTCGGCCGCCAGACCCATCGACAGACGCTCGTTCAAGTAGCGTGTCTTGTAGCCAACGTTGAGCATGGACAGCGTGGTCAGCAAATCCTCCGTAATGGACTCCGTTGGAAAGCCACCAATTGCATCAATCGCTTTGCGGCGGGCGATTGAACACGAGCCGCAGCAAAAACTGACATCCCACACGTCTCTGCTGGGAGCGATCTCGTCGAAAAACAGGCGCTGCTCATCCGGCCAGATATTCTCCAGCCCGAGGTTCGACTGCACCGGATCGGCATTGAAAAAATGTTGCGGCGTTTGAACGATGCCGATGCTTTCATCGGAAAAGAAAGGCAGCGTCCGACGTAGAAAATGCCGGTAGGGCACGAAATCCGCGTCGAAAACCGCGACGAAATCGCCCGAACTGACCTTCAGCCCGTTGTTCATATTGCCCGCTTTGGCGTGCGAATTGTCGCCCCGCGTGACGTGAATTGCGTTCTTTTCCTCGCAAAACCTCTTGAGCCAGTCTCGGCGCTGGTCGTCGAGCACATACACCTTCAGCTTGTCGGCGGGGTAATCGAGCGACAACGCTCCGACGATGGTTCTTTCCAGCACGTCGAGCGGTTCGTTATAGGTGGGAATGAAGACATCTACGGTCGGCAGCTCTCGCTGGTCACGGGCAAAGAAGGCACGCGCCAGCTTGTCTGCTTCGGCACTCCGATCGACATAACGGCTCATCAGCACGAGAAAAAGTACAACCTCGGTAAAGGCCAACATCTCCACGAGGAAGACAAACCATACCCAATAGAAATTGAGGCCGTCATAGGGGTAGGGAAGAACGGTTTCCGTCAGCCGCCAAAGGATGTAGCGCAATGCGATGGCTGCAACGAGCGCGCAGGTAACTGCCCGCGTCCAGGTATGGTGACGCGACCAATTGAATGGCCCTAAGAGAAAGAGGGCCAGAACCAGAAAGGTCGGAGCCAGCGCTAGAAGATACTGAACCACAGGTTTTTAACCCAATTCGTCAAGCCAATCCCGTGTTTGGGAAACCGTACCTGCACCGTTCGCCCGACCTGACAGAAATTCGCGAAGTCGTCGTTCATAAAGGACGGCTCGAGGCGAACCCGAATGCGGGCATTACGCTGTGACGATGCTGGCAGACTGGCCGCAAAGGAATCGCTCTCGACAGCCGCCGAACTGCCCTTTACGGAAACGACCGTGCCATCGAAGACATCGGTGCGGCCGAACAGTCGCACCTGCGCGGTAAGTCCAGGATAAATCTCGTCATAGTCGACCTCGGGAACAAGGATATCGACAAATAGCTCTCGGCAGTCGAGCAGGCGCATCAATTCGTTGTTGAGCACGACATTGGAGCCGTTGACGATGGTCCTGCTCCAAATCACACCATCGAATGGTGCTGTTGCGGTTGCGGATTCAAGGTTGCCCACGCGGTTGCGTTCTTCGATCAACTGCTTTTCGACCTCGGCGGCGCGTGTCTCGTTTTCAGCTATGCGTGAGTCCAAGTCACCGATGCGAACGATGACGTCGTCCTGGCGTTGTCGCGAATAGGGCACATCATTCTGCCCGTCGCCGAACACGAAGATGCCTTGGCGAATGGCATCGAGCCTCTGCTCCAACTGATCGACGGTCAAATTGCTGATTTCGACCTCGCCGCCGGTCGCAGCTCCGGCGGCACGCGCGGCATCGACCATCCTCTGCGTGAGAATACCTTTTGATTCCAGGTCCATCCGGCGGTTTAGGTCGACCTGCGCGGCAAGGTCCTGAGCCTGGGAGACCTCGACTTTCTTTCTCAGAATCTCCACTTCCCGTTCCAGATTGGAAATTGTGGCCTGCTTGAAAATTTCCAACCGTTTGGATAGCTGCTCGCGAAGCCCGGAAAGCTCGTCCCGCTCCTTCTTCAGCGCCACTACACGATCGCGCGCAGTGTTGCGGTCTGCTTCCAGCGAAGCAAGGATTGCACGATTGACGCGTGGGTTTTTGATATCTGCAAGTGTCTGACCCTCTTTGACAGGGGTACCAACCTTAGCAGGCTCTCCTTCAATCACACCGTCAATAGGGGAATTGACGACAGCGAAGCGGGCATTGACCGTGCCGTCACGGCTCGTAAAGCCGGTGATTGCCGGTAGCGAAACGATAACAGCGATCGCCAGCAGCAGCAGTCCGACACTGATACGTGTAATGCGATGATTTAAGATCATGTTGCCAAACGAAGAAACCGCGTTGAGAGCCCTGCGCGTCGCCGAATCATTTTCAGCAACAATTACAACTAAATCTTGCGTAATTTAGCGTAACGAAAATTAGCAGGCAAGTGACGGTCGCAAAATATGGATAACGAAAAGCGGGCGCGGCGCGCGTGCATCAGTTGCACGTTGACGCGTCCTTTATTGCAAGGAAGCCGGCTACGATCGGACATTTTGGTGGAAGATGTAGTATAGAAGCAGCCTAAGCCGTTTTGAGGATCTCCGCGCGATCCCTCAGATATGACATCGTGTCGGAAAACGGCATGGCTTTGCCGAAGAGGTAGCCCTGTCCGATATCGCATCCCGCACGTAAGAAATATGCCAGTTGGGTATTGTCCTCGATGCCCTCGACGGTCGTCTTCACATCCAAGCCTTGGCTCATCATGAGCAGCGCTTGGACAATTTTCTCATGGCGGTCGTCGTGCTCGCGGGCGGATCTGACGAAGCTTTTGTCGATTTTGATCTTGTCGAACTGGTATCGTGCGAGCTGCGCCAAGCTGGAATAGCCGGTGCCGAAATCGTCCAGTGCGATTTGTATGCCCGCGTTGTGAAGATCCCCAATAATTGCGGCAGCGAGATCCGGATCGCGGATCAACGCATTCTCGGTGATCTCGACTTCCAGCCGGGACGGCGGCAAGCCTGCGTCATCAAGAATTTCCAGAATTCGAGACACAAGAAGCCGGTCATCCATTTGAACAGCCGAGACGTTGAACGAAAGCGATACGTCCTCCGGCCATGATCTGGCGTTCTCGCACGCTGTCTTGAGGAGCTGCAGAAAAAGCGGCGTCATCAAGCCGGTTTCTTCCGCTATGGGAATGAACAATTGTGGCGAAACGCCTGTGCCGTCGTCCAGCGTCCACCGGGCAAGCGCCTCGAAACCGCACACCTTTCCAGACCGCAGATCAATGAGGGGCTGATAAAATGGCTCGATGCGACCTTCTGTGATCGCCGTTCGAAGTTCGCCCTCAAGCTTTGCACGTGCGGTGACTTTAAGCTGCATTTCCTCGGAGAATCGCAGCGCGATGTTGGCGCCTGCGCTCTTGGCTTCGTAGAGTGCGATATCAGAACGATGGCAAACATCCTGCAGTTCATGGCCATGCTCCGGCCAGCGAGCGTAACCAACGCTCGCTCCGACCTGGCAGGATATCGGCCCGATGTGGATGGGCCGGCTGAGCGCATGGATCAGCAGATTTGCGAACTTTTCGTCTTTCTCTGGGACCAGTCCCCTGGCTATGACGATGAATTCATCGCCTCCGAGACGAAAAACGCATGATTCCTCGGCAAATGCCGATAGTCTTTTTGCGACTTCCTGCAGAAGCCTGTCGCCTCCCTGATGGCCGACCAGATCATTGACCTTCTTGAAGCTGTCCAGGTCAACGGAAAAAATCGTCGCCGTCGGCACCAAATTGTCGTCATCTTCGGTCGCGGGTTTCACGATCTCGAATTTCTCGAAAGCATATCTGTTCGGAAGGCGCGTGAGGTGATCGTGGGTGGCAATCCAGTGTGCCCGCTTTCCCTGTTCTTCCTGACGCAGCATCTCTTTGCGCAGATCGAGGATTCGCAGAAGCGAATAGATAAAGCTCGCGGCGCCGGGGATGATGAATGTCAGGAACAGGACAGCGATCGTGCCGTCGCCAAGGGGTCTCAACCAACCAAAAAATGTTCCATGCCAAAGCAAGCCAATGATCCACAACAGGGATGAACCAGAGGCGAGGACAGCAAGTTGCTTTCCCGCTTTGCTTTCGAAAAATTCACGCATCCTCTTCCCCGCAAGCTATCCGGCATTATGAAAGATGATGTTACATTAGCGTGCAATCATGAGCGCCGGTGTCGCTGTGATTGTGCTACTCTGTGCCCAGCGGATTAAATTTTTCCAAATCTTGTCTAGATTTCTTCGAAACTCGGGTCCGAGGGAGTTTCATCACTATTTGCTACCGCTTGCCTAAATTATTGACGATCGACGCTGTCGCGAATGGGAACAATACCAGTCGGAGGGGATTCAAATCTGAGTAAGTCAAGAACTGCGATGGAGGATGAACCAATGACAATCGTGGAGGAATATCGGGCGTTGAAGCGGCAGCCGCGCAATTCTGCAGAGGGGCTGGAAACATTTCGCGGAAAGAAGCCGGTCGTCGTCATTGTCAGTGATCTGGCACGAGAGGCAGGTCGCGAACAAGAGCAGCTCATTCTAAGGGATCGCCGACGTCTTGAAGAGGCCAATCTGGCGGTGGTGCGCGTGCATGACGGCAAGGTGACGCCTCTATTCGGTGCTGGGAGTGGATTGCGGCCCAAGATAGTTCGTGCGCAACTCGACGCCAATTCGGTGGTCGATTTTTGCGTCGCGCTGGTCAGCAAGGAGGGTGAGGTGCTGTTTCGGTCCGCAAAGCCGACCGACAGCGATTTGCTCTTCGCTTTCCTAGAATAGTTTTCTCGGCGTTCCAACCGCTGCGGGTGGCAGGCCGGTAAGCGGCGACCGCCGTTCCGGCGAGCGCCGCGGGGCTGATGGAACTCCTCCCAGGATACACTGGTGTTTGCCATGGCTCTCCGCCTTTCGAGAGCATCTGCCAGCTATGCAGTCATTCTACGCGCCGGCGCCAGAGGCTCGTGACGCTGCTGTGCTTTCGGGGCAGGGGTCGCGGCCGTTTGGCTGGCTGCGCCGATCCGGAAGCGGCCGAGAAGATTGAAGAGAGCTTCAGCTTCGTTCGCAAGGCTATGGCTGGCAGCGTTCGATTCCACGACCATGGACGTATTCTGCTGCGTGCCTTGATCTATGGTGTTGACCGCCTGGTTGATTTCCTTGAGGCCGGTTGCCTGTTCTCGCGACGCGTCGACGATTGCCGCCACGTTGACATTTATGGCCTCCACCTGTTGGCCGATCAGATCGAGCGCCTGGCCGGTTTCCCCCACAAGTGTCACGCCGTTTTTCACCTGCTCGCCGGAGGTGTTGATCAAGGTCTTGATCTCCTTGGCGGCGCCGGCCGAGCGTTGCGCAAGCTCGCGGACTTCCTGAGCAACGACGGCAAAACCCTTGCCGGCTTCTCCGGCGCGCGCAGCTTCGACACCCGCATTCAGTGCCAGAAGGTTCGTCTGGAAAGCAATATCGTCGATGACACCGATAATGTTCGAAATCTCGTTCGAGGATGCCTCGATCTCACCCATCGCAGTGATTGCCCGGCGAACGATATCACCCGATTTTTCCGCATTTTCCCGAGCCGTGACGACCAGCCGGCCGGCCTCGTCGGCGCGGCGGCTGGAATCCGTGACGGTCGTGGTGATCTGCTCGAGGGCTGCCGCGGTCTCCTCGACCGAGGCAGCTTGCTGTTCCGTTCGTTTGGATAGATCGCCGGTTGCCGACCGGACACGATTGGAACCGGTTGCGATCGCCTGTGCGTTCTGGCCGACCTTGCGCAAGGCATCCTCAAGCTGCTCCACCGCAGCGTTGAAGTCTCGGCGCACAAGGTCGAGCGGCGGCGCGAAGGCAACGTCTATCCGGTGTGTGAGATTGCCGCTGGCGAGCTGGCCCAACCCGCTGGCGATCGCATCGACCGCGAGCTTGATATCTGCCGCCTCCCGCGCACGGACATGTTCCTGCTGCGCGCGTCCCTGTTCGGAAAGCGTGCGATTGACCTCTGCCTCAGCCTCGAGCCGCTGATGTTCTTGAGCCTTCGCCTTGAACACGGCAACGGACTTCGCCATCGCGCCGATTTCATCGGAGCGTTCGGAATGGGGCACTTCCTTGGTGTAGTCGCCACCGGCAAGCACACCCATATAGGCCCTCATGCTTTCCAGTGGCACGATGGCCCGGCGCCGCAATAGCAATGTTCCGGCAAGCAGCAACAATATGGATCCGCCAGCAGCGGAGAGCGAGAAGATTGTCCAACGATTTATCTCTTCTCGGGCGCCCTTCTCCTGGCCCGACAGAAACTCGTTCGAGCTGGTCACCAGTTCCTCGACGGCATCCTGATGCAGGTGAAACGTGCCTTTGAGATGAACGAGCAGATCCTTGACCTTTGCCGTATCCTTAGCCGCCAAAGCAGGGAGAATCTCCCGGTCCATTTCCTGCCAGAAGACATCGGATTTGGTCAGCACCGTATTGGCCAGCTGATCCTTCAGATTCTGTGGCAAGCTGGAGGTTTGCCAGTAAGCGCGGCGCTCATTGTAGTCGAGGTGGAGTTTGGCGATTTTGGCCGCATTCGCCTCGGCGACCTCCGGAAAATCACTGGCTTCCAAAGCCAGCATGTAGGATTCCACCACGAAAAGCGGCGGGGGCAGAATATCGGCAACGAGATCTTTTCCGTTGACGACCTGCTCATAGATCGGTCCGTTCACTTTGAGCCGGTTCAAGGCGACCTGCTGCAGCCCTGTCGAGCCGGCAAGCCCTATGGTCATCACGACACCGAAAGCAATAAGGCTTTTTGCAATACTAATGTTCATAATGTTCGCCCTAATAAAAATAAAATTTGTATTCGAGTAACTTGCTTAAATTCTGTTTAATAATGGTTTAATTTTCCGGAAATATTCGTCAAATGGATAGGTTCAGCGTCTTTTGTTGTGTCTTTGACAAAGACTTGAACTGTCGGCTGACCGGTCCAGCGGCTTGTTTTGTGCCTCTCGCTGGATTCATCGGCGGCTTCTCCGATCCGAACGGCGCACGAATCTATATTCATTTCCCCGTCGCACGACACGCACTGCGCATTTGCGCCCATGCGCAGGCCAGCCAGCATCTCCTTGAGAGCTGCTGGCCGATCTCAGGTTCGGATTGTCGCCGTCCCAGGCCTAAAGTCCGCAGGGCGTTCGCGGAAAGCAAAGCGCGTTTCGGCTTTGTCGCTCAGCCTTGCAAGAACTATGAAGCTCGCTTCGGCCGTGCTGGGGTCTGGTACAGGCCGAGGGCGGCCTTTTTCAAGCAGGCGAGATAGCGGTCACGGTTCGCAAGGCCATCGTCGCGCGGCGTAACGAGGCAGAGCGTTCCGGCTGTATGACCGTCCTCGCCGTGTACCGGTACGGCAAAACAGTGCGTGAAGCTGTCGACGATGCTGTTGAAGGTGAAGAAGCCTTCGCGCTCGGCCTGACGCACCTCGGCGATAAAGGTCTTGGGGTCGAGCCATTCACCGCTGGGCAGACGAAAATCCTCCGGCGGAATGAAGTTCAGGATTTCCTGATCCGAAAGATGCGCAATAAGCAGGCGGCCGGAGGCCGTCCACGGGATCGGCACCGACTGGCCGATATCCGTCGAGATGCGGAATGGCCGGGCGCCTTCGCGCATGCGAACGACCGTATATTTGTTACCATCCAACATGCAGAACTGCGCCGTCTCCCGCGTCTCGTCGGCAAGCTGCTCCAGCGCCGTCTCACATTCGCGGGTGAAATCGAAATGGTTCTCATAGGCCGCACCCAGGAAATAGAGCTTGCGGCCGAGGTAGACGCGGCCCTCGCCACCCGTAAATTCAAGAATGCCGTTGTGCAGCAGCAGGTTGACGAGCTCGTAGACCGATGAGCGCGGCGCGCCGATCTGCGCGGCGATTTCGTTCGGCTTCAAGGCCTGCCGCTTGTGGCGCAGGAATTCGAGGATCTCGAAGGCGCGGTCGAGCCCTCGGGCGCGTTTGCCGATTGCTTCGTCCTGAACTGCATCCATGTTGCCGAATCCCGATTCTAGTCGTGTCAAATTTTTCAAGTCGTCTCCTGCATCTGTCAATCGCTCCTGCCATTCGCCGTGAACGAAATTTTTGCACCCCCCCTTGCGAGGGGAAAAAATCGGCATAAGATCGCCGACGTCCGGTATAAAGATCATGTGTACATTATAGCGGACGTCAAGCAGATGGCAAGCCTTAAGGCTGCCACGCACAAAAAGGGGAACGACATGACGAAACTTGAAGACACAGCCTCAGCCTCGCTGCGCAGCCGCCTTCTCGCGGGCGCTGCCTCCGCTGCGGTCCTCCTCGCCTTTTCGGCCGGCACGGCGTCGGCGGCAGCCAACTGCATCAAGGGTGATCGCAAGGCGCCCTATACGATCGGCTGGGCGAACATCTATTCTGTCCCGACCTGGATGAAGCAGACCGAAGGCACGATCACCGATGAGGTGGCGGCTCTGAAGAAGGACGGGCTCGTCAAGGACCTGAAGATCACCGATGCGCAGGGCAATGCCCAGACGCAGATTCAGCAGATCCAATCGATGATCGACGCGAACCTCGATGCCATCATCGTCGAAGCCGGTTCGTCCACCGCGCTCGACCGCGTCATCTCCGATGCCTGCTCCAAGGGCATTGCCGTCGTCAACTTCGACAGCCTCGTGGACACCAACAATCTCACGGCGAAGATCAACACGGACTCCAACGAATGGGGCCAGAGGGCTGCGCAGTGGATGGTCGATCAGCTTCACGGTAAGGGGAAGATCATCATCATGAACGGTCCCGCCGGCGTTTCCGTCAGCGACGACCGCCGCAAGGGTGCGCAGCCGGAGCTCGATGCCAACAAGGGCATCCAAGTCATCACCGAAACCAATACGGAATATAACGTCGCGCCCGCCCAGGAAGCGATGACGAGCCTGTTGTTCGCCAACCAGCAAATTGATGGCGTTCTGTCGCTAGGTGGCGCACTGTCGGCCGGGTCCGTCATGGCTTTCGACCGCCAGGGCCGCGAACAAGTGCCGACGACAGGCGAAAACGCCCGGCAATTCCTGGAACTCTGGAAAGAGAAGGGCCTGAAGGGCTGGGCGACCATGCAGCCAAACTGGCTCGGCGCGCTCTCCGTCTATGCAGCCGTGCAGGCGCTGCAAGGCAAGGACGTCCCGGCCTTCGTCAAGGTGCCGCTGCCCGTTATCGACGACAGCACGATCGGTGGTTATCTCGCAAGGGCCGACAAGTTCCCGGCTGACGGCTATATCTACTCGGACTACGACAAGGCGCTCTTCGACAAGCTGCTTGCCAAGTAATCCGTCTTGAAGGAAGCCGTCATGAAGGAAGAAAGGCCCCTGCTGGAAGCCCGGCAGGTGTTCAAAGGATTTTTCGGCAATCCCGTTTTGAAGGGCGTCGATATCGCCCTTCTTCCGGGCAGGGTTCACGCCCTGCTCGGTGAGAACGGTGCCGGCAAGTCCACGCTGATCAATCTGCTGTCCGGTGCCCTCCAGCCCGACGGCGGTTCCATCGCCGTCGACGGCAAGCCCGTTGGGCGCTTTAGCCCGGCGGCCGCGCGTGCGGCGGGCATCGCCGTGGTCCAGCAGGAGCTGAGCCTCACGGCGAATCTCTCGATTGCCGAAAATATCGGGCTCGGCGCGTTTCCGCGCCGGTTCGGTCTCATCGACTATGAAGCTCTTCATCGCGGTGTGCGGGAAGTTTGCGACATGGTGGGGCTTACCGAGCCGATCGACATGCCGGTCGCCGATCTTGCGCTTGGTCGCCGTCAGATGGTGGAGATCGCCAAGGCGCTGTTCCGCAAGCCGCGCGTGCTCATTCTGGATGAGCCTACCTCCTCGCTCTCGGCCCATGAAGCCGGCATTCTTGCCAGCCTGATCGAGACGCTGAGGGATCGCGGCATAGCACTTCTCTATATTTCTCACCGCCTCCATGAGGTGCAGGCGCTTTGTTCGCACGTCACGGTGCTGAAGGATGGCGGGGTCACGGCGGACCAGTCGCTATCCGGCATCGACGGCGAGGGGCTGGTGCGTCTCATGGTCGGCCGCGAGACCGGCGACCTCTTCCCGCCGCGCCGAGCCGCGACGCCCGGTGCGACACGCATCAGCGTTGAAGACTTTTCCGCCGGCATGGTGCGCAACATCGGCTTCTCTGCCCGCGCCGGCGAAATCGTCGGTATTGGCGGGCTCGTGGGGCAGGGGCAGGAAGACTTGTTGCTCGGCCTTTATGGCGCGATTCCTGCCGCGGCTGCCCGGGCCGAGGTTTCCGGGAAACCCGGCCTGCCTGCCCATGTCGGCGAGGCGAATGCGGCTGGTATCGTCTATGTCCCGGCCGACCGCAAACATGAGGGGCTGGTACTGCCTCATTCCATTGCATCAAACCTCATCCTGCCTTCGCTCGGACGGCTGGCCAGCAAAGGGCTGCGCGACCTACAGGCGGAAAACGGTCTTGTCGCCGATCTTGCGCGCCGCCTGACGATCAAGGGCGACACTGCCCGCCCGGTGCAGGCACTTTCCGGCGGCAACCAGCAGAAGGTGGCGCTCGCCAAATGGCTGCCGCTCGATCCGTCCGTTCTGCTCCTCAACGATCCGACGCGAGGTGTCGATATCGAAACCAAGCGGGAAATCTACCTCATGCTCCGTGCCTTCGCCGCCGAGGGGCGGCTCGTCATCCTGGCCAGTTCCGACACGCCGGAACTGGTGCATCTTTGCGACCGCGTCGTGGTGCTGCGCGAGGGGCGCATTGCGGCGACGCTGTCGGGCGCTGCGATCAGCGAAGGGGCGATCGTCGGCGCGGCCATGGGCGTCACGACACAGGAGGCAGCAGCATGAGCACCGTTTCCTCTTCCGCCTGGCTTTATGGCGCGATCCAGCTCCGCCGCAATCGCGGTCTCGGCGGCCTTTATCTGGTCGTTGGCGCTTTTCTTATCCTCTATGTCGTGCTCTTTCCGGGTATCCTTTCCATCAGTGGCTTTTCGAAGTTCACGCAGAACTGGTTCCCGCTCGCGCTCGTCACCATGGCGCAGGCGGTGCTCATGTTGAACGGCGGCATCACGCTGGCGATCGGTCCGCTCGTGAGTCTCGGCGCAGTCATAGCGGCAACGACCATGGAAGGGACACTCGGCGTGCCGGGCGGCATTGTTGCGGTCGCGCTCGCCGGCCTGTCGATCGGCGCTGTCATTGGGGCTATCGTGACGCATCTGCGGCTTCCGGCGATCATCGTCACGCTTGCCGGTTCCTTCATCATAACCGGGGTCGCGCTCATCCTGCTGCCGCGGCCGGGCGGGTTCATTCCCGACTGGCTGTCGGTAACGCTGGCCGGCGATACGCCCGTCGCCTTTCTGCTGCTTGTCGTGACCCTCGTGCTCTGGAAAGCCTTTCTCGCAACGCCGCTCGGCCTCGGCATCTATGCGGCCGGCGACAACCCAGTCGGCGCATTCCGTTCCGGTGTCCCGGTCGAGCGGGTGAAGGTTGTCGCCTTTGCGCTCTCCGGTCTTCTGGCGGCGTTGACCGGTCTCTTCGTCGCTGCGCAGACCGGCTCGGGTGATCCGGTGATAGGCACGCCCTTTACGCTGAACTCGATTGCTGCCTCCGTGCTTGGCGGCGTCGGCTTTCTTGGCGGCAAGGGCACCATGCGCGGCGCGATCTGCGGCAGCCTGCTGCTTTCGGTCATGATCAACGTCATGTTCTTCCTCGGCTTTCCGCCGGTCGCGCAATATGTCGCGCAGGGCTTGATCATCGTGGGCGCGGTCGCGGTTCCGGAACTTCTCGCGCAATGGAAGGTAAGGCGATGAACGTCATCAGGACAGCATTCCGCAACCCGCCGCTCCTGACCTTCCTTCTGGTCTCGCTCGTCTGGGTTGTCGCAAGCTTCATGTTGCGCGGGTTCGGTGCCTATGGTCACCTGCGCTATCTGCTGGAGCTCTCAGCGGTGATCGGCATTGTGGCCGCCGGCCAGACGCTCGTCATCCTGATGGGCGGCATCGATCTTTCCGTCGGCGCGGTTATCACCGTGACCGCGATCCTGCTGCCGCTCCTCTCGCCTGCTTGGGATGCGAGCGGCGTCATCGGCATCGCTGCAGCACTTGCCATCGCCGCCGGCATTGGCCTCATGAATGGTGCGGGTGCGGCCTATCTTCGCGTACCGCCAATCATAATGACGCTTGCCATGGCGACCTTCTTGCAAGGCTTGCTCGTCATCGTTGCCGGCGGCAGTGCGGTTACCGTCAGCAATCCGGCGGTCATTCTGCTCGGCCAGGCGCGGCCGCTCGGCATCCCGGCTGGTATCGTCCTTTGGATTGTGGTCTCGGTTGTCGTCCTACTGCTCATCCACCGCATGCCGATCGGCGCACGTTTCCTTGCGCTTGGGGCAAACCCGCTGGCTGCCCGGCTTTCCGGTGTCCGCGTCGGTCGCAACACGCTGATTGTTCATACGCTCTCGGGCTTTTTCGCGGGGCTTGCGGGTATTCTCGTGCTGGGCATGAACCGGCAAGGCTATGTCGGCATCGGCGATCCTTATCTGCTGACCTCGATTGCAGCCGTCGTGCTCGGCGGTACGTCCATCCTCGGCGGCCGCGGCACCTATGCCGGCACCATCCCGGGAGCGATCCTGCTGGTGACGACGACGGCGCTGATCACCGTCGTTAATGCCTCGCCCGGCTGGCGCTCCATCATGTTCGGCACGCTGATCCTTGCCCTCTTGCTCGTATCCGGTCGTGAGGGGCGCAGATGACCGAGCGCTATGACGGGCCGTTGATCGACCCGCATCATCACCTCTGGGATCTCAAGCTGGAGCGACACCCTTGGCTTAAAAAAGCGCAGGCGACCGGCGGGGAGACGGCTTTCGGGAGCCTCGCACCGATCCTGCGCAACTACGGCATCGAAGATTATCGTGCCGATGCCGCACGCCAGAACGTGGTTGCAACCGTCCATGTGGAGGCCGGCTGGTTCGATGCGCATCCGCTGGAAGAGAGTCGCTGGCTGGATAGCCTCGACCGTAGCTCCGGCGTGGCACGCCGTTATGTCGCGCGGGTTCCTCTCGACGCGCCGGACGCCATGCGCCTGCTCGAGATGGAAGCGGCAAACCCGAACGTCGTCGGCATCCGCGATATCGTTAGCTGGCATCCGGAACCGGCGAAGCGTTTTGCCCGGTGCGCGGATCTCATGGGTGATCCTGCCTGGCGGGCGGGGCTTGCCCACGCTACGCGGCTCGGGCTTATCTTCGACCTGATGCTTTATCCATGGCAGATGAAGGACGCGCTTGCGCTGGTGCGCGCTTTCCCGGAAACGCTTTTCGTGCTCAACCACGGCGGAAGCCCTGTCGACCGCACGGATGATGGCATGGCGCTCTGGCGCGAAGGCCTGCGGGCGTTTGGCAACGAGCCGAATGTGCGCCTGAAGATTTCCGACCTCGTGGCCTACGACAGCGGGTGGACACTCGAAAGCCTGCGGCCGGTGATCGAGCATTGCCTCGATTGTTTCGGCCCGACGCGCTCGATGTTCGCGAGCGATTTCCCGGTGGCGGGGTTATACGCCTCCTTCGACGAGGTCTATCGGGCCTTTCGCACCGTCGCCTCGCAATTCTCTCTCGACGAGCAACGCGCCCTGTTCTTCGCCACGGCCAACGACACCTATCGCCTCGGCACAGCCGATCCGGTCGAGCCCCAGGGAGGCTGCGATGTCTGACCTTCATGCCGCATCCGAAACCGTGCTGATCGATGACCGGGTGCGCGGCTTTCCGCCAGGCAATCCACCGCTCCCGCTTGCGGCAATCGGCAAGCAGGGATGGAAGCCCTATGACGGCAGGATGGCCCTGCCGCTGATCTCGCTCGACCGGCAGGCTTTCTCCAGCAATGTCGAGCTGATGATGGCCTATGTGAAGAGCCATGGCGCTGAAATCGCGCCGCACGCCAAGACGCCGATGTCGACGGCATTGGCAGATGCACTTATTGCAGCGGGCGCCTGGGGCACGACGGTTGCCGATATCCGCCAGACTGCGGTTCTGCTCAAGGCAGGACAGCGCCGTCTGATCCTTGCCAATGAGATCGGCGGAGCCGCCGCCGCACGTCGGCTTGCCGCGCTGCTTGCCGGTTATCCTGATGCGGAAGTCCATGTTTTCGTGGATTCGACGGCGCTCGTCGATGCTCTGCGGTCGGCGTGGCGCGAACGTGGAGATCTGCCGCCGCTGGGGCTGATGGTGGAGTTCGGCGCCGGTCGGGCCGGTGTGCGCAGCTCCGACGCTGCGGCTGCAGTTCTCGATGCGATCGTTGCTGCCGAAACGCCGACCTTCCGGCTGACCGGCATTGCCGCTTATGAAGGCGCCGCCGCGACCAGCGATGCGGAAGAGACGGTGCTTCGCATCACGGCGCTGATGGCGATGACGGCCGAGTTCCTGCCGAAGGTGCGTTCCCGCATAGGCACCGAGCGGCCGCTCCTCGTCACGGCCGGCGGTTCGGTCTTTTTCGACATGGTTGTTGTGGGGCTTTCGTCCGCCGTTGCTGCCGATCCCGCTTGCCGTCTCGTGCTGCGCAGCGGTGCCATCTTCTTCCACGATCATGGCATTTACGAGCGCGGTCTTGCTGGTCTCGATGCGCGCGGTGGCTTCCGCATTGGTGCCGAATTAGCTTCCGCCGCGTCCGGCTTTCGTCCGGCGCTGCGGGTCTGGGCCGAGGTCCTGTCCCGGCCGGAGCCAAGGCTGGCGATCTGCGGCTTGGGCATGCGTGACGTGGCCATGGATCAGGGCATGCCGCGGCCGCTGGCGCTCTATCGTAACGGTGCGCGTCTTGCCGATCTCAGGGGCGCCGAAGTTCTCCGCCTCAATGATCAGCACGCTTTCGTGGCACTTGCAGACGGCAGCGACGTTTCCGTTGGCGACGTGGTCGAATGCGGTATTTCGCATCCCTGCACCTGCCTTGACCGCCACGCAATCCTCTATGGCCTCGACCCGGATCATTCGGTGACGGCGGCCTATCTCACCAGCTTCGGCTGAACTTCCCTCCCAAAGCAAGAAAAGGAAAAACCTTCCATGATCCAACGTTACCAGAAGGGTTCGCGCATGAGCCAAGCTGTCAGCTATGGCGGGCTCGTCTATATTGCCGGCCAGGTCGCGGAAAATCGCAAGGCGGGCATCGAGGAGCAGACCCTCGATGTGCTCGGCAAGATCGACACCCTTTTGAAAGAAGCCGGTACGGACCGCTCGCGCCTGCTCGCTATCAACGTCTTCCTGCCGGCGATCACCGATTTCGAGGCGATGAACGGCGTCTATGATGGCTGGATCGACATCGAAAACCCGCCGGCCCGAGCCTGCGTCGAGGCACGCCTCGCCGATCCGGACCTGCGCGTTGAAATGACCGCGGTCGCCGCCCTCTGACGGCAAGGCAACAGCCCGGACTGGAGACATCATGCATAGCGGCCTCGTCAATCCGATCGACTTTTCGCGCGAGGGCCGGCAGGCCGGTCACCTCGCCATTCCCTATTCGATCGACCGTTCGCCTTATTATCAGATCCGCATTCCAGTTCTTCGCCTGAAGAATGGCGAGGGGCCGTCCCTGCTTCTGATGGCGGGCAACCATGGCGACGAATATGAGGGCGAACTCCAACTCGGGCGGCTGATGCGCCGGTTGGATGTTGCGGAAATCCGCGGCGCCGTCACCATCCTGCCAATGGCGAACCTGCCGGCGGTGATGGCGGCGAGGCGCTGCTCGCCGTTCGATGGCGGCAATCTCAACCGGGCGTTTCCCGGGGATCCGACGGGATCGCCGACGGCGCGTCTCGCCCATTTCCTCGAACATGAACTCTTTCCGCGCCATGACGTCGTGCTCGATCTGCATTCGGGCGGCACGTCCATGGCGCACCTGCCCTGCACGTTGATCGAGCGGCAGGCCGATACGGCCCGCTTCCAGCGGTCGGTCTCGCTGATGCGCGCCATGGGCGCGTCACATGCCTTCATCGCCGACAATGGGCCGACCGCGCCGACATCGATGGGTGCTGCTGGACGGGCGGGGACCGTGGGTCTTTCCGGCGAATTCGGCGGCGGCGGAACCGTGACGCCGGAGACAATAGCCTTCACGGCGGCGGCGATCGACCGGCTGCTTATCGCGCTCGGCATTGTCGAGCGTCCGGTTCTCTCCCGCGCACCGCTCTCCGAGCCGGGACCGCTGCAGCTTCTTTCGTTGTCTCGGCACAGCCAGGGCATCTATGCGAACCATAGAGGCTGGTTCGAGCCAGCCGTCGCACTCGGCGCAACCGTTTCTGCCGGCGATCTTGCCGGATGGTACCATGACCTGGAACGTCTGGAGCGGCCGGAGGAAGAGCTGCGCTTTGCGGAGGGCGGCATCGTCATTTCCCATAGGCTGCATTGCGACAGCCAGGCCGGCGACTGCCTGATCCAGGTCGCCGAACCCATCGCCTGCTGACGAGGGGTCAGGTGATTGCGTCGACCGCCGCCTTGACCCAGTCAAGGCGCTTGGCCGGTATGAGGCCGTAATTGTAGAAGTTCACGCCGTCAGCGCCGGCATCAACAGCGGCCTTGGCGCGCTCTGCGAGGATCGCCGGTCCGTCGACTTCAGGATAGAAGACGCGCAGGCCCACGCCGAGGAACTTTCCCGGTCCGATCGCCGCCCGCCCGCTCCGGATGACCTCGCCGACAGCCTCCGGCTCCATGTCGTAGCAGCAGAGGATCGCCCCATCGCAAAGCTTGCCGGCTGCAACGAGATCAACGCCGCCGAGCCAGCCGTCCTTCAGGTCGATAAGCACGATACGTGTCTCCGGATCAGCCGAAGCTTTGATCTCGCCAATCAGGCTGGTCACCGGTTCGGTGCGCCAGACGAGATAGGCGTACAGATCCGGATGGTCGCGAAATGCATCGATCCCGGCCGCGGGAAAGTCCGGGAATTGCCGCTCCGGGACGGCCCGTTCGCAGAGTTCCGCGATGAAGCGCGTGACCGATTGGCGCGCGCCTTCGACCGGCACGCCGGCCTTCATGGCGCGCGCCGTGCAATGATCGCAGAAGCAGAGCGACAGCAGGAAATCGTCTTCGGCGTTAAGGCCGACGCCGTCTTTCTCGTGGTGATATTCGTGCGCGAACCCCATGAAATTCGGGCTCTCGAGTTCCAGCATATCCGGCCGATAGTTTGTCGCGATGTCGCGGATGAGGGTGACGACATAGGCCCGCGCCGCGGGGCTTGAGGGGCAAAGATTGTAATAGTTGGGATTGCCAAAGGCGTTCCGAGTGACGTGATCGGGATGCAGCATGCCGAGGCGGGTATTATGGAGGCAGACCGTCCAGCACGAGACCTTGAGGCCTGTCGCGTCGCGCCCTTTGACGAGCGCTTCCAGCATGTCGCCGCGCTCGGCTACATTCCTGGCCATCAGCGGCCGGATCTCCTTGTCTTGCCATAGTCTTTCGTCCGGCCGGAAGTAGACCGTCCCGTCTTCGGGAAAATAGGCCTTCTGTTGCGGACTTCTCGGCTGAAAGAACCGGCCGGCATGATAGGAGGTGGCCATGCTGATCGTGGTGAGGCCTGCGCGGCCGCGAAGGTCGGCGGCAAGCGCTTCAAGCCCCTGATCCTGAATGTCCCAAGGGTAAGTCCACATGGAAAGATGCATGGCGTGCTCCCGCTAATCTGTCCACTTTTTAGAACATGTGTCCATAATAGTGTCTAGGCCGATCTTTGGGTATGCGTTGCCGTTGCACGCTTGCTTGCGGCCTTGTCGTGAGAGGAATGCTGTTTAGCAGCTATCGACGATCAGATCGCGGTAAAGCCATTGTCGACGAAGAGATGGATACCGTTGACGAAGTTGGATTCGTCTGAGGCGAGGTAGAGGGCGGCGCGCGCCACATCTTCCGGTTCTCCGATCCGGCCCTGCTGCGCCGCGATTGCTTCATCCGAAACATCAACGCCGAGGGCCTGCAACTCAGCCACCTCGCGCAGACCGTGCGGCGTGCGGATGAAGCCGGGACAGACGGCGTTGCAGCGAATATTGCGATCGCGGAACTCGACGGCAATGGCGCGGGCGAACATGTGCACAGCGCCCTTCGTCGTATCGTAGAGCACTTCCATCGGCGTCGCCGCGACCGCCGAGATCGACGACGTGCAGACGATGGAGCCGCCGCCGGCTGCGATCATGCCCGGAAGCACGGCTTTGGTCATCAGGAACATCGAGCGCACGTTGACGCCGTGCAGCCATTCCCATTCCTGCAGTGTCGTTTCGAGAAACGGTTTGATGACGATGGTGCCGGCGTGATTGAAAAGGACGGTCACGGCGCCGAAACGGTCCTCGATGCCCTTCACTGCCGCATTGACGGCTGCTTCGTCCGATACGTCGGCAACCCAATAGTCAGCAACGCCGCCGGCATCCCGGATCGCCCGCACTGTCTCCTCAGCCGCGTCGCCATTTCGGTCGATAATCGCAACCGTTGCGCCTTCCGCCGCAAACAAGCGTGAAGCCGCCCCGCCCATTCCGGTGGCTCCGCCGGAAATGATGGCAATCTTGTTCTTGAGCCTATCCGTCATTTATTCCCCCGCATGTCATTGTCAGTTTTGAAGAATCTCGCAAGTCCGCGAACTTGTCGACGCCATTTCCGGAAACTGCGCTTGGATTCCTTTCGAGACAAGCCCTTTGTATCAACTCGGCTCAATCATGTTACAGCCCGATGTGCGCCAGCCTCGCGCATCGGTGCCGGCAGTGTTTCCCATGCCCGGATCAGTTCGCCGATAGAGGCTGCCTCCATCTTGTGCATGACATTGCTGCGATGCAGCTTGACCGTCACTTCGCTAATGCCGAGATCGAAGGCGATCTGCTTGTTGAGGCGTCCGTGCGCCACTTCATAGAGAACCTCGCGCTCGCGCTGTGTCAGCGTCTCGAGGCGTTCGATGTTCCGATTGGCGATCGCGGCTTGCGCCCGTCGTTCGGCATCCATGGCAATGCCCGCCGTCACGGCGTCGAGCAATGTTTGGTCCCGCACCGGTTTGGTGAGAAAATCCACGGCGCCGGCCTTCATCGCCTCGACGGTCATCGGAATGTCGCCATGCCCGGTCAGGAAGATGATTGGTTTGGGATTGCCGTTGTCGGCCAGATGACGCTGCAGATGGAGACCACTCGTCCCCGGCATGCGCACATCGAGGATCAAGCAGCCGGGATTGTCCAGGATATCGGCATCAAGCACTTCGCGGGTCGAGGCAAAACTGATGGGCCGGAAGCCCGCCGATAGGATCAACTCCGAGAGTGCCTCCCGAACGGAAGCGTCATCATCGACAATGATGACGAGCGGCTGATCTTCTTCGCTTCTCCGCCGCGGTGATGGCGGTGCCGATCTCCGCGGGAAAGATTGTTCAACTTTCATCTTACCCTCCATCTCTTGACTGATGCAAAGCATTGGCGATGGCCGCGAGCAGGGCCTGGGCATCGAATGGCTTCCGGAAAAATCCGCTGATGCCTTGAGCGCGGCCCTGATCCGCTATCTCGTGGCGGCCCGTGATCAGGAAGACCGGCAGCTCCGGACGCAGCTTCCTCACCAGGTCACGAAGCTCAAAGCCATCCATGCCGGGCATCCCGATGTCGGTGATGAGCACGTCCAAATCCGATAGCCCGTCGACGAGCAATGATCCCGCCGACGAGAAGCTGCGGGCCGCATAGCCAGCGGATTCCAGAAGATCGCCCACCGATTCCAATAGTCTTGGATCGTCATCAACGATTGCCACTACATGTCTTGTCTTATTCATATTCAATTTCCTCCCACGCGGCGCGAGTGGGTAATCGGGATTTCCAATCTCTCCGCAATACGCACGAGATCGGCGAGCGATGCCGCCGCCATTTTCTGCATGACGTTCCGTCTATGGATTTGCAGCGTGACTTCGCTGATCCCCAGTTCAGCCGCCGCCTGTTTGTTGAGAAGGCCGCTCACGACGAGCGGCAACACTTCGCGCTCTCGTGGTGTCAGGTCGAGGTAGCGTTGTCTCAGCATGCCGAGTTCGGCACGTTCCGATCTTTTTTCCCGATCTTGGGCGATCGCGGCGTGGATCGCTGCCATCAGATCGGCGTCGCTGAAAGGCTTGGTCAGGAAATCCACGGCGCCGTGCTTGATCGCACGTACCGACGATGGAATGTCGCCGTGCCCCGTAATGAAGACGATCGGCGGATGATCTCCCTCCGCGATCTGCCCCTGCAGATCGAGGCCGTTGATATCAGGCAGCTCGATATCGAGGATGAGGCAGGCCGGGAAATCGGGTTTGTCCGCGCTCACATAATCGCCGGCCGATCCGAACGCGATGGCGCGCATGCCGTGCGAGTCCAGCAGATCGCCGAGCGCCTCCCGAATGCGTTCATCATCGTCCACGATGAAGACAATATGATCGTCCGTCGTCATTGCGCTGCCTTCATTTCAACCGGCAGGGTGAAGATGAATGTCGCCCCACTCGGTTCATTCTTTTCGGTCCACAATCGTCCGCCGTGTAACTCGACGATCGAGCGGCAGATCGCCAGCCCCATGCCCATGCCGTTTGCTTTTGTCGTGAAGAACGGTTCGAATATTCTCTCGGGAAATTCGATGCCCTGGCCGTGATCGCTGATTTCGGTCCGGACGACATCGCCCATGTGGCGCACGCGCATCCCGACCACTCGCTCGCCTGCAATGGAGTCCATCGCGTCCATGCCGTTGCGAATGAGATTGATCAGAACCTGCTGGATCTGAACGCGATCGATTGCGATGAGCGGAAGGCTGCCGTCAATCTTCACGTCCATCCGAACGCGATGCCGCAACGCTTCGTCGGCCATGAGGTTGCGCGCTTCGTTGATGACGCTCGCGAATGCCGTATAAATCCTCGTATCTATGGATTGCTTGAACAAGGCGCGTATACGGCTGACGACGTCAGCAGCCGAGTTGGCGTCGCGGATGATGCGCTCTACCGTTTTTTCCGCCCGCTCGATATTGGGGGGTTCGGCCATGAGCCAGCGCTGGCAGGCGTGCGAGTTTGCCACGACGGCCGCCAAGGGCTGGTTTACCTCGTGCGCAATGGAAGCCGAAAGCTCGGCAAGGCTTGCTGCCTGGCTCGCTCGCGCGAGGCCCTCTCGTGCCCGCTGCAGCTCTTCCTGTGCGCGAACCTCGCCGTCGATATCGATGCAGATGACATTCCACTGCACGATGGCGCCTTCGGGATTGCGCATCGGTGCGGCGCGTGTCTCGATCCAGCGATATTCGCCATCGAACCGCCGCAGGCGATGCCTGCGCGCATACGGCTCGCCGGTGGATAAGGAATGGGCATAATTCTCCTTGACGCCCTGGAGGTCATCGGGATGAACGCCGGCATCGAGTGTGCCGGCCAGCCGGGATTTTCCAGTTCCGTCCAGGTCTTCAAGCTTATAACCAAGGAAATCACGGAGCTGGGGATTGCGATAGACCGGCTCCCCATCGGGTGCCGCACAATCGATCATCGCGGGCAGCGTTTCGACGAGCTGCCAGAGCGAGCGCTCCCGCGTGCGCAATTCCTCCTCGATGCGCAGTTGATCATCAATATCATGCGAGAGACCGTACCATTGGATGATTTTACCGCTTTCGTCTCGCAGCGGCTCCGCGCGGCCGGACATCCAGCGATAGATGCCGTCGGCACGACGCAGGCGATAGTTCAGGGAAAAGGTCTCGCCGGTGGCGATCGATCGATCGAGGGTTGCCGTCAATCGTCCTACATCGTCGGGATGGACGAGAGACGCTATCGCGGCGGCGAGGCCACTCATTGTCAGCCCCTCATAAGCCTCGCTGTCCAAACCGAAAAACTCGATGGTGCGTTTGCTGAAGTAAACCGGCTCGCCGGTTGGACTTAACCGCCAGAGCAGGCTCGGAACCATGTCGGCGAGCTGCGAGAACTCCCGCTCCCGGTTGCGCAACGCCTCCTCGGCCTTCTTGCGCTCAGTGATATCGATAAAGCCAACCAGGCTCTTGTCGGCCACGGCGCCGGGGCGGGCGGTTGTGAAAAGAACGTCGATGACGCTGCCGTCCATTCGGGCCACCTTGGTCTCTTCCTGAAAGATCTCCTCACCGCGATAACGCGCCTCGATGGAGCGGCGTATGGTGGCAATGCCCGGCTGCCAGTACCGGGTAATCGGCCCCCGCATCTCCCCGGTATCCTTTGCGCCGAACATCTCGATGATATGCCGGTTGACTTCTTCAACCTCCAGCGCTTCCAAGGCGCGCGGCAGGAATTCGGGGTGCTCGTCTATATAGGTTCTGAGTTCCGTCACGCCCTCTGCCCGCAACTCCTTGAACAGGGGTATCAACTTGCCGGCATCCACCTGGGCCAGCCCGATCGGCATATAGTGGAACAGGTCCCGGTAGCGGCGCTCGCTTTGGCGCAATGCCTCCTGCGCGGTCACGAGGTCATCGATATCGAGGCAGACGCCATACCATTCCACGATCCGCCCCTCCGGATCGCGTAGCGGCTCTGCGCGCCCCTCGGTCCAGCGATAGGCTCCGTCGGAGCGATGCTGACGATACTTCATTGCAAAAGGGGTACCCATCTCGAACGAGTGTGCGAGTGCCTGCTTCACTGCCTGTCTGTCTTCCGGGTAGACATCGGCCAGCGACAGCGATCCGTCCGGCGCGACCAAGTCTTCCAGAGTGACCCCAACCGTATCCATGAGCCGCTTGTTGATGTAGGACGGCACTCCTTCAGGCGTCGCGCTCCAGATCAGAGCGGGTACGGCGTCGATGAGCTGCCGCAACTGCCGTTCACTTTCGCGCAATGCGTTCTGCGCACGCACTTCATCGTCGATGTCGATGGAGATTGCGAACCACTGCACAATCGCTCCGCTTTGATCCCGCAGCGGCTCCCAGCGGCCATCCACCCATCGGTAAGCGCCGTCCGCGCGGCGCATGCGATATTTCATCGAATAGGGCTCACCGGTGGCGAGGGAGTGGCGGACAGTCTCCAATAGGCGGGCCGAATCTTCGGAATGGACGAGAGTCGTGATGGCTGCCGCCAGCCGGCTCATGTTAGGCTTGTCCAATTGCGCTATGTCGTCCAAACCGAAGAAATCGAGCAGGCGCTTGTTGAAGAAGGTCGGCTCGCCTTCTGGTGTCAGACGTCTGATCTGGACGGGCACCATGTTCACGAGCTGCGAAAGCTCGTTTTCGCGCTCACGCAATGCCTCAACGCTTTGGCGTAATGTGGCCACCGCAAGCTGGTGCTGTCGCGATATGGCGGCCACGATGAGCGCTGAACATGCCGAGATGGCCAGAAAAAGCTGCAGCATGATCTGGTTGTGCTTCTGAGACCCGGGATCACCGACAAATTGGCCGGCGCCGGATATCGTGAATAGCGCCGTGATCAGGGCAAGAAGTGTCAGGGTCACGGCGGCGCCTTTGAATTCGAAACGCACCGCGGCCCAAAGAAGAGGGGGCATGACAATGTAGCTGAAGGGCAAGGCGCCGCTCAAGGAAAGGGCGGCGACACCGAGAAAGATCAGCCCCAGGAGGCAGGCTTCCAGCCATCGCGCGGGCGAGAGCTGGGCCTCACCGCGCCAGTTCTGGAACACGACCAACGCCAGCGGCGCTACGATCAAGACCCCGGTGGCATCCCCGATCCACCATAAGGGCCACGCCGTCGTGAAGGATTGCGATTGCATGTCGAACCAGGCAAGCGTCGCACTTCCGATCGTGGCACTTACGATCGGCGCGATGACAGCGGCAAAGACGACGAATGAGAGAACTTCCTGCAAGGTTTCCAGCCGAACCGGACGGCCACAGGTCCGATTCACAAGCCATGCGCCGACCACCGCCTCAAGAGCGTTGCCGGCATAGATCAGGAAGGCCGCGGGCAGCGGACTTTGGAACCAAAGGTTGCTGAACAATTCAGCCAGACACCCCGCCACTATCCACCACGGCCAACTTTGCCTGGGGGCGAGGACAAGCGTGGCGATGAAAAGCCCGCTCGGAGGCCAAATGGAAATACCGGTTCCAGGGACGATTGCGAGCGATTGAGCGAATCCGCAGCCCAAGACATAAGCCGCGATAAAAAGCCCTAAGTGCAGGAATTGAGGGCGGTACGACCAGACGCGCATCATGGGCTGCTCCTGCGGGGCAAAGAAAGCCTGGGATCGTCAGTGCTTCGAGCGGCTTCTTCTCGATATCGGGACTGGCGAGCCCATGCAGCACCCTAGTCTCGTGACAACAGCGCTGCAACTTATGGAAATCCATGTATTGATGGACACGTAGCGGCTTTGCTGCTCGCCGACACGCCGCATCTGGCGGAATGTGTGTCGAGAGCGGCTTGTCAAATAATATGAAGCCGCCATCTTTATTTTAGTGCCCATCGCCAGTCTCGCTCGCCTTTCAGGCTGGTGAAATCTGGTTAAGCAATCCGACGTTCATCTGAGGACGAGAACGTCAACATGCGAATACTTCTAACCAGGGAAAGATTTCCTCGATGATGTTGGAAGACCTGTATCGCTTACTGAGAAGCAGCCACGTCCAAGCCCAAGGTGTCGTCGATACGATGACCCAGCCGGTGGTCGTCCTGGATCAGGGGTTTTGCGTGGTGACTGCCAACAACGCTTTCATCCGCACCTTTAAAGTCGAGCGGGATGACATCTTGGGGCGCAGTTTCTTTGATCTAGGCAATGGCCAGTGGGACATCGAAGAGCTTCGGCAACTCATAGCTTCGGTAATTCCCAAGGCATCTGCCGTGATCGGATTTGAGGTGACGCACGACTTTCCTGCGATCGGTCGGCGGACTTTTCTCGTCGATGCCCGGCGCCTCGTTCATCCCGACGACAACAGCACCAACGTCCTCGTTCTTTTCGACGATGTTACCGAGCGCCAGCGCCACGAGGCCGAGCAAAACTTCATCATCTCCGAAACCCGGCATCGGATGAAGAACCTGTTTGCGGTCGTGCGCGCGATCGCGATGCAAACGGGGACCGAAGGCCGGACCGCAGAGGAGTATCGCGACGCCTTCCTTGGACGGTTGGAGGTCACTCTACGTGCCCAGGAGCTCGTTTCAAACAAGGGAACGGCTGATCTTGCCGTTTTGCTGAAAACTACAATCAGCGAAATTGGCGTGGATCGGCTTCATTTTGAGGGGCCGACAGTGCAACTATCGAGTTCAAAGGTCCTTCCGATCAGCATGATGATCCATGAGCTGGCCACCAACGCGGTAAAATACGGCGCCTTGTCCGTTCCTGAAGGCGAAATCCATGTGAAGTGGTCGCTGGAAGCCGGGCCAAAAGAACGAAAATACCTGAAATGCGAGTGGCGGGAAGAGAAAGGCCCGGGCTTGGCACCGCCGACACGCAAAGGCTATGGAACGGAATTGATCGAGGGTACTGCTGCCCATTTGGGCGGCGAGGTGGAGCTTGCCTATGGCGGCCGTGGTTTGACTGCAACGATCAAACTCCCTGTGTGAGGATGTGATGAGCGGACATGCGAGAGAGAGAGAGAGAGAGAGAGAGAGAGAGAGAGAGGATGTACGCGGGAACCTCGTCCTCATAGTCGAAGACGAGTTCTTCATAGCGATGGAACTGAGGGAAGCGTTGATCGAGGGAGGTTTTCGCGTGCTCGGACCGGTCGGCTCGGTCGAGGATGCCCTCGATCTCCTGCAAGACGAACGTCCGGATGCAGCAGTCCTGGATGTCAATCTTGACGATGAAAAGGTGACACCAGTCGCAATTCTATTGAAGTCGCTGGGCGTGCCCTTCGTCCTCGCGAGCGCATGCGAAAAGTCCGAACTGGCCCAGAATGCAATCCTTGCCAATGCTGTCAACGTGGGAAAGCCGACCGATATGAAAGGCCTGCTCGGTGTGATCCAGGCTCTCACGATGTAGGCCTGCAGCCGAATGCCGTCACGCATCGCTCCGGGGATGCGGCCGCCTATTCACCCCAGCCAATATCTCGGCCCTGGCCCCTTGCGTCCCGCCACATCGGCAGGGTTGGCGAGGCTGCATCGGTCGATCGACAGGCAGCCGCAGCCGATGCATTCGGTAAGCCCCGACCGCAGCCGCTGCAGCTCGGCAATGCGCTCATCGATGCGCTTTGCCCATTCGCCCGATAACTCCGACCAATCCCGACGCGATGGCATACGGTCGGCCGGCAGCTTGTCGAGTTCCGCGCCGATCTCCTCAAGCGTCAGCCCGATCCGCTGCGCAAAGATGATGAAGGCGATCCGGCGCAATATGGATCGGTGATAGCGCCGGTGCCCCGAGCCGGCGCGCTCTGAGGCAATCAGCCCGCGCTCCTCGTAGAAACGCAAGGCAGATGAGGCAACGCCGCTGCGCCGCGATACGTCCGTGATGGTGAGCATCGGATCCATGCATAGACAAGAGCACGATTCCCGCTTGACTTCAAGTTAACTTGAACTTGTAGCAGTTGTTGGTACCCATTGAAGGAGCACCAGCAATGCAGATGAATATCGATCTTCAGGGACTTCGCGTGGCGATCACGGGCGGCACGTCGGGGTTGGGACTGGCCCTCGTGCGCCAGCTTGCGGCGAAGGGGGCGCGTGTCGCCTTCGTCGCTCGCACGGCAGCGAATGTCGAACGCATCGCAGTCGAGACGGGCGCGCACGGCATCGTGGCCGATATCGGCAAGAAGGACGACATCTATCCGGCCGCGATGCAAGTTACAGCCAGCCTGGGCGGGGTCGATGTCCTGATCAACAATGCGTCGAGCCTCGGCCCTGTCCCACTGGCGCTTCTGGCCGATACCGAGTGCGAGGAGCTGGAGGCGGCGCTTGCGGTCAATCTCCTTGGTGCGTTCCGGCTGACGAAGGCGCTGTTCGGCGCGCTTGCCGCGTCCGCACGCGAGGGCCGCGGCTCACTGGTGATCAACATTTCCAGCGATGCGGCGGTCAACGCCTATCCCGGCTGGGGAGCGTATGGGGCGAGCAAGGCCGCTCTTGCCCATCTGACGGCGATTTGGGACGAGGAAGCGAAGCCCGACGGGATAAGGTTCCTCGCGCTCGACCCTGGCGATATGGACACCCCGCTTCACGCACTGGCACTTCCCGACGCCGATCCGTCGACCTTGAAGGCTCCCGAGCTCGCCGCTGCCGAGATCATCGAGAAGATGCTCACCGCGTTGCCGGTCCGTGCCGCGCTTATAGCCGGAGGACAGGCATGATCGCCGATGACCAATCCGACCGCCACTCCGCCAAGCTGCTTGTCATCGAGGCGGATGGCACGATGCGCGACATGCCGCGCAGCAAGCTCGCGGCGCTGTTCAATCCCGGCGATCTTGTTGTCGCCAATGATGCCGCGACCTTGCCTGCCAGCTTGCACGGAATCCATGCGCCAAGCGGGAAGGCGATCGAGATCCGCCTGGCCGGCTGGCTATCACCTCCCGATCCTACCCGCTTCGTGGCAATCGCCTTCGGCTCGGGCGATCATCGGGCACGCACGGAAGATCGGCCGGCGCCGCCTCCGCTGTCATCGGGCGATCAGCTTCGGCTCGGCCCGCTCGAGGTCGTCATAGAGCGCCTTCTCGACCATCCTCGCCTTCTTGAACTGCGTTTCCTCGGCAACCAAGCGGCGGTGTTTGCCGGCCTGGCACAGCATGGCCGGCCGATCCAATATGCGCATGTTCCCGAACCGTTGGCGCTGTGGGATGTTTGGACGAAGATTGCAGCCCGGCCGTTCGCGTTCGAGGCGCCGTCGGCAGGCTTTGCGCTCGACTGGCGCACGCTTCAGGCCTGGCGCCGGCGCAACATCGGGTTCGCGTCGCTGACGCATGCTGCGGGCATTTCCTCGACCGGCAATCCCGCACTCGACTCACGTCTTCCCTTCGACGAGCCTTACAGCATCCCCGAGCGCACCGCAGAGCAGATCGCGCGGGCGAAGCTCCAAGGCAGGCGCACCATCGCGATCGGCACGAGCGTCGTGCGCGCCCTCGAGGCGGCCGCCCGTCCCGATGGCACCGTTCGCGCCGGAAATGGCGTTGCTACAGGGCGCATCGCCCAGGGCACACCGCTCCGCGTGGTCGATACGATTTTGACGGGCGTCCACCAGCCCGGCGAAAGCCATTTCGAGCTTCTGCGCGCCTTTGCGGATGATGCCCTGCTCGCAAAGGCCTCCGCAGCGCTTACCGCAGGGCGATATCGCACGCATGAATTCGGTGATTCTGTGCTGTATAATTTATCAACCGCCGCTGCGGCCGGCTCGGACCGAACCTGACCGAAGCGCTCACGACGAAGCCCGGGGAGATCGCCATGATCCTCGGGCATTCCTGCTGTAAACGATGTTCAGCGCCAGAACTTCTTCGCGTCCAGCACCTCGTCAAGCGAAACCTGCGCATCGTCTATCAGAGCATCCTTGTCCGCATGGGAAATAACGCTGTCGGCAGCCGGATGGTTGGTCAGACCATGCTTGCTCAGTGCGTTGGGCCCGGTTGCAAGATCGTTCAGCAATCCAAGATGGTCCTGAAGCCCCCCCATTGCGCCGATAAAACGCCGATGAAGGCGCACGCCGCGCTTGTCGTCGAACAGTGACCCGAAGAACTCGGCCGCATAGCGCAGCTTCTTCGCGTCCTTGCGAGCCTCATGGCGTTGGCGATCGTCGACCTTGGCAAGCGCCTGCCCATGCTTCTTCAGCTTTTTGCGCATTCGGTTGAGTGCCATTTCGGCAAACTCCAACGCCGACAGGCCCCGCACGTCCTCAGTCTCGGGAAGCGAAAGATATTCGCCGCACCGAAGCCATTCGTTAAAATCCAGCATGAGCGCGCGGGCACGACTGGAGTTCAATCCCTCAACCACGTCGTCGTATGCAGCCTCCCGGGCATCCGTCAGCCGGCCCCGCAGGTCTGGGTCCGTCGCCTTTGTCAGCAGCACATCCAGATTGCGCGCCTCTCCGAGGACTCCGGCCAGCCAGCGCAGCTCGTCCTTCAGTCGTTGCGGCTCATCGCCCGGAAGCATTCGCTTGAACAGCGAGAAGTCGGAGCGCAGGCGACGCAGCCCTACGCGGGCCTGGTGCAGCGTTTCAGCATTTCGCTGCCGCAGCAGAACGTCCTCGTTCAAACGAAACTGCCGGAAGCACGAGGCGGCAATTGTTTGAAAGGCATCGGATGCGTGCATATTCTGATCGAGGCGAATGTCCTCCGCCTTGAAAACGGACTTCTGCTGCTCGATCAGCGCGAAGCCCCTTTCCGCCTTGGAGCGAACGCCAAAACGAATGGGCGCGACCGCTTCGATCTTGCGTGCGAATACGAATAGGTCCTTCTGATTGCCATCCTTCAGCTCAAGCTCGGCTTCCCGCACGGCGGTGTTCCGGTCACCAGAGACGACCGATCCCTGGTCGATGACCACCTCAATCAGGGAACCGTTTTCCTTCACGGTCCAAACGCGCCTCTCGATTTCCACGTTGAAGGCAGGCGACACAGCAAGTTCCTCACCGAACTCGGTTTTGAGCGGATTGGAATCGTCGACGACCGGCTTGTCCCCTTCGATGGGCGTCTCCCATTCCGAACGGGCAAAAAGAGATTGGCTCTGGCCCACCGCTTTCACGGTCTGGACATGAACATCGCCGGTCTGACGGACACGGAGGGTGAACCCGTTCTGAAAAAGCTTGTGATCGTCGGTATCAAAATAGGTTGAAGTTTGTTTCAGGACCTTTTCAGGGTTGGTAAGGGGGGTGAACCGCGACAGCCGTTTTGCGGCCTCCGTGGAAAGCTCAAGCTTCAGTTCGACTTCGGGTGACATCGAAGACCTCCGGCGCGTACGCGTATTAGACTACCCCATAAGACATTATAACGCCTCAAGGGTCTGATGGTTCGGTCCAATCACCCCCTATGAAACAATAATGATGTCAGCCTGCGACATGGGTTTGCGGATGCCTGCGCGAGAGGTCGCTTCGGCGGTATGGGCTCGCCTCGCCACTATCATCTTCGCCGGCGGCGCAGATAAAATTCGCGTCTCATTCGGCCCCGGCACTCCATTCCCGGTAGGCCAGATGGAGCTTCGCTCCGATCGTGGTCAGCGGCTGCGGCGGCAGCGCAACCGGTGCTGCCAGGCGATTATAGACACGGCCGAGTTCGGACTCGTGCCCGAGCACGCGCTCGGCCGCGGCGATGCCGGCAGCGGTCGAATTCGACGCGCCTAGTCCGTTGCAGCCGCAGGCTGCGAAGACACCTCGTTCGATTTCTCCGAAGGCCGGGACATGGTTGCGCGTCAGCGCCATCGCGCCTCCCCAGCGGTACTGCATGCCGACGCCGGCAAGCGTGGGGAAACGATGTGAGAACTTGCCGTCATGCAGGCGGCCGGCGCTGCGGATCGCGGCATCGCTGATCTCGATGCTCGGATTATAGCTATAGCGCGAACGTATCAGAATGCGGTCGCCGCCGCGGGTATTGATGCGCCGCACCGTCGTTCCCATAGGCAGCGCAGGCGTCGCCGCCCACTTTCTTTCTCCGCCCAGCCTAGCCGGATCGAATTCCTCCGTCAGCGATGCATAGGTGAAGACATGAAGGAGGCGCCCGCGGAAAAAGCCGAAGCTCTCCGCATGGCCGTTATTGGCCATGATGATCTTGCCCGCCTGCACCGAGCCCTTCGGCGTTTTCACTAGCCAGCCGCCGCCGAAGCGCTCGAAGGAAAGAGCAGGTGTCTGCTCGAAAAGCCTCACCGGCTCTTTAAGACAGTCGGCCACTCCGCGGATATAAGCGGCCGGCTGGATGATGATCGTGCCGGGCGAGAACAGGCCGGAGGTGAAGGCCTTCGATCCCGTCACCGCTTCGATCTCGCTGGCTTTGAGGAGCCGATGGGCTTCGCCCATTTTCGAAAGCTGCAGCGAATAGGCTTCGAGATGCTTGTCGCCTTCGGCGCTCATCGCGACGCTGTAGCGGCCGCAGGGATCGAACAGCTCCTGTCCCCAGCCGTTCTCTGCAGCGAGTTTGGTCGCGAGCGCGATTGCCGAACGCTGCAGGAGCACGGAGTCGCGGAACTTGCCCTCCGACTCGCCGCTGAAATCGTTCGAGGAGACCTCGTGCGGAAGATCGATGATGAAGCCGGAATTGGCGCCGGCCGGACCTTCGCCGACGATACCCGCTTCGAGAACAGCCACCCGGACGGTCGGGTCGAGCTGCGAGAGACGATGCGCCGCGGAGAGACCGGCAAAACCGCCGCCGATGATCGCGACGTCGACGTTGATCGCTTCGCCCAAGGCCGGGCGCGGCGTGCGCGGCGGAAGTGTCGCCACCCATCCCGACACGCCCGCGCGCTTGGGAAGCTTCGATGCGACGAAGACGTTCTTTGCGGCCTGGGTCACGGTCAAATCGCTTCCCGCTCTATGAGAGCTTCGAGGGAGCGGCGGAGAGCGGGAAGCTTTTCCGGAGCGAGCGCACGCAGCGGCTTACGCGGCACTCCCGCCCCGTAACCGGTCAGTTCGGCGGCCGCATAGACGGACTGCACGTAGTCTCCCTCCCAGATCAGCCCCATGGACGGCTCCAGGATCTTCCAGAGCTCACGGACCTCGTCCCATCTGCGCTTCGATGCTGCCTCGACGAGCGCGACCGAGGTTCGTGGAGCGAAGTTCGCACCACCCCAGATCAAACCGTCACATCCCGCATAAAGCGCATAGGGAACGAGAGGGTCGGCGCCGTTCATCACGAACCGGCCGGAACGGATGAGCGCCGCCTGCTTTCCAAGATCGCCGCTGCTGTCCTTGACGGCACAGAATCCGGGAATTTCGTTCAGCTTCTCCAGAAGTTCGGGCGTGATCGCAACACCGACCGCCTGCGGTACGTTGTAACCGATGACCGGCAGACCCGCCTTCGCAACCTCGCTGTAGAAATCGAGGATTCCCTGATCGTCCGTCGGTCCTTCGAAGAAAGGTGGAAGAACCATGACGCCTTCGGCACCGGCATCACGGGCGCGCACCGTGCGCTCGACTACGTCCTCCGCCAGGAGGGCCGATGTCTGAGCGATCACCTTCGCCCGACCGTTGACGATACGCGCACCGCGCCTGACGAGCTCCTCCGATTCTTCCTTGGAAAGATAGACATGCATGCCGGTGCCGGAGCTGAACAGGAAGCTCCTGACGCCGGCTGCGAGATAGCGCTCGACATTGTGTTCGAGACGCCCGTAGTCGATGCGGCCGGCATCGTCGAAGGGAGTGGCGATGGCAAGGTTTAGGCCTGGAAATTGAAAGTTAGACATTCTTGTCATGTCCCCCGAGGTTAGGTGAAAGGTCGAGGCATTTGGCAGGCAACAAAGGGCTCGTCTTTACCCGGCTATGTTCCTGCTTGCTTGGAAGTTCGCTCATCGGCCTCTCCAGCGATGGTTTTGGTTTGTTCTTCGAGATGCCGTCCTAGAGGGTCGGCGTTTCCATACCCTCGGGGGCCGCATACATGGCCATGTTTCGACGAGAGAGTTCGATGTGCAGGCGCGCCAGCTCGGCCGAGGCATCGGCGTCGTGTCGTTCGATGGCCTCGATCATTTCGTCATGCTGCCGGGATGCAAGCTCCAGTTCTTCCTGCATGCGCGGCGTGTTCGGATGCTTGTAGAAGATCTTCCCGATACGGGCGTGGTCGATCTGCAGGCGCCGGAGACTGGGAACGAGATAGACGTTGTGCGCCATCTCGCCTATCTGTCGGTGGAACTGGTCGTTATAGAAGACGCGACCCTCGGCGTCGCAATTGTCGACCGCCTTCTGAAAGGTCCGCTGAATCTGCTTGAGCGCGTCGAGTTCTGCCCGAGTACGGTTCTCGGCCGCCAGTCTATTCGCGGTGATGTAGATCATCGGCGCCATCAGAAAGTAGTCACGCAACGACTGGTAGCTCATCGAACTGACCCGCGCGGCTCGGTTCGCTTCCAGCTCGATGTAACCTTCGCCAGCCATCTGGCGCATCAGCTCCCGCACCGGCGGGCGGGATAGGCCGAACTCCTCGCTCAGCGCCACTTCGTCCAGAACTGAGCCAGGCGGCAATTCCATGGTGAGGATCCGTCTGCGCAGGGCAAGACTAAGGCTGGCCTTCCGGTCGGGGCCCGCGATGTCGGTCGTCATATCATCGTCGCTCATGTCGTTAGCCTTTTAGAAGACATTAAGTAGACATAAGATAGACGTCAAGGCTTTCGTGGAGATTGCAATGCCTTTCGTGCCCGTTTGAGCGGCCTGACGCGAGAGATTCGAGAATTGGGGAGCGTAGACTTGGAGCGTTGCCCACATCAGGACGGCAAGCGGCCGCGGCCGCCAAAACACCCTCGGGAACGAGAAGGCGCTTTGGCAGCCGACGTCCATCGCTGCCCCATCATTGATGCCTTGATGTGCGTCGGAAGGCGCGCCCCCAGCGCTTCAGACGGATCCTCTGGCAACCGAAACAGAGGTAGCGATGCCGGCGTCACCTAAAGCGACTGATTTATCGCTCTATGACGAGATCGCTCAGAGGCTTGGAGCAGCAGGGAAGAAACAGTCCCGCGTCGATCTCGCGCTGGCGGATACCACCATTGTGTTTCATATCCACGGAGCCCGACACCAGCTTCGACTTGCAGGTGCCGCAGACACCGTTGGCGCAGGAGGAGGGGATCCTTACGCCGGCTTTCTTCGCGCAGCTCAATATCGTCTGCTCGTCGGCCACCTCGATCTTGCGTGCCTGCTTCGAGAACTCGACCTGATATACCTTTCCAACCGGCGCTTCCGGCGCGGCGATCTCGTTTTCGTCTATCACCGCGGCGTCAAAGCTCTCCTCGATATAGCTCGACGAAGGTACTCCGAGATCCCCGGCGATCGTGCGGGCCGCGGCCATAAAGGGCGCGGGGCCGCAGCACATTACGGTCCGTCCGGCGATGTCCGGAACGGCAAGCTTCATGAATTCGGCGGAGATCCGGCCCGTCAGGCCGGACCAGGACGGCTCGCCGGTCACGACCTCTGGAAGGAAATGCAGCCTGACGGTCTTCATCCTTACGGCAAGGTTCGAAAGCTCTCCGCGAAAGATGAGATCCCGCGGGGTGCGTGCCGCGTGCATGAAGACGATATCGGTGGGGCGGCATGTGTCGCCGCAATCCCGAAGGATGGACATGACCGGGGTGATGCCCGATCCACCTGAAAGCAGCAGGAACTTCCTGGCTGTGCTGGGGCGAACGAAGTGCCCCAGCGGCCCCTGCGCCTTGACGGTGGTTCCGACGGCCATGTTGTCGTGAAGCCAGTTCGAAACCTTGCCGTTCGCAACCCGCTTCACCGTCACGGTGAACGCGTTCGTCCGCTGCGGCGAGGACGAGATGCTGTAACAGCGGCTTTCGGTCTCCGCACCCATGGCAAAGTCGAAAAGAAAGTACTGACCCGCCTGGAAGGCGAAATGCTTTCCCTCGGAAGACGCGAACGTGAAACTCTTCACATCATGCGTCTCCTGATGAACGTCCAGGCACACGAGTGTGTCATCGCGCTCGCTATCCCAGAACTCCGCTCTCTGCGGAGCCAACGAAGTCTGCATCGCGTTAGTATCCATTTGCGCGCATCCGATCGATGTACCAGGTTGCGAATTTGTCGAGGGTGGTCTCCGAGAAGCGCGAGTAGGGGCCGGGAAGATAGGCCGGATCAAGAGCGCCCGCATGCGCCCTGCCTACGAGTTCGGAGTCCTGATCGGTCGTTGCGACCCAGACGTCGGTCAGCTTCTGCAGATCGTAGTCCACACCCTCGACGGCATCCTTGTGAACCAGCCATTTGGTGCGAACCAGCGTCTTTCCGGCGGAAAGCGGAATGACGATAGACACAACGGCGTGGTCGCCCATGAAGTGGTTCCAGCTATTGTGACCCCAGAGATGGGTGTCGCCGAGATCCTTTCGCGTCATGCTGCCGAGCAGCTTCGAGCACGCAGCCGTCGCGTCAGGCGTCTGGGATTCGCCGGCGCCGGCGATGATGAGGCGCTGGGTTCTGAAGTTGGTGGCGCAGTCCACGAGCTGTTCAACGGCGGCGGACGGAAAACCGTCTGCTTCCCAGCTTTTGGTGCGTTCGGCATAGAGCGCTTCGTGCTGCCTGGCCTCCTCCAGATCTTCCGGGCTCAGCGCCTCCGGATCGAAGCCGAAGTCGAGATCGACGAACGACACGCACAGTTCCGGATGGTTGGCGGAGCAGTGATAGCACTCGCGATTGTTTTCCATCGTGAGCTTCCAGTTGCCGCTCTCAATGACGTCGGTCTGGTAGGCGACCTTCGCATTGCGGATATCGTATGGAGCCAAGCGCTCGGTCATAACCTGCTCGAGCCGGTCGATGTCTTCGGGAGGATTGTCGGAAAGGCAGGCGTAGATCAGTCCGCCGATCGACTTGAAGTTCACCGGTCGGAGGCTCTTGCAGCTCTTGTCGAAGTCGATGCCCATATGGGGCGCGTGCGCTAGCGTGCCGTCGAGCTCATAGGTCCATTGATGGTAGGGACAGACCAGCTTCGAAATGACCGTCGATCCTGCGTCCAGGATACGGGCGCCGCGATGGCGGCAGACGTTGTGGACGACGCGGATCTGGTTGTCGTCGTCACGCAGAATGATCAGGCTGCTGTTGCCGATGTCGACGACCGTAGCGTCGCCCGGTTCCGGAACGTCGCAGTCGAGGCCGATGCAGATCCAATGCTTCCTGAAAAAGACATCGAGGTCAGCCTCGAAAACGTCGTCTCTAATGTAGAGTCCGGCAGGAAGCGAATGACCGTCGGCGCGGCTGTCGAGCAGCGAGGAAATCGACGAAGCGAATGTCTGTAGCATGAACTGACCTCATGAATTGGATGTCCAATTCTTCGCCCAACTGGCCGACCCTTCAACGGCATAAATTTGCTGCTTTCGCATAACTTATAGTAATGCCAAAAGGAGCGGCGGAATGTCGCCGTGAGAGCTCACGATGCAGGGCTCTTGCAATTCATTGAGTGTGAATTGAAGCGGAGGCTGACGAGATGATCGCAGTGGCTCTCGAAATGCTGAGAGCCAGCCTTCCGACCTACTTGTAAGTGATTTTGTCGCTGGCCCTTGGGCGATTGAAGAAATAGCGGTCGAAGCTATAGCCATCCGTGCCGGTAAAGGTTGCAAAAAAGGCCGAGACGGGGGTTGTAAATGTATATTTCACCCGCGTCAGCACGACCTGCACGCCGTCTTCCTGTATCTGCGACGGTATGTCGACTGAGCTTGCCACGCCGGAGCTAAGGGCGGATGTATTGAACGCGGCAGACCAATTGACCGTCGCACTGCCAGTGCTGCTGATATCGTTCACTGAGACCGTGATCGTCAGCCCTGTGGTGTCATAAGGCTGCAGGATGAAGCTCGCGCCGGTAAGAAGCTTTGCGACGTCGGACTGGGTCCAGGTGCCCTGCTGCGAAATCATATCGCCCGTGGTGGAGGCGATCTCGTCTATTTTCCGGCTGACCGTGAGCGCATGGCCAAGATCGACGGCGCCAAACAGGAGGGCTGTCAGGAGTGGCAACAGGAGAGCGAATTCCACGCCCGAAGCACCCGACCGATCGCGCGCCAGATAACGAATAGAGAATTTGGTCAGCCGGCAAAAGGACAGGTTCCGTTTCGGGATCATGTTAGAAAGGCTCGTTGCGGAACAGAACGGAAGATCCGAGCAGATAGCGGCCATCGGAGAGCTCAGCGCTCGACAAGGTGAGAAAGTTGACGACGGCGGTCCAGGGCAGAAACGCCTGCACGAGGATGTAATCGCTGCCCTTGCCGATATTATAAGTCTCGGTGACGGTAAGATTGCCGCTGCTGTCGATGGGATCGGTGCTGGCGACGGTCGATATGTCGGAAAGTACGTCGACCTTTACCAAAAGATTATCGGAGCATTCGAACGACAGGAGCATGTCGGCACAAATTTTGGCTTTGAAATCGGCCAATGTGAGGTTGGAGGATGCGACCTCGCCAGTACGGATCATTCGCGAGATCTTTTGCACCGAAGCGTCCAGTGCGGAGTTCACGAAAAACATCAGCGACACTTCGATGGTCGCAAATATGAACATAAACAGCGGTACGGCCAGGATCGCGAATTCGATCGCGGCGACGCCGTGGCGATCGGCGAGGAAGCGGCGCAGGAGTGCAAACGGTTTCGCTCGCCTCATTGGGTCAGCCGCACGGATGAGAGATATTGCGTAAAGAGCGCTGACAAACCCGTCGTGATGTCCGTCGACGACGAGGCAGAAATGAACAGGCTCTTGGAGGATGCGCAGTCGGCAAGCGCATAGGGGATATAGTCGCGTCTCGTGATGCTTGTCGATACGCCGCTATCCATGGTGCCGCCCCAAGTGCTCTTCCATTTGGCGCTCGCCATGGTCGAGCCGACGGTTGCGTTGTAACCCCAGTCCGTGGTGATCGGCAGATATTCGGTATAGAGAACCGCCATGGTGGCGGATTGGTTCTTGATATAGTCGCACCAATCCGGATTCAGTGGCGCCACCTTGTTCCAGTATGACCCGGAAATGGCCTTGTTATTCTTCCATGTCACCCCGTTGATTACCCATTCGCGCTGCGACTGGACGCCGTCCGTCAGCAGGAGAACCAGTTTGAGCGGTTTGGCCGAGGAGGTGCCGTCCCCACCGGTACCGACCATCTTCTTCAGCGCCGTCAAGGAGACGTCAAAATAAGTATAAGTCGTCGACGTCGCGCTTGTGAGTCCATAACTGTCGTTGGAAAGACGTTTGCGCGCGGTCGTAGTATCCAGGGTCGGAGCCAGAACTTCCGTGGTCGTGTCACCCAAGCTGTATAGTCCGACTTTGATACGTTCGTGATTGCTGTCGGACTCGTCAATCATATCGAGCACTTCGCTGACGGCGTCCACGGCAACGTCGGCGCGCAGCTTAATATTTTTTGCGGTACTATAGGCGTAGTTGTTGGCGTAGTACGTGCCGCTGACAGTGTGTTCGTCGCCCGTGTGGCAGGCGAACTGGCATCCGATGCCGGAGTACATGGTCTGCTGACCCGCAGTCGTTGCCGCCAGAAGCATCGAAGGGGATTTGTCGATGACGACGTATACGTTGAGATAGGACGTGGCCGGCCCTTTGACGGCACTTGCCACGCTGACGGGAACGGTAGTGATATTCGCGAGCTGCATCAAAGTCGTCGGAACGGTGCCGCTTGCCGTTGCCGTTATGCGATGGTTGCTCGTATCGATTTCGATGTCGCCAAGCGTATAGCTGCTTTCCACCTGCGCATGGAACCAGTCGGAAACCTTTTCCTTGAGAGCGTCGGTGTCTTCGGTGTCGATCTGTTTGACGGCGGCGATCAAGGCCGCGTCAAGATCGCTTTGCATGCTCTGCCTGACATTGTAGGCCCGGATATAGTCGAAACTCGCGCCGACAGCGAGGAGCATGGGCACCATGGCGAGGGCAGTGACGATGGCGACGTTGCCGCCTCTATCCTTTCGCAGACGGCGAAGGATTTTAAAGAGCCGACTAAGTGAATATGAAAAATCCGAGCTCAAAAACCACCATCACTTATTTCATAAAAATAGTGATGACGATAACGTGTCGAAGAAGGTTAACCCTCTGTGCATTCTTACGTGTTCCGGAGGCAAGCGCCGCCGTCAATCGGATATTCCTTTCGCTTATTGTATATGTCTGCGTATTCTGGATATTAGTATGATAATTCCGCGCGTCCTAAAGTGAGGTGCGGGAAGTGGTGAAACGGTCGTTTTGTGCCGCTTTTCTAGGAGCAGGATAGGGGTTCCGATCGCATGCCTTCCCTAGATGGTGTTCATCCAAAGGACCGCATTGTTGCGGTCCTTCGGCTTTTTGCTTCAAGCCCGCGCCGGGGTCCTTGCCGGCACGACGGCGTTGATCACCACCGCTACGGCGATGTTTGCCGCAAGAGCAAGCAGGCCGGTATAGATGGTGAACGGTTCTCCGCCGAGGCTGATCAGGTGCAGCGGCTTCCAGCCGGCATCCCATACGAGGAAGGTGCCGCCGATGAAGCCGACGAACCAGCCAGCAAGCAGGCCCGGCGCACGGAACCAATTGGTGTAGAGGCCGAAGACCAGGGCAGGAAGCGTCTGCAGGATCCAGATGCCGCCCAGCAATTGCAGGTCGAGCGCAAACTGCGTCGGCAGGAAGATGATGACCAGCAGGGCACCCACCTTAACCACGAGCGAGGTCAGTTTGGCGACCTTGGCTTCGCCCGCGCTGCTTACCTCCGGATTGACATAGGCTTTCCAGAAATTGCGGGTGAAAAGGTTTGCCGCGCCAATGCTCATCACCGCAGCGGGAACCAGGGCACCGATCGCAATCGCCGCGAAGGCGAAGCCGGAGAACCAGCCCGAAAACAGCGTCTTGAAAAGCGCCGGCACGACATCATTGGGGCTTTCGAGCTTCAGGCCGGCGGCATGGCCCATGTAGCCGAGCAGGGCAAGAAGACCCAGCAGCAGCGTATAGGCTGGCAGCAAGACGGCATTCTTGCGGATCGTCTTGCCGCTGTTCGAGGCGAAGATGCCCGTCAAAGTATGCGGATACATGAAGGCCGCGAGCGCCGAGCCCAAGGCGAGGGTTGCATAGGCGACGTATTGGTTGCCGCCGAGGAGTAGGTTGCCGGATCCCTTGGCCTGGAATGCGGCATCGGCTGCGGCGAACACATTGGCATAGCCGCCGAGTTTTGAGGGAATGAGTGCCACCGCAGTGATCACCACGATGTAGATCATGATGTCCTTGACGAAGGCGATCAGTGCTGGCGCGCGCAGACCCGCCGAATAGGTGTAGAGTGCCAGCACAATGAACGCGATCGCCAGCGGCAGTTCGCCATGCAGGCCGAGAGCCTTCAGGACCGTCGTCATGCCGACGAGCTGCAGCGCGATATAGGGCATGGTGGCGATGACGCCGGTCGCCGCTACGGCGAGTTCGAGCGCGCGCGAACCATATTGGCCATGCACGACGTCACCGGCGGTCACGTAGCCGAAATCCCTTGCCCGTTTCCAGAGAACAGGCATCACCATGAAGACGAAGGGATAGACGACGATCGTATAGGGCAGAGCGAAGAAGCCATAAGCGCCGACCGTGTAGACCAGTGCCGGGACGGCAATCACCGTATAGGCCGTATAGAAATCGCCACCAACCAGGAACCAGGTGATCCAGGTGCCGAAGCTGCGGCCGCCGAGGCCCCATTCGTCGATATGGGCAAGCGTGGCTGGTTTGCGCCAGCGGGACGCGACGAAGCCCAAGATTGTTACGAGCGCGAAAAAGAAGAGGAAGACGGCGAGCGCCGTGCTGTCGATCTCAGTCGTCATGGCGCACGCTCCGATAGGCGATGAAGGTCAGCGCCGCGGTAATCGGCACCCAGAGAAGCTGGTACCAATAGAAGAAGGGAAAACCGAACAAGGCCGGCTCGCGCATATTATAGAGGGATGGCCAGAGCAGGCCGATATAGGGAATGACGAGCAGCCAAAGCGCTGCCTTGCTCCGTGATTTTTCCATGTCAGATACCTTCCGGGCGCCACACGTGGCGGCAAGTTGCGGTTGTCAGCGTGGAAGGCGAGCCTGTCAGTCGCCAGCCGAGGCCAGCTTGGCTCGTGCCGTTGCAACAGGTTCCCCGGTTGAACGGCAGCAGACTTAATGCATTTGAATTCCTCCCAACGGCTCGCCCTGAAGCCAGCCGCAGTAAAGTCCTATGGTGGCGATTTTCGTCAGACAAGATGGCTACGGAGTGAAATGGTCGGGCCTACCCAGAAGTGGGTAGAACGTCGATTCATCGCGTTTTGACGCTGATGCCGTGATCGAGCGCATAGCGGATGAGGCCAGCGGTCGTCGCAATGTTGAGCTTCTTCTTGACGTTCTTGCGGTGCGTCTCGGCCGTGGCGGGCGTAATGCCGAGGGCTTCGGCCATCTCCTTGTTGCTCCTTCCGGAAACAATGAGGCCGAGGATGTCGCGCTCGCGCGGTGTCAGGGAATCCGTGTCGTTTCCGCTCTTTCGCTCCATCAGCACGTCAACAACACCGGACGAGAAATATGTTCCACCCTCAGCCACCGTCTCGATGGCCAAAACGATTTCGTCGGTCGAGACATCCTTGAGGACATAGCCGGCAGCGCCGCGCATCACGGAGGAGGAGATGTATTCCCGGCTGTCATGCATGGAGAGCATGACGACGCGCGCCTCGGGCAATTCGTTTCGAAAGAGTTCGATAGCGTCGATCCCATTTAGCTTCGGCATGTTGATATCCATCAGCACGACCTCGGGCCGCGTGTCGCGGCCGATGTCCAGGCCGGACTGTGCCAGCCCTGCCGTTCCTACGACCTCTATATGATCGTAGGTTTCGAGCACCGCTTTCAGCCCATCGATCACCAGCGGGTGGTTGTCGATCAGCAGTACCTTGATCTTGGGACGCGCTGTCATGCGGCTTTGACCTGATCGCGGGGCTGCGTATTGGCTGATTTCGGCATCATCGCTGTCAATGTCGTGCCAGCGGCCGTGCTGTCGATCAGAAGCAGGCCGCGGAAGTGCGCCATTCGCTCCTGCATGTTGCGCAGACCTAGACCGTGCCCGCCGACGGCTGCCGTTCTGGCGTCGCCGAAGCCCGTGCCGTTGTCGGAGATGGTCATGCGCGCCCGCCCGCCGTCGCTCCAAAGTTTTACCGCGAGGCGGCTCGCACCGGAATGCCGCTCGACATTGTTGAATGCCTCCTGAGCAACGCGATAGAGAGCCGTGCTGGCCTCGGGTTTTAGCCGATCGACGAAACCGGTCGCTTCGATTTCGGTCGTGATCCCGCTCCGCTCCTCGAAGTTATGGCACAAAGCCTCGAGCGCTGCGGTGAGACCCATGTCGTCGAGCACACGCGGGCGCAGATCGTGGGACAGCCGCCGGATCTCCTTGATCGCGCCATTCAGCGCCTCCACGCCACGCTCGATAGTGAGCGCCGCATCGTTGACGTCGGTCCTGACTTTGCGGCCGGCAAGATCCATGGCGTAGCGGACGCCGAGTAGATTTTGCGAAATGCCGTCATGCAGCTCTCGGGCAAGCCGGGCGCGTTCTTCCTCCTGCGTGTCGATCACCCGCTGGGTCAGTGCCTTGAGCCTGCCGTCGGCCATGCGCCGCTCGTGAAAAGTAAGCAGCATGCAGGTCGTGAAGACGACGATAACAGCGGGAACGGCAATCAGCGCCACGATCACAAAGGTGCTTTTGATACTGGCGCGCATGCTCGCATTTGCCGCCGCCGTCTGCGCGTAAACGTCGTCGAGATAGACGCCAGTTCCGACGACCCAGCGCCACTTGTCGAGCCCGACGACGAAGGACAGCTTGTCGGCCACCTGGCCGCTGGATGGCTTTTGCCACTTGTATTGGTGCAGGCCGCCGCCCGCCTTTGCAGTCGCGATCAGCTCGGCGATGACCTTGTCGCCGTTGGGATCAGTCAGATCGAGCCAATTGCGGCCATGCCGGAAGATTTGGCGCGGATGGACGATATTGTTGCCGTCATAGTCATAGACAAAGAAATATCCGTCCTTGCCGTAGTCGAGCGAAGTCAGGATCGCCGCTACCTTTTCCTTGGCCGCCTGATCGTCCGCGGCCGCATCTCCGTAGGTCGCCTGGATCGCCGAAAGGGCAAGATTGGTCAGGTTGAGGATTTCGGTTTCCTTGGCTTTCAGCATGTTCTGCTCGAATGTCGCGATATTGACTTGGGTAAGGTTCGCCGACTGCCAAGTGATGAAACTCGTGATCGCCAGAATCGCGACCACGAGCGGAATGATCGCCAGCGCAATGATCTGATGTCTTAGCGACAAGAGAGGTCCTCCCCAAGGTTTCCCGGCCAATTTCGTCCGCGTCTCTCCCCTTCACGGACCGCCGAAACATTTTTCACTAAAGCGGCAAGGGCAATGCGCGGTCAAGTGTGACGCCTGCCAAACGGGGGCGACATGTCACTCGATGAATGACCGAATAATAGCGAGCAGAGAGGCGAGCGGGTCGGCGCAGTGTTGCATTTCCGCAACGAATCTCGCTCCATTTCCTGCAATGTGAAATTGCATGCTTGCCGATTGACCGATCTCGTGTACCATACGCGCATCCGCAATCAAATCAGAGGAGGCGTGAAATGAAATCAATTGTCATGTTTAGACGCTTCTCTGGCGGAATGGCCGTGGTGGTATCGATGCGCTGCGCTTCGAGCCCAAGCCGACATTGGCACCAGGCTTTCTAAGCCCTCGGATTCTCTGCCGTTTAGCATTTTCCCTATTATCTTGACGTGACCGGCTACCGGAACGAACGTTCGTATTTTCGCGTCCGTTATCCCCGCGTCTTTTGACCTTCGAAAGGACCTGGTTGCGTCGTTGCGCCGGGAAAGACACTATGCGCGAAGCACAATCTTTGGTTGCAGATACCCTTTCGGCAACGGTTAATGAACTCTGCCTGAAATTCGGCGCTCGGAAGACCGCGTTTGCGTTGTTTCTCGCCGTCTGGCGGCGCCATCAAGAGGCAAACCAAACCTCTCATCTGTCCAATCGCATGCGCCAGGATATCGGCCTTCCGGATGGTGAGGATGTGTCCAAACTTCCGGTTTGGAATTTCAAGGCTTGGTGATGGACCGGAGTGCACAAGCGAGCGCGAGGGGTGTCAAAGACTCCTCGCGCTCCAATCTCTGCAGCTCGGCGTGGATTTGGAACTGTGGGCAGGCGCCGGCCACCGGGCGCGCGCCTACTGTCAGGCTGCCGACATTTCCGGTGTCGCCAGATCGCGCTGATGCGCCAGATAAGCGATCAGATCTTCAATCGTCACCAGGAGCAGGCCGTGCCGCTCGGCAAACTTCTCAAGATCGGGAAGGCGAGCCATGGTGCCGTCGTCATTGGCGACTTCGCAAATCACGCCAGATCCGGAGCGTCCGGCAAGCTTTGCGAGATCGACGGCTGCCTCGGTATGGCCGGGACGTCCAAGCACGCCAGCCGGGTGAGCGCGCAGCGGGAAAATATGCCCCGGGCGGGCAAAGTCGTCCGGCTGCGTGCCCCGCGTAACGAGGGCACGAACCGTCGCGGCGCGATCGGCTGCAGAAATCCCTGTCGTCGTTTCGGGAATATAGTCGACGGACACCGTGAAGGCGGTCTTCAGAACCTCGGTATTGCGTGGAACCATCAGGGGAATGTCGAGCTCATCCAGCCTTTCACCTTCCACGGCCACACAGATCAGACCGCGCGCATGATTCATCATGAAGGTAATTGCCGCAGGCGTCACAGCATCGGACGCAATCACAAGGTCGCCCTCGTTTTCTCTATCCTGGTCATCAACAACAACAACGATCTCGCCGCGTGAAATCGCCGCGATTGCGTCTTCGATTTTGGAAATTGCCATGCACTTTGCCTTTCAAGGGTTAGCCGCTTTTGCGGCATCCAAGACCTCTTTCGAAGTCACTGTTTATCCCTTGGGCGAACAAGCCTGCGGACACACCACAACACTGGTGGTGCTCGCACGGTTGCTCTCTTCCATCCGGACTTTAACCGTCGGCCCCGGCCTCTCACCGGGTCTGCTGACCCTCCGCAATTTGCGGAAGCGCTCGCGGGCTCCGAGTTTCCTCGATACCGCCGGTGGGGAGTTTCACCCCGCCCTGAGAACGATGATAAGATAGGCGATCGATATGGCCTCCCGCAAGAGGGCAGTTTTCCTCTCACTGTCTTTTCTGCGACACAACCGGTGAACAGATTGTTTTCTCATGCCTGACGGAACTCAGGACATGATGAGACCGCCGTCGACATTGATCGTCTGACCTGTGATGTAGGCCGCATCATCGCTCGCGAGGAAGGTGACGAGACCGGCGACGTCTTCGCCGGAACCGGCGCGCTTCATCGGAATGCCTGCGACCCACTCCTTCATCAACTCGCCCGGACCGTAGTTGCCAAGGAGCTTACCCCAGGCCTGATCATTATAGGCCCACATGTCCGTCTCGATGATGCCCGGGCAGAACGCATTGACGGTTATATTTTCGGTGGCGACTTCCTTTGCGAGGCTCTGAGTGATCCCGACCACTCCCATCTTCGAGGCGGCATAGTGCGGCGTATAAATGAAGCCGTCTCGTGCCTGTCCCGATGCGGTATTGATGATGCGTCCGCCGCGGCCGTGTTTGCGCATGCGCAGGATCGCTTCCTGTGCGCACAGGAAAACACCCTTGGTGTTGACGGCCATGACCTTGTCCCACTCGCCTTCGGTCATGTCTTCAATCCGCGCGATTGTAATGACGCCGGCATTCTGGATCGAGACATCGACAGTACCGAAGGCATCTTCCGCAGCATCGTAAAGGGCCTTCACGCTTGCCTTATCCGTGACGTCGCCGACGAAGGAGATCGCTTTGCCGCCATCCTTCTTGATCTCTTCGGCGACGGAGTGCACCGACTCCTCATTGGCGGAAACGACGAGATTTGCGCCCTCTTTCGCAAAGCGCCGTGCGATGGCGGCGCCAATGCCCCGGCTGGCTCCAGTGATGACGACGGTCTTGTTTTCGAAGCGGTTCATTCGGATGTCTCCCGGTCCACCGCCGTGCTTCCTGGCAAACGGCGCTTAGCAAAATAAATCTTCAAGGCCGTCCCGTCGGCGGCCAACCATCGGGCTCGCATTCAGGGGACAGCATGCAGTATCGCTGCAAAATCCGATGCCTTCAGCGAGGCTCCCCCGATAAGCGCGCCGTCGACGCCTGCAATGGCAAATAGCGAGGCCGCGTTCGATGGCTTCACGGAACCACCGTAAAGGAGCCGTATCTCATTGCCCTCAGCGCCAAATCGCTTGATCAAGGCCCCGCGCAGGGCGGCGTGAACTTCGGCGATCTCGGCCTCCGTCGGAACGCGGCCGGTTCCAATCGCCCATACCGGCTCGTAGGCGATAACGGTGTTGGCAGCGCAAGCACTGTCCGGAACGGACGCCGAAAGCTGGCTTTCGACGACCACAAGCGTCATGCCGCCGGTCCTCTCATCGTCGGTTTCGCCGACGCAGACGATGGCCGTCAGTCCGGCGCGGTAAGCCGCCGCCGCTTTTGCGGCGACGAGAGCGCTGGTCTCACCATGGTTTGCCCGACGCTCCGAATGGCCGAGGATCACACAGGTTGCTCCGAGATCGGCCAGCATGTTCGCGGAAACATCGCCCGTGTGGGCGCCCGACGGCGAGGCGTTACAATCCTGCCCGCCGATCCGCAATTTTGAGCCGCGCGCTATTGACGCGGCGCGGTCGATAAGGGTGGCGGGTGGGCAAATGATGGCTTCGGCCTTCGCGCCATCGGCGGCGGCCGCGATGGCGACAATCTCGTTCAGGTCCGAGATCAGCCCGTTCATTTTCCAGTTTCCGGCGATCAACTTGCGAGGCATCGTCATCACCAGCAGCAGAAACCGCCATCGACCAGCAGGTCGACACCCGTGACAAAGCTTGCCGCGTTGGAAAGCAGAAATACGGCGGGACCAACCATCTCATCGACCGTCGCCATGCGCTGCATCGGTGTCTGCTCTTCAAACAGCTTCGTCTGGTGGACCATCTCCGGCCGGGTGTTCATCGGTGTCGCCGTATAGCCGGGAGAGATCGTATTGACGCGAATTCCGCGGCCGACCCATTCCATTGCCAGGGACTTCGACATGTGGATGACGCCGGCCTTGGACGCGTTGTAATGGCATTGGTTCAGGCCGCGATTGACGATGACGCCCGACATGGACGCGATGTTCACGATCGATCCCTTGCCCCTCTTCAGCATCGAGCGCGCTTCGGCTTGGCAGGACAGGAAGACCCCTTTGAGGTTGATGTCCATCAGCGTTTGATATTGCTCTTCTTCCATCTCCTCGGCAGGGTTGGCATTCGCGATGCCTGCGGCATTGAGGGCGAGGGAGAGGGGACCAAGTTCGACATCCGCCCGTTCCACCGCTTCGGCAAGCGCTGCCTTGTTGGTCACATCCGCGGCAAGCTGGATCGAACGGCGTCCGGCCTTGCGAACGAATTCGGCCGTCTGCGACAGGCCATCGTCGTTGCGGCGGTCAAGCAATGCGACATCTGCGCCGCATTGAGCCAGACCGATCGCGATGCGCTGGCCGATACCGCTACCGGCGCCGGTCACAAAGGCAACCTGGCCGGAGAGGTCGAAAAGCTTGGGAGCATTCAGAGTGATGTCAGGCATCGCTCTTCCTTTCTTGATGTCATTTTAGATTGTAGCCAATTCCATGACGGAGACGTCGTTCGCCTGGTCGCGCTCCAGAATTCCCGCTTGTTTGCCTTGCGCAAGAACCAGTATCCGGTTTGATACACCGAGAACCTCTTCCAGATCGGAGCTGACCACGATAACGGCCACGCCCCTGTTCGCGAGGCCGACGATGATGTCATAGATGCCGGCACGGGCCCCGACATCGATGCCTCGGGTCGGCTCATCGAGCACGACCACTTTGGGATCGCGCATCAGCCATTTTGCGATGACGATCTTCTGCTGGTTGCCGCCGGAGAGATCGGAGGCCAGTTGATCAGCACGGCCCTTGATACCAAATGTCGAAATGGCTCTCTTCGCGAAATCCCGCTTCATCGAGGACGTAATCCAGCGGCTTTCGAACTGATCGAGGTTTGGGTAAACGATATTTTCCGCGATGCGGTGGTTGACGACCAATCCCTGAAGCTTGCGGTCTTCCGGCACCATAACGATGCCTCTCGCTACCGCGTCAGCCGGACTATGCAGCTTTAACGCTTCGCCATTGAGGCGCACAGCGCCGGACCTTACGGGATCCGCTCCGGAGATGGCCCGCACCAATTCGGTTCGCCCCGCGCCGACCAGGCCGGCTATACCCAGAATTTCTCCGGCCCTGACCTCGAAGCTAATATCGCGGAATGAATCGTCCACCGAGGTCAGAGCGTCGACCTGCAACACCGGACGATCCTGCGGCACCGGCAATGTCGGGAACATTCTATCGAGCGAACGGCCGACCATGCTTTCAACGATCGTGCGCACAGGGGTCGAGCTATCGGCAAATTCCTGAACACGTTCGCCGTCGCGAAGAACGACAATGCGGTCGGTGATCTGCTTGATCTCTTCCATCCGGTGCGAAATGTAGATGATCCCGACGCCTTCGGAGCGCAGCTTTCTGACTTGCTCGAAGAGCGCCTCGGTTTCCGCGCCGCCGAGAGCGGCCGTTGGCTCGTCGAGGATCAACAGCTTCGCATCGAGCGCCAGGGCCTTGGCAATTTCAATGAGCTGTTGGTTGGCGGTCGACAGTCCCGCCACCTTGCGCGTCGCAGGAATATGCAGGTTCAGGCGCGAGAGCTGTTCTTGAGCGCGTTTGACCATTTGTGTCCGGTCGACGACGCCGTTCTTCATCGGCCAGCGACCGATGAAGACATTTTCGGCGATCGTCAGCTCGGGAAGCAGTTGAAGCTCCTGGTGGATCAGGACCACGCCCTTGTCGATCGCCTCTCTCGGATTGGCAGGGGCATAGGGCTGCCCCTGCCATGTCATGGTACCTTCGGAAGGCGTGCGCGATCCGGCGATGATGCCCGATAGGGTCGATTTGCCCGCGCCGTTTTCGCCGAGCAAGGCGACGACCTCGCCCGGGAAGACATCGAGACTGACGTTCTTCAGGACTTCCAGAGGGCCGTAGCGCTTGGAAATACCTCTGAGTGTGAGCACCGGATCAGTCATCGCACCGCTCCCTTGGTTATGCTTACGGATGGTTGGCGATAAAGCCGGCCACGTTATCCTTTGTGGTCAGGGTCGCATCCATAAGCTGGACCGGCGGCGCTTTCTCGCCGCCGACGATTTTTACAGCATTGGCAACGGCATCGCGGCCCATTTTCTGGGTCTGCTGCGTCGCGGTCACGTCGAAGACGCCGTTTTTCAGCGCTTCGAGCGCCGCGGTGTCGCCATCGAAGCCGCCGAGAGCAATCTTTTGCGAGGGGTTTGCGACCTTGATGGCCTGTGCAGCGCCGAGGGCGAGCGCATCAGCCTGCGCGAAGACGATCGAAACGTCCGGATTGGCCTGAAGCATGTTCTGCATGATCTGGAAGCCTTCATCCTGGCTCCAGATGTTCGACCATTGCTCTGAAACGATCTTTACGCCCGGATTTGCCTTGACGGCATCCATGCAGCCCTTCGTGCGATCGACTTCCGGCGTCGTGCCCTTCTGGCCATGGATGATCACCATGTTGCCCTTACCGCCGGCCTTCTCGATGATGTACTTGCAGACAGCGTTTGCCGATGCGACGGAATCCGTAGCCAGGAAGGTGTCGCCAGGTGCACCGTCGGCGTTGCGGTCGACGTTGATGACCGGCACGTTCGACTGATGGGCGAGCTTCACCGGAATGGTTGCGGCGGCGGCACCGGCGGGAATGTAGATGAGCGCGTCGATGTTCTGCGTGAGAAGATCCTGGACCTGGTTGACCTGCGTCGGACCGTCGCCCTTTGCGTCAACGGTGATGACTTCGATGCCGCGGGTCTTGGCTTCCGCTTCGACGGCCTGCTTGATCTGGTTGAAGAAGTTTGCCTGAAGATTGGCGACCGCGAGGCCGAGTTTCTTGACTTCCTTGGCCTGAACCGAGCCCAGCGACAGTGCGAGTATGGCTGCCGTGGTCAAGAGAGTACGGGAAAGTTTCATGAGTTCCTCCTTTGGTTTCAATCCGCCCTTGGATACGTCCTCCGCCCTCGGGCTTTCACAATCCCCGTCCGTGCAGCGGAAGGGGAATTCTGGCTATCGGCCTTAGTGGCTCGTCTTATGCCTTCCTCCGGCGCAGCGTTTCAGCGCCGACCGCAAGAACGATGACGACGCCGATGATCACTTGTTGCAGGAATGGTGAGACGTTGAGCAGGTTCAGGCCGTTGCGCAAAACGCCGATGATGAGCACGCCGATCAGCGTTCCGCCGATGCCACCAGCACCGCCCGACAGAGACGTTCCTCCGATGACGACGGCCGCAATGGTGTCGAGTTCATAGCCAAAGCCGCTTGAAGGCTGGACGGCATCCAGGCGGGCAGCAAGGACGATCCCGGCAACGCCCGCCAATATGGCGCACACGACGTAAACGCCGATCGTGACCACCGGCACATTGATGCCGGCCAGGCGGGCGACCTCGGGATTGCCGCCGATCGCATACAGCATGCGGCCTTCGGAACGGTATTTGAGAAAGAGCCACGAGACGATGACGATCGCCAGCATCAGGAAGACGGTCGCGGTCAGGACGCCGAAATGACGGTCGATCGCCAGCATCGTAAACCAGTCGGGAAAGCCGACAATCTGCTGGCCATCGGTAATCATATTGGCAATGCCGCGGGCGACCGACATCATCGCAAGGGTGGCAATGAAGGCGGGTACACGGAAACTCGTCACCATGAAGCCGACAATCAGGCCGCTGAGCGCGGACGCCAGGAGCGCCAGCGGGATCGCGACGGCCATCGGCAAGCCGGCAACATTCGCAACCCAGCCCATGACCATCATCGACAGCGCAAGGACCGAGCCGACGGAAAGATCGATGCCGCCGATCAGGATGACGAAGGTCATACCCACGGACATGACGCCGAGCACGGTGATTTGATCGAGGATGTTGAGCGCGTTGCGCACCGAAAGAAACCGGTCCGTCGCAACGCTCAGGAAAACGCAGAGTATCAGCAAGCCGATCAGCGGACCCGTGGCCCCGCTAAGCCATGCAAGTGAGGTTCGCGGCTGCTGGCTTTGCTCGTTAACGCCCAAGGCTGACATGGCTCCTCCACTCCCTATGCTTGCTCCAGGTGATTTTCCTTCAAGCTTGCATATTTATGCATTCATGTTGGAAAATTCATTATCAACTCATATTTGGCCTGTCAAGCACTGAAAAAGGCGCATAGCTTTCTGCCAAAGCGGCATGCAATCAATAAATGGGCTTGACTGAATGGTCTTTTGTGCAAAAATATCTGTGATTGAATATTTATGCAACGAGGGAGCATCATGCAAGTTAAGGAACTTGAGCGCGTCGCGCGTCAGATACGCCTGCGTGACCTGCAAGCGGTCTATGACGCAGGTGCGGGACATATTGGCGGTGAGATGTCGGCGATCGACATCCTGACGGCTCTCTATTTTCGCGTTCTGAAAATCTATCCCAGCGAACCGAAGCGGCCCGATCGTGATCGGTTCATTCTGTCAAAGGGCCACACGGCCTGCGCGCTGTACGTTACCTTGGCAAAGCGCGGGTTCATTTCGGAAGAGGAGATCTCGACGTTTTTGCAGCCGCATTCACGGCTCAACGGCCATCCCAATTGCAACAAGGTGCCGGGTGTCGAAACCAACACCGGTCCGTTGGGGCACGGATTGCCTGTGTCCGTCGGCATTGCCAAGGCCGGCAAGATGAATGGCGCCGGCTATCACACCTATGTCATGACCGGGGACGGCGAGATGCAAGAGGGATCGAACTGGGAGGCCATCATGGCGGCATCGCAGTTCAATCTGGACAATCTGACCCTGATCATCGATCACAATCGCTTCCAGCAAGGCGCGGCACTCGCCGATACCAATAATGTCGCCCCGCTCAGACCGAAACTCGAAGCATTCGGCTGGGAAGTCAGCGAAATCAACGGCAACGAAATGACGCAAATCGTTCCCGCATTGGAACATCGCGGCCCGCGTCCGCACTGCATCATCGCCCACACCAACAAGGGCCATGGCATCTCCTTCATGCAGGACCGGGTGGAGTGGCATCATAAGGTGCCGAACAAGGAACAATACGAACAAGCAGTCGCAGAACTGTCGGAGGCACTCTAATGGACGCGCTCAACTCGAACATCAATCTTCACGATTGCCGTGATGCCTTCGCTGCGACTTTGGAGGCGCTAGCGATCAGCGAGCAGACGATCATTGCGGTCTGCAACGATTCCGTCGGCTCATCCAAGCTCGGCGGCTTCAAATCCAAATTTCCGGAACGACTGGTCAATGTCGGCATTGCCGAACAAAACATGGTCGGCGTCGGAGCGGGGCTGGCGAACGGCGGACAGATCCCATTCGTCTGTGGGGCCGCGTGCTTCCTGACCGGCCGTGCTCTGGAGCAGATCAAGGCCGATATTTCCTATTCGAATGCGAACGTCAAACTGATCGGCATTTCCTCCGGCATGGCCTATGGCGAACTCGGCCCGACGCATCATTCCATCGAGGATTTCGCTTGGACGCGTGTCCTGCCAAATCTTCCGGTTATTGCGCCATGCGACCGCATTGAAACGGCTGCTGCTGTAAAATGGGCGGCAAGCTATGCCGGACCCTGCTTCCTGCGCCTGTCGCGCGTCGGCGTTCCGGACCTGCTGCCGGACGATCATAAGTTCGAGCTCGGCAAAGCCAATGTGCTGCGCGAGGGCAGGGACGTGACGCTGATTGCCAACGGCACGCTGACGCATCGCATCGTCAAGGCCGCAGAAATCCTCGCAAGCCAGGGGATCGACGCCCGTGTTCTCAACATGGCAACCGTGCGGCCGATCGATGAGCAGGCTATCATTGCCGCCGCAAAGGAAACGGGCGCCATCGTGACAGCCGAAGAGCATTCGATTTACGGCGGTCTCGGCTCTGCGGTCGCCGAAGTGGTCGTCGATAATGCGCCTGTTCCGATGAAGCGTCTGGGCGTTCCTGGTATCTATGCTCCGACAGGCTCGGCGGAATTCCTTCTGGATGAATTCGGAATGGCTCCGGACGCCATTGCGCAGGCGGCGTTGGCGCTTCTCAAGAGGAAGTGATCTGACGCTGACAGCGCGCTTACCGAGGCGTTGTGCTGAATGCCCCGACCCATTCTTGGAGGAAACATTTTATGCGAGCCATCCTGGCAATCGATCAGGGCACGACGAATTCCAAGGCCATTCTGGTATCGGAAAAGGGCGAGCTGATTTCTCGCGGTGCTGCGACCGTTGGCATTAGCTATCCGCAACCAGGCTGGGTCGAGCAGGATCCAAATCGCATCTGGCAATCGGTATGCGAGGCGGTACGTGCTTGTATCGAAGCTGCGCCGGCAAAGCCTGCAATCCAAGCGGTTGCGATTTCGAATCAGCGGGAATCGGTAACGATGTGGGATGGCGATACCGGCGAGGCGCTCGGTCCCGTCGTGAGCTGGCAGTGCCGCCGCACGGCCGGCGATTGCGAAAAGCTGATTGGGCTCGGGCATTCGCAGTGGGTCGAGGAGACTACTGGCCTGCCGATCGATCCGATGTTTCCCGGCTCGAAGATGAAATGGCTGCTGGATCGCGCCCCGGCCGGGCGCGCAGTGCGAATCGGCACTGTGGATAGCTGGCTTATCCACTGCCTGACGGATGGCAGGAAGCATGTCTGCGATGCATCGAATGCAGCCCGCAGCCAACTCTTCGATCTGAAAGGCCAACGTTGGAGCGAGGAGCTTTGCGCATTGTTCGGCGTGGATAAAGGCCTGCTTCCCGAAGTTCTCGACAGTGGGGGACAATTCGGAACGACCATGGGCCTCCCGGGCGTGCCGGACGGAACGCCCGTTTGCGCTGCCATCGGCGACAGCCATGCCGCTCTCTTCGGGCATGGGGCCCATAAGGCGGGAGACGGCAAAGTGACGTTCGGCACGGGTTCGTCGGTCATGACGACATTGCCGCACTTTATCGCACCACAACATGGGATCACGACGACCGTTGCCTGGCGCATTGCGGGAAAACCGACCTTCGCTTTCGAAGGCAATATCCTCGTGTCAGCGGCAAGCCTGCCGTGGATGACAGAAATTCTCGGGCTTTCCGACGTCACCGCACTCGTCGAGCTGGCGGCGACCGCCGAGCCGGGTGGGCCCGGCTTCGTTCCCGCGTTTGTCGGCCTCGGGGCGCCCCATTGGAATTCGGATGCTCGCGCGCTGTTTTCCCAAATCAACTTCAGCACCACCCGCGCGCAGTTGGCGAGGGCCGTTACCGATTCCATTGCGCTGCAGGTGCATGATGTCTTCCAGGCGATGCAGAAGCAGAATGGAGGAAACATCGGCTCGCTCTATGTCGACGGTGGACCCAGTCAGAATACGTTTCTCATGCAGTGTGTCGCGGATCTATTGGAGCACGCTGTTATTCAATGCGCAGCGCCGGAGGCGTCGGCGCTGGGTGCCGCCTATCTGGCCGGCCTGTCGTTGGGCATGTGGGCGGATCTTGACGCTATCGGTCGCCTTCCTCGACAGAACACAATCATCAAGCCGCGGGCAAACGACAACGCGGAAAGGTTTAAAACGTGGAATGATGCGATTGCACGCTCGACGTTCGAACCGCCGCCCGCTATTGGTGAATAAAAATTCACTGATGGAACAAGCATGGGACGGATCAACGAGCTTCGCCTGATTTCTCGTGTCGCACAGATGTATCACATCGAGCACAAGAGACAGGCTGATATTGCCCAGCACCTGAGGCTGTCGCAGGCGACCGTCTCTCGAATGCTTAAGCGGGCGGAAGCCGAAGACATCGTGCGGACCACCGTTATCCCACCTGTCGGAACCTATACCGAACTCGAAACCGCGCTCCGGGAACGTTTCAATCTTCCCGAAGCCATTGTCGTTGAATGTTCCGAAGACCGGGAAGGCGCCATCATGGCGCGGATCGGCGAAGCCGCCGCTCACCTTCTCGAAGTCACCCTTTCGGAGGGCGAAATTATCGGCGTTTCAAGCTGGAGCCAGACGATTTTCAAGATGGTGGAGAATATCCACCCGCAAAAAAGCGCCCAGGCAAAATATATCGTTCAGACCCTCGGCGGCATGGGCGACCCTTCCGTTCAGACCCATGCGACGCAGCTAACCACAAGGCTCGCCCGTTTGACTGGCGCCGAACCCAAACTCCTTCCGGTCCAAGGCGTGACAAGTTCAAGGGAGGCCAAGCTACTTATGATGGCCGATCCGTTCGTGCGGGAAACGATCGAGCTTTTCGGGGCGATCAGTGTCGCAATCGTCGGCATCGGTGCGGTCGAACCGTCCGAGCTTCTGGCCCGGTCCGGCAATATCTTCTCGTCGCGCGAATTGGCTGACTTGGCCGATGCCGGAGCGGTCGGCGATATTTCCCTGCGTTTCTTCGACGGCAAGGGCAAACCGGTCAAAACGCCCCTGGACGAGAGGGTGATCGGTATCTCGCTTGATGAGCTTGCCAAGGTTGACCGGGTGATTGCGCTTGCGGGCGGCGAAAAGAAGACCGCGGCCATCGCTGGAGCATTGCGTATAGGTGTGATTGATACCTTGGTGACCGACAAATTCACCGCGCAGCGGCTGATCGATCAACCGGCATAGGTCCAATGCCGCAGGCCGTATCTCGACGGCTCGACTAGCTCAGAGGCTGATAGATCACGCGGCTGAGTTGCGCTGGCGGAGCTTTTCGCCGATTTCACTGGACGACATAGGCTTGCCGACTAGGTAGCCCTGCAATTGGTCGCAGCCGGAGGCTCGCAGTATTTCCGCCTGGCGAAGATTCTCGATCCCCTCGGCCGTCACCGGAATTTCAAGCGCCGTTGCCAAAGCGACCGTGGCGCGCAGAATATCGATGCCGTTGGCGTTCTCTTCCAGGCCCAACACCAGCGATCGGTCGATCTTCATGCGATCGAATCCGAATTGCCGCAAGGCGCCGATACTTGCATAGCCGCAGCCGAAGTCATCGAGCGCGAATTTGATGCCGATGCGCCGGAGCACATCGATTGATCGGCGCGCCTGGTCAGGATTGGTCATCAGGACGCCCTCGGTTATTTCCAGCGTCAGGCGAGTGGGATCGAAAGCGGATTCATCAAGGACTGCCGTGACTTGTGCGGCAAAGTCCGGATTGCAGAGCTGGATGGGCGAGACATTGACCGAAAGCGCCAGGTACGGCCAGGCCTTCGCATGCTGGATCGACGTCCGTAGCATATGAACGCCCAATGCATCGATAAGGCCGGACTTTTCGGCAAGCGGAATAAAAACTTCCGGGCTGATGCTTCCAGCCGCACTTCGCCAGCGTGCGAGAGCCTCAAGACCAATAATTGCACCCGTTGATGCCGACACGAGCGGCTGGAAAACCGGTTCGATCGCGCCGCTATTGATAGCGTTTCTCAGCTCGCCTTCCAGTTCGGCGATACGCTGGCGCTCGCGATCCAGTTCGAGATCGTAGGTAACGGCCTGGCCCTTGCCATTTTCTTTGGCGCGGTAAAGAGCGATATCGGCTCTGCGCAGAAGCTCCAGTGGCGCGATATTGCCGATGCGGCCCGCCACGCCAATGCTCGTCCCGACTTCGATCGTTCGCCCGCCAATTTTGAAGGGATTGCGAAAAAGTTTGAGAATGGATTCTTCTATATCTCGATGTGGAGCGGATCCGACCTGCACCAACGCGAACTCGTCACCGCCTAACCTTGCAGAATCATGGATTTCGGGATGACAGCCCTGCAGCGCTTTTGCGACAATCCGGATCAGTTCGTCTCCGACTGCATGTCCCCACGCATCGTTGACAGCTTTGAAACCGTCGAGATCGATCATGTAGAGCGATGCTGGCAAGCTGGTATTGTCCAGTTGATCCAGCATCCCAAGAAGGCCGTGTCTGTTCAGCAGGCCGCTCAAACTGTCATGACCTGCTTCAAATCTGGCCGCCTCGGCCAAACGGCGGAGACGCCCGGCTTCGGACGCGCCTGCAAGCAGGACGGCTGCCAGAAAAAGGGCGAGGATGCTGGCGGCGGCAGTCACATAGGGATAGACCTTGTCAAAAATGGCGTTCCCCGGAGCCTTGCTAGGCCAAACGAGATAGCCGATGACCGTGCCACCCATGTCCTTGATCGGGGAATTCAACTGGCTCGGTTCGGGCGTCGCCTGGAGCCGCAGACCGTCAAGCTCGTGCTCATCCGAGAGTGCATCGATGACCTCTGGGGTCAGCTCTTTAAAGAAAGTCAAAACGCTGAGCTTCGGAAGCTCGCCCTTTGCTTCGAAGGGTTGTATTGCCTGTGATGCCACAAGCAGGATTCCCGCCTCAGTCTTGAAGAAGTTGAGCAAGGGTGCTGGCTGCGGGGTGGCGGCAGCTTCAATCTGGCGGTCGAAGCCGGCTCCGAAATAGTCGCGCGGCTGAAAGGGTTTGCCCTTCAGATAGGCGGAAACCGCATTGCCATCGGGCCCGATTACAACGGCACCATCATAGAGTGAATAATCCGCGCTAGTTTTGCCCCAATTCTCAAAGGCCCAATCCGCAGCGGCAGCCGAGCCAATAGCAGCATAGGCATCATCCCAGACGGCATTGTCTTTCATCGTGCCGCTGAGCTTGGCCATGAACGAAATGATCGCGGCACGCGCGGCGCGGTCTGCCCGCGCATCGTCGATTTCGTTCGCTGACCGTGTCATCGTCGCGACCACATGCGCTACGAGGCCGGTCAACACCAACGCGACGGCGATGAAGCACACCGTTATCGCGATCACGGAAGAAGTTTGGGCACGGAAATGGCGGGGCGTCGGATTGGAAGACATGAGGATACGCAAACTCAGATTGACAGGTCATGCCTTGGGGGACGGCAGGAGACATCATGTCCGCTATGCGCTGCCTTTGAATTCTACCGTCTGAAGCCATAAACCATTATTAACAACGCGTAGCGCAGCGTAGTCTTCACGAAAAATCCTGCGCGAATCGGCTAGGCGCAGCGCAATTTGCTCGGTCTGCTCGATAGAGGCGGATTGGCCGGCAGGAAGCCTAAGCATCCGAACGCATGGGCGGACAGTCTTGCACACTGGTTGAATTGCCAACCGCCGACAGTGTGTGGTACGCCATAATACGATTCTAATAAAGTCGATTGCCGAACGGAAGTCGAGCGTGCGAAACACGTCCAATACTGAGGTGCAAGAATGAGCGGTGCTCTAAAGGACGCGGCGATCAGAGTGGAGCGTCCCGCAAAAACGCTGCGAGAGCTCGCGCTCGATAAGGTCCGCGAAGCCATCGTGAGCGGATATTTTCGCCCGGGAGATCGACTTGTCGAACGCGACATGTGTGCTCAGCTCGGCGTGAGCCGGACGATTGTGCGCGAGGTTCTGCGGCATCTGGAATCGGAAGGGCTGGTCGCCAATCTGCCAAACAAGGGCCCGATCGTTGCCCAGCTCGATCTCGACGAGGCCAAGCAGATCTACGAGATCCGCGGTGTGCTCGAAGGTATGGCGGCGCGACTGTGCGCGCAGCGCGGAAGTCCGGAGATCGTCGCAGCGCTGGAGGCGTCGCTGCAGGGTATCCGCGATAGCTACCGCGACAAGGACATGCCCGGAGTGCTCGCGCACACATCTTCTTTCTATCAGACGCTGTTCACGATGGTCGACAGGCATGTCGCCTGGGGCGTCGTCAATCTCCTCACCGTGCGCATAAACCATCTGCGGTCGATGACGATCAAGACGGAAAATCGCGACATCGAGGGCCCGCGCCAAATGGCGAAGATCGTGGACGCGATCCGCCGTGGTGACGGGGAGGGCGCCTACAAGGCTGCCATGGACCACGTTGCCGCCGCCAGCGCCATTGCGGAAGCGGTTCTCTCCGCTAAGGAATCCGCCGAGTAGGCCTGTAAACGCTCCCTGCACGCAGTCCGGGAGCGATTGGAACCTCTTTCGATCTTCAATTTCGATCTGATTGGGCACGCGAGTCTCCTCGCGGGCGCTCCCGCGATTCCGCAAAACACGGCAAACCACACATTGCAAGCTTGACACCCAACTTTGCTCAATGTGATGGTATGCCATAATAAGTAATAAGGTGGAGCGTCATATGAAATGCATTGCCGTGCCTGCCCAATGCTCATCTAACATTCATCGACACCGCCGAAGCGCTGCAGGCCTGCCGCGACGAACCTAGCCTAGCCACTACTCGTTCGAAGGCCCAAGTGGCCGACTCTGAGCGATCTGGGAAGTTCGTTGTAGATGGCACAGCGCGAGCGCTAACCTAATTATTTGTTTTCACATAATTTTTTCTGACATTCACCTTGAATCTTCTTAGCCGGGAGAAATCGGCTTGACACTTTAATATTATGGCATACCATAATACACAACGTCAGAATTGAGGTGTTCGATGACTATCCAAATTCGTAAGACCGGGCTGCAGATCGAGACGACGCTGATCGAGGGCGGCAAGCCGGCGCAGGTTCCCTTGAGGCTGTTTTCCGCCTACGCCGTTGTGAAAAATCCCTGGGCCGGACGCGGCTTCGTCGAAGACTTGAAGCCCGAAATTCATGCGGTTGCTCCGATCCTTGGCGAGCTGCTGACGAAGATGATCATCGAGGCCGTTGGCTCCGGCGATGCCGTCGAAGCATACGGAAAATCAGCGGTGGTCGGCCTGGATGGCGAACTCGAGCATGCCTCGGCTCTGATTCACACGCTTCGCTTCGGCAATCATTATCGCCATGCGGTCGGCGCCAAATCCTATCTCGCCTTCTGCAACACGCGCGGCCCCGCCAATTCTCCGATCATGATCCCGCTGATGGACAAAAACGATGAAGGGCGCCGCTCGCATTACCTGACGATCCAGACCGCAATTCCGGATGCACCGGCCGCCGACGAAATTGTCGTCGCGCTTGGTGCGTCCGTGGGCGGGCGTCCGCATCATCGCATTGGCGATCGCTACCAGGATCTCAAGGATCTGGGCCAAGACGTCGCCAACCCCGCCGGCGTTTGAAAGGCTGGACGCTGATATGCTGACCGTTGGATCAAACACGCAAGGCGCATCCCGAAAGATCGACTGGGTCTTCGCGAGGAACAAGACTGCTCGTGGAACGGCTTATTACGAAGCCGGAAGCGGTGAGCCGCTTGTCCTGATCCACGGTGTCGGCATGCGGCTTGAAGCGTGGGCGCCGCAGATATCAGCCTTTGCTGGAAGCCATCGCGTAATCGCCGTCGACATGCCCGGGCATGGTGAAAGTGCCGGATTGCCGGTTGGAAGCCGCCTTGAGGAATTCGTCGCCTGGTTTGGGCATTTCCTGGACGAGATGGCGATTGAGACCGCAAATGTTGCCGGCCACTCGATGGGTGCATTGGTGTCCGGAGGGGCGGCCGCAACATTCGGCAACCGTATCAAGCGTGTGGCATATCTCAACGGCGTCTACCGGCGCGACCCGGAGGCAAAAGCGGCCGTGCTCGCGCGTGCGGCTGCCATTCCCCTGACGGGGGTGGACAAAGAAGGCCCGCTACTTCGATGGTTCGGCGACGATCCCGACAGTGTCGTTGCGCGCGACCTGACGCGGCAATGGCTGAACCTTGTCGATCCGCAGGGCTATGCCGTCGCTTATTCGGCATTTGCCGAGGGGGACGAGACCTACGCGGATCACTGGAAGGACGTCAAGGGTCCGGCGCTGTTTCTGACGGGATCGGATGACCCCAATTCGACGCCGCTGATGGCGACCCAAATGGCGGCGCTTGCGCCCCATGGTTGGGCGCGGATCGTCGAGGGCCACCGCCATATGGTCAACCTGACTGCACCCGACACCGTAAATGCGCTGCTCGCCGAATGGCTTTCAGAGGGGGAGGATGTGAAATGACCCTACAGCTTGCGGACCCAAGAGCGCTTCGCGATGCTTTCGGCGCCTTTGCGACAGGGGTAACGGTCGTGACCGCCCAGGATGCGGACGGAAAACCCATCGGCTTCACGGCAAATTCGTTTACGTCGGTGTCGCTCGATCCGCCACTTTTGCTTGTTTGCTTAGCCAAGACCTCTCGTAACTACGCGACCATGACGAGCGCGAAGCATTTCGCCGTGAACGTTCTGTCGGAAAGCCAGAAGGATGTTTCCAACACCTTTGCGCGCCCGGTCGAAGATCGGTTCGCGCTGGTCGATTGGCAAACGGGCGCCGCAGGCTGCCCAATCTTGGCGAACGTTGCGGCGTGGTTCGAGTGCGCCCTGGAAAAATTGGTCGAAGCCGGTGACCACGTCATCCTGATGGGGCGGATCGAAGCCTTCGAAAACAGCGGGTTGAACGGATTGGGTTATGCTCGTGGCGGCTATTTCACGCCGATCCTCGCCAGCAAGGCCGTTTCGGCCGCGGCGGAAGGCAATATCGAACTCGCAGCCGTTCTGGAGCATCATGGCGAGGTTCTTCTCATCGGTGATGAGATCCTTTCGCTGCCGAGCTGCGATGGCAAGGAGGGAAGCCCTGCCGACATACTTCGCGATTATCTGGAAGAACTCACGGGGCTTTCGGTGACGATCGGCTTCCTCTACTCGGTTTACGAAGGCAAGAGCGATGGAAAGCAACACATCGTCTACCGTGCCTTCGCCTCGGAAGGCGAGCCGCGCAATGGCAGGTTCCTGAAACCCGACACGTTGGCCAAGGCCCATTTCAAGACAAGTTCGACCGCCGACATCGTTGCGCGCTTCGCGGTTGAGAGCCAGCTCGGCAATTTTGGCGTTTATTTCGGCGACGAGACCGTCGGCACGGTCCGTTCGGTTCCAGCAAAGGCAGCACAGCCATGAAATTCTCTCTCTTTGTTCATATGGAGCGTCTCGACGCCGGTCAGAGCCACAAGAGCCTCTATGACGAGTTTGTCGCTCTCTGTGAAATCGCCGATAAGGGTGGCATGCATGCCATATGGACGGGCGAACATCACGGCATGGATTTCACCATCGCGCCCAATCCTTTCGTGACCATCGCCGATCTGGCGCGCCGCACATCGCGGGCAAGGCTTGGGACGGGAACGGTGATCGCGCCGTTCTGGCATCCGATCAAGCTCGCCGGCGAGGCGGCCATGACCGACATCATCTGTGATGGGCGGCTCGATATCGGCATCGCGCGTGGCGCCTATTCCTTCGAATACGAGCGCCTGCTTCCCGGCCTCGACGCCTGGGGCGCCGGCCAGCGGATGCGCGAGCTCATTCCAGCGGTCAAGGGCATATGGAACGGCGACTACGCGCATGATGGGGAGTTTTTCAAATTCCCGTCGACCACTTCGGCGCCGAAGCCACTGCAGCAGCCGAACCCGCCGATCTGGGTTGCTGCGCGCGACCCGAATTCGCATGAGTTCGCCGTCGCCAATGGCTGCAACGTTCAGGTGACGCCGCTTTGGCAGGGCGATGACGAAGTCGTGGCGCTGATGGGCCGCTTCAACGATGCCTGCGCCAAGAATCCCGATATCGACCGACCCAAGATCATGCTGCTGCGCCACACCTATGTCGGCTCGTCCGAGGAGGACATCGCGCAGGCAGCCCACGAACTGAGCGTTTATTACAACTACTTCTTCGCCTGGTTCAAGAACGAGAAGCCTGTCAAGCAGGGCCTGATCGAGCGGATCCCGGAGGAGGAGATCAGCGCGAACCCGATGCTTTCCGATGCGGTCATGCGCACCAACAACGTCGTCGGCAATGCCGAAACCGTTATTGCCCGCCTGAAGACCTACGAATCCATGGGCTATGATGAATATTCCTTCTGGATCGACACGGGCATGTCCTTCGAGCGCAAGAAGGCTTCGCTCGAACGCTTCATCGCCGAGGTCATGCCGGCATTTGCGGAGTAAGCCCCATGCAACGCTTCCAGTCCTACATCGACGGCGAATTCGTAGACGGAGAGGCCCGGTTTGCAAGCGTCGATCCGGCGACCGGCGAAATCTGGGCCGAGATGCCGGAGGCGCGCGAGAAGGATGTCGATCGTGCCGTCGATGCGGCGGAGAAGGCGCTCTATGACGGACCCTGGTCGAAATTGACGGCCACCCAGCGCGGCAAGCTTCTTTACAAGCTTGCCGATCTGGTTGCAGCCAATGCGCAGAAGCTGGCCGAGCTGGAGACCCGTGATACCGGCAAGATCATTCGCGAGACTTCGGCGCAGATCGCCTATGTTGCCGATTATTATCGCTATTATGCCGGGATCGCCGACAAGATCGAGGGTTCCTATCTTCCGATCGACAAGCCGGACATGGATGTCTGGCTGCGCCGCGAACCGATCGGCGTCGTCGCCATGGTCGTGCCCTGGAACAGCCAGCTCTTCCTGTCGGCCGTCAAAATCGGCCCGGCGCTGGCCGCCGGCTGCACCATGGTCGTCAAGGCATCGGAGGACGGACCGGCGCCGCTTCTGGAGTTTGCGCGCCTCGTCCACGAGGCAGGCTTTCCCGCCGGCGTCGTCAATATCATTACCGGTTTCGGCCCCGCCTGCGGCTCCGCTCTCAGCCGGCACCCGAAGGTCGCCCACATCGCATTCACCGGCGGGCCGGAAACGGCGCGTCATATCGTGCGCAATTCGGCGGAAAATCTCGCCTCCACCTCGCTTGAGCTCGGCGGCAAGTCGCCCTTCATCGTCTTTGCCGATGCCGATCTCGAAAGTGCCGCCAATGCGCAGGTTGCCGGTATCTTCGCGGCAACCGGACAAAGCTGCGTCGCCGGCTCGCGGCTAATCGTCGAGCGAAGCGTCAAGGAACGCTTCCTGGCGATGCTGAAGGCCAAGGCGGAGGCGATCCGCATCGGCTCGCCGCTGGACATGGCGACGGAAGTGGGGCCGCTGGCAACGAAACGTCAGCAGGATCATGTTGCGGCGCTCGTCGAACGATCCGTGCAGAGCGGCGCCCGCCTTGTCACCGGCGGCGAACGGCCTGACGGCGCGGGTTATTATTTCCGGCCGACGATCCTCGATTGCGACGATGTCGCCTCGCCATCGCTTGCCGAGGAGTTCTTCGGCCCGGTTCTGTCGGTGGTATCGTTCGAAACTGAAGCAGAAGCGCTGAAGATCGCCAACGATACACGCTATGGCCTTGCCTCGGGCGTGTTCACCCAGAATCTCACGCGAGCCCACCGCCTGATGAAGGGCATCCGGGCGGGCATCGTCTGGGTCAATACCTATCGCGCCGTATCGCCGATTGCACCTTTCGGCGGCTTTGGCCTTTCCGGCCATGGCCGGGAAGGCGGCTTGGCCGCGGCCCTCGATTTTACCCGCACGAAGACAATCTGGCTCAGGACGTCGGACGATCCGATCCCCGATCCTTTCGTCATGAGGTGACGCCGATGTTCTATGAAATCCGGACTTATCGGCTGAAGAACGGTGCAATCCCGCAATATCTGAAGGTCGTCGAGGAAGAAGGGATCGCCATTCAGAAAGCTCATCTCGGCAATCTGGTCGGCTATTTCTTTTCGGAGATCGGGACCATCAACGAGATCGTTCACATCTGGGCCTATGAAAGCCTCGATGATCGCGAGGCAAGGCGCCAGAGATTGGCGACCGACCCGCAATGGCAGGCCTTCCTGCCGAAGATACGCGACCTGATCGAAGTGGCCGAGAACAAGATTATGAAGCCGGCAGGTTTCTCCCCTCTGGGGAAGAGCCCGCCAGCCGCATAAGGCATGCCTGTAAGACACCAAGTATAAGGACAAGGGAACATGAAACGTACAATCGCACTGGCGGCTTTCGCCGCAATAATGGCTGTGTCCGGGGCCGCAAAGGCCGAAACGATGGTCTTCACGAGCTGGGGAGGAACCACGCAGGACGCACAGAAGGTCGCCTGGGCCAATCCGTTTGCAGACAAGACCGGCACCGTCGTCGCACAGGACGGACCTACCGATTACGGCAAGCTGAAAGCCATGGTCGAAGCGGGCCAGGTCAGTTGGGATGTCGTCGACGTTGAAGGCGACTATGCCGCCCAGGCGGGCAAGGACGGGCTGCTGGAAAAACTGGATTTCTCCGTTATCGACAAGTCCAAGCTCGACCCTCGTTTCGTCACGGACTATTCGGTCGGCAGCTTCTACTATTCCTTCGTGATCGGCTGCAATGCGGACGCCGTGAGCGCTTGCCCCAAGACCTGGGCCGATCTCTTCGACACGGCGAAATTTCCGGGCAAGCGTACCTTCTACAAATGGTCGGCCCCGGGCGTAATCGAGGCGGCGTTGCTGGCCGATGGCGTGCCAGCCGACAAGCTTTACCCGCTTGATCTCGATCGGGCATTCAAGAAGCTGGATACGATCAAATCTGACATCATCTGGTGGTCCAGCGGCGCCCAGTCGCAGCAGCTTCTCGCATCCGCCGAGGCCCCCTTCGGCAGCCTGTGGAATGGCCGCATGACCGCGCTCGCCGCCAGCGGCATCAAGACGGAAACCTCTTGGGAGCAGAACATCACGGCGGCCGACTCGCTGGTCATTCCGAAGGGTGCACCGAACCTTGAAACCGCGATGAAGTTCATTGCGCTTGCAACGTCGGCCCAGCCGCAGGCCGATCTGGCGAAGGCGACCGGCTACGCACCCATCAACATCGACTCGGCCAAGCTGATGGACCCGGCAATAGCCAAGACCTTGCCGGACCAGCAGACCGCCAGCCAGGTCAATGCAAGCATGAAGTATTGGGCTGAAAATCGCGATGAAATCGGCAAGCGGTGGTATGCTTGGCAGGCCAAATAAGTTGAAGAAACTCCGAGGCTTCACCGCGGGCGTCGTTCCGCCCGCGGTGTCTGACGCAGGTTCGAAATCTTCCTCGGAGCTGGCGCCGTTGTCTGATCCTACGGCGGGAAAGGATTGCCATGTCGACTTACATTGACGTCGCCAGTGAAACTGCGACTACGTCCAAGGCCGTCAGGCCTGCGGGCTTAGGCGAAATTATGCCGGCGCTGATTTTTGTCGGGATCTTCTTCATTGTACCGGTCGTCGCCCTTTTGCTGCGAAGCGTGCTGGAACCGGTTGTGGGCTTCGGCAACTATGCTGAACTCCTGGGTTCGGCGACGTATCTGAAGATATTCGCCAACACCTTCATTGTCTCCGGCCTTGTGACGGCAATTTCGCTGCTGATCGGCTTTCCCGTCGCCTGGACGCTGGCAATCATGCCGACAAGGCTGGCCTCGGTGATTTTCGCAGTCTTGCTGCTGTCGATGTGGACCAATCTGCTAGCACGAACCTATGCCTGGATGGTCCTGCTTCAGCGTACCGGGCTGATCAACAAGATGTTGATTGGAATGGGACTGATCGACCGGCCGCTGCCGCTCGTCAACAATCTGACCGGTGTAACGATCGGCATGACGTATATCATGCTGCCTTTCATCATCCTGCCCCTCTATGGCGTCATCAAGAAGATCGACCCGGCCATCCTGCAGGCGGCGGCACTTTGCGGCGCGAACCGTTGGCAATGTCTTACGCGCGTCCTTCTGCCTTTGGCTGCGCGGGGCATGGTCGCGGGTGCCCTCATGGTCTTCGTCATGTCCCTCGGCTATTACGTTACCCCGTCGCTTCTCGGCGGAACGGCGAACATGATGCTGGCCGAACTCATCGCTCAGTTCGTGCAGTCCCTGGTCAACTGGGGAATGGGCGGTGCCGCGGCCCTGGTTCTCCTCGTCGTCACGCTTTCGCTCTATGCGGTCCAATTGCGGCTGTTCGGCGTGCAGAACACGGGAGGGCGCTGACATGCTGCTCAATTTCGATCGCCTCGGCTGGTGGAAATATGTGCTTTTGGCGGTGACCGTCTTGACGGCAGCCTTCTTGCTGCTGCCGATCCTCTTCATCGCGGCGCTTTCCTTCGGATCTTCGCAGTGGCTGATCTTCCCGCCTCCGGGCTGGACGCTGCAATGGTACAGCCAGCTTTTCGCCGATCCGCAATGGCTGGGATCCGCCTGGACGAGCTTCAGGATCGCCTCGATCGTCACGGTTCTTTCCGTGCTGCTTGGGCTGGTTACTTCATTCGGTCTGGTGCGCGGAACTTTCCTGTTCCGTGACGCGCTGAAGGCGCTTTTTCTGACGCCGATGATCCTGCCCGTCGTCGTCCTCGCCGTTGCTCTCTATGCCTTCTTCCTGAGGATGGGTCTCGGCGGCACCATGATTGGCTTTGTCATTTCGCATCTCGTGCTGGCACTGCCCTTCTCCATCCTTTCGATATCCAATGCGCTCGAAGGCTTCGACAAATCCATCGAGGATGCCGCGGTGCTGTGCGGTGCGTCGCCTCTTGAGGCGAAGATCAGGGTGACCCTGCCGGCCATCAGCCATGGACTGTTTTCCGCGGCTGTCTTCTCGTTCCTGACATCCTGGGATGAAGTCGTGGTGGCGATCTTCATGGCGAGCCCCACACTGCAGACGCTGCCGGTGAAGGTATGGTCCACCCTCAGGCAAGATCTGACGCCGGTCATCGCTGCGGCATCGTCCCTTCTCATCCTCTTGACGATCACTTTGATGGCGCTTGTCGCGATCGCACGCAAGGTACTGAAATCATGAACGAATCTTTCCTACAGATCAGAGGCATCCGCAAGGAATACGGTCCTGTCGTCGCGGTGCAAGATGTCAATCTCGAGGTCCAGCGTGGCGAGTTCCTGACCTTTCTCGGGCCGTCCGGTTCGGGCAAAAGCACGACCCTCTACATATTGGCGGGCTTCGAAAACCCGACGAAAGGCGACATAAGCCTCAACGGGCAAACGCTGCTTTCGACCCCGTCGCATAAGCGCAATATCGGCATGGTCTTCCAGCGGTACACCTTGTTTCCGCATTTGACGGTCGGTGAAAACATCGCTTTTCCGCTCAAGGTACGGCGCAAGTCCAAGGCGGAAGTCGATAGCAAGGTCAAGGAAATGCTGCGGCTTGTCAGGCTTGAGGGATTTGAGGATCGCAAGCCCGCGCAGATGTCGGGCGGCCAGCAGCAGCGCGTCGCGCTCGCCAGGGCTCTCGCTTATGATCCGCCAGTGCTTTTGATGGACGAGCCGCTTTCGGCACTCGACAAGAAGCTTCGCGAAGAAATCCAGCACGAGATACGCCGGATTCACCAGCAGACCGAGGTGACGATCCTCTACGTCACGCACGATCAGGAGGAGGCCCTGCGTCTCTCCGATCGCATTGCGGTGTTCTCCAAGGGCGTCATCGACCAAATCGGAACCGGACCGGAACTCTACGCCAATCCACGCACCCGCTTTGTTGCCGAATTCATCGGCGATAGCGACTTCATTTCCTGCGATCTGCTGTCATCGACGGATGGACATGCGACGATCTCGCTTGGTGGCGACGCGGTCTTCAGAATTCCGGTGCATGGCCAGGCCATCTCCGGAAAGAGGGGAGCGTTGATGCTGAGGCCCGAACGCATTCGCTTGTCGCGAAACCGAGTGCAGAAAGGCAGCCTTGCGGCGACTGTCAGCGATATCACTTTCCTCGGCAATAACGTTCATGTTGCCACCGAAACCGCCGCAGGCGAGGCCCTGGCCGTGCGCCTTCCCTTCGGCCATGAAGCAATTACCGGGCTCAGCCGTGGCGAACAGGTGCATCTGGATTTCGATCCGGATGCCGCTCACGTATTTTGCTGAAAGTCGTCACATGAAGCTCCATGATTTGTCACTGTTTCGTCAGGCCTGTCCGGTTGCGGGCAATTGGATAGAGGCGAAGGACCATCAGGCGACAACCATCCGCAATCCGGCCACGGGCGAGGCACTCGGCTTGGTTCCGGATCTGGGTGCTGCCGAAACCGAGGACGCCATCCGCGCCGCCGTCATCGCTCAGAAGCTCTGGGCAAAGAAGACCGCGGGGGAGCGCGCCACCATATTGAAGGCGTGGTACCGCCTGATGATCGAAAATCTCGATGACCTGGCGATGATCCTGACATTGGAGCAGGGAAAACCCCTGGCCGAGGCCAAGGGGGAAATCGCCTATGGCGCGAGCTTCATCGAATGGTTCGCCGAAGAGGCGAGGCGCATCAACGGCGAGACCATACCCGGCCATCAGCAGGACAAGCGGATCCTTGTCCTGCGCCAGCCTGCAGGTGTTGTCGCTGCCATCACGCCCTGGAACTTTCCAAATGCCATGGTGACCCGCAAGGTCGGCCCGGCGCTTGCCGCCGGCTGCGCGGTCGTGCTCAAGCCGGCGCCGCAGACGCCTTTTTCCGCAATCGCGCTTGCAGTTCTTGCTGAGCGTGCAGGCCTGCCACCGGGCCTCCTCAACATCGTCACCGGTGATGCCGCCGCAATTGGCGGGACGTTGACTGCAAGCCCAGCCATCAGGGTTCTGACCTTCACCGGTTCCACGCGCACGGGTGAACTGCTTTACCGGCAATGCGCGCCGACGATCAAGAAGCTCGGTCTCGAGCTTGGCGGTAATGCCCCATTCATCGTGTTTGACGACGCGGATCTCGACGCAGCGGTCGAGGGCGCGATCATCGCCAAGTTCCGCAACAATGGGCAAACCTGCGTTTGCGCCAACCGGCTGTATGTGCAGGATGGTGTCTATGAAGCTTTTGCAGCCAAGCTCGCCGACGCGGTTGAAAAACTGAAGGTTGGCAACGGGCTGGATCAAGGTGTCGTCCTTGGCCCGCTGATCGACCGGAACGCCGTCCTCAAGGTTGAGGCGCATATTCGCGACGCGTTGGATAAGGGTGCTGAGGTCCTCTCAGGCGGCAATCGTCATCCTCTTGGCGGCAATTTCTTTGAGCCGACAGTCCTTCGCAACGTCGACGGCAGCATGCAGCTTGCCAGCGAGGAGACCTTTGGGCCAGTCGCGCCGCTCTTCCGCTTCCGCGACGAGAGCGACGTCATCGAACAGGCAAATGACACCGAGTTCGGGCTCGCTTCCTATTTCTATGCACGCGACTTGTCGCGCGTATTCCGGGTGGCGGAAGCGTTGGAATACGGGATGGTCGGCGTCAACACCGGCCTGATCTCCACCGCTGAGGCGCCTTTCGGCGGCGTGAAAATGTCCGGTTTGGGTCGGGAGGGCTCACGCCACGGCATCGACGAATACACCGAGCTGAAATACGTCTGTTTGGGCGGCATATAGTCGATATGCTTTTGCAGGAAGCGGAGGCCCTGTTCCGCAGGGAAGGTTCCTCCGCGTTGCACGACGGCGGCTCGATGGAATTGATTGTGATGCCGGCTAAAGCGCCAATTTCAGCTCGCGGTAGTGTTCCGTCAATCTCGCCAGGTTGAAGGCCCTGTTGAGCCCGCTTGGATTTGGAAGCACCCAGATTGAAACGCCCGCAAATTCGTCCGGCTGCCTGCCCCATTCGACATGCGTTCGGAGGCTGATCGCCGCGTATGCTGCCTTTCCCAGAAAGGCGAGATTTGCCGGTGCGAAGTTTCTTATCTTGCTTTCCAGTGCAGGAGCCGCGTTGACGTAATCGTGGTTCTTGAGCTCACTGGCGCTTTTGGTGGGCCGTGAGACCGCCGATGTCAGGCCCAGGCCATATCTCAGCATCTCGCGCTCTTCGTCCGCCCGCAGCAGGCGGGGTGTAAATCCGGCGAGATGCAATACACGCCAAAAGCGGTTGCTTCGGTTCGAGAAGTTATGGCCGTCCCGAGCAGCGGAGAGGGCTGGATTCAACCCGCAGAAAACCACGGAGAGGCAAGGCGCAAGGATTTCCGCCAGCCCGCCCGCCTGCATTGCTGCGTCGACTGGATCATGCGTGTCCTTGGCTGAAGTATTTTCTTGCATACCAAACTTCGCTTTGGAAATGACGGTGGAGACGCGGTGCGTGCGGCGCCGTCAGCAAGTCTGCCGGCAAATTGTCGTCATTGTGGCAGGCAGCGGCGCCTGGCCTTGCCCTTCAAGCCCGGCGTCAAACTACGATTGGACAGCTTCCCAAAAGAAGCTATCTTCAAGGTCTTCTTCTTCCAATTCGGTAAGCCCCGACCGGTCGATCCACCAACCAGCACGGACATTCATCCATGACCAAAGGCTCTGATCTCTTAGTGGCCGCACTTGAGAATGAAGGTGTCGACCGCATTTTTGGCATTCCCGGCGAAGAGAACCTTGACGTTGTCGAGTCCATCCGCAAATCGTCAATCCAGTTGGTACTCACCCGGCATGAACAGGCAGCCGCCTTCATGGCAGCGACCTACGGCCGCCTGACGGGAAAGCCGGGAGTATGCCTGACGACGCTTGGACCGGGTGCCCTGAACCTTTCGACGGGGGCGGCATATGCGCTGCTCGGTGCGATGCCGATGGTGATGATCACGGGTCAGAAGGGTGTCCTCTCGTCTCGTCAGGCGCGATTCCAGGTGGTCGACGTCGTTGCGTCGATGAAACCGCTTACCAAGCTGGCACGGCAGATCGTGTCACCGCAGATGATCCCCACGATGGTCAGGGAAGCGTTCAGGATCGCGCAGGAAGAAAGACCTGGGCCCGTTCATCTCGAGCTTCCAGAAGACATCGCAGCCGAAGAATGCCCGGAAATGGCGCTCATCGCGCCGCATCAGCTCGAACTGCCGACCGCAAGCGACGCGGCGCTGGACCGCGCCGCCGCTCTTATCACTGCAGCCAAGCGTCCGCTTCTGATGTTTGGAGCTGCAGCCTCGCGCCCCCGCTCGACGTCAGACATCGCGCAATTTGTGATACGAACCCGCATCCCCTTCTTCACGACGCAGATGGGGAAGGGAACGGTTCCGGGCGGTACCGAGCTCTACATGGGCACCGCCGCGCTTTCTGAACGCGATTATGTGCACGAGGCGATCGAACAGGCCGATCTCATCATCACCATCGGCCACGACACAATCGAAAAACCGCCGTTCATCATGGGCAAGGACGGTCCGCATGTGGTCCATGTCGGATATCAGCCCGCCACCGTCGAACAGGTCTATTTCCCGCAAGCAGAAGTTATCGGAGATATCGGCCCATCGCTCAAGGCGCTGGCGGATCGCCTCGAGGGCAAACTGCCGAACGCAGAGGCTCTTCTTCATCTGCGGGAGCGCATTCTCGAACGCATCGCGGCGCGGGCGACGGAAGATCGTTTTACGCCCCAGCGCTTGGTCCATGATATCCGGGAAGTGATGCCGCATGATGGTATCCTTGCGCTCGACAACGGCATGTACAAGATATGGTTTGCCCGCAACTACCGGACGCGGATGGCGAACACGCTGTTGCTGGACAACGCTCTTGCAACCATGGGGGCTGGACTTCCATCGGCGATGGTTGCCTCGATGCTTTATCCCGAGCGACGCGTCATGGCGATCTGTGGCGACGGCGGCTTCATGATGAACTCCCAGGAACTGGAGACTGCCGTCCGGTTGAAGCTCAACCTCGTCATCCTCGTGATCGAGGACAATGCCTACGGAATGATCCGCTGGAAGCAGGCCGTGGACGAGTTCCCGGATTTCGGAATGACGTTCGGCAATCCGGACTTCGTGAAATATGCCGAATCCTATGGTGCCAAGGGAACCAGGGTAGACGCCATCGACCAGTTCAAACAGGCTCTCGAAGATGCATTCTCTGGATCTGGCGTCCATCTGGTGAACGTCCCGGTCGACTACTCGGAAAATGAGCGTGTGCTGGTTAAGGAGCTTCGCGAACGGCTCCCTGCAATATTGGAGGGATGAAATGTCGCTCACCTGAGGGGCGTCAGGCAGACTTCAGGTGATCGAAAATGTGGGGCCGGAGGTTACCGAAAGGCCGCCGGAGCCACTTTCGGGGACAAGAGGAAGAACGATTTCCGCCACCAGACCATTCGGCACTCGATCCAGCAAGGTCAGTTTCCCGCCATGTCCTTTCCTGATGATGCCTTCCGCTGTCGGGAGGCCGAGGCCAAAACCGCCTCCCGCTCCGGTCGTGCGAGCCTCGTCCGCTTTGAAAAAGGGCTCCAGCACCCGGGTCTTGAGCTCATCCGTCAAGCCCGGACCATTGTCGCTCACCCTTATAAATATCCCGTCATCGCCGGCATCCTGCAATTCGATGTCGATTTGCGTCGCATAGCGGGAAGCATTTTCAACCAGATTGGATATCGCTCTCGTAAATGAGGGTCTGCACATATATTTTAGCCGCCGGGGCCCGGAAAACCTGACGTCGATGCCGGTTTCCGAGAAGTCCGTCGCGATTGTCTGCAGCAGGCTGGACAGATCCACTTTCCGAGACGGTACGTTGTGGACCGCGTTTGTGAGAAACGCCAGACTTTCATTGATCATGCCATCCAGTACCGTCAGATCATGGAGCATTTTGCGCTGAAGCTCGGGCTGCTCGCAGCGCTCCACGCGCATTCGCAATCGCGTCAGCGGTGTCCTCAGATCATGGCTGATCGATGTGAGCATTCGCGTTCGACTTTCCGCCATCTGCAAGATCCGGCTTCGCATAATGTTCAGCGACGCGGCAAGGCTTCGAATTTCAGCGCTGCCTTCCGCTACGAACGGCTTTTCCAGGCTATCATCGGTACTTGCGCGTTCCGCCGCCGCCGTAAAGCGGCCCATCGGCCTGGTGATCAGCCAACTGCTGACATAGGCAAGCACGATCAAGGGAATGACAATTTTCAGAACTCCGCTTGCGACCGCGGGAAAGAACCACAAGGATCTTGGGAAGACCGGCATATGGAAAACAAGAGCCCGCTCCTTATCGACCATCACGATGAGAGGAACGGATTTTTCCTTGTCAAAGAGGTGGCGCAGACTTCCGAGGAAATCATCTTCCAGAGCGCGGCGCGTCCTCTGCAGAATGTCGGCCGATGTCGCTTCTGTCTCATCACGCGGAGAGATCTGGCTTACCGGCAGTTTTTCCACCGGGATCTGCAATCTCGCAGCCAAGCTCAAGGCTGCCTCTTCCTCTGCAGGAGATCGTGCGTCTCGGAATTGGTCGACCACACGCTCGATTCGCCCCGCCAGCAAACCAATCGCGATGCCCTTGTCATGACGGCCGTAGATGAACGGCTCGGTCGTCGCAGCAACCACCGAGACGAGAACGATCAGCAAGAGCGCCAGCACGAGAATCTGACTGCGGATGGAAGCCATGCGGAGACTTTTCACGGCAATTTCTCCACCATTGCTGCGAACAGGTAGCCTCCCAGCCGCACCGTCTTGATGAAAGCCGGGTCCTTGAGGTTCGGTTCGATCTTCTGTCGTATCCGGCTGATATGGACATCGATGCTGCGTTCGACCGGACCGGCCGATCCTGCGTGCGTCATGGACAGAAGCTGGTCGCGGGTCAGCACCTTGTTGGGATTGGTGCAGAACGCCCAGAGAAGGTCGAACTCGGCCGTTGTCATCGACACTTCATCGCCTTCAGCGTCGAAGAGCTGCCGGCTGTTGGGATCGATGCGCCAGCCGGCAAAAGTTAGCGGCCCGGACATCTCTTCCTCTCGCCGGGAAAACGATGCTCGGCGCAAAATGCTTTTGATGCGGGCGATTAGTTCTCGGGAGTTGAAGGGCTTGGTGACGTAGTCGTCAGCACCCAATTCAAGTCCAAGGACGCGATCGATATCCTCCCGCCGTGCGGTTAACATCAAAATGGGGATAGACCTCGTTGCCCGCAGACGCATGCAAATGCTAAATCCATCCTCGCCCGGCAGCATGCCGTCAAGAACGATCAGATCGAACCTGTATTGACGGAGCATTTGATCCATCTCGGCGCCATTTGCCACCGCTAAGGCATTGAAGCCGTTGTCTTTGATCAGCTCGACCAGCATAGCTGCGATATCGGCATCGTCTTCAACGATCAGGATATTGGATTGCTCGGAAGGCGCCATTTCAGATACCTTCCCACGGATTCGAGTGAGTGCCTCGAGTCATTTCCGTTTCAGCAATCATTCTGTCTGCGTGGGTCACGCCAACACTCCAACTAAACATTGCCCTCTCGTGGACTGCCGCGATGACGGCACCGTCAATCGCAATATTGATACAGCTCACCGAGTTCCGATGACCGGAAGTTCATAAAGATAGCAAAGGAATTTATGGAGCTGTGTGTGGAAATATTGAGATATGTTACGGAGCTTGCTGATCTCGGTGCCAATCCGTGCGAAATCGCGATCCGGTTCCACATGGTCGAGAAGCGATCGGATAGCCTCTGGATGCGGCCTCGCAACATAACTTAACATCAAAAGACACTCCGCAATATCGGCCTGGAGCATGGTGCATCGTCACGAGCGGGTCGAGCGTTTCGCATCGCCCTCTCTCTTGCAAAATAAGATGGGGCATCTCCATGCATTTCAGAATATTCGCTTTCGGCGCCGTCGTTCTCTCCCTGGCCACGCCGGCCATGGCTGCCGATATGACCTTGCAGCAGTCTGCGCCGCAGCCGGAGCAGCAGAACTATTCGACCTTTAACTGGTCCGGTTTCTATATTGGCGCCCAGGGAGGATATACTTGGAATAAAGCGACCTATTTGGGCTTGGACCAGAATATCAACAGCGGATCGGCTGGAGCTCATGCCGGCTATAATTTTCAGCACGGAAACATAGTTTACGGCATCGAGAACGACTTCAACTACAACTTCGAAAAAGGCAAGGAAGCAAATCTCGAATGGGATGCCTCCGGCCGTGCCCGTGTGGGCTACGCGCTGGATCAAAATCTGGTTTTCGCGACGGCTGGTCTTGCAGCGGCAGGCGGCAAGGTCGATGTCCCCGGAGCCGGCAAAAAGGATGATATCCTGATCGGCTGGACGGCAGGTGGCGGCATCGAGCACGCGTTCACCGACAATATCCTCGTGCGTGCCGAATACCGTTATTCTGATTTCGGGAACAAGGATTTTGGCTCTGAAATCGGAAAAGTCAGCGCCGACCAGCAAAAGATTACCTTCGGTGCAAGCTACAAGTTCTGAGAGAACTGCTCGGAACACTTTCTAGCCGCTGCTTCGCCCAGTTGCCGTGGGCGAAGACGGTAGAAATCAAGCTGCCGGTTAAAGGCACGCAAGCGTTCATAAAAGAACTGCCGGCAAACTTGAGCGCGAAGGTGATAACCTCACTGCTCAAGTTGCCGACAGATAGAAACGACCGAGTTTAAGCCGCTGCCGTCATTTTTGATCAGACGGTAAGCAGGTCGCTCGTGGTGTCGTCCTGGTAGTTCGAGCTAAACAGCGAGCCGAAATCGGGAAGCTGCGGTGGCTGCGCCTTCATCGAGCTCTCAAGCTGGCTCTCCGTCAGAGAACCCGAGCTTGTCGTATCCAGACTATCGAACAGGGTTGTCGCTTGCTCCTCGCTCACGTCGGACGGACGTGCGGCGACGAATTCCGCTTCGCTGACGCTGCCGTCACCATCCGTATCCATTGAGGTGAACATGCTGGAGATCTCGCTGTCATCAGGCGTTTCCCCGGAAGGCGGTGGCGGCGGCGGTTCATTGGACTGCATTGCGCTTGCCAACTGGTCTTCCGTCAACGATCCGGTGTTGCTGGTATCAAAGCTTTCAAACAGCGTCGTAGCCTGATCCTCGCTTACATCGGACGGACGTGCGGCGACGAATTCGGCTTCGCTGATGCTGCCGTCACCATCCGTATCCATCGCGCTGATCATGTCGCTCTGGCTGCCATTCGGGCCGGCAGACTGTTGAGTAGCCGAGGAGGTGCTGCTGGAGCTGTCATCCGAGTCCGACGAGGAATCGTCGCCGGAAGCGCCCGACTGCAGGTTGAGCATCATGTTCATGAGCTGCGCAACCAGTTGCTCGGCCGACGATGTCAGGGACTGATCGTCCGTCGAAGAAGAAGAGGACGACGAGCTTTTGCTGGACGAACTGCTGCCCAGAATCGACGCGATCGAATCGTCCGACGAGGAAGATGTCGAGCCGGATTTTTGATATTGGTAATAACTATTTGATAAGACGGATGTAATGCTCGTCAAGGGGGCCTCCAGATGCGAGCGTTGACATGGACTCCGGGTTTTTACGCTTACTGATGCTACTCTTGGCGCCGTGCTGCGTTCGATGAACGCGGTAGCGCATCTTTCGAGATCAATGCAGACGGATACCAAATACTGGAGGCTAAACTTGTTCAGGGTCCTCGTTTGCGCGACTGCGCGACCGGAAGACGGATGAAAAGATAAGCCACGACAGTTGCCGCCATCATGGCGTCTTTGGCAGTCCACGTTCTCGTCTGGTACTCCCCAACGGCCTGAACCTGCACAGGAAAACTTGCGCGAACCTTGTAAAGTCCCGCCGGCACGCCCGTTTCCACCTCCACGAGAGGGAGGACCACATCAGATTGCCAAGCCGAGTTTTCGGGAAACAAATTTCAATAATTCGGTACACACAGAAACATCGAATCTCCCTAGATTCCGTGCGGCATGCGCGGCGGAAAAGGGATATTTGGCGAATGACGGAAAATCGGCTTGTCTTCATAGCCACCCCTTGTTTCGGGGGCATGGTCGCCAAGGACTATATGCAATCCATCATTTCCCTGATGCAGGTCGGCGGGCAGTTTGGCGTGCAATTGACGCTGGCGCTGCTCGGCAACGATGCGCTGATCACCCGCAGCCGCAACACGCTCGTCTCGCATTTTCTCAATGATACTGCGGCGACTCATATGCTGTTCATCGATGCGGACATCAGCTTCGAACCGGAGCAGGTGATGCGGCTGCTGGATGCCGACAAGGATGTGGTCGCCGCCATGTATCCGATCAAGGACTACGACTGGGGCAATGCCGCCAAGGCGCCCTTGCGGAACGCTGAAACTCTGGCGGAAGCGGCATTGCATTATGTGGGCACCCCGCTGACCGCTCCCTACGCTGAATGGGACGGCGATTTCGTCACCGCGATCTATGCCGGCACCGGCATGCTTCTCATCAAGCGCGCCGTCATCGAAAAAATGATCGCCGCCTATCCCGGCCTGCGCTACGACGCGATCCACGCCTATCCCGGCACCAAACGCTCGCCGACCACGCAATATGCGCTGTTTGAATGCCTTATCGAGGAAGAAACCGGCATCTATCTCAGCGAGGACTTTGCCTTCTGTCATCGCTGGCGTGCTCTTGGCGGAGAGATCTGGCTCGATACTGGCAGCAAGCTCAGCCACACCGGCGCCCATCGTTTCGCCGGCAATCCTCAGCCGCGCTACGAAACCCTAAAGGCCTGAAGAAGCGGGACTTGCGATAAATCGCTGAACGATCCGTCGACTAACCCCATGTCTGGCCGGCAATGAGGTCGGTCAGCTCTTCCTTCGCAGCATCATCATAAGAAAAGGCGCGCCGACGAGGGCCGAGACGAGGCCGGCGGGTATCTGGTATGGCCAGACGATGGTGCGGCCGATGAAGTCGGCAAGGACCATCAGCGCGCCGCCGATGGCAGCCGCCCCCGCCATTTGTGGGAGCGCGCGGACAAGCCCCGCTTCCCGCGCCAGATGGGGCCCCATAAGGCCGACGAATGTCAGGGGACCGACGCTCAATGTTGCCGCTGCACTCATCAGCCCGGCAAGGCCGAAGAGCAGGAAACGGGACTTGCGGACCGGAATACCGACGGCGAGCGCCGGCGATGGACCGAGCGGCAGGATATCAAGCCAGCGCCGGGCAAGGAAAGCCGCCGTGGTCAGAATTGCGGCCGCGATGGTAACGGTCGCGGCGGAACGGCCGTCGACGCCGTAGGTCGAACCGCTCATCCAGCGCATCAGGAGGACGGCGCGCGGATCGCCCGTAGAGCTCAGGACACCGACAATGGCATCGACCATGGCGCTCAGGGAGATGCCGGCAAGGAGGACACGCTCCGGCGCCAGTCCCGTGCGCATGGAGCTGAGGAGAATCACGGCCAGAACGACAAGCGCGCCAATGGCCGCGAAGGTCAATTGTCCGGCAAGGCCCGGAACGAAGACGAAGACGGCGATAGCGACGCCGAAGGTCGCGCCCGCGCTGATGCCCAGGACTTCCGGGCTCGCCATCTCATTGCCGGTGATTCTCTGGAGAATGACGCCCGCGACGGCGAGCATTGCGCCGGAGGAGAGAGCGGCAAAGACCTTAGGCAGCCGCATCGGGATAATCTCGCCAAAGAGCGCCGCATGCGGCAAGCCCCAGCTTCCATCGATGCCGCGTCCAACGAATACTGCGACGACGAGCGCCACAAGCAACAGGCAGAGTGCGACGGCAAGCGTGTTCGTTCCGGCCGGTGCCCATGAACGCGCGCGTTCTTTCATCTGCAACGCCCGATGCCGGACCTTCAGCCGGGGAAGCAGCAGTAAAAGCAGCGGCGAGCCGAAGATCGCCGTCACCGCGCCTGTGGGCAAGAATTCTCCCAATTCACCAGCAACGAGCTGGATGGAGGCGTCGGCAATCAGCAACAGCCCGGCGCCGATCAAAGGCGACCACAACAGCAATTGCTGCGGTCGCCGCGCCCCGGAAAGCCGGGCAATCGTCGGCGCGACCAGACCAATGAAGCCGATAACCCCGACCGCGCTGGTTACAATTGCGGCAAGCGCGACCGCACCACCAACGACGATAAAGCGCAGCCGGACAAGGCGAACCCCGAGGGCCGATGCCGTGCCTTCGCCGAGATCGAGAAGAGAGAGCGGCCGCATGACGAGCGCGCAGATAATGGCGATGATCGCCGTCTTCCAGAGAAGCGACACTGGAATGACCCAACTCTGCTGCGCAAGCGATCCCGCGCCCCAGATGAAGAGGCTGACGAGATAGCGCTCGTTCAGAAGGGTGAGGATCGCCGACAGGGCGCCGCACCAAAGACTGATGACGAGACCCGACAACACCAGCGAAAAGGGTGAGAAGCCGCGCCGCGCCCCAAGGCTCATGACGATGCAGGCGACGACCGCGCTTCCCCCGAGCGCGACCAGATCCCGGCCTAGCCCTAGCAAGCCCGGAAAGAACAAGGTCGTGACGACCAGCGCCAGATTGGCACCGGCGGAAATTCCGAGCGTTGTCGGATCGGCAAGGGGATTGCGCAGAACCTGCTGGAGGAGAGCGCCGGCCAGCGAAAGCGCCGCGCCGGCGAGCAGCGCCGTCGCAAGGCGAGGGAGCGTCGAATAGAAAAGGACCATTCTCGGCACGTCATAGCCAGCCTGGCTTTTCACTTCGAGCGAATGGATGACGAGGAGCCACGACAGGAGAGCGCCTGCGCCGAGAAGCACCAGCGCCACGATTGCGGGTCCGAATGCGAACCTTCCAAAAATCCTGTTCATTCCTTGGGATCCAAAAGGTCGGTCAACAGGCGGGCGAACCGCATCGCCTCATTGACCATGCCGAACATCAACGCAGGGGGAAGGATTGAGAGATGTCCTGGCCGGGCAAACGGCAGGCTTTGCCAAAGGGGGCTTTGCATGATTTTAGGCAGGACATCAGCAGGTATCGGCTCGAAGGCTACTAGACGCGCATCGGGATCGGCAATGCGGGAAAGGTTCTCGATCGCGATCGTCTGGAAGCCCCAATAGTTCGATTCCTCGGTCCAGGCGTTTCGCACGCCGATGCGCTCGAGAACGTTATGATAGAGACCCGGGCTCGCATAGATTCGAGCATGGCGCGCGTCCATGAAGTTGACGAGCGCTACGGGAGGAGGGGATTTCGCGGCAAGACGGGCGTGGCATTCGGCGAAGAAAGCATCCGCATGCGCGAGAAAACCTTCTGCCTCCGCTTTCCGGTCGATCGCAGTCCCGAGTTTTCTTGTCGCCGCGATGGCCGCCGGCAGTATCGGGCCAATACCGGGCGCGTAGATCTCGAGGCGGACGACCTTTGCGACCTGCTTTAGCTTCGGCAGGAGTTCGTCGAGATAGGGTGTCGTCAGAATGATATCCGGCTTGAGGGCAACAAGGAGTTCGAAGTTGACCTCCCACGAGCTGCCGAGGTTCACGACGGACGGAGGCATTGCCGGCTCGACCACCCATTTATCCCAATCGGCAAGATCGGAAACTGCCAGCGGAACGACGCCAAGCGACAGAAGCGTCGATGCGAGACCGTAGTCGAGGCTGACGATTCGCGGCGCGGATTGCGCAAGAACCGGCGCGTTGCCCGCGACCGCCACGGCCGCCATTGCTCGCAGCAGGGCCCGACGTGAGAACGCGGAAAGAGAAATGGAATCAGCAGGCATAGGCGAGCGGATAGCCGGTCTTCGGCGCGGCGATGACATCCATGTCGATGCCGTAGATTTCCTGCAGTCGCTCACGCATCAGGATCTCGTCCGGCTTTCCGCTGGCGACGACGCGACCACGTTTCAGTGCGCAGATGCGATCGCAGAAGCGAGCAGCCATGTTGATGTCGTGAAGGACGATGATCACGCTGAGGCCTTTTTCATGGGAGAGCCTGCGCACCAGCGACAGAACCTCGATCTGATGGGCAATGTCGAGAGCTGCGGTCGGCTCATCCAGCAATAGGCACTCGGTATCCTGCGCGACCAGCATCGCGAGCCATGCTCGCTGCCGTTCGCCGCCGGAAAGCGTTGCCACGGTGCGGTCGGCCAGAGGTTCGAGATGCGTCAGGGCAAGCGCTTGCTCCACCTTTTCCCCATCTGTCCTGGAGAAGCGCCCAAGAGGGCCATGCCAAGGATAGCGCCCACAGCGCACCAGCTCCCGAACCGTCATGTCGGCGCTGGCGCTCACATCCTGCGGCAGATAGGCGACCGAGCGCGCAAAGGCGCGTTCCGGAAATGACCTGATATCCCGCCCGGCATAGCTCGCCGAACCCGCCGTCGGCAGGATCTGCCGGCCGAGGATTTTCAGCAGGCTGGATTTTCCCGAACCGTTATGCCCGACAAGCGCGACGAACTCACCTTTTGGAAACGACAGATCAACATCGCTTAGAATGTCGTTTCCGTCGATCGAAAGCCGAATGCGATGCGCTGCGAACGCCTCGGTCGAGGCAGTTGCGCCAGCTATGTCGTTGTGATTTTCCACGTGTCGTCCCTCGCGGCAAGGTGCTTGTCGGTACTAAAGATGACTTGTGTTATCAAGTATTATTTTCTGCCTCTGCGATCCCTGCTTAGCACGTCTCGCCTGCCTTTTCAGCGAAGCGTGGGGCATTGGATTTTTAAGTTGACTCTTTTGGTTATGTTTATATTTTGCGCGCAACGCAGGTGGATCGCCGGGGACCGCTGCTCCGCTGCGTGACCAGAAAATGACAGACAGGAGTGGCTTTGCATGGTGATCATCCGGCAGGCAGGATTTCGCGCGTCCTTAAACTGCGCGGATGGGCGTCGTGTAACGAAACATCTGATTGCCAGCAGTGCTTTGACAGCCGTTTCCTTGGCCTTGGCGCCGGCGGCTTGGGCGCAGGATTCCGCAACCGAACTTCCGAAGATCGTCGTGGTCGGCAAGTCCAACCGCGCAATTGGCCCTGATGCCACCATCGTTGCCAAGGAGACGACCACCGGCACCAAGACGGACACGCCGATCATCGATGTCCCGGCGGCCGTTTCGGTCGTAACGGAAAAGGAACTTGAAGAGCGCCACGTCGATAACCTGCAACAGGCCGTGGCCTACACGGCAGGCGTCCTCTCCGACGAGTTCGGCAATGACGACCGTTATGATTATTTCCGTATTCGCGGCTTCGACCAGACGGCGCTCGGCACCTATCGCGACGGTCTCGCGGCCCGCGTTCCCGCCTGGTATACGGCGAGCCGCCTGGAGCCCTATGGCCTGCAGCGCGTGGAAGTACTGAAGGGATCGACCTCGACGCTTTTTGGTCTCAACGCTCCGGGTGGTCTCATCAATGCGATCACGAAGCGGCCGCCAGAGGAAAAGCAGGGTGAAGTCTACACATCCTTCGGCGACGGAACCAAGGAGGTCGGGACCGACTTCGGCGGGCCGCTCGATGCCGACGGCGTTTGGAGTTATCGGTTTACGGCGCTCGCCAAGGATGGAGACCTTGGCTGGGACTATTCCAAGGATGATCGTCTCTATATCGCGCCGGCTCTGACCATCAAACCCGAGGAAGGAACGTCGCTCACCATTCTGACCGACTACTACAAGCGGAATGGAACCGGCGCGCGCGGTTTTCCGGCCGGTGCCAACCTCAACATCAATACCTTCCTGGGCGAACCGGATTTCAATCGCTTCAATACCCGCCAAAGCGATATCGGCTACCAGTTCGAGCACGACATCAGCGATGGCTTGACCTTCCGCTCCAATGCCCGCTACACGCATCTCAGCCTCGACTATGCCGAGGTTTATGGAGCCTCCCTTGATCCGACCGCCGACCGGCAGGCCTTCTCGGTGGATGGCTTGTCGAACCGCTATGTGATCGACAACCAGCTTCAATACGATACGGGTTGGAATGCCTTCGACAGTAAGACGCTTGTCGGCATCGACTACGCCAACGACAACACCCGCGAAAACATCCAATATGGCACAGCCGGGCCGATCGACATCTACAATCCGGTCTACTGCGGTCTCTCCTGCATTAATCCCAATCCCTTCGTAAACTGGCGCGTCAAGCAGCAGGCCGTCGGGCTCTATGCGCAGGAGCAACTGACCTTCGACGATCGCTGGATCGCCACGCTTGGCGGGCGCTGGGACCATGTCCACACGACCGCGGATTACGTTGACCTCGGCACTAGGGACGACAATACCGAATCCGCATTCACTAAGCGCGCCGGACTGACCTACAAGATCAATTCCAATCTTGCCGCCTATGTGAATTATTCTGAAAGCTTCCAGCCTCTCGTGACGCCATCCGCCAATGGCTATGCATTGAGCGGTTCGCTCAAGCCTCAGCGGGGCGAGCAGTATGAAGTCGGCTTGAAATATCAGCCCGACAATTTCGATGGACTATTCAGCGCTGCCCTGTTCGATCTGACGCAGACCAATGTGCCGACCTACGTGACGCCGCTCATTCAGGAGCAGATCGGCAAAGTGGGCGTGCGCGGCATCGAGCTGGAGGGCAAGGCGGCCCTGAACGATCGTGTCAACCTGACGCTGGCCTATTCCTACTGGGATGCTGAGATCCGTGAGGATGGAACGGGCGGAAATATCGGCAACAGGCCACAGCGCGTCCCGAAACATCTTGCCTCGGCCTGGCTCGACTACACCATCCCCGGCGAAGGGCAGCGCGGCGATCTGACCCTCGGCGGCGGTGTCCGCTATATCGGGCAGACCTATGGCGACGACGCCAACACGGTCTCCGTCGGGGGATATACCGTGTTTGACGCGGCGGTCAGCTACAACGTGACCAAGAACGTCAAGCTTGCGGTCAACGCCACAAATCTCTTCGACCGCAAGTATGTCGCGACCAGCTACTATGGGACCGAGTACTACGGCGATCGACGCAAGGTCATTGGAACACTGAAATATACTTGGTGAGACATTGAGCGAGCGATTGAATTCCGCCCAAGCCTCATCGAAGCAACCGATACCGTCCGCATCAAAGGATGCGGACGGCGAGCGCGATCTCGGTGCGCTGTTGGTCCACCATGGCGGAGAGAAATACGGTTTCTGCCGCTGGAAATTCTTGCTGGACGCGCCGGCAGGCTGCGATGTCATCGCGTGCTCGGCGCTTTGCGAAGCAGATTGCTTCAACAGCATCATCGACCGATACGGGGCGAAATTTTTGCCGGCCGATCGCCGCGCCATCGTGTCGCTCTGGACCCTTTATTACTTCAGCATCTTGACCATCAACACGGCGCTCGCATGGCTCGAGCTACGACGCTGTCTGCCGGTCTCGCTTGACGAGGTCTCGCTATGCCTCGACCGGGAAACGGCAACGCCGGTATCGTTTCTTCTGCCCAATCTCGGACAGGTGCGGGAACTCGACATACACGCCGCAATGAGACCCCTTGTGCGGCAGCACATAGAACCCTTGGCCAATGCGATTTCCCATCATGCCCATCTAAGCGGCAAGCTGCTCTGGGGAAATGCGGCTGGCTATCTCGATTGGATCATCGATGAAACGGGCCGTCAAAGCGCTCCCGCATTGGCTGAGGAAGGGGCGCCGCTGTTTTCCGATCCCACGTTTCCTGATGGCGAGAAGAACCCGTTATGTGGTACCCTGCGCAGCATGCAGGACGAGAGTGGCCTTCCATTCAAACGCCGCAAAGTCTGTTGCTTGCGCTACTGCCTTCCGGATATCGGCGGATGCGGTCTTAGCTGTCCGCTGCCGCAGGGAAGGCAATAGACCGGAAGCAACATTGCCGCCTGCACCGTTGCGATAGACTGAAGCCGCCCCAAAACCATGCTTCCCCGTGGCGATATAAAGGTGGCATTGTGGAGGACGTGCGTCTGGTCGACCGGCAGTTCGGCATCACCGCCGTCCGAAAGCGCAGCACAAAGATTTACGTCAGCCGGCAGTCATATCTGCAACAGCGCCGTTCCTGCGTGAAACCGACGCAAGGGAGCTGCCCCGACCGATGAAATGCTTCCACAAATGGAAAAGCGGCGGGCAGCACCTAGATAATTATGGAGGAGGAGTATGCACTATGAACGTGTTGATTGTCGAAGACGAGGGACTCGTCGCCCTCCAACTTAAGAAAATAGCGGCCGATGCCGGGTTTTCGGTTCTCGGCCCGGCATCCGGCGTTGAGCAGGCGTTGGCCTATGCCAGACGCGCCGATATTGCCTTGGTCGATGTCGGCCTTTCGGAGGGAAAAAGCGGCCCCCAGCTCGCCCGCCGACTGATCGATCGCTTTCATACAACGGTTATTTTCGTAACCGGAATACCCGAGGCGATCCGGCAGGGATTCGGCGGCGCCTTTGCGATTATTCCAAAGCCGTTCAGCGATAAGCAAGTTGCCGACGCCCTGGGTCGTGCCCGCGACATGCGGATGAGGGGAGAAAATCAAATCACGCCTCACGGGGCATGAAGCTGAACGGAGGACGATTGGTTCGACCAAATGCTTCGACGATCAGAAAGATGGTCGAAGGTCGCTCCGCTGATGTCGCCTGAACCTGATGACCGTATTTGGGAATTTGCTTCCGCGGTGACCGGTGGCGTCAATGGAACCTTTCAACGGTATCGGCATTATCGTCGTTATTCTGCCTATATGGGGGGATGGCGATGAGCATGGAATCAAATTCAGCGCCAGCCTCGGCAAATTTCCTCTCCTTTGTTGGAAATCCAACGGCATTGCAGGTCAGCCAGGACTTCATCGAAAGGCTGCCCGTGGCAATTTACGCCTGCGATGCCGACGGTCGTATCCTCTGGTTCAATTCACTTGCCGCTACTTTATGGGGCCGCTCGCCTCTCATCGGCGATGACAGTGAGAAATATTGCGGCTCATACCGCCTTTACACGGGCGGCCGGCGAATTCGTCGGGACGAAACACCGATGGCAACCGTGTTGCGCACCCGCGCTCCGGTGCATGGTGTCGAAGCAAGAGTCGAGCGGCCTGACGGCTCCTCCATCTGGGCCATGGTTCACATCGACCCGGTGGAAGACGAGACAGGCAAATTGATCGGCGCCATCAACTGTTTCCACGAAACCACAGCCCTTCATAACGCGAACGAAGATCTCTCCGAATTTTTTGAGAACAGCGCCGTCGGTCTGCATGTCGTAGCCGATGACGGAGTGATACTCCGCGCCAACCAGGCCGAACTCGCCATGCTTGGCTATGCCGAAGGCGAATATGTTGGCCACAATATCAAGGACTATCATCTCGATCCGTCAGTCATCGGTGACATTCTCGATTGCCTGCGCAATCACCGGCCGATCAGCCAGTATCCCGCCAAGTTGCAGGCAAAGGATGGCTCGGTCCGCCATGTATTGATAACGTCGAACGGCCGCGCCCGCGATCGGAGAGCAACCGGCACACGCTGCTTTATGATCGACGTCACCGATCGGGCCGAAGCCGAGGCTCTTCTCCACGAGCAGGAGCGCAGGCTTGCAACCACTTACGAGCATGCCGGTAGCGGCATCGCAGAGATCGATGCCGGCGGGCGACTATTGCGCGTCAACTTGCGGCTTTGTGAATTGATGGATTTGACCGCCGACCAGCTCATCGGCCGGTCGATCTTTGACGAGACGTTTTCTGAGAATGTCGAGCATGATCGTGAGCAGTTCCAGCGTCAGGTTGCAGGCATCATCGATCGATATTCCGTCGAGAAGCGGATTTTACGAAAGGATGGCAGCTCCTTCTGGACCTCGGTTACCTCATCGAGCGTTCGCGACGCGGACGGACGCTTTCTCTATGCGGTGCGCGTCCAGCACGACATAACCGAGCGCAAGCAGGTGCAGGAGGAGCTCGCCGCCCGCATCCAGGAGCAGGCGGCACTCTACCGGCTCACAGACAGGTTGCAGCATGCGCGATCCCTTGGTGATGTCTACGAACTGGCTCTGGATGCCATTCAAGAGGCGTTGCGGTGCCAACGCTCATCGATCCTTTTGTACGACAGCGCCTCGATTTTGCAATTCGTGGCTTGGAGGGGGTTGTCCGACGCCTATCGCACGGCTGTCGAAGGCCATTCGCCTTGGAAAGCGAATGAGGAAAATCCGCAGCCCATCTACATTGCGGACATCAGGCGGGCAGCGCTCCCGGAATCTTTGAAGAAAACCATACTCGCTGAAGAGATACGGGCTATGGCCTTCATTCCCCTGCTGGATAGTGGAAAGCTTGTCGGGAAGTTCATGGCATATTTCGATAAACCGCATGTCTTCACGAACGGGGAGATCGACATAGGGTTGGCGCTCGCGCGTCAGCTTGCTTTCGGCATCGAGCGAATGCGGGCTCAGAAGGCGGCGCAGCATTTGGTCTCGATCGTCGAATCCTCGCACGATGCGATCGTGAGCAAGAATCTTGATGGCATAATCACCACCTGGAACCGCAGCGCGGAACGGCTGTTCGGCTATGCCGCCAACGAGGTGATCGGCAAATCGATCACCATTATCATTCCGCCGGACCGGATGGATGAAGAGACGGAAATTCTAAGGTGCATCCGCACCGGCGAAATGATCGATCACCTCGAAACCGTGCGACGGCGCAAGGACGGCAGCCTTGTGGATATTTCGCTGACCATATCCCCGGTCCGCGACGCCAAAGGGCGGATTGTGGGAGCCTCCAAGATCGCCCGCGACATTACCGAGCGCAAGGAAGCGGAGACCAGGATTCGAGCGAGCGAACGGCAGCTTCAGGATCTCCTGGCAGCCATTCCGGCGGCGATCTATACGACGGACGCACGGGGTAAGATCACATATTTCAATCAGGCGGCGGTGGAGTTCGCCGGCCGCACTCCGACGCTCGGCAGCGACGCGTGGGCTATCAGTTGGAAGCTCTATTGGCCGGACGGAAAGCCGCTGCCACATGAAAAGTGCCCCATGGCGATCGCCCTCCGAGAGAAGCGGGCAGTGCGCGGTGTCGAAGCCGTGTCGGAGCGGCCCGACGGCACGCGTGTTCCGTTCATTCCCCACCCGACGCCGATATACGACGCGGATGGCAATATTGTCGGCGGCATCAACATGCTGGTGGACATCAGCGAGCGCAAGCAAGCCGAAACACAGCAGAGAATGCTGCTCAATGAACTCAACCATCGGGTCAAGAACAACATGCAAATGCTGCAGTCTTTGCTTTCAAGCGCCGCAAGGCGCAGCCAGAGCGAAGAGGCGCGGCAAATCCTCGAGGATGCGACAGGCCGGATCAGCGCGATGGCGGCTGCCCAACGCGTCTTGTACGATACGATCGATGCGACCCAATTCAGTCTGCCGCAGTTTCTGGATGCGGTCTGCTTTGCCGTGCAGCAGACCCTGCCATCATACGCAACAATTACCCGCAGGGCCGATGCCGGCGAGCTTCCCAATGACGCCGCCATGCCACTTGCGCTGATTATCAACGAGCTGGTCACCAATGCCTTCAAGCACGGTGGTGCCGCCGATGCTGATTTTAACGTTCGGGTCTCGCTGCTTCAGGAAGGGGAGGCCGACGTTCTCTCCGTTGAGGATGACGGACCGGGTTTCGAACTGAGTTCGGTGCGTCACAGATCATCCGGCCTTCGGCTGGTTGAAGGCCTTGCCCGCCAGCTCGGCGCCACTTTCACCGTAAGCTCAGGTTCGCCAACGCGCTGCAGTGTCGCGTTTTCGCGAATGGCTGAGAGGCAGGGCTGATCTTGAGTAACGATACCATTCTGATCGTCGAAGATGATTTTTTTATCGCCATGGACGTTGAGGCGACACTGACCGCTGCGGGATATTCGCTCGCGGGCATCGCCTCCTCGGCGGAGGAGGCGATCCGGCTCGCCGTTGCGCGTCGACCGGCTCTGGCGATCATGGACATAAGGCTTTCGGGCAAACGCGACGGCGTGGATGCGGCGCTGGAGCTCTTCAGAGACCACGGTATTCGCTGCATTTTCGCGACGGCTCACGCCGACCACGACATCATCCAGCGCGCCGGCCCGGCGTGCCCGCTTGCGTGGCTGCAGAAACCCTATTCGATGCCATCCCTGATCAGCGCGGTTCAGAAGGCTTTGAGCGAGATTGCGTCAAAATCCGACGATCAGGAACCCGGCTAAGCCTCGCGCCGTTGGACGACAATGGGCACATCGGGACTATTCGCCATCGCGATACCAGCGCAGCGACAGGCAGGAGAGACCTGCATCGATCCTGCCGATTTCGGCGGTCTTCATCGGTGCAATCCTGTACCCGAGCTTATCGAGCATCTCCAGCGTGCGCGGATAGTCGGAAGGGACCATCAGGACGTCATTGACACGCAGAGCGTTCGCAGCCGGCTCTTCGCCTTCCGGAATGATGATCTGCTTGAAATCCTTGAAGACGCCGGAGCGTGCAAGGCGGGCGGTCGAGAGCACGGTTCCCTCGTCCAGCAGCGAGCAATCGGTCTTGAAATGAAGCACGCCTTCCGGCGTGGCGACCAATTCGGCTTTGCGGCCGAGCTTATCTAAGCAGCCGGCGAGAGCCTCGGCGCCCGCTTTGTCGGTTCGCGCCGAAAGGCCGATCATGACACCCTTTGGTGTCGTCAGAACATCGCCGCCATCAACGGCCCCATGACCCGGGAGATCGAGGACGATGTCGAACATGTCACGCAAGGTGGGTGCAATTGCCTCGGACTCGCCGAGGCGGCTTACGGCGCCCGGGCGAAGCAGGATCGCACCTTCGGTGAACACGAGTGCGGGATCTTCGACGAAGATGGAGTCGGGAAATGTCTCCAGCGCGGGCAGGATGGTCACTTTCACGCCGGCGTCGCGCATAGCGGCGATATAGGCGTCATGCTCCGCCTTGACGCCCTCATAGGTCGGGCCAGCGTGATCCCCGGCACGCAGGCCGTCAACGACCGAGCGCGATGGCTCGCGAACGATGGCGGAGTTGAAATGATAAACTGATCTGGGTGAGGACATTTCCTAATACCTTATTGCCGTTCAGAGCGCTTCTACCGTGCTTGCCGATGGTCGTCGACAACACTATCCACGGCCGGCAGGCGGGAATATGCCCTGGTCTTGACGCTGATGTCATTCGTTGGTTGTGAAATCGTGGCGTCTAAAATCTACAAACGCGCACCTGTCCGGGGCAAGCGCTCGCCCCGGCGGCTGGCTCGTATTTGCGAAGAACGGATCGCTCAAGGATCAATCGTCGATCCGAAACCCGACCTTCATCACCACCTGATAATGCGCGACCGCGCCATCCTTGATGTGTCCCCTGATTTGATCCACCTCGAACCATTCGAGGTTCCTCATGGTCTTCGAGGCGCGAGAAATCGCCGTTTCGATCGCGTCGGTCACCGAGGTCCTGGAACTGCCGATTAGTTCCACTTTCTTATAGACATGATCGTTCACGTTATCCTCCCAGATTCGTGCAGACTATGTTTGGCTTCGAACTCCCGGGCCGCGTTCCTGTGGCCGGCTTACGAGACGTCTGTTATTTCAGATATCTCGCATTCACGATCCGGCAACAGTCGTCCTTTGTCAAACGGTGGAATCGCACTTGAGGCAGTTCCCGACCAGGCCTTCGCTCGGCCGCGATCATCGCCGCCTACGCGACCTCCCTGAGCGCGCTTAAGCGGCCCGATTTTTTGCTCAACGTTTCCACGGTGAGGAATTTTGTAAACCAATGTTTCCGGCAAGAATTTTCGCTGGTTTCGCCAGCGAAAAACCTTCTTTTGGAGAGGAGTTTGTATAAAAGTCTGAAGAAACGGAATATTGCCTATGACTGTGACCACCGCGCCTGACATCTTGATTGTCGACGACGACCACGAAATTCGTGCGCTTCTGAGCCGATATCTCGAGGAGCAGGGCTTTCGTGTCTCGACGGCAAGCGATCTCCGCGGCTGCAACGACGCCCTTAATCGGCGCCCCCCGGATCTCCTCGTTTTGGACGTCATGCTGCCCGATGGATCGGGCCTTGATCTTTGCCGCGATCTGCGAAACCGCCGTCCCCGTGTCCCGATCATTCTCCTGACCGCTCTCAAGGAAGACATCGATCGGATCTTGGGGCTTGAGATCGGCGCGGACGACTATCTCGGTAAACCGTTCAACCCGCGAGAGCTGGCAGCGCGTATTCGGGCTGTCCTGCGCCGGGTAAACGAGGATCCCTCTTCCGAGCCGGAGCAGCGCCGCTTTCTTTTTGCCGGGATGACCCTCGATCCGCAGCTTCGCCGCGTCACCAGGGACAACGGCGAAGTTATTTCGTTGACCGGAGCCGAATTCGATCTGCTCAAGGCCTTCATCGAACGAGCCGGCCGGCTGCTGTCGCGAGACCAGCTGCTCGACTTGACGCAGGGGCGTGATCGCGACCCGGCCGATCGTTCGATCGACGTGCTGATGAGCCGATTGCGCCGCAAGCTGGGGGAGACGGCCGAGGAGCCAGTGTTCAGAACGATCCGAAACGGCGGATATCAGCTCGTTGTCCCGGTGACGGCCGTTAAGGGCGATCCATGAGGTCTCTAGGCGCCCGGCTGGCGATACTCTTGCTGACGGCTATCGTTCTGGTGGTCATCACCTCGTCTTTTGCGGCAAACCTGGTCATGCGAGGGCCGCGGCCGGAAGCAACCATGGAGCCGATGGCCCATCAGCTCTCCATACTTGCAAAGCTCGCGGAAAAAGACAGGGCTGCGGCGATTGCTGCTGGCGTAGTCATAGCTGCTGCTCCCGCAGACGGGCAACCCGATGAACCGCTTTCCGGATTTCTGATGGAAAGCCTGCGCCGAACCGGCGACGTTCGGGTGGCGACCGTATCTCGCCAACCGACCGGTACTATGATTGCCTCTCTCTACCTTCCCGATGGCAAGTGGATGGTGATGCCGTTGCCGGAACTCGGCCCGCCGCCTGGGGGGTGGAAGATACTGGCGGGATGGCTCGGCCTCATCATTGCAGGCAGTGTCCTGATTTCAATATTTGCCGCATCGAAGATAATGAAGCCGCTTCGCCTGCTTGAGCGCGCTTCAGCCGAAATTGGTCCGGACGGGACGCTCCCGCATGTTCCGGAAACCGGTCCGGGCGAAATTCGCGTCACGGCACGTGCACTCAACGAACTATCGGCAAGGGTGAAGGCTGCAACCGAGAGCCGGATGCGGCTGGTCGCAGCCGCCGGGCATGATCTTAGAACACCCATGACGCGCATGCGATTGCGCGCTGAATTTATCAAGGATGATGAGGATCGGCTGAAATGGCTCGCCGACCTCGAAGAGCTCGACACGATCGCCGATAGCGCCATCGGATTGGTACGCGAGGAAATCTCCAAGGACAGCCTGCAGTGCGTAAGGCTCGATACGATCGTGGCAAACATCGTGTCGGAGCTGACGGCGATGGGCATGGCTGTCAAAGCCGGCGAACTGCAGCCCGCGACGATTTGCGCGGGCTCTCTGGCGGTCACAAGGGCTCTGCGCAACCTTTTGATCAACGCCGCAACGCATGGTCAATCGGCAATCGTTACCGTCACTCGCTCCGGCGACAAGGCAATCGTCACAATAGTCGATACAGGACCCGGCATTCCGGAAGAACGCTTGAGCCAAGTGTTCGAACCATTTTTTCGGATCGATATCGCACGGCAGCGGTCTTTCCCGGGAGCGGGCCTTGGTATGGCCATCGCCAAGGAAATCATTTCCAGGTTCGAAGGTGAGATCACCGTGCGCAATCGGCACCCGAGAGGTCTGGAGCAGATGGTTGCATTCAAGAACCGCAGCGATAGACTCGCCGGTTGAGATGCCGCCCTTATTCAACGGCGGACGCCTCTTTCAGCGTGGGCGCCTCTCGTCAAACATAGGCCGTCCGGTCGCCAAACTCGCTATCCTTGTCGAAATTCGTTGATCCTATGCGATCGCTTTCGCCCGAAAGCGATGATTGCTGCTTGCTGTTCGAAGAGGTGGACTCGGAGCTGGTATTCGAAGCGGTGCCAGTTTTGGTAGATTGACCGGCGGTGCTCGACTGGTCGCTGGCGGATTTTTCCAGCTTGGCCAGTTTTGCCTCCAAGGCGGCGAGGGCCTTTTGCAGCGTTTCAGCCTCGTCAGGGTCTTCTGTATTGGCAAGCTGCGCCTTCTTCGCGGCGATCTGTGCCTCAATCTTCGCGGCATCGTCCGAGGTTGAGGAAGTTGTGGATGTGGAGCTCAACTGAGATCCCGTTGTCGCTGCAGAGATTGCACTAGCCATTTTACGTCCTGATCGTTGCTTCGTTATTCGGAAGCCAGACCATGATGCGTAGTGCATTAATTGAGCGTAAATAGTCGAACGCGCGAAATCGAATGTAATTTTGCTTGTCGCGAATGATGTATTCGAGCAATCTGCAAAACATATCAATAAATCCAGAGTGATATATGGATGCATCGAAAGATGTACTGGATAAATACAAGGGGCTTCGGTTATATTGGAAACGTCCGGACAAGAAATTTCCTAAAAATGCCTTGTTTCCGCAACGTTCGGAAACACTTTCGACGATAGTTGCTGTAAATTCATATGCGGTCCTGAGCCTTCAAATGCTCTGGTCACCCGCATGCCGGCTTCGTCAGACGCCCCCAACATGAATGGCGAAGCCGGTTTCTCTTTCTATGAGACGAATGATCAATCTTTACATACTGAGATTCTAGTCAGCCACGATCAGTCTCGTGAAAGAGCTGCCACGGGATCGAGCCTTGACGCATTGCGCGCCGGCAGGTAGCCGAAGGTAAGCCCGATCGCACAGGAACAGGTAAATGCGAGTGCGATGGTACTTCCCGAATAGACCATGGCGAAGTTTGACCCCAACCGGTTGAAGGCAAGGCCGAAGCCAAGCGCAAGGGCAATCCCTAGCGCGCCGCCCAGGAGGCAGACCAGCACGGCCTCGATCAGGAATTGCTGCAGTATATCCTGTCGGCGGGCACCGACCGCCATGCGAACGCCGATCTCGGCGATACGCTCGGACACAGAGACGAGCATGATGTTCATGACGCCGATGCCTCCAACAAGCAGCGAGATGACGGCAATTGCGGAGACAAGCAGGGTCAGCGTTCGCGTCGTGCTTGCAATCGTCTGACGGATGTCGTCGGTATTGAGAACGAAAAAATCCTTGGTGCCGTGCCGGCGCTCCAGGAATTGCGTGACCGCGGCCTCGGCGAGCGTGCTTTCGGTATCGTCTTTGACGCGCACGGTGACGCTGCGCAGCGACATATCGCCGAGGAACCGGGCCTGCACGCTGGTATAAGGAAGATAGATCGACAGATTGTCGCTGGACCCGAAACCGCCTTGCTGCGAGGCGATGACACCAATGACGCGGACAGGCACCTGGCCAACGAATATCACCTGCCCGGTGGGATCGAGGCCCTTGCTTGCAAAGAGCGTTGTTGCCGTATTCTGATCGATCACGGCATCCTGCACCATCCGTCGCACGCCGTCTGCGTCGAACAGCCGTCCGGCCACAAGTTTCGAACCCTTGACCGAAAAATAAGCGTCGCCCACGCCATTGATCAGCGCATTGGCCTCCGTCGAGCCGAACCGGACCGTCTTGCTGGTCGAAACGGTCGGCGTGACGGCGGCGACATAGGTCAGTTTGGCCAGAGCATCGGCATCGGCGACCACCAGCGTCTTTATGCGCCCTGAACGAATATCTCCGAAACTTTTGCCTGGAAAAATCTCCAGCGTATTGGTGCCGAGATTGTTGATATTGGCCAATACCTTGCGCTGCGATCCTTCCCCAAGCGCAACGACGCAAACGACCGAAGCTATGCCGATGATGATGCCGAGCATGGTGAGGAATGTGCGCAGCCGATGCGCCTTCAAGGCCAGGATCGCCATGAGAAAGGCCTCGCGCAACCGGTTGCCCAGCTCACGCCAGCCGCTGCCGCGCTCCTTCTCGGGCATGGAGCCGCGATCGCTAGAAACCCGCGTATTTTTGGCGGATGAGCGCCTGTCGGCGACGATGTGGCCGTCGGAAATCTCGATGACTCGCTGCGCGCGGGCCGCGACTTTCATATCGTGGGTGACGATCACCACGGTATGGCCTTCGGCGTGCAGCTCGGAAAGGATGCCAAGCACTTCATCGCCACTTTGCTGATCGAGCGCACCGGTCGGCTCATCGGCGAGGATGACATTGCCGTTGTTCATCAAGGCACGCGCAATGGAAACACGCTGCTGCTGGCCGCCGGAAAGCTGACCAGGCTTGTGCCCGGTCCTGTCGCCCATGCCAAGCCGGTCAAGAAGCGCGGCGGCGCGGGCATGCCGCGCCTGATTTGATTGGTCGGCATAGATCGCGGGGACTTCGACATTGCCAAGCGCGCTCAGCTCGGAAAGCAGATGATAGCGCTGGAAGATAAAGCCGAAATGCTCCCGCCTCAGCGTTGAAAGCGCATCGCTGTCGAGCCGATGCGTATCGGTGCCGGCGATCGCATAGGCGCCGTCGGTGGGGCGGTCGAGGAGGCCGATGATGTTCATGAGCGTCGATTTGCCGGAACCGGAAGGGCCGACGATGGCGACCATCTCTCCTTCGGCGATCGACAGATCGATGTCCTTCAGTACGGCAATGGTACGGTCGCCGGATTGGTATTCCCGGCTCACTCCCTTCAGTTCTATGAGTGGGACAGCCATCGCTCAGAACCCCATCGGCGGCGGTGGCCCGCCGACACTGCTGCTGGTCGTCGTGCTTGTGCTTGCTTCGCCGATAACGACGCGCTCGCCTTCCGAAAGGCCCGACCGCACCTCGGCGGTGACGTTGTTGTTGAGGCCGATGATGATTTTTCTGGAGGTCTGCTGTCCGTCCGCTGCGACCACCTGCACATTGTAGGATCCGTCAGCGGCTTTCGCTCCAAGCGCCGATGATGGAATGACCAGCGCATTTTTTGCCGCGCCAAGCACGATATGAACTTCAGCCGACATATAGGTGCGGAAGCGGTTATCCGGGTTCGATACGGCGAAAATGCCGTTGTAGTAAATCGCAGACGACGAGGAGGAGGAGGTCGACGTGCTGCTGGATGAGGTCGTGCTGGAAGAGGTGACGCTGCTGTCGCTGGTGATCGATTCCGGCGCTGGCTCAATCGATTGCAGCACGGCATCGTAGCGGGTGGCGGGGTCTCCGAGGATGGTGAAATAGACCGGCTGGCCCACCTTGGTCCTGACGACGTCGGCCTCCGATATCTCGGTGCGAACGATCATTGTGTCGAGCTGGCCGAGAATGACGATCGTCGGCGCCGATTGGGCCGCATTGACCGTCTGGCCTTGCTGGTTGACGATGGCAAGCACGGTCCCGTCCATCGGCGCGGTGATGCGCGTGTAGGACAGATTTGCCCGCGCCGTCTCCACCGCGACTTCTGCTGCAACGATCTGCGCATCGAGGGCAGCGATCTGAGCGGTGATCTTCTTGACGCTGGCCTCCGCACTATCCAGATCCGCCTTGGAGCCGGCTTGATTGCGAAAAATCGTCTGCTGCCGCGTCAGCGTCTGTTGCGCATTGGTAAAGTCGGCTTCGCTTTCCTCGCGCTGCGCCTTGACATTGGCAAGCGAGGCCTGAGCGGTTTTCAGATCGTTGTTTTGCGTCGTGGAGTCGATCTCGGCAATCAGCGTGTCCTTCTTGATCTCATCGCCAAGCTTGACATTCAGCGCGGTAATCCGCCCCGAGACCTGCGCGCCGACCGCGACCAGCTTGACCGGTTTGAACGTCCCCGACGCAAGCACCGCTTCCTCGACATCCCCTCGCGCAACCGTGGCGGTGATGGCGGACGAGCCCTTCTGGGCGAAGATATCGTCGTGAAACAGGAATGCAGCGGCGGCGGCAAGCAGAGCGAATATGGCGAAAGCCAAGCCCGGCCGCCGAAACCGGTTTTTTCGCGGGGTGCCCAACGGTCGCGCGCGCAATAAGGCTCGGTCAGCTTCTTTCAGTTCGGTTCGTATCGTCATCGGGCTTAGGGAGTTCAGCATGGATTTATCTGGCTGCGGTCAGGTGCGGACCGCTGTTGGCGTCGACCACGGCGGGTCCGAAGGTATCGACCTCGCCTCCCAGCCTCCGCCCAGAACCTTGTTGAGGGCGACATAATCGGTGGCGATCAACGCCTGGCTCTCTATCAGGGCTTCTTCCGCACTGTAAAGCGAGCGTTCGGCGGGTATTCTTGATAAGGGATTGGTCCGGGGATGCCGGGGCGGGGCTCCCCGGACCATGCCGCCTTTTCTGGGGTCGTCGCTCCTTCCAACTGACAGAGATCGGACAAATTACGTCCGGGGGGTCAATCCCTGTCGGGTGGAGATAGAATGGCTTGTCCATAAAGGCGGAAGCTTCCGGCTCCTAGCGGAACCGGCCAGGACCTGGATCGAGCGACCGTTCAGCATCCTCAAGCTTCTTGAGCTGATAAGTGGTCAAAACGGAGCGAAGTGCCGCCGCTTTATCTTTCAGCACGCGGGCCTTGGCAGCACGGTCCAGCATGTGATCGGCAATCTCTTCGCCGAACAATTCGGACGATTTACTCGAACCGGCATCAGGCGCCGATGGTTTCGTTTCGGTCTCCGAAACGGGCTTCGGTGGCATTTGCTCCGGAACATCGAGAAGGTCTGTCAATGCGGCGGTATAGTCCCTCCAGGCATCAAGCTGGGCGACATGGATACCGATCAGCGTTTCCATCGCCGATAGCCTGCTTGCAAGCTCCAATGCGTGATCCGGCCGAGGCGGGAAATCGGGAGGCGGCGCGTGAGGCGGCGGGAAGGGCAAACCGTTGTCAAATGCCATCATAGGGCCGCCCAACCGAGGGTCGCCGCGAAAGCCGGGGCATGGCCCTCGTTCCGGCCCCATCCACACCGGCGGAGGTCCCATCCTCTCAGCACCGACAGGTCCCTGTTCGATGCTCGGGATTGGAGACTCCTGGGCAAGAGCCGGAACAATCATGCCGCCGATGGTTGTTGACATTAAGATTGCGACAATACGCAAGTGCCTCATGATCAGTGCCTTCGAATTCGCTTCAATTCACTGATGCAAAGCTAGTCGGAGCATATAAACGGCATGCGTCTTTATGTTTCCAAGTATTTCTTCGCGGGGGATTGTTGCGAACGAAGTTTGCTGTAACCCTCTCAGCAAAAATTCATTACAAAATTTTTCTTTATTTGTTCGGCACCAGCCCGCAGATGATTGCAGGTGCAGTCGTCAGGGCACGGGCGAGCTCGCTCCCAATCGTACTCCCTGACTTTGACAGAAGCGGTAAAGATGGACCGGAAAAGGGGGCGGCAGTGGTGTCTTTAGGATAAAGCTGGAAGAGTTAGTGCTGACGCAGAGATTCAGACTTCATCAAAGAATCCGAGTTAAGTTCTTTTAAAATTTTGGAAAAATGATTGTGGCTTGGCAAGTTTTGATCGGCAATGTTGCCGCCGTCTCGCTCCTCATTTCGGTGTGGATGCACCTTCATTACCGGCTCTATCGCCTCTCCGACGTCCAGGCTAAAATTGCCTTTGGCTTGATGATGGGGCTGGGAGCGATCGTTTCCATGGTGCTGTCGGTAGAGATCGATAGCGGCTACTATGTCGATCTGCGCTCGACCTTGCTCGCCGTCTCGGCTGTTTATGGCGGGCCGTTGGCTGTCCTGGTCACGGGGACGCTTACGGCAATTTATCGGATATCCATGGGCGGCGCCGGCATTCAGCCAGGCCTGATCTCGATCGTGGTCGTGTCACTCCTCGGGTCGTCGGTGCATTTTCTGTTCCGCCGGCAGCCGATGAATTTCAAGAGAATTGCGGCCGCTGCTTTCACCGTTGCTTTGGTTTCCGCGGCCGTGAGCCTTGCATATCGCGGCGATGACCCGCTGATCACTGTCCTCGGCTTCACCCTTATTGGGTTCGTTGCCACCTTGGTCGCAGCCTCCGTGATTACCTATTTCCACGCTTTCACCGTTGAGCGGGACATCTTGCGCGCGGCACTTACTCAAGCGCCCGACCTTTATTATGTCAAAGACCACAAGAGCCGTTTTTTGGTCGCCAATCTGAACGTCGCACGCAATCACGGCCGCACGAAATCGTCGGAGATGGTCGGCCTGACCGATTTTGACCTTTATCCTCGCGAAATGGCGCAGGCGTTTTTCGATCGCGAGCAGGAGATCATGTCGACGGGAAATCCGCTGGTGGATTTCGAGGAGCCCTTCGTCATCGAGGACGGCCGAGAACGCTGGTTTCTGACGTCAAAGGTACCATTGCGAAATCGCCATGGCGATTTGATCGGGCTTGCGGGCGTGACGCGCGATATCACCGAGAAAAAGCGCCTGATACAGGAAGCCGTCGACAGCAAGAATGTGCTTTCGCAAGCGATGGCGGAAATGTCGGACGGGCTCGCCATGTTCAATCCGGACGGCAAGCTGGTGTTCTGCAATGATCAGTACCGCGCCGCATTTCCTCGCTCGGGATATGCCAGAAAGCCGGGTGCGCACATTTCGGATATTGTCCGAGCCGTGGTGCGGAATGCGGAGAGGATCGATGTCAGCCCTGACGTCAGCGAAGAATGGATACAGACTTCCGCCGCCCAGCTTTTCCTGACGCGCGACACTGAAATTCCTCTGTTCGACGGACGCTGGCTCAGCCTGCGCACCCGGTTGGCGTCCGATGGATCCGCTCTGGTGGTGGTCTCGGACATCACGTCGATGAAGCATTCCGAGGAACAATTGAAGCAGCTTGCTCAGAAGATGACCGGGCTTGCCTATACCGATGCATTGACCGGTATTGCCAATCGCCGGGTATTCGACGAAGTGATCCTAACGGAGTTTGCCCGCGCACGCCGAAACAGCTCTCCCCTTAGTCTGCTGCTTATAGATATCGATCATTTCAAGAGCTTCAACGACACCTACGGTCATCTTGAGGGCGACAAATGCCTCAAGGCCATCGGCGACATTCTCCGTTCGGTTGTCACACGACCGACCGACCTTGCGGCCCGTTTTGGGGGCGAAGAATTTGCGATCGTTCTGCCTGGAACGGACAGAGAGGGCGCCTTGAGCCTCGCCGAGGTTCTGCGCTCGACCCTCAATCAACTTGCAATACCACACCGGGCAAGCAGCAAATCGATCGTGACGACCAGCATCGGAGTGGCGAACATGTCCGATGGATCGACATTCGCAAGTGTCGCCGATTTGGTGCGGGCTGCGGACCAAGCGCTCTATGGTGCCAAGACGAAGGGCCGTGATTGCATCGCAGCAGCCGGCGATCAGGCAACGGCCGCATAGTTGGATTATTCTAAATTTGCCGTCAGGTCCGCTTTCCGGGAACAAAGCAAGCTACCGAATGTTCGATGCGCGGCGAGCTTCTCCCTTAGCTCTCCAACGTGCCGCTCCCAGTGCGGCCATCAGAAGACTGTCTACGGAACGCTTCCGCTGTCAATGCAGCCTTCTATAAAGCACGGCAGGGAACACGCCATGCGCCCTTCCCACTGTCCCCTGCCGTGTCTGGCATTATAGAAAAAATCATTTTTCGCCGGCTCGATCGCGATGATCGAGCCGGCACAATTTCATCGCGTGGCTTCCTGGGTCTGCGGGGCGGCATGCAGTTCGTTCAGCAGGATGGCGGCCGCTCCGATTGCCGCCGGAACGGCGAGCGCGCAGAAGATGCCACGGAAATCCCAGCCGAAGCCGAGCAATAATCCGCCGATCGACGACCCCAGAATGCTGCCCAGCCGGCCGACGCCCAGCATCCAGCTCACACCGGTCGCACGGGCAAAGGTGGGATAGCGGCCTGGAGCGTAGGCGTTAAGACCCGTTTGGCCGCCGCTCATGAAGAAGCCGACTATGCCGACAATCAGCGCGAGGGCAACGGAGGTCAGGCCGGTGAATGCGAGCACGATCAGAGCGACGGCGCCGAGCAGATAGGATAGGGAGATCGCGCTCTTCGACCCGATCCGGTGCATGGCAAAGCCCACGACAACCGCACCGATCGTGCCGCCGAGCTGGAACATGGCGGTGACGCTGGCCGCGGTTTCGATCGGCATTCCGGCATCCTTGATCATGGTCGGCAACCAGCTTGTCGTCAGGTAGATGACCAGCAGACCCATGAAGTAGCACAGCCAGAGCGTCAGCGTGCGTATGATGAACGTGGGTGTGAATAGGAGCGCAACAGGCTGCGCCGCGGTCACCCGTTCGTCATCCAGCGTAAATTCGGATACGGCTTTCAGGTCCTGACCGGTCACGCCGGCGAGCTGATTGCGGATGCGATCGGTGGGAGCTCCGCGGACGACCATGAAGCGGGCCGATTCCGGCAGCACGAAAAACAAGATCACGGAAAGCGCGAGCGGCACGATGCCGCCGAACACGAGCACCGAATGCCAGCCGAACGTCGGCAGCAGATATGCCGCGACAAAGCCGATGATCGCCGAGCCGAAGTTGAAGCCGGTGAACATGATTGCCAGAATAACGGAGCGCTTTTGCTCCGGCACGTATTCCGACAGCAGCGTTGTCGTATTGGGCATTGCGGCGCCGAGGCCAAGGCCGGTTAGAAACCGGAGCACAGCCATTTGCGTCGGACTTTGAGTGAGCGCCGTGAGCAGGCTTAGGACGCCGAAGGCGAACACCGAGCCGAGCAATACGCGGCGACGTCCGAACCAATCGGAAGAGGAACCTGCAAAGATCGCGCCGATGGCCAGGCCAACCGGCGCCGCAGCCATAACAAGTCCAAAGGCAGGCTTGGAGATGCCCCAGTCGCCCGTGATGGCCGGAGCAAGAAAGCCCATGATCGCGACGTCCATACCGTCGCAGAAGACGATGAGGAAGCAGAGAACAGTCAGTGTCCATTGCATTCGCGACATCGGGCGGCTGTTGATGTAAGACCTGATCTCCAGGACGGCTGGCTGTGTCATGTACTCCTCCGACATGATGGTTGCGCGTGTCCGCACGAGGCTGATGGCTGGGCGCTCTCGAACGGCGTTGTGCTTGGATCATCCAGGCATCGATCCGCTCGAGGAATGGCTTTGCGAAAGCGCTTGATCGACGCTTGCCGTCAACCTCCTCTGCCCCTCGCGCTTCGTTGACGGGCCAAGCAGTACGCGTCTTGCACCATCACCTCCAATCCAATCAGAGGGCCGAGGCATAAGCAGCGGCTATAGGTGGTTCCGCCTGAAGCGACGTGGTCTCGGAAATCGAAAACGTCCAAACCTTCGCAATGCCGCGTCGCGGCGCCACGCGGCTAAAGGGATGGTCCCACCTCTTGAGGTGGCTGGTATCGCGCAGGCGCGCGAGCATCAAAGCGGCTCACATGCCGCGCGGCTAACGTTCGCAGAAAGCATCTTAAGGGAAGGCTATAGCCGGCTTTGTCTCGCTCCCGCTTCCTCACGGATGTCGTCGAGAAAGGCTGCCTGAGCGGCCGTGGGCAGCCATCCTTTGCGTATGGTGATGCCGATCGGCCGTTCGGTATGGGCGAGATCGAAGGGCAGGGATGCCATAAGGCCACGCTCGATCTCCGCTGCCGCCTGGCCGCCCGAGATGAAACCGAGATGGTCACTCTGGTCGAGCAGCTCGCGCATGAGGATCAGCGAACTGGACTCGACCACGCTTCTCGGTCCCGGCGACTGCCCTTGGAACAGGGCGTCGAAATGCGCTCTTATCGGCGTGCCGCTCGTTGCGACAACCCAAGGGTAGGATGCCAGATCGCCTATGCATATCGGGGATTTCCCGACGAGCGGATGACGCTTGCCTGCGACGATCACCACGATGTCATTGAACAGCGTTTCCTGCTCCACGTCGTCGATGGGAAGCGGATTGCGCATCGCTCCGATCAGGAAATCGATCTCGCCGCGCCGCAGACCGCCGAGCAGTTCGGCATAGACGCCTTCGACTACCTTGATCGGCAGGTTCGGCCGCTTCTTGCGAAACCGGGCGATCGCCGACGGCAGGATGAACGAGCGCGAAAGGGGCATGCCGCCCACGACGATCAGTCCAGCCTCCTGCGCTCGGGCTTCGGCGAGATCCGCCTCTGCCTGATGCAATTCGGCGAAGGCGAGGCGGGTCGCCTGCGCCAGGTTCTGCGCCAGGCGCGTGGCAACCATGCCATAGGACGTTCTCTCGAACAGAGGACGCGCGGCCTCCTTTTCGAGTTGGCTCACAGCGCGATGGACGGTCGGCTGCGCCACCCCGAGCCGCCGTGCCGCAAGCGTGAAATTCTCCAGCTCCCTGACGGCGACCAGGGCTTCGAGCTGCGCCGAGGTGGCCGTAACCTTGAGCCTGGACGCAAGCTCGGTCAGCGCGGGATCGAGATAGGAGAAGGCACGCCTCACGCGCAGAACCAGGAGCTTGCCCTCATCGTTGATGAAGAGGCCATGCGGCGAACGCGTGAACAACGCATATCCAAGCGTCTTTTCGATCTTGGATATGGCCTGCGTGACCGCCGGCTGGGATACGTAGCAGATCTCGGCGGCGCGCGTGACAGAGCCCGTTTCGACGACGGCCAGGAAAACGCGTAGATGCCGCAGATTGTGCCTCATCGGATCGCCGCGGCTCCCTTGTCCCTCTCCTCATCCATTCGTTTGAGGATGCTGTCGGCTCGGCTGGCAAGATCGTCGATATCTGCCGGCACGGAAAGCGCTGCGATCTCATCCTGCCAAGCGGCGATGGCTGCCGACATCCTGTCCGGAAGCCCGAGGTCACGGACAGTGGCGGCAACCTCCCGCATCTCGGCCGCTCGGCGGGCGCCATGCACCATCATTCGTTCGAGGTTGTAGGAGCTGCGCTTGGCCCAATCTATGCCGGGATCGGAAGCCTGCAACGAAGCGATGACGGCGTTTTCCACGCCCGCACGTCGGGCCGCAAGCATCGATTCAGCCGTCAGAGCCTCCAGGCCCTTGATTATGACGGAGCGCAGCATCTTGATCGAGGACGCTTGCCCCACCTTCTCACCAGCAGGCTTCGGCTTCATTCCGAGATGCTCGAGCGCTTCGATCGCCGCTTCGGCATGGGGACCGGAAACCAAAAGTGGCGTCAGATGGCGGGCCGGATGGACCGGCGACATGATGGCGACATCGACATAACGGCCGCCTGCCGCTTCGATCGCCTTGGCTGCGATAATTTTATTGGAGGGCGAACAGGAATTGCAGTCGAAATAGAGCGTGCCGGCCTTGAGCCATTTGGCCGCCTCCGTTGCGGCACGCAAAGCCTGATCGGCTGTGACGAGGCTGAAGACGATCCCGGCGTCGGAGAGTGATTGCCGGGCTTCATCGGCATGTCGGACGTCGAGTTCGGCGCAGGCTGTTGCGATTTGGCCGGCGCTGAGCGGATCGGCGCTCTTGATGTCATAGGCGACAAGCACCGCGCCGTCAGGCCGTGTCCAGCCCGATGCGAATGCGCGTGCTGCTTCACCGAATCCGATCATGCCGATCTTGAAGTGGTTCATCATCCGTCCATCCCGCTACCAATCCATCAGTGCTCGCTTTAGACCAACAAAGATCGCGTCGCCATTCGTTATAGCAAAAACTTATGGGCAAGGCGCCGAAAGAAAATTGGCAAACTGGCCGTTCGGAGCGACATACGGTTTCGAAAAACAGGAGGTTTCCATGTCCGACAAGAAGACCGCGTTGGTGATCAGCGCCCATGCTGCAGATTTCGTCTGGCGCTGTGGAGGGGCGATCGCCCTGCATGCCGACAAGGGTTATGAGGTCACCGTCGTCTGCTTGTCCTTCGGCGAGCGAGGCGAGTCCGCCAAGCTCTGGAAACAGAAGGATATGACGCTCGATCGCGTCAAGGCTGCGCGGCGTGCCGAGTCGGAAAAGGCCGCGCAGGCGCTCGGCGTCAATGACCTGATCTGCTTCGACCTCGGCGACTATCCCCTGCGCATGACGGACGACGACAAGTATCGCCTCGTCGACGTGATCCGCAAGGTGCAGCCTTCCTTCATGCTGAGCCACTCGCAATATGATCCCTACAATACCGACCATATGTATGCGACGCAGGTCGCGCTCGAAACGAGGATGATCGCGCAGGCCTGGGGCCACAATCCCGGCGAAAGTGTCCTCGGCGCGCCGCAGCTCTATCTGTTCGAGCCGCATCAGACGGAGCAGATGGGTTGGAAGCCGGACGTGTTTCTCGACATCACCGCCGTCTGGGATAAGAAGCGGGCCGCCATCGAATGCATGGAAGGGCAGGAGCATCTCTGGGAATTCTATACCCGCGTCGCCCAGAACCGTGCCAACCATTTCCAGCGCAATTCCGGTGGCCAATCCGGCGGCCGTGCCGCCCAATATGCGGAAGGCTTTCAGTCGGTGTTCCCGCGCACCGTCGACGAGCTCTAAAGACGCTCTCGGGAGGAGCCTGAAAATGGAACCCTGTTTCGACATCGCCCACCTCGGTCACGTCGAGATGTTCACCGACAAATACGACGAGAGCCTCGATTTCTTCGTCAATGTCTATGGATTGACCTTGGCGGGCGAGGACGAGAGTTCCGCCTATCTGCGTGGCTGGGACGATTACGAGTTTCATACCCTGAAACTGACGCGCCATGAGACGACCGGGATCGGGCATGTTGCCTACAGGGTCTCGTCGCCGGAAGCGCTTGAACGGCGCGTCAGGGCGATTGAGGCAAGCGGTTACGATGTGCTCGGCTGGGTGGACGGCGACATGGGCCATGGCCGGGCGTTCCGATTCAAGGACCCTTTCGGCCATATCTTCGAAATCTATTGGGAGACGGTCCGCTACGATCCGCCGCCGGAGGAGCGACCGAAGCTCAAGAATCTCGCCCAGCGCTATCATGCGCGGGGCTGCCATCCGCGCCGTCTCGATCACCTGAACCTGCTCGCGGCCGACGTGTCCGAGTTCCGCAAGTTCATGGAGACCTGTCTCGGATCGCGCGTGACGGAAATGATCCGGCTCGACAATGGCCGCCTTGGCGGGTGCTGGTTCACGGTCAACAACAAAACCTATGACCTTGCTTGCACAGAAGAACACGGCGGCGGCGATGGGCGCCTGCACCACGTAACTTATGCGACCGACACGCGCGAAGAAATCCTGCGTGCGGCCGACATTTTCCTCGAAAACGGCATCCACATCGAGACCGGGCCTCACAAGCACGCGATCCAGGGGACTTTCTTCCTCTATGTCTGGGAACCGGCGGGCAACCGGGTCGAGCTCGCCAATTCGGGCGCACGGCTGATCCTCGCACCCGACTGGCAACCCGTCGTCTGGACCGAGGCCGAGCGAAAGAAGGGCCAGGCCTGGGGTCTGAAGACAATCGAAACTTTCCATACGCACGGGACACCGCCGGCAAAGAAGCAAGGAGACCATTGATGGGAGTCGTCGTTCAGAACATCTCACGCGCTGAACCTGACCTGATCGGAAGGCTTGCCAGGGCAGGGGTCGCGACCGTCCACGAGGCGCAGGGCCGAAAGGGAATGCTGGCAAGCTACATGCGGCCGATCTATTCCGGCGCGCAGGTTGCGGGATCGGCGGTGACGATTTCAGCGCCTCCCGGCGATAACTGGATGGTCCATGTGGCGATCGAGCAGCTCAGGGAAGGAGACATTCTTGTCCTTGCGCCGACGTCGCCTTGCGACAATGGTTATTTTGGCGATCTGCTCGCGACCTCGGCCATGGCGCGCGGCTGCCGCGGTCTTGTGATCGATGCAGGTGTTCGCGATGTGCGAGATCTGACGCAGATGGGCTTTCCCGTCTGGTCGAAGGCGGTCTCCGCCCAGGGGACCGTCAAGGAGACGGTCGGCTCGGTGAATGTACCCGTCGTCTGCGCCGGAGCCCATATCGAGGCCGGCGATGTCATCGTTGCCGATGATGACGGCGTCTGCGTTGTCAAGCGGGCCGAAGTGGCGGACGTGGTGGCAGCGGCGGAGAAGCGGCTTGCCAACGAAGAAGCCAAACGCAAGCGTCTGGCATCTGGTGAACTGGGCCTCGACATCTACGGCATGCGCGAGACGCTGGCGGCAAAGGGCCTCAAATATGTATGAGGAGGGCATCCCCTGCTTGTGGATGCGCGGCGGCACGTCGAAGGGCGCCTATTTTCTCGCCGAGCACCTGCCGACCGACAAGGCGGAACGCGACGATCTCCTGCTGAGGATCATGGGCTCGCCCGATCCGCGCCAGATCGACGGCATCGGCGGGGCTGACCCGCTAACGTCGAAGGTCGCCGTGCTCTCCGCATCCACGCGCGAAGATGCGGATGTGGATTACCTTTTCCTGCAGGTCTTCGTCGATCAGGCGCTGGTGAGCGATGCGCAGGGATGCGGCAACATTCTTGCGGGTGTCGGTCCCGCCGCCATAGAGCGCGGTTTGGTGAAGCCGGCTGGGGATATTACTGAAGTTCGCATCCACATGCTCAACTCGGGCGAGGTCGCGGTCGCCAAGATCGAGACGCCGAACGGGCGGGTGAACTACGCGGGGACCGCCTCGATTGCGGGCGTGCCGGGCAAGCATGCCGCCGTTCCGCTGCTGTTTACGAACATTGCGGGAGCGATGTGCGGCGCATTGCTGCCGACAGGCAACGAGATCGATATCATCGATGGCGTCGAAGCAACTCTCATCGACAACGGCATGCCCTGCGTGATCATGCGGGCGTCCGACTTCGGCCTGACGGGACAAGAAAATCGCGAGGAACTCGAGGCGAAGGCCGAGGTCAAATCGCGGATCGAGGCAATCCGCCTCAAGAGCGGGCCGATGATGAAACTCGGCGAGGTCACCACCGCATCCGTTCCGAAAATGATCCTTGTCTCTTCGCCCGCAAATGGCGGCGCCATATCCACGCGCAGTTTCATCCCGCACCGCGTCCATGCTTCCGTCGGTGTGCTTGCGGCGGTGACGGTCGCGACGGCCACACGCCTGAAGAATAGCACGGCGGGAAAAATGGTGAACGCGCCGGCAGACGGTCGCTACGAGATCGAGCATCCGACGGGAAGCATGGAGGTGTTCCTGGATCTGGACAGTCAGGGAGAGATAAAGGGAGCGGGCACGATCCGTACTGCGCGAAAGCTGTTCGACGGCAGGGTTTTTCCGCGCTGAGGGCGCTCAACTAGGCGGTGTGGACAAATTCCTTATGCCACGAATGCCCTTCAAGCGCCCTCGCGCAGGCAGAGAGCGAGGCGCGAAGCCTACCGCGGGGTGGAACTCCGTCAAGGCCGAGCAACGCTGCCAGGGCCGCCGCTTCGCCAGGGGCCCTGGCCGACGAATTTTCGAGGAGGGTTTGAGCTTGTTGTTCGTTCCTTCGTCACGACGCCAAAACCCGACCCCTCCTCAATTCACAACCCGAAACGTTCACCATAGACGATAATGGATAAGAGATGTCGTCAAGACCTTATGAACGAGAGCAGGTCGGGGTTGAGGACATCCGCATGTGTGGTTAGCATGCCATGGGGGTAGCCGGGATAGGTTTTCAGCGACCCGTTCTTAAGCAGGTCGACCGCACGCGGCACCGAACTTGCGAATGGGACGACTTGATCCGCCTCGCCATGCATCACCAGCACCGGCACGGTGATCTTCTTGAGGTCTTCGGTATAATCTTCGAGCCAAGAGTCGACGGTCGCGTAGTGAGCGAGAGCACCGCCGGCCATGCCTTGGCGCCACCAGTTCGCGATGATTGCCTCCGAAGGCTCGGCCCCATCGAGGTTGTAGCCATAGAACGGGTTCTCAGGGACGAAACGGTAGAATTCCGACCGGTTGCCCAGCACGCCTGCCCGGATCGCTTCGAACCACTCCGGCGGCTGACCGGACGGGTTGTCCTCGCTCCGGTACATGTTCGGCGTCAGTGAGGCGACCAGCACCGCTTTCGAGACGCGCTCCTGGTGGCGAGCGACATAGCGAGCCACCTCACCGCCACCTGTCGAGTGCCCGATATGGATCGCGTCGCGCAGGTTGAGGTGTTCCGTCAGGGCCGCGAGGTCGGCAACCCAGTGGTCCATGTCGTTGCCGGTGCTGGGCTGGTCGGACCGGCCATGGCCGCGCCGGTCGTGGGCGATCACCCGATACCCGTGACGAAGGAAGAATGTCATTTGGGCATCCCAGTCGTCCGCTGTCAGCGGCCAACCGTGGCTGAAAACGATCGGCTGACCTGACCCCCAATCCTTGTAGAAGATGTTTACGCCATCTGTAGTAGTGATCGTGGACATTGTTCGGTTCCTTTAGATCAGCCGCGGACAGACGTCATCACTCACTGGCGCGGCGTTCCAGCGAGAAACTTGTGAAATAAATATGACCGGTCGTATATTTACTGGTCAGAATCGTTCAGGCCACAAGGGCGGGCAAAACGAAACCTTTAAAGCTGTCGAACGGCGACCGGCTACGTTCGACCTTGGCACGCGTGACTGCGCCTTCGAACGCGTCGATCAACGCGGCGGCAACCCCCAGATCCTTTCCAGCCGGCAATTCACCCTGGGCCTGGGAGAATGCGCCCATGACCATCAGATTGGCTATCGGAAATCCTCGCCCGAGAAGGCAAGGCTCTCTTTTCCGATCATCTTTTCCTCATCGCTTGACAGTTGACGTAGCGCGGACTGGTTGATTCAAGCCTGCTTTTTGGAGGCAGGCTTGAGCCGGGGCGATCTCACCGGGGCGGAATGGCGCATCCTGAAGGATTTGCTGCCCATCGAACGTAAGAACCGGGGTCCAGGCCGACCTCCCGAACAGAACCGTTCGATCATTAACGGCATACTCTGGCGGCTGCGGTGCGGTGCTCCGTGGCGCGATGTGCCGCCCAAATATGGGAGCTGGAACACCATCTACCGCCGGTTCCTGCGATGGAGCGAGGCCGCGGTCTGGGAGATCGTGGCGGTGACGCTGGCCGAGATCATGGCGGACAGTGGTCACTACAGCATCGACAGCACCACCGTCCGCGCCCACGTTTCGGCAGCAGGCGGAAAAGGGGGGCTCATCGACGCGCTCTTGGCCGCTCGCGGGGTGGGTTCACCAGTAAACTTCACTGCCTGGCTGACGCCCTCGGGCGACCGCTTGCGTTCCACCTGACGGGCGGCGAAGCCGCAGACTGCAAGGCGTATGAAGCCCTGATTGCCTTGCCAGAGCGGGCACCGGATGCCCTGCTTGCTGACAAGGGTTACGATGCTGACGCTATCCGTGCTGACCTTGCGAAACGGAACATCAATCCCGTCATCCCCGGTCGCTCAAACCGCCAGGTGAGATTGAGCATGACCGCACGCTCTACAAGGGGCGCAACCGCATCGAGCGCATGTTCGGCCGCCTCGAGATCAACCGGGCCATCGCAACCCGCTACGACCAACTGGCCAGCAGCTTCCTCGGCATGGTCCACCTCGCCACTGCCAGATACTGGCTCAAATTTGTCCACGTCGCCTAGGATGAGCTAATGGGTGGCGTTTTTGAGTGGAATATTATTTAGTCATAGTGAAATTAGGTCTTCTTGAGGGAGATATATTCAAGAAGCCGCGCTTGCCCTGAGGATGTTCTTAAAATCATTGGTTATCATAAAGTAAAATTTAACTAAAAACTCATTACAAGTCCTCAGTTTGGTGAACGCCCTGGGGTGGATAATGAGGAAAACCATATTTGCTGCTTTCGTGATGGCGATGTGCGCCTCCACTGCGAGCGCACAAACGATCGGCGTAGCAATGTCCGATCTGGATAAATTCCGGGCGATGGTGCTGAACGGCGTCCTTTCGCATGGAAAAACGATTTCCGGGCTGAAGCTGGTCTCGCAAAATGCCAAGGGCGACAACGAGCTTCAGAAGAAGCAGGTCCAACAGATGATCGCCGATAAGGTCGACGCCATCATCATTGCCGTCTCCGACGGCGACCTCGGACCGCAGATGACCAAGCTTGCGGCCGACGCCCATATTCCGCTGATCTACATCAATAACGTTCCCTCGAATCTCTCCGACTTGCCGGAAAATCAGGTTGTCGTCGCGTCCGACGAAGCGGAATCGGGAACGTTGGAAACCAAGCAGGTCTGCTCTCTCCTGCAGGGCAAGGGACGTGTCGTGGTGTTGATGGGCGAGCCCTTCCACCAAGCCGCCCGCGCCCGCACTCAGGATATCGACAACGTCATTGCCACGCCCGAATGCAAAGGCCTGCAGGTTGTCGAGCGGCAAGCCGCCTATTGGTCGCGGGATTATGCCGATCAGCAGATGCAGGAATGGCTAACGGCCGGGGTGAAGTTCGACGCGGTTATCGCCAATAACGACGAGATGGCGCTCGGCGCGATCCGGGCCATGAAGCGGAATGGCATGTCGATGAAAGATGTCATTGTTGCAGGCGTCGATGCAACCGACGACGCCCTCGCCGCGATGGAGGCGGGCGATCTCGATGTGACGATCCTTCAAAGTGCGGTCGGACAGGGCGCGACGGCAGTCGATGCGGCAATCAAGCTCATCAATGGCCAGCAAGTGCCGCGCGTCAACAACGTGCCGTTCGAACTCGTCACGCCCCAGAATATCGCCCAATACCAGCCGAAGAGCCAGTGAGCAAAAGAGGATTATGATGTTGCGCTTTTGGAATAAACTCGGCATCCGCGCACAGATTACGGCCGGTTTCCTGCCGCTGATCCTGCTCATGAGCTTGCTGTCGGTCAACGCAATTTCCGGTATGGGCGGACTTTCGTCCATCTTCTCCTCTTATCGCGGTACTGCGGGTCAGAGCCTTGCCATTTCGGATCACAGCAACCAGCTCCACGAAATCCAGATGTCGGTGGAAGCTTTCAGATCCAACCCGACACAGGAAATCGTGGACCGCTTCCGCGCAGGGGTTAAGGCATTTGCCGCTGAAGACCAACGCTTTGCCGGCAACAGTTCTCTGGAGACAGGCATGGCGACCATCCGCCAGGATGTTGACGCCTATGGCAAGGCTTTCGAGCAGGTCGTAACCCTTCACGCCCGGCGCGAGGCCCTGATCGCCAAGGTCACCGAGTTCGGTCCTTGGACCAGCATTGCGCTCAATGACGTGATGCGCAGTGCATGGAGGCAGAACGATGTGACGCTGCTGCATATGACCGGCGCGACGCTCGAAGCCTTGAACCGTAGCCTCTATTTCTCCGAGCGTTTTATCCACTCAGGCGATCTGGCGTCCTACGACATTGCCCAGGCGGCGCTGAACGACGCCATGGCTTTGAACGACGACGCCGCCAAGGCTGCAAAAAATGAACTGCAGCACAAACGTATTCTCGGTGCCGGTCGGCTCATGCAGAACTATACAGGCCGCCTTGGCGACGTCAGGGACGTGATGCTGGCGACCAATAAGATCCGCGATAGCGAACTTAATGTTCTGGCGCCGAAAATCGCCACCGGCTTCCGAGATCTGCAGGCGACGGTCATGGATGCACAGAAGGCTCTCGACGGTTCGGTCGATACCACAGTTGCGTCCGCGACCCGCTCGACGCTGGTAATCAGCGGGCTTCTGATCGTGATCGGTCTCGTACTGGCCTATTTCATCGGGCGACTGATTTCCTCTGCTGTCCGCAAGATGGCGTGGACGATGGAGCGCCTTGCCCGTGGCGACGACACAATGACGATCGAAGGTACTGAACATCGTCACGAGCTCGGCGCCATGGCACGTTCGCTGAAGGTCTTCCAAGAGACCGGACATGCCAAGGTCGTCGCGGAAGCCAATGCCGAGCGCGCTCGGCTTGCGGCCGAAGAAGAACGCCTGCGCCAGGAAGCCGAGCGGCTTTCGGATGCCCAGGTGATGGAACATGCCTTCCAGCAGATCTCTCTCGGTCTCGATGCGCTCTCGAAGGGTGACCTTACAGTGCGCGTCGGTGAGGTTGACCGCCGCTATGTCCGCATTCGGGATCATTTCAACAGCGCCGTCTCCAGCCTGGAGGAGGCGGTGGACTCCGTCATCCGCGCTGTCGGCACGATCAGGTCGGGGCTCACGGAAATCTCCTCCGCATCCCACGATCTTGCCCGTCGTACGGAACAGCAAGCCGCTTCGATTGAGGAAACGGTCGCGGCGTTGGGCGATGTGACACGGGGCGTCAACGGCACGGCGGAAGGGGCAAGTCATGCCCAGAGCGCCGTTGCGACCGCCCGTGCCAATGCGGAAAACGGCGGCGCGATCGTCGCCCGCGCGATTGACGCGATGACGGAGATTCAAAATTCTTCGTCCAAGATCGGCAATATTATCGGCGTTATCGATGAAATCGCCTTCCAGACCAACCTGCTTGCCCTCAATGCCGGCGTGGAAGCAGCGCGTGCGGGAGAGGCAGGCAAGGGCTTTGCTGTCGTCGCCCAAGAGGTGCGTGAACTCGCGCAACGGTCGGCCAGTGCAGCGAGAGAGATCAAGGAACTGATCTCCACCTCTTCCGCCCAAGTCACGACCGGTGTGCAGCTTGTCGGGGAATCCGGCACTTCGCTCGAACAAATCGTCGAGCAGGTCATTGCCATGAGCTCAACCGTCGCCCAGATCGCCGTTGCGGCTCGTGAGCAGGCGGCAAGCTTGAGAGAAGTCTCGGCTGCCGGTGATCAAATGGATAAGGTCACCCAGCAAAACGCAGCCATGGTGGAAGAGACGACCGCAGCCGCCCAGAGCCTGACCCAGGAGACCGAGAACCTTGCCGATCTCGTGCAACGGTTCAGGACGCGCAGTGCGGCTCAATCCACGCACCGCCTCTATGCAATGGCGTCTTAACGCTTAGGCAAAACAACTGCGAATTATCTGAGCCCGCCGCGTGCTACAAGCGCGGCGGGCTCAAGCTCCGGTGACCCGCGCTAACACCTTGAGCTGCGGCCACGAAGACCGCAGCTTATAAATGAATATCCGTGAGCTAAGTTCCCTGCGATCAACGCTCGGCGGACGGCACAATCGACATATTGTCTCCCTTATTCGTCGCGAGTGGCCGGGCTGCCCAGCGCGTTTTTATGCATCCTTTTGAATCGTCGCGCGTTCTCCTGTGATCCAGCAAAGCCGTATGAGGGCGATGCTTGCGACCATTGTGATATCTTTTCTATGAAGGAGCCCGAGATGAACGCTTCTAGGCAGCCGGAAGGCTTTAGCACGGATGCCGAGTTGCAGGCGCATCTCGCCGCGCTCGAAGCTGATGCGCCGGCGGAAGAGGGGTTTCAAAACTCCATTGACGACATGGGTGCCGAACGCCGGCGCCTTGATGCCCTCAAAAGCGATATCGCCGATGTCAGAGACGAGATCGAAAATCTGCGTGAGCGCTTGGCCGCCGTTGCCCAGCAGGCGACAACCATTGTCAGAACGAACCTCGATTGGGCAGATGCGAGCGCCCACGCCCAGCTCGGCGCCTATCCATGGGCAAAACTTGTAGGTGCGATGGCAATGACCTTTGTCTCCGTTCGCTTGTTGAAACGATTGCCGCTCGGAAGGATCGCGAGTGTGGCGCTACCGCTCATCCTGAGTTGGCCCGACGAAAAATCGTAACTGCGCTCGATTGGAATGTAGCGCTGTTCCGGCAGGATTGCGCGCGAAGATAAGCAATTGCCACCACTCGCGCTTTCGATATGCGGAGTTTTGTCGCAACTGAAGGCTTCAGAAACTCAGCCCCGCAGCCGGAAACCACCGCCACCGGCTATCCTATCCGCTTTCGCCGCTTTCACTCCCGATGAGAACTGAGCGCATAAATATATGCCACCACCGCGGCGGCACCGACGGCTAGAAGAGGTCGTTCCCGTATGCGTTCCCGAAAATTGTCGAGCATGCTTCCCGCCGTTGATGGAGATTCCGCTTCGGGGTCGCGCCAGGACCTCGCGTGAGAGAAAAGTCCCTGCCGCCCGTCGCCACTTCGCCTCTGGCCGAAGCGAACCTGGTCGTCAGTCAGCCGACCGTCGGGACTGGCCGAGAAATCGGCTTGACGTTTCACCCGCTGGGCCTCCTCCGCATCAGCGCGGCCTGATGGAATGTCGCTGTGAGTAACAGACACCGGGTCCGAAGCCGGAAAGGTATCCTCGAGACCTTGCTGGAGCTGACCCTTGCTGGCCCTTCGCCGCTGCGCGGCCTGCTCCCGCTTCATGGATTCCACTGCAGGGGATGTTTTCGAGTTGTCTGGCATGACTTGCTCTCCTTCAAGAACGGCCGAGGCCAGCAGCACGACGCCGCCGAGAGACCCCGCACCCGCCGGGCAAACGACATTGCATTCATCATCTCCTCGCCGTGGGCGGTCAGTGTTTCGTCTCCGACCCATCGACCGGTGGATACGGTTGACCCGGATCGAAATTGCCATTGCTCAGCGCATCATAGGCGTTGAGGCTTCCGCCGCCGTCCCGCGTGCCGAATGCAGTGAGCTGAACCATCATCACCTTGGCTTGATCGATCGCTGCAATATCATCCATCTGCACGCCGCCGCTGTTGATCTGAACGGAAACGGCTTCGCCTCCCTCGCCGGAGAACTGGACCTTCAGCATGTTTCCTTCGCGGATGACCTTGGTGTCCGTGAGATGCATTTTTGTGCTCCTTGCCATGAGAACACAACTCGGCTGACGGCTCGCGGTTCCCTGGCCTTTTGGATATGATCGGGGAGATCATGGGCGCAGCGGCGGTCTATGATACCGCCCCGCTGAAACGCGAGTTCCGGGAAATGAAATCCCGACCACGCGCTGAATCCACCAGGGCAAAAGACATCATTCCTAAGCTCCTTTCCTTTTTGGGAGGGATTGAGCCTCCGGCAGATTCTTCGGTCGCCCCCGGGAACATACATTCTCTCAACCGATTAGGTCTGCGCCCCCAATTCAGAGGAACGACAGCGAGGAATCCAATGAGGAAAATTTTACTAATGTCGACCGCTCTTCTCATGGCCGCTTCGGCAGGCTTTGCACAAAGCCAGAAGCCGACGACCACGCAGGAGACGCCTGCGGTGGCGACACCAGACACAAAGAACCCCGGGGCGCCGGTACAAGGCAAGAACAGCTTCACCGAAGGCCAGGCTAAATCGCGAATGGAAGAGGCCGGCTATACCAACATCACCAACCTGCAGCTCGATGATCAAGGTGTGTGGCGAGCATCCGCGATGAAGGGCTCGAAGACAGTCCAGGTTGCGCTGGATTACCAGGGCAACATCGTCACGAAGTGAATGGCCGTCGCAATCAAGAACACGAAGGAAGGAATATCTCATGGCAACTGTAGCTGGACTTTTTGATCACCATGACGATGCCAAACGTGCCGTTGAGCAGTTGGAAGACGCCGGCATCTCGTCGGACAATATCAGCATTGTCAGCAGGACCGTCGAGGGCCGCAAGGTCGAGGAGCAAGGCAACAGAGCCGCCGAAGGCGCGGGCACTGGAGCAGGTATTGGCGCGGTGGCCGGTGGAGCGGGCGGCTTGCTGGCTGGGCTTGGAATGCTTGCCATCCCTGGTGTCGGCCCCGTCGTGGCCGCAGGTTGGCTTGTCGCCGCTCTGGCCGGCGCGGCAGGCGGTGCCGTCGTCGGCGGCGCGGCCGGTGGCATTGTTGGTGCTTTGATAAAGTCCGGGGTGCCGGAGGAGGATGCGAATGTCTATGCGGAGAGTGTTCGACGCGGCGCTTCGCTCGTCGTAGCGCGTGTTGACGGCGAGGAGATCGCCATCGCAAACCGGATCCTTGAACGTCTGCCGCGCGTTAGTCTCAGCGAGCGTCGGGCACTTTATGCAGGGCAGGGATGGCAGCGTTTTGACGATACGCTCGATCCTTATGTCGACGCGGACGTTGACACTCGTCCCTATACGTCTTCGCCACGCAGCTAGTGTCGCATCGGCACTGAGCCGGCCTTCGTTGCCGGCTCAGTGCACCAGCGCCATGCTCAGCTTCTGCGTGTTCGAAGCCTTCGGGTTTTCAAAATGTGGCCGCTGAAAGGGCAACAAGAGCCAATCGTCATCCTCCATGACATCCCCAATGTGCAGAATTTCTCTCATGTAAGCATTCGCCTACGTTTTCTATTGATAGAACGTGCCCCCAATAAGGAGCGCATTCAATCGAGGTGAGCGTCGGGCGGCGCTGTTCGGATGAGCGTTCCTTTGTCGAGGAATGATGCCCCCTATGTCAAAGTTAATTGGCGAACCGGATTTTATGCCTACTGTCTGAAGGCGGTGTGACCTTTGTAGGAGGATGGGATGGTTCAGGCATTTGGCCGCCGGACGCCGCCGCTTTATCCGGAAGACGTTATGATGATGCAAACGCTCCTAAGAGATTATTGCGAGGACCGGTGTTGCGAAAACGCGAGCGCGGAAGCTCAGGAGGCGGCGCGAGAGCTTGTCTATTGGTTTCAGATCGGTGTGACAAAGCAAAGCCAGCTCCGTGAGCTGCTGTATTCGCGGGCATGGAGCTAGCCGGGAGAGACGGTATGACGGATAGTTTGGCCGGTGCGGATAATGATTGTAATCCGCACTTTGAATATTCTCCCCTGTCCCGGCCGTTTATTGTCGACGGGACAAGCGTGATCGTCGAAATTTTTCGACCGTTTGGTGAGGACTGCGGATGGAACCTTCAGGTCGTCGATGAAGGGCTCGATATCACGGTTTGGATGGACGTGTTCGACACCGACGCGGAGGCGTTTGAACAATTCCTCCAGACGGTCGAACTCGAAGGCATCGAGTCCTTCGCTGCGACACCCGTCAAACCTTTGCACTGACGCGAGGCTTGTGTACCGCATTCGGTAGGTTTGTCAGCTCTGAGGCTTGCTTGCCTTGCCTCCTCGTCTTGCCAGCAGGTTTGCGACCACGAGCAGGACAATCGACAGCAGCATCATCAGTGTCGCAGCCGCGGTGATCGTCCGCACGCCGGACGTGTTGCCACAAGTAACTGCAGCTCATGCGTTCGGCGAGCTTGGCTTGTAAAGCACCACTCGGTTTCGACCGGATTGCTTGGCGAGGTAAAGAGCCTCATCAGCCTGGTTCTGAAGCTGCTCCGGTGAGACAATGCCAACGTCCGGTACGTGGACTACCCCGATGCTGACGGTGACGCATGGCGACATTCCGGATGCAGGATTCGGGAGGGAGGCAGTTTCTACGCCTTCTCGAATTCGTTCGGCGACCGAGATCGCCTCTTCCTCACTCACGCCCGGAAGTACAATGAGAAACTCTTCGCCGCCATAGCGTGACACACGGTCGCGATTTTTTCTCATGCTGCTTTGAATGATGCCGGCGACTTTTACCAGGCAGCGGTCCCCCTCGCCATGACCGAGACTATCGTTCAGCAATTTGAAATGATCGATGTCGCACATCAGCATGGCAATCCCCTCCGTGCGTGGGCTGTCCCCACTCCAGAGACGATTGAGCATTTCCATCATCCATCGTCGGTTGGCGATGCCGGTCAGGGGATCCGTTCTCGCAAGAAGTTCGAGCCGAGCATTCGCATCGGCCAATTCCGCCACTCGGCTCTTGTCTCGCAACTCAAGAAGGAAGGTCTTCTGCGCCAAAATCGTCATGGTGCGCCGGGCTACGACCGTTGCGACGATGCCGCTGGCGAAGAACAGCGTGGCCGCTTCCAAGCTTCCCAATTCGACACCCGGGTTCCGCATTTGGAAAAACAGATAGAGACCAAGCGCCATGACTGCGATCATCGTCGTCCACGCCAGCGGTATGCCAAAGATGATGATCGCGGTAATGGCCACGAACAGCATGATGTTCAAATGTCGTTCGTAAAACTCGCCTCCCGCATTCACGCCCACCAGCGCTACTGACAGGAGGATAAGGAACATGCCTGCGATCAGGACAATCCTTTGGAGCTGGAAAGCGCGCGGTATTTTCCAGATAAAGGCCGTGGTCAACGCGGCCGGAGGAAGGATGCAGGCCGGCGGAAGCATCGCCATCGCTATCGCCTTTGGAAGCAGGATTGCGTTGAGGCCCCATGTCAGCACGTCGATCAAAGCGACCCAAATCATCCATGAGCGAATAATCTTGGCCGTTCGAAGCCAGGAGCGTTCTTGATAGAGGCGATAAAGCTCGCCCCTTAGGCGAATATCACGGGTACGCCCCTTCAGAAGGCGTTCCACCTCATCCATGATATTAGGGTTTTGCGCCTGGAGTGGCATCTGTGTGGGCGCGTCAGAACTCACCGAGACTTTGTTCTCCTCAACATCCATCCTAACCCACATAGCGGAGCATTTCTTACAGGCAAGAATGAGAAGGCCAGACCGAGAATAGGCCCATCACTTTGCCACTCGAGCTATAGACCATCGAGCAAGGGCATGTTTTGACCTATGTCTTGTTCCGGTCGGAAACGGATCACGCCGGCGCCTGCATCTTTTTCCCAGCGCATGCGTTCTGCTGATGCAGCGATCTGAAAAGGACCCATCTCATGAGCAAGCGTGAACTCATCGACACCGGCACCGACAAGCGTTACGTCCGCCGAAACGAAAAGGGTCAATTCAAGGAGAGTGCCGACGTTGGTCGATCGCTGTCGGCAGATCGCCGTCATCAGGCCAAGCAGGAAGCCAAGCCCGGTGAAGGCGATCGCGGCGACCGCAAGTCGAAGCGCTGACGTCGGTGAAGCTCGCAAGTTTCAATGTCAACGGCATCAACGGCCGCCTCGACATTCTCCTGCATTGGCTGGCGGAGGCCTCTCCGGATGTGGTCTGCCTGCAGGAACTGAAGGCGCCGGATGAAAAGTTTCCTCGGCGCGCGCTTGAAAGAGCCGGATATGGGGCGATCTGGAATGGCCAGAAAAGCTGGAACGGCGTTGCCATTTTGGCGAAGGGACACGAGCCGATCGAGACGCGCCGTGAGCTTCCAGACAATTTGGACGATACGCACAGCCGCTATATCGAGGCGGCGGTCAACGGGATGCTCATCGGATGCCTTTATCTTCCGAACGGCAATCCGGCGCCCGGGCCCAAGTTCGATTACAAGCTGCGCTGGTTCCGACGCCTGACTGCTTATGCGGAAGAACTGCTCGCGCTGGACATTCCTGTTGCGCTCGTCGGCGACTTCAACGTCATGCCGACCGACCTCGATGTTTACGCGCCTGAGCGCTGGCGCGATGATGCGTTGTTTCGACCGGAAGTGAGGGCAGCTTACCGGGATCTTGTTGCTCAAGGGTGGACGGATGCGTTGCGCCATCTCTACCCGGATCAGCGCATCTACACTTTCTGGAAATATTTCCGCAACGCGTTCGCCCGCGACGCAGGCTTGCGCATAGACCATGTCCTGCTCAGCCCCGTATTGGCAGATGACCTCATTCGGGCAGGTGTCGACAAGTCGATCCGCGCTCTACCTCATGCGAGCGATCACGCCCCGGTCTGGATCGAACTTAGAGACTGAACTTCTCACGCAAGCTCAATCCAAGGACATTGCAGAGTAGCCAACGGTGTTCACGCCGCTCCAGACGGATCGCCGGTTGGCAACAGTGCTGGATCAAGCGGCGGATCGTTCGGATTTTTACTGTCTTCCGGATCCTTTGCTGGCGTCACTGGCGGCTTCTCCTGGGTGCGATCAGACACTCCAGGCGATGGATTGGGATCACGAGGCGTCTCGTCGGATTTCGGTGCATTTGTCGGCATATTCGTTCTCCTTTTTAGGCGGGAGAACGGCATGAGCTTCTTGATCTGCCGTTCAAACCTCTCTGACAGAAGAACGTTCCACGAGGCTATTCGCTCCGTCGTCAGGACCAGGCGGATGGGTCCTCCTTGGTCAGAGATCATCGGGTCTGTCTGCGGGAACAATCTGGGTGGCTATGCCCATTGTCAGTTTCATCCGGTCGCCTGCTTTCAAAGCGGAATTAACTTTTATTAAGCGATTAAATTGCATTCGACGAATACAAACGTAAATGTTGCAAAAATGCACGCTGCTCATCAAAAACGAGCGCGAATATGCGCCTATCTCAGTTCTAACTATCCGTGTGCCGAATGAAGTCTGCTATGGAGCAGGTCAGGCCGATGAGCGGCTGCACTGTCTCAAGTGCTGTTTCATGAATTCGATAATTTGTCGGTGGGCAAGGCGCTGTCTTGCTCAATCGAGTAGTTTTGACCTTAGGAAGGTTTGCATGACGTTTGCCGTTTTGAATGACATGTTTTCCACCAAGAGCCTTGCATCCATAATTCTCGTGTCCTCCGTCCTGTGTGCGTCTTCGGGCATGGCTCAAGAGCAGCCGGCGGCAGGCGCGGCAGGGTCGACCAATGCTGGCGCTCAGCAGAATTCCGCTGGTACCCCTGCGGCGGGCCAGCCGGCGCCGCAAGCCCGTGTGCAGAAGTTTGACGACTGGTACTATCGCTGCGTCGATGGCAAGGCAGCGGACGGTTCGGCGACAACGAATTGCGAAGCGGCGCAGATCGCGACGGTGAAGCAGGGCGAGCAGGACGTCAACATTCTGACCTTGGCGATTGCGAAAGCGCCTGCAACGCCTGCGCCTACGCAGAAAGGCGGGAAGCAGGCGGTGAGTGATCTCGTGCTGACGACGCTTGTGCCACTCAACATGTACCTGCCGGCGGGGCTCAGCATCGATGCGAGCGATAAGCCCGTCGTTCAGCTTGCCTATCGCAATTGCAACCAGGCCGGTTGCTGGGCGCAGCAGAAGCTGGATGCGAAGATGGTCGCCGCACTTGCAAAGGCATCGGATGGGATCGGTCACGTGCAGATGATGAATGGCCAGAGGGTCAATATCAAATTCTCACTGAAGGGTTTGGACGCGGCTTTGGACGCGTTGCGGAAACCGGCTTCCAACTGACGGCGCGACTGAACGATTCATGACCTCGGCTCGGCAACCGACGGCTGCTCCACGCAGTCTTGCCTTCGCGGCGTCCTCCCTCATCATGCGTATCCTTGTGTTGCTTGCCACGGCTCTGACGGCGTCGATGGCGGTTGCGCAGCAATCGCCAAATGACGATTTCGCCCGCCGCCACGCGCAGCGGAATGAAGAGCAGCGCCTCGATGCGCTGCGCAAGAGCACGCCGAAGCCCTCGGAGGTGCCGACCGGTGAACGGCAGGCCGCCGGCGCGCAAAAAGGCGGCCCCTGTTTTGCCGTCACGGATGTTGAGGTGGAGGGGGTCAAGCAATTCCCGACCGCTGATATCGACAAGGTGACGGCACCCTATCGCAACCATTGCATCGGTGTCGGCGATATCAACACGTTGCTCCGCGATTTGACCTATCTCTATCTCAACAGGGGTTTCGTCACCTCGCGTGTCTACGTGCCGGCGCAAGACATTGCCAAGACGAAGACATTGCGTCTGGTCGCTGTCGAGGGCGATCTCTCCGACATCTATATCAACGGCAAGCCGGCGCCTGTTTCCGGTGTGATGGGCTCCGGCATGCTTGCCACCGCCTTTCCCGGCATGAAGGACCACATCGTCAACCTGCGCGACATCGAGCAGGGCCTCGACCAGATCAATCGGCTGAGTTCCAACAACGCCAAGACGGCAATGCTGCCAGGTAAGACCAGCGGCACGTCCATCCTCAATATCGAGAACAAGCCCAGCCATCCCTGGCACGTCTCCTTCGGCAACAGCAACCTCGGCCAAGAACAGACGGGATACTCAAAGACATCGACCTCCCTCGGTTACGACAACCTCTTCGGCGTCAATGATCAGTGGAGCTTTGGCTACGAGCATACGGGGCCGAACTATCCCTGGCGGGATGACGGCCAAGGCCGGAGCGATAGCTTGACCGGCAATGTCAGCGTCCCCTACGGCTATTGGACGCTCTCGGCAAACGGCGCTTGGTACGGCTATGACAGTTCGGTTCCCGGCAATTTCGGGACCTTGCAGACGTCGGGCAATTCCAAGCAGCTCGGTGTCGGTGCCGACCGCGTCATCCTCCGCGACAAGGATTCGATCACCACCTTAAACAGCGGCTTAACCTACAAGGAAACCAACAATTTCCTGCTCGGCAGCAAGATCGAGGTCGGCAGCCGCAAATATACCGTCGGGGACCTCGGCATCTCTCACTCGCGGCGCATGCTGGGCGGCCTCTGGGTCTTCGATCTTTCCTACAACCAAGGTCTCAACCTCTTTGATGCCGTCGACCCAGGCGATGCCGGGGCAGGCAATGCCGATCCGCGGTTCTCAAAGTTCACCGGCACCATCACCATGACCCGGCCGCTCCAGCTCGGCGAACAGCGCTTTGAGGTCAATTCGATCCTGACTGGACAATATTCGCCGGACAATCTGTTCGGAGCCGAACAGATCTCGCTCGGCAGCAATTCCACCGTCCGCGGTACGCGCGAGAGCACGCTTTACGGCAATGACGGCTTTTTCATTCGCAATGATTTCGTCTGGCGGACGCAGCCCTTCGTCGACAATGCCGCCCTTGCTAAATTGCTCGGCGAGTTCCGCCCCTATGCCGGGCTAGACTACGGCCGGATCGCCTCTCAGACGCGCTATCAGATCGAGGGCGGCGACATGCTCGGCTGGACCGTTGGGGCCAAGCTCGCAGGCGGCAATCTCAATCTCGACATCGGCTATTCCGACGTGCTGGCCGGCACTGTCGATAAAAAGAATACGGGACTGCTTTTCGTCAGCTCCTCCGTACGGTGGTAACCAATATAAAGAGGAAAATCATGAATTTAGTCATTCGAAAAGACAACAAGACAGCGCCTCTGGCGTTGCGTTCTGCGGCTGCACTCCTTTGCTGTGCAATCGCGCTCTCGAGCTGCGGTGGCCGCGAGGCGCACCCGATCGCCTCGACCAATGTTGGCGACGGTGGGCTTGATTGCGGCGGGGTTTCGCGCGAATTCGCAGCCAACGAACGCCAGATTCTTGCAACGGTCAAGGAGCGCTCGCAAGCTCAAGGCAAAAACGTCATTCTAGGCGCCACCGGCGTTCTTCTCTTCTGGCCGGCGCTATTCTTCATGGATCCAAAATCACCGGAGAAGGTCGAGATCGACGCCTTGCGCAATCGCAACCAGGTGCTGACCGACCTTGCCCGTTCGAGAAAGTGCCCGGCGCCCAAGTCGCAATTGGGCGAAGTTTACAAGAGGCTCGACGGCGGTGTGAAGACGCCACCGGCCAAGAGAGACTAAAGCGAACTGTGCGATCGCGGCACAATCGGGGGCCGCCGCGATCGCACCAAATAACAGATTTTTTGTTTTAAATCCGTTTACCTCAAACCCATGCCGACGTTGACTCCCATCCCGAAGCCATGGTCTCGCTCTGCATGCCACTACAACCAAGACGGTATTGAGCTGTCGCAAAAATCAAGCACCGGAAGGCGTGCCATGAGCAGGATGATCGTGCGGCGTAAGCCTGCGACAGCAAAATGCGGCATCGAAGCAGGCGAGGTCCTTGGCCACCGCCTCATGCGTTTTGCCCACCAGTCTTTGGCGCTGCTGCTGAGCGGCCTGCTGATATTCCAGCCGGCGATTGCCAATGCCCAATCGATCTCGGCAAGCACGACGGCCCCTGTCGCCAACCAGCCGAGTGTCGGAGCGGCTCCGAACGGCGTGCCGCTGGTCGACATCGTCACCCCAAACGCGGCTGGACTGTCGCACAACAAATACAACGACCTGAATGTCGGGACCCAGGGTGCCATCCTCAACAATTTCAAGGGCGAGGAAGGCACCTCGAACCTCGGCGGGGTGACGCCGGGCAATCCGAACCTCAATGCCTCGAACCCCGCCTCGGTGATCCTCAACGAAGTCACCAGCGGCAACCGCTCGGCCCTGAATGGCCCGACGGAAGTGTTCGGCACCAAAGCGGACGTCATAGTAGCGAATCCTAACGGAATCACCTGCAACGGCTGCGGCTTCATCAACACGCCGCATGCCACCCTGACCACCGGCGTTCCCACCATCGGCGCCGACGGCAGCCTGACAGGGTTTACCGTCAATGGCGGCGATGTGACCTTCGAGGGCGCCGGCGGCAACTTTGCGGCCAGCCCCGGTTCTGTCGATCTCTTCGACGTCGTCTCCCGCAGCATTCACGTCAACGGCCCGGTCTACGGCAAGACGCTGCGCCTGACGGCCGGAGCGAACAAATATGACTATGCGACGGGCGAGGCGACGGCACTGACCTCCGTCTCCGGCACGCCGGAATACGCCATCGATGGCACAGCGCTCGGCGCCATGCAGGCCGATCGCATCAAGATGGTCGTCACCGAGAAGGGCGCCGGCGTCAATATGAGCGGCGACATGGCCGCCAATGCCGGAGACCTGACGCTGTCGGCCGACGGCAAGATTTCGATCGGCAATGTGTCGGGCAGCCAGGGCGTCTCCATCACCTCGAAGTCCAAGGTGACGGCGGCCAAGGTGAGCTCGAAGGCAAAGCTCGCCATTCAGGCCGATGCCGGCATCACGCTGCAATCGGTCGCTGCCGACGACGATATCGCCTTGTCGAGCGGCGCGGACCTGTTGAGTGTGACCGGCGACGTCAACAGCGCCATGAATGTGGCGATGACATCGGCGGGCGGCATCTCTGGTGCGAATGTCACGGCCGGTGGAATAGCGTCACTGTCGGCGTCGGCCGGCAATATCAGCCTCACGGGGGCCGTCAGCAGCAAGGGCGCATTGTCGGTCACGGCGACCTCCGGCGCGATCGCGGCCGCATCGCTGCTGAGCTACAACAATATCGGCCTTACCGCCGGTCTCGACATTTCCATTGCCGGCACGGTGTTCGCGCAAGGCAAGATTGCCGCTACCGGCCGCTCGATATCGACCGGCGCCACCGTCTCCGGCCTCGACATCGCCGCAACGCAGGCGGATGCGGCCGGCAGAACCGTGCTGGCGAGCGCCGCCGACCTACAACTGACGGCAACAAGCGGTGCGGTCAATGCCGCAAGCCTGCTGTCATCCGGCAACATCACGGTCGATGCGACGTCGCTGACGGCCCAGACCATCACGGGCCACGGCACCATCACAATCAACGCCACCGGCGCGACGGCCGCAAACGGTCTCGTGAACGTTAGCGGCCAGATCCTGGGCGGCAGTGATATCGCCATCTCCGGGGCCGGCATTCAGGCAACGACGATTGCCTCCGGCGTCGATTTTACCGCCACTGATGCGGCCGGCGGCAATATCACTCTCGGGACGGCCGGCACGCTCGATCTGACCGCCGCCGCCGGCACGATCGACGTCGATACGCTGCTGTCGGCCGGCGATCTCACCGCTCAGGCCAACCTGCTGCAGGCCAACAATCTGACGAGCCACGGTAATATCGACATCGATGCCGGCGTCGATGTCGCCAGCCAGTTGCTCGGGGCTGGTGCCATCACCATCAACGGCAACGCCAATGGTGTCAGCACCGATCTTCTAGCCTCCGGTGTCGACTTTGCCGCAACCAAGGCGACCGGCGGCAATATCGTGCTGGCGAGTAGCGGCGACCTGACGATCGACGACAGCACCGGCGCCGTCCAGATCGGGACGATCCTTGCCGCCGGCGCGATCGATGCGGTCGGCCAGACGATCACCGCCGACACCGTTACCGGCCACAAGGATATCACCCTTGCCGGCGCCACGAGCACGGCGACAGGCAGCGGTCGCGTCGATGTCAGCGGCCAGGTCCTTGGTGGCGGCAATGTTAGCGTCTCCGGGTCCAGCATTGCGGCCGACGCCATTGTCTCCGGCGTCGATATCGCCGCCACCGACACCGCCGGCGGCACGATTGTCCTTGGCACAACGGCCGCCGGAACCGGCAATCTCACATTGACCGCCTCTGGTGCGCTCACTGCCGGGACGCTGCTGTCTTCAGGCGATCTTAATGCGAGCGCCGCGAGTATCACCGCCGACAATATCTCGGCCCATGGCGACATGACGCTTGGCGGCGCCATCAGCGTGAGCGATCAGATCCTTGGCGCCGGCAATGTGCTGATCACCGGCCAAAGCCTGGCGGCCCAGACCCTCATCGCCGGCATCGACTTCGACGCCACCAATGCCGCCGGCGGCACGATCACGCTCACATCCAGCGGCGATCTGACGGTTGCGGTCAGCGGCGCCATTACAGCCCCGACCATACAGGCCGCCGGCAATCTCAATGCCAGCGGCGCGACCATCACTGCGGATGCGATCACCGCCCACAACGACATTACGCTTGCCGGTGCGACTAACGTAAGCGGCCAAGTCCTTGGCGGCAGCGACATCGATATCTCCGGTTCCAGCATCAAGGCTGGCGTCATCGTCTCCGGCGTTGATTTCGCGGCAACGGCTGCTTCTGGCGGTGGCATCGCACTCGCCAACAGTGGCGATCTGACGCTGGCCGCGACCGCCGATATCGACGTTGGCACGCTGCTGTCGGCCGGCGATCTCCATGCGACAGGCACCACTGTCACCGCGGATTCCATCACAGCGCATGGCGACATGATGCTCGGCGGCGCCATCAGCGTCACCGACCAGATCCTCGGCGCTGGCAACGTATCGATCAGCGGCCAAAGCCTGTCGGCACAGACCCTGGTCGCCGGCATTGATTTCGACGCCACCGACGCCGCCGGTGGCAACATCACCCTCGGCCAAACCGGTGACCTGACGGTCTCGGTTAGTGGCGCCGCGGCGGCATCAACTGTACAGGCTGCCGGCGTTATCGACGTCAATGCGGCCACCGTGACCGCTGACACGATCACCGGTCATCAGGACATCAGCCTTTCCGGGGCGACGACTGTTAATAGTCAGGTCCTCGGTGGCGGCGACATCACCGTCTCCGGCTCCAGCATCAAGGCCGGCACCATAGTCTCCGGTGTCGACTTTGCCGCGACGGCTGCGTCTGGTAGCGGCATCGTGCTTGCCAGCAGCGGCGATCTGAGCCTCACCGCGACCGGGATCATCAATGCCAGCACGCTGCTCTCTGCCGGTGATCTCAATGCTGCTGGTTCGACCGTCACGGCGGACAGCCTCACGGCTCATGGCGACGTGACGCTCGGCGGCGCGATCAGTGTTAGCGATCAAATCCTCGGGTCCGGGAACGTATCGATCACCGGCCAAAGCCTGTCGGCGCAGACGCTTGTCGCCGGCATTGACTTCGATGCCACGAATGTCGCTGGCGGTACTATCGTCTTCGGTCAGACAGGCGATCTGACGGTTTCCGTCAGCGGCGGCGCGGCGGCATCGACCATTCAGGCGGCCGGTGCGATCGACGTCACTGCAGCGTCCGTTACCTCTGACGCGATCACCGGTCACAAGGATATCATCCTTGCCGGCGCGACCAGCACGACGACCGCAAGCGGTCGCGTAGACATTAGCGGCCAAGTCCTCGGCGGCGGCAACATTGACATCTCCGGCTCCAGCATCAAGGCCGGCGCCGTCGTCTCCGGCGTTGACTTCGCCGCCACGTCTGCTGGCGGCGGCAATATCGTCCTTGCCAACGGCGGCGATCTGACCCTTGCTTCGACGGGGATCGTTGATGCCGGCACGCTGCTGTCGGCCGGCGATCTCAACGTGACGGGCACCAGTGTCAGCGCGGATTCCGTCACAGCCCATGGCGATATCATGCTCGGCGGCGCGATCGACGTCAGCGGCCAGATTCTGAGCTCCGGCAACGTCTCGATCACCGGCCAAAGCCTGTCAGCACAGACCCTTGTCGCCGGCATCGACTTCGACGCCACCAAGGCCGCTAGCGGCAATATCGTCCTTGGCCAGACCGGCGATCTAACGGTCTCCGCTAGCGGCGCGGCTGTGGCGTCGACGATCCAGGCCGCCGGCGTCATCGATGTTAGCGGCGCCACCGTCACCGCTGACACGATCACCGGTCATCAGGACATCAGCCTTTCCGGTGCGACCAGGATTAACGGTCAAGTCCTGGGTGGCGGCGACGTCACCATCTCCGGCTCCAGCATCGAGGCCGGCACCATCGTTTCCGGTGTCGACTTCGCTGCCACATCCGCCGGCGGCGGCAATATCGTCCTTGCCGGCAGTGGCGATCTGACGCTTACCTCGACCGGTAATGTCGACGCCGGCACGCTGCTGTCGGCCGGCGATCTCAATGCCAGCGGCACTATCGTCACTGCTGATGCGGTTACGGCTCATGGCGATGTCATGCTTGGCGGCGCCATCAGCGTCAGCGGCCAGATTCTTGGTGCCGGCAACGTCTCGATCTCCGGCCAGAGCCTGTCGGCCCAGACCCTCATCGCCGGCATCGACTTCGATGCCACCAATGCCGTTAGCGGCAATATCGTCCTTGGCCAAACCGGCGACTTGACCGTTTCGGTCAGCGGCGCCGCGGCGGCCTCGACCATACAGGCCGCCGGCGCAATCGACATCAGTGCAGCTTCCGTTACCTCTGACGCGATCACCGGCCACAAGGACATCACGCTTTCCGGCACCACTGCCGTCAGCGGCCAGGTCCTCGGTGGCGGCAACATTGACATCTCCGGTTCCAGCATCACAGCGAGTGCGGTCGTTTCCGGCATCGACTTCGACGCAACGGTGGCCGCCGGTGGCAACATCGTCCTTGCCAGCAGTGGCGATCTGACGCTGACCTCGGCCGGCGACATCAATACGGGCACGTTGCTGTCGGCGGGCGATCTCAGCGCTGCCGGTTCGACCGTCACGGCCGATGCCATGACGGCGCATGGCGATGTGACGCTCGGCGGCGCCATCGTCGTCAATGGTCAGGTGCTCGGCTCCGGCAATGTGCTGATCACCGGCCAGAGCTTAAGTGCCCAAACCCTTGTCGCCGGCATCGACTTTGACGCCACCAATGCTGCCGGCGGTGATATCGTGCTTGGCCAGGCAGGCGATCTGACGGTTGCGGTCAGCGGCAACGCCGCGGCATCGACCATGCAGGCTGCCGGCGCCATCGATGTCAGCGCGGCCACTCTCACTGCCGACGCGATCACCGGGCATCAGGACATCACGCTTGCTGGCGCGACCACAGTGAATGGCCAGGTTCTTGGCGGCGGCGACATCACTATCTCCGGTTCCAGCATCACCGCCGGCGCCATCGTCTCCGGGGTCGATTCCGCAAGCACCGCGGCTGCCAGCGGCAACATCGTCCAGACGGTGAGCGGCGACGTGTGGTTGACATCGACGGGCGATCTCAGCATCGGCACGCTGTTGTCCGCCGGCGAGCTCACAGCGCAAGCGCTCGACCTGACGGCGGGGAGCATCACCAGCCATGGTACCGTCGATCTGAAGGCCAGCGGCACGACGACCGGAACCGGTCGCGTCGATGTCAGCGGCCAAGTGCTGTCGGCCGGGAATCTCACCATCGACGGCAGCAGCCTCAGTGCCGGCCTTCTGGTGTCCGGCGTCGATTTTGCCGCGACCGATGCGGCCGGCGGCAATATCGTGCTCGGATCATCGGGCGCCATGAACCTCACCGTCTCCGGCGATGCCACAGCCGGCACCATCCTGTCTGCTGGCGACTTTGCTGCGACGGCTGCCGATCTCCAGGCCGGCAGCATCACCAGCCACGGTAAGGTCGGGATCAACGGCAACGTCGATGTCACCAGCCAGATCCTGGCAGCCGGTGATCTCACCATCAACGGCAGCAGCATCAGCGCGCCGGTGCTGATCTCCGGCATCGACTTTGCCGCCACCACCGCGGCCGGCGGCAATATCGTGCTCGGATCATCGGGTGCCATGAACCTCACCGCGACAGGCGATATCGTCTCGCAAATCATGTTGTCGGCTGGCGACTTTACGGCACAGGCGGCCAATCTTCGGGCCGACGGCATCACCAGCCACGGTAAGGTCGGTATTCTCGGCAATGTCGATGTCAGCAACCAGGTGCTTGCCGCCGGCAACCTCACCATCAATGGCGGCAGCATCAGCGCCCCCACCCTGATCTCCGGCATCGATTTTGCCGCGACCAATGCCGCCGGCGGAAGTATCGTGCTGGCATCGTCCGGCGCCATGGATCTTTACGCCTCCGCCGGTCTTGCAACGTCGACCATGCTGTCGGCCGGCGATATCGACGCCAGCGCTGCCACCATTACAGCCGGCGCCGTCACCGCCCATGGCGATGTCACCCTTGCCGGCAGCAGCAGTGTCATTGTCACCGGCCAGCTTCTGAGCGCCGATGATGTCTCGCTCTCCGGCCAGGCCGTCCAGGTCGGTCAGGCCGTCACCGGCGTCGATTTTGCCTCTACCGCGCAATCGTCAAACGGCGCCATCGCTCTCGGATCTAGTGGCGATCTCGACATCGTTGCGACAAGCGTCACGGCCGGCACGTTGATCGTTGCCGGCAGTCTCGATGTGGCGGCCAGCGCCCTTACCGGCGGCAATATCACCAGCCACGGCACGGTGGCGATCGGCTCGTCCACCAGCCCCGGCGCGATTGCGATCAACGGCCAGCTTCTTGGCGCCAGCGACGTCTCGATCACCGGATCCAGCATCAGCGGCAATGTCATCGTCGCCGGCGTCGATTTTACCGCCACCAGCCAATCGGCAAGCGGCAATATCGTTCTCGGCAATGCGGGTGATCTGACGCTGCAGGCGACGTCCGGCGACATCTCTGTCAGCAGCCTGATGGCCGCCGGCAGCATCACCGCCAATGCGGCGGGCAATGTCAGCACCAATGCCGTTGCCCATGGCGACCTGACGGTAAATGCCGGCAATGCGATCACGCTTAGCGGCCAGTCGCTGGCCGCGCGCAACGCCAATCTTGCTGCCCGGTCGATGACAATCAACAGCCTGGTGTCCGGCGTCGACTTTGCCGCCACCAGTGCGGCCTCAGGCGGCAGCCTGATGCTGCAGCACACCGGCGCGATGACACTTGCCGCCTCCAGCGGCAGCATCAACGCCAATGTACTGCTCTCAGGCGGCAGTGTTGCCGCCACGGCAACGCAGAACATCGGCTATGCCAGCCTGCAGAGCCTCGGCAATGCCACGCTCACCGCACCCGGTTCCATCAGCTATACCAGCACCACCCGTGTCGGCGGCAATCTCACCCTCAACACCGGCGCCCTCGATCTTTCCGGCAGCCGGGGCAGCGCGATTGCCGGCGCCGGCACGCTGATCGTCAACGCCTCTTCCGCCAATCTTTCCGGCAGCAATCTCGTCTTCGGCGGCCTGACACTCAATCTTTCCGGCAATGCCGACCTCTCCAACGCCGACGTCAGCGCTGTCACCAACGGTGGCGGCTCCGGCGACATCACCGTCTCCGCCGCAGGCCTTACCACGACGGCCGGCACCTCGCTGCTTGCCGCGCACGACCTGACGCTTAATCTGCCGTCGCTCGGTAATGCCGGTCTGCTCGCCGCCGGCAACGATCTCACCTTCAACGTATCAGGGGATTTCTACAACAGCCCCTCCGGCCTCGTCTTTGCCGGCAACAACGCCAACTTCTTCGTCGGCGGCGTGCTCACCAATGATCAAGGGGCCATCGTCGCCAACAATGGGCTGACCATCCAGGGGGCTACTGCCGGTCAGCGCAATGCGGCGGTCGCCAATGTGTCCGGTCTTATCCAGGCCGGCGGCGACATGTCGATCCTCACCGGGAATCTCAGCAACAGGCGATCGGCGGCGCCGACCTGGGTGATGGGCCAGTTGGTCTCCTCCGGTGCTGTCGTCGGTACTTTCGTCCTTAATCCTGCTGTCGCCGGTCAGCCCTTCGCCTATCTGGAATCGACCGACCAGAATATGTTCCAGCTCTATGCGGGCGTCGATCCGGGACTGTTTTCCGACTACCAGCCGCTGTTGTATTCGGTCGCAACGCTCGCCGATGGCACCTCCTACCGCGCCTGGACCTGGGTCAGCGGCAGTGGCCCGACAGAAGTTCGCCCGATCTTCGACTGGATCAAGGCTCGTGTTCCCAAGGATGCGAACGGTAATCCCGTTCTCGATCCTAACAACCCCTCCAGATACTTCATCGTCGATGAAGTCGTCCGCAGCGGCTCCGACACCAGCACGACTTATACCTGGGACGGCGGCGCCAATATCAGCCAATCGGTCTATGAGGATCGGTTTACGGCGTCGTTGAGTGCCGAGGCGGTGATCCACGCCGGCGGCAATCTGACGATCGATGCCACCAATCTCACCAATTCCTACAGCTCGATCGAGGCCGACGGCAACGCGACGCTAAGGGGATCCGCACTCACCAACGAAGGTGTTGCGCTTTATCGCACGACAACGCTGACCTGTAGTGCCGAAAGTGCGTGCACGGCCTACAATGCCAATGGCACCGCTGATCCGTCGCGCAACATCGCCAATGGCACCTCGATTGTCTCGAACTCGCAGATCATCGGCGGCGCTTCAGGCAACATCAAGGCTGCCGGCGCACTCAGTCTCTCATTCGGCGCAATCAACAACAGCTCCGCCGCGGGATCCGTGTCGGGAGGCGCAGGCTTCGCGGCCTTGAGTAATCCCGGCAATCCGCTCTCGGCACTTAACAGCATGACGGCGGGCGGCGCCTTGTTCAATGTCAACGCCGCGCTTACCAGTGTCGCTGCCAATGGCGGTGCGAGTGTCAGTAGCGGCCCGTCCTTGGGGGGTGGCAGCACAACGATCGGAAGTGTTCCAACGGTCAGTAGCAGCAGCCTGATGGCCGTTGGTGCGTCGATCAGCGGCAATAATCTGACGGCGGCCAGCAGTGCCTCGGTCAATGGCAGCATCCTGACCGCCAGTGGCGCCTCGATCAGCGGCGGCAGCCTGACGGCGAATGGTAGCGCCTCGCTGAGCGGCAACGGCGTGACCGCCGCCGGCGGACCTTCGATCAATTCGACTGCCTTGACCACCGGTGGCGCCTCGGTCAATCCCAATAGCTTGATGGGCAAGCTCACCGCCGCCATCGGCAACAACGGCAATCTTGCCCAGATGCTGCAGGTGAACGGCGCTCAGCTCGCCGCGCTTGCCAAGCCGCAGTCCGGTGGCGTCGGCGGCACCGTTCCCGGCCAGGTCTTCCTGTTCGAAACGCGGGCAGCCTTCCTCGACGTATCGAAGTTCTACGGCTCGGCCTATTTTATCGACCGGATCGGCTATACGCCGGAGACGCAGGTTCCCTTCCTCGGCGACGCCTATTTCGACAACCAGCTCATTGACGAGCAGATGCGGCAACTGGTCGGCGATGGCCTCGGCTCCGGCTCCTTCATTCCCGGCAACAATGCCACCGACCAGATGAAGTCGCTGCTCGACAATGGTGTCGCCTATGCCGAGACCAACGGCCTTGCCCTCGGCCAGGCGCTGACGCCCGAGCAGGCGGCGTCGCTCACCCAGTCGATCGTCATCTACCAGACCGAGATCGTCGACGGGGCGCAGGTGCTGGTGCCCGTCGTCTATCTCTCGGCCGCCGACCGCGCCAAGGTCAACAACAGCGCCGCCGTCATCGCCGGCAACACGGTCAGCATCGATGCCGGCTCCGTCGACAATTCCGGCGCCATTGCTGCCGCCGACGGCATGACCATCAATGCCACCGACATCAAGGCCAATGGCGGCGTCTTCCTCGCCGGCGGCAACATGAACCTCAATGCCACCAACGGCATCACGCTGGCCGCCCAGACGATGAACATCGGCGGCCAGAATGTCGTCAATACCAATGCTGGCATATCGGCCGCCGGCAACCTGCAGATCGCCGCCGGCGGCACGCTGAACTCACAGGGCGCCAAGATCGCCACCGGCGGCTCAGCCCAGCTTTCCGGCCAGACCGTAACGCTCGCCGCCACCAAGGTCGACAATGGCGGCCAGCAGAATGCAACCGGCACCCGCATCACTGCCGGCACCAATCTCGGCATCACCGCCGATGGCAACGTCAATATCAGCGCTTCCACGGCAAAGGCTGGCGGCAATCTGACTGTCACGGCGAAACAAGGACCGGTCAATGTAATCTCGACCGATGTCGCTCGTCTGACCAACGACGGCTACACCAAAACGGCCGGCATTGATCAGCAAGCCTCGCAGCTCATCGCGACCGGCAATTTGGTTGTCAACGGCAATACGGGCCTGCTGATCTCAGGTGCGCAACTATCGGCGGATGGCAGTGTCGGCCTGACCTCCAAAGGCGATATCAATATCTCGACGTCGCAGAGCCAATCCTCGTCGAACTTCGGGGCAAACTCGTCATCGTCGACCACGCACACCGGCTCCGAGATTACAGCCGGCGGCGATCTCGTCGCCAAATCCGGTGGCGACCTCAATGTGATCGGCTCGAAGATCTCCGCTGAAGGGTCACTCGGTCTGCAGGCCACTGGCGATGTGACCATCGCCGAGGCGACGGATTCCTCGACGCTCGACGTTCACTCCTCTTCGAAGAAGTCCGGCTTCCTCGGTACCTCCATCAAGGAAAAGGCCTCCGGCCATCTGGATGATACCACCGCAGTCGGCTCTTCGATCTCCGGCAGGGATGGTACAACCATCATCTCCGGCGGCGACACCACAGTGTCGGCCTCGACCGTGACGGCCGGGGACAGCGATCACGTTGCCGATCTCAGCATCCAGTCCGGCGGCAATCTGGTCGTGACGGCCGGCAAGGACAACGAGACTGAGAACGACAGCGCCAAGCGTAAGGGTTTCCTGCGGAATGGCAGCTCGAGCTATGACGGCTATAACGAGACAACGGTCGGTTCCGCGCTATCTGCTTCCGGCGATGTCAATCTCGACGCCGGCAAGGCGGCCGTCATCGCCGGCTCGAAGGTCGATGCTGATGGCTCCATCAATGTCTCCGGCGACAGCGTGGCCGTCATTGGCGCGCAGGAGAACCATCAATCCGATCTCGAGCGCAAGGATTCCGGCCTTTTCGTCGGCTCCGGCGGCGGCTTCATCTCGCTCTACGGCAAGAACGAGAAAGACGGAAAGCAGTCCTCCACGGACAACGTCGGCTCTGAACTCAGCGCCGGCGAGGACGTTAATCTGACGGCCCGCAAGACCAACCTGAACATCATGGGCTCGTCGATCAGCGCCGATCAGGACATCAATCTGTCGGCTGCGCAAGACGTCAATGTCACGCCGGGTGCGGAAAGCTCGTCGGAATCGCAGACGCAGAAGAAGTCCGGCTTCGGCCTATCCTTCTCCACAGGCGGTGGCGGCTTTTCCATCGGCATCGGCGCACAGAAGACCAAGGACGAGACAGCCCAGCAGTCCGATACCAACGCCATCTCGACGCTGACTGCCGGCCGCGACCTCAACATTTCTGCCGGGAACAACGTCAACCTGCAGGCGACCAGCGCCTCCGCCGAACGTGATGTCAACTTGTTCGCCAACAACGACATCAACCTGCTGTCGGCGAACGACGTCACCAATTACCAGGAGGTCCATGAGAAGACCTTCGCCGGCGTGACGCTGACGGTTTCGAGCCAGGTTGGGAAGGCAGCTCAGAGCATCTATAACTCCGCCGAGCGTCTCACCGACAGTGGTGGGGTCAATGCCGTTACCAACACTGCTATTGCCGCCTTGGGCTTCTATCAGGGCTATCTGGACTTGAAACAGGGTTATCAGCAGCTCAACGGCACTGATAAAGATAAGAAAGGTCTGCAATTCGACATTTCGCTCTCCGCTGGCATCAGCCATCAGGAAAGCAGTTCCTCGTCGACCGTTTCGAACCCGGTGGTCACCGATATCCGCGCCGGTCGATCGATCACCATGGAGGCTGAGAACGGATCGATCACCAGCGACGGCGCGCAGATCCTGGCTGGCTACGACAAGTCCGGGCTGCCCACCATCTCCGGCGATCCGCTGACGGGCGATATCTTCCTTTCAGCCGAAGACGGCGACATCAATCTCAATGCGGCTACTGGCACGTCGGATTCGTCGAGTTCCAACAGTTCCTGGAGCGCCAGCGTCGGTGTCGGTTTCTCTTGCGGCACGAAGGGCGGCTGCGAGAAGACGGGCGTTTACGCCAGCGCCTCCTATGGCGAGGGCGGGAGCGGCACGAGAAGTGTAACCCACACCAACACCCATGTGGACGGCACTGGCGACGTGACGATCGTCACAAACGATCTCGCTCTTAGAGGCGCGACCGTCACCGGCGGCTCAGTCACCGCCGACGTTAAGAACCTGACGATCGAAAGCCTGGTTGATACGGCAAAAGCCAATGCCGATCAGCTCAGCCTCTCCGGCACGGTCGGCATCGGCAGCTTCAACGTCTCGGGCGTCACGCAAAACGCGAAGGGCGATGCGGTCCTGGTCAGCGAACAATCTGGCATTCACGCCGGCACAGGCGGCCTTGATATCAACGTCGCTGGCCAGACGACGCTGGTCGGCGGCCTGATCACCAGCGATGCTAGCGCCGAACGCAATAGCTTCTCCACCGGCACGTTGACGGTTTCCGATATTGACACCCATTCGACTTGGAAGGCCGACACCTACGGTGGCTCGATTGGCACCAACGGGCTTTCCATTGCGCCGCCGGTCAAGGATGGCGACAGTGCCACCGGCAAGGCCTATTCGGTGATCGGTTCCAACATCGGCATCACCATCATCGATCCGGCCCATCAGGTCCAGGATATCTCAACAATCCGTCGTGACACGACCAATACCAACACTTCGCTGCCCAGCCTCCCCGATCTGCAGAACATCTTGCAACAGCAGTACAAGACACAGGCCGATCTGCAGGCTGCTGAGGCCTCTATGGCAGGTCTTGTGGCGACGATTGCCAACGACTTCATGTTAAAGGCACAGACGGATGAAGAGCGCGCCTTCTGGGGCGAAGGAGGTGCTGGCCGTGCGCTCTTGCATGCGATTGGTGGTGGTTTGCTTGGTGGTGTCAACGGCTGGGAGGGTGCCCTGAAGGGAGCACTTGGCGGGGCGACGTCCACGCTGCTCGCTTCGGCGATCTCAGACCTTGTCGATGGCATGCTCAAAGGCACCAAATACGAAGGGACCGAAGAAGGTAGGCAACTTGCGACCTTGCTCGGCCAAAGTCTGTCAGCTCTGGCGGCTGGCGCCATCAGTAGTGGCGAAGGTGCGGCCTATGCAGCGGCAAACTACAAATACAACTATCTCGCTGACAAGGATCTCTTCAAGGCGGTTTCAGCTCTGAAGAGGGCGGAGGCATGCCAGTCGGACTGCGCCGAAGAGTGGGCAGTCGTTAGAAGCTACCAAAAGCTGTCGCTTCAGAACGACGTCGATCTGATGACCACCTGTAAGGCAGATCCCGGCTCGGATGCCTGCAGATCGAAAATCGATGCATTCCTCCAATACGCCGCCCGCCTAGACCGAGCCGGTATTGACGTCTTCCCGGATCGCCAGCCGGGAGACAGCGCGCTCAACCTCGACATCGACGCCGATACGTTGGCCCAATTCACGGCGGGTAAAGGGGCTGTCTATCTCGATGTCATCCTCGCCAGATATGTGGCCAACGCAGTCAACAACAACACGTCGATTCCCGATGCGATCGACGGCGCAATGACGGAAATCAGCCGGACGAATACCGGTATGGCCGTCGGGGCGATCGTGGTACTAGCTGGCGCTGGCGCCGTCGTTGCCCCTGAAGTCTACGCGTACTGCATGTTCTCGAACCCCATCGCGTGTACGCAAGCCATAGCGGTAGCTGGCTGCGTTGCTGCAACCGTCTGCCCGGAAGTACCGCCCGCGATAGTGGCGAGCAATGCGGCAAAAGCCGAAGCGCAATTAGAGGAACTGGCCGCGGCGGAAACTGCAGCAGCCGGGACGCGCACGATAGTCGCGTCAGATGGTACCACTGTTGTCGTACCGGCCGGATACAAGCCCCTTACCTCCGCAGGAGCGGCTGCGAACGACGTTGGCGGCTTGCCGCAAGGTTACCTCCGCGTTGTCGATGAAGAAGGCAATGTCGTTATTGCCGGGCCAAACGGCGCAATCTATGATGATGTTGCAGCTGCTCAGAAAGCGGCAACTATCGGCACCAATGTTCCAAATAACACAGCGCAGGTAATAATAAATTGGCAAAACGGGACCGAGTTCGAGCAGCAGGTTGTGGACGCCTTTGGGCACGTTGGGGGTGCCAAGAATACGACTCCTGTAACAGTTATACTACATGATGGCACGCAGGTGACGACCGTTCCCGATCTTTGGGGAGCAAACGTCGGCGGCATGCTCGAAGCTAAGAATGTTCAGAATCTCTCAATGTCCAATCAATTGCGTGCTCAAATTCAAGCTGCTATTGAAGCTGAGCAGCCGCTGAACTTGGTGGTAAGCCCTAGGACTCAAAACGTTTCCGGTCCCCTTATTAATGGCGTTCGCAGCACCGGCGGTAACGTTTATGTATATAATCCCGCGACCGACAGCCTTACATTGTGGTAAATGAAATGAAGCCCGATTTTTTAATCACAGTACAGACAAGAGAAGACCTTGTTCCATGGGAGGTGGGCAAGAAAATCCTGTCGATGCTGTTTTCAGAAACAAAATTAATACCTGAAAGAGTGGCGACGTTCGGTGAGGTTACAAAAAGCCATGGGTTGAATATTGTCGACATTGAGGATTGTAGAGCACTTTGGGCCTCAAAGGCTATGATGCGTGCTGGCGGCTCCCAATATGAAGTTATAGAAGATTTTCATTGGAAAAGGGATAAGGTTGCCAAGTCTCAAGGTGCCGTGACCTTTACCAGCATAAACGCTAAGGGCGTGAAGCGGCCAGGGAGCATTTTTTTTCAATCGCAATACCGGCGAGAGATTGACTGGATTCTGTTGTTTCTTGCTTGGTGCGAGACGGTGTCTCCGTTTGCCGCTGTACTACATCCATTTATTGCGGAGGATGGCCCGCGAAAAGGTAACACAAACATTAGGGAATACAGCTATAAGGAGGAAATTTCCCACCAGGCGTGGTCCCGATTCTTGAGCGGGGAATTTCATTGCGAGTTTCGAGCAGGAGAGATGAATAGTCTGGTATCTGGTTTAACTAACCTCGGATGGGCATCTTGGTTCGGGGAGGAATATGCCAAGGAAGTTGACCAGCAAGCTATATCTTCCGCGGGCTTTCCAGTCTTTAAGATTGGATGTGGTTATTTGGTCCAATTAACAAGTCACCCAAATGATGTGATTGGCGACTATCCAGCTTTCTCGAGGCTTCGGGCTCATCTGAAATCTCTTTTTAGACCTGGCTTGTTCTTGATTGAAGATGAACCTTAACCTCACGCGCCTTTCCCGCCTTCTTGGGCCGACAGTGGCGTTCTAAAGTTAATCCCTATCGCTTAGCATACATCAGTGATGCGGCGCCGGCCAAGTTGCCCCTGATTAGATGAGTATCGAACGCTTGAAAAACTAAGGGGAAATCAATCCACGATGGTTGAGCTGTGCGCCGGAGGGACTTTCTTTTCAATCATGTCAACCGCTCGCGCGCGTTGGCACTATTATGATCGGTGCGGGGCAGATCATTGATGCCGGCCAACGGCACAGCAATCCGATCGTTGTGGCGTCTGAAGTTCCGAGGTCATGAAGTACAGCCTTCCAGAGGCTTATACCTCAATACGATTCACGAAATTTGGCTCATAGCGGCGTCGCCAATCAGGTTGTGATTTTGCATAGAAATTGAAGCGCTGCTTGAGCGCCACGAAAGTAATGTTCGCTCCAACCTTAACCGCTTCATTGGCTATAGACACCTTCGGACTTCAACCCCCCATCCGCCACAGCCGCATTTCCGTTAAACGCATTGGCCACCTTCGCCGCCAGTCGCCTCGCGGGCGACGCCGATGGCTTCGACACCGAGCTGGCAACAGAAATTGTCTCGGTCCTACGAGAGTCAAACATCGGCTGAGTGCTTATTCTGAACTGCGACAGCAGTTGGAAGAGAGCCTCGGCTTCGGATGCCAAGCTGTGAGCTGCGGCTGTGGCCTGTTCGACCATGGCTGCGTTCTGCTGTGTGCCCTGGTCCATCGTGTTGACGGAGGTGTTGATTTCCTTGAGGCCCGTTGCCTGCTCCTTTGAAGCTTCAACGATAGCCCCGACGTTGCCGTCGACCTGTTGGACCTGAGCGACGATCTCTTCCAGGGCTTTGCCGGTTTCGCCGACCAAGGATACGCCGCTTCTGACATGGTTGTTGGAGGTATTGATCAGATCCTTGATCTCTTTTGCGGCCTTCGCAGACCGCTGCGCTAGCTCACGCACTTCCTGGGCGACGACGGCGAAGCCTTTACCGGCTTCGCCGGCGCGTGCTGCCTCGACGCCGGCGTTCAATGCGAGGAGATTGGTCTGGAAGGCGATCTCATCGATGACGCCGATGATATTGCCGATTTCGGTCGCGGAAGCTTCGATCTTGTCCATGGCTTCGACGGCACTGCGCACGACACGGCCTGAGTGCTCGGCACTCTCCTTTGTCTTGCGAACCAGGTGACCTGCTTCCTGCGCGCGGTTGCTGGAGCCTGACACGGTTATGGTGATCTCTTCCAGCGCTGCGGCGGTTTCTTCGACAGAGGCCGCCTGCTGTTCAGTCCTCTTGGCGAGATCGTCGGAGGCCGATCGAATTTCCTGTGCGCCCGATGCAATGGCGCTCGCGTTCTCGGCGACCTTCTGCATCGCCAGTCGTAGTTTCTCCACGGCCTGATTGAAATCCACGCGCAATTGGTCGAGCGAGGGAATGAACGGGCCGGCGATCTGGCGCGTTAGGTCGCCATTCGCCAATCCCTGAAGGGCGTCCGCGAGCTGGTTCACCGCTGTATTGGTTTGTTCGGCAAGAGCTTCGCGTTCCGCCGCTTCCGTTTCCAGCCGTTTGCGCTCTTCACCAGCCCGCTTTGCATCCGCATCCGCGTCGCGTTCCGCTTTTGCCGAGATTGCGTCCCGGAGGGCCGCGACCGCGCGGGCCAGCATGCCGATCTCATCGCCGCGTTTTTCGAGCTTGCGATCGCCTTCCATATTGCCTTGTGCCATCGATACAAGCGACGTCTGGAGCTTCGCCAGCGGTCCGACGATGGAGCGGGCGGTAAGGGCTGCCGCCACGCTTGCGAGCAAAATAGCAATCGCAAGTGCCGTGAGCGCGAGTGAGTTAAACCCTCCGGCGGCGCTTCGAACTTCGTTGCCGGTCGATTTGTTCAGGGCTTCCTGATAATCGATGAATTTGTTGATCGCCTTCAGCCAGGCAACGAACTGAGGCCTTGCCTGTTCCAGAAGGATCTTGCGGGCCGCTTCGCCATCGCCTTTTTCCTGACGGGCTATAATCTCGGCAACGAGCGGATTGGTCTTGGCCTGAACCGCCGCAATTTCATCGAGGATGGCTTTCTCCTCAGCCGTCGCACCGGCCGGTGAGGCAATCATATCCGCCATCTTCTTTTCATTGTCTGCATAGGTGGAGGCAAGTGTCTCGATAAGCTTGACCGCGACTTGCCGTTCTTCCGCGGAAGTCACGAGGGTCACGTCCCTGATTGCAATTGCTCGGTCATGAACACTGCCTCGGTAATTGATGGCAAAGCGCTGTTTCACGCTGTTGATGTCGTTGATGACGCCAAGATTGCGGTCGATCGTTTTGACCTGTCCGATCGAGTAGAGCGTCAAACCGATCATCAGAATGAGCAGGAAGCCAAATCCCACTGCTAGACGCGCGACAATGCCGAATGTTTTCCAATTTACCATATGCAGGTCCCCACCCCAGATTTGGAATGCTGCTGCCAGCGCTAAGCATCCGCGGCCGGCAGGAGCGAGGGAAGGTTGCGTCGGTTAGGATCTGCTATCGATCCCTCATCCCGAAAGTTTTTCTGGGCGCCGGATCATTCGCCCGCACTACGATTCCCATCTAGGGTTATTTTTTATGCGGCAACATAGTTGATATTGTGTAAATCAGTTCAATAGAATTTCGCGGGGCGCGAATACAACTCCAAGCGATGAGCATTTGACCTGAATTTGCTTGGAAATTTACTTCCAGAAAGTAGAGGTATACAGCTCAATCGGCACCTTATGCCGATGTTTTAATTTCACTTATTTCGAAACGGTATGAGGTTGCTTTTTGGTGTGAATTCCGGTCCGGCAAGCTGTGACCGGATAGCTTCAAGCGACCTGTCAGCGGGATTTTTACAGGAGCTGTCTCACAGCTATTGGGTCTTTGGCTACTCAAGCCTACGGCGGAACAGCCACGAGGCGGCGCTGAGGGTTACCGCTGCGATCACTAGGAGCGGCCATGTCTGATTGAGGACCTCGCTGGGCGGAATATTCTTGAGGAAGACGCCTTTGACGATGACTAGGAAATAGCGCAGCGGATTGATCACGGTCAGCGGCTGCAGCCAGTCGGGCATGTTCTCGATCGGCGTGGCGAAGCCTGAAAGCAGCATGGCGGGAACGAGAAAGAGGAAAGCGCCGAGAATTGCTTGCTGCTGGGTCGCCGAAAGCGCCGAAATGAAGAGGCCGAGACCAGCGACGGAAGCGAGATAGAAGAGGGAGCTGCCGTAGAGCAGGAGCAGCGAGCCTCGCAACGGCACGCCGAAGACGAAGATTGCGGCAAGGATATAGATCGTCATGTGAAAGAGGCCGATCATCATCGGCGGGATGAACTTGCCGATCAGGATTTCATGGGTGCGCAAAGGCGACACCATGAGCTGGTCGAACGTACCGAGTTCGCGCTCGCGTGCAATGGAAAGAGCAGTGACGATGAGGCCGATGAGCAGTGCAATGCTGGCAATCAGGTTCGGCACCATGAACCATTGAAAGATCAGGTTGGGATTGAACCAGTTGCGCGGCACGACGGCTACGGATCGCGCCGACGCGCGTATTCCTGCCGGCGTGTCGGCGGAAAGGCTTGCAACGATCTGGTTGAGATAGCCGGCGACGATCTGCGAGGCGTTCGAACGTCGACCGTCGAGAATAATCTGCAGGTCGGCTGGCCTGCCTGCCTCGATATTCCGCGAGAAATCCGGGCCGACGACGAGGGCGGCGGTGACGCGCTGTCGGTCGACGGCATCGCGCATTTCGGCGAGGTCCTGGACCGATGAGATGCTGCGGAAAGTCGGTGAGCCTTCGATGCGCTGGACAAGTTCCTGGCCCCAGTGGCCGCTGTCGTGGTTCAGCAGCGCAATATCGACGTTGCGTACCTCCAGGGTCGCCGCATAGGAAAAGACCAGAAGCTGTACGATCGGCGGCCCGATCAAGATCAAGCGGCTCTTTGGATCGCGCAGGACCGCCAGCAGCTCTTTGACGATGAGGGCCTTCAGCCTTGACCACCACATCTTAGGCGATCCTCTTTTTTGTGCTGCGCGCAGCAAGCAGGAAGAAGACGCAGCCGATGCCAAACATAACGGCGATCGCCCGTAGGAACATCGGCCAGATGTCGCCGGCGAGAAAGACCGTCTGCAGGCTGGGAATGAGGTAACGGGCCGGCACGATGAAGGTGATCCACTGGATGACGGTCGGCATTGAGTTGATCTCGAAAAGAAAACCGGAAAGCAGGAAGGCCGGCAGGAATGCGGAGATCAACGCAAGTTGCGAGGCGAGAAACTGGTTCTTGGTCGCAGCCGAGATCAACAGGCCCTGGCCCAGCGCCGGCATCAGGAAAACCGCCGACAAGGAATAAAGTGCCAGGATGGAGCCGCGGAACGGCACGCCGAAGAGGAAGACGGCGAACAGGACACAGATCGTCATCGAGGTCAGGCCAAGCACGAAATAGGGCAGCAACTTGCCGGCGAGCAGCTCAGTAGCCGTCACCGGTGTCGCCATCATCGCTTCCATCGTGCCGCGTTCCCATTCGCGCGCGACCACCAGCGATGTCAGCAATGTCCCAACCAGCGTCATGACGATCGCAATGGAACCAGGCACGAGGAAGGAACGGCTGGTAAGCTCGGGGTTGAACCAGAAGCGTTGTTCGACGGTGATGGCTGGGTTGCCTCCCATCTTTTGCGCCTGCCGTTGAAGCTGCCAGTTGGCGACGGCGCCCTGGGCATAGTTTTGCACGAAATTGGCGGTGTTGGGATCGGAGCCATCGACGATGACCTGAATCTGCGGGCGGTTGCCCGCCATATAGGTCGCCGTGAAGTCCGCTGGTACGACGATGATGCCGCGGATACGTGAAAGGATCAGCTCTTCCTCGAACTGTCGGCGGTCGTGACCGCTGACCACCGAAAAATAGCGGGATGCCCGAAAGCTTGCGGCAAGATCGCCGGTAAGCGGCGTTGTCTCCTCCATGACCACGCCGACCCGCGTCAACTTGGTATCAAGCGAAACGCCATAGCCGAACAGGAAGAGCAGGATTATCGGAAGCACGAAAGCGATCAGGATACTGCTTGGATCGCGCATGACCTGGAAGCTCTCCTTGCGCACCAACGCAGCGAAGCGGCGGACGCGATCGCGCCGTGAGGAAGCCGTTGCCGTTGGGGACGGGGACATCATGCCGCCATCCTCTCCTCTGACGCCTGGACGAGGGCGATGAAGGCATCCTCCATGGTCGGATCGGGGTTTTCTGAATTGGCAACCCCGGCCTTCAATTCGTCAGGCGAGCCTAGCGCGATGGAGCGTCCGCGGTAGATCAGCGAAATGCGATCGCAATATTCGGCCTCGTCCATGAAGTGCGTCGTAACGAGGACTGTGACGCCTTTTTCGACGAGCGCATTGATATGGGTCCAGAATTCCCGCCGTGTGATGGGATCGACGCCGGAGGTGGGCTCGTCGAGGAACAGCACCTCGGGCTCGTGCATCACCGCGCAGGCAAGGGCTAACCTCTGCTTCAGTCCAAGCGGCAGGTCCTTGGCCGACATGGATAGCCGCGAGCGAAAATCGAAGATCGATGTCATGAGGTCGACCCGCTGGCGCTTGTGCGTGCCACGCAGGCCATAGACCCCGGCGAAGAATTGCAGGTTCTGCGAAACGCTGAGATCGCCGTAGAGCGAGAATTTCTGCGCCATGTAACCGAGACGATTGCGTGCCTCCGCGGTGTCGCGGCGCAAGTCGAAACCCGCAATCCGGCCTTCGCCGTTCGTCGGCTTCAACAGGCCACAGAGCATCTTGAACGTTGTGGATTTGCCGGCGCCGTTCGGGCCGAGCAGTCCGAAGATCTGACCGCGCGGGATGTCGAAGGTGATGTTGTCGGCCGCGGTGAAATCGCCGAAACGCTTGGTCAAGGCATGCGCCTCGATCACCGGTTTGTCGCCTTCAACGGCAAAGCTGCGCTGCGTCTCGGCCAGTTGCGAGCGTCCACCCGGTCCGCCGCCAAGCATGTCGATGAATGCGTCCTCGAAACGCGGCTCTGCAGGCACGATTTCGGCATCGCCGGCCGCCGAAAATCGGCTTTGTCTGTCCTTGACCGTAACAAGCCTTATTGTCTCTCCTTGAATGACGCCGTCGACCACGCCGTCTTCGTCAAGGAGTTTCGTCAGCATCTGGCGACGCCTGCCCGCAATGCCGCTGATGCGAAAAACGCGGCCGGCGACCCGTGCGGTCAGTTCCTTCGGCTCGCCGGCAAAAAGCAACTTGCCTTCGCTGAGCAGGAACACGCGATCGCAGGCCTCGGCTTCGTCGAGATAGGCGGTCGACCAGACGACGCCGACACCTTCTTCCGTCAGGTTTTCGACCATCTTCCAGAGATCGCGCCGCGAAATGGGATCGACGCCGACGCCGGGCTCGTCAAGCAGCAGCAGCTTTGGTTTCTTAAGAAGCGCGCAGGCAAGGCCGAGCTTCTGCTTCATGCCGCCGGAAAGCTTGCCGGCGAGGCGCCCGGTAAAGCGTTTGAGGTCGGTAAAGGTAAGCAGCTCGTCGAAAGTAGCAGTTCTTTCCTGCCTCGGAAGCCCGCGCAGATCGGCATAGAGATCGAGATTTTCCTGAACCGACAGGTCCTCGTAGAGGCCGAAGCGCTGCGGCATATAGCCGATCCCTGCCTGGATCGCAGCGGCATCCTTGCGCGTGTCGAAGCCGAGAACCTGCACTGTGCCACTTTCCGGCAGCATAAGCCCCGTCATCAGGCGGATGAGCGTCGTCTTGCCGGCGCCATCCGGGCCGACGAGGCCGGTTATCTCGCCGCCGCGGACCGCGCCGGTAATGGCATCCAGCGCCGGTTTTGCCGCGTCAAACCGTTTTGTGACCTCATCGAGCCGGACAAGGTCGCCGCTACCGCCGCTGTCGACCGCCTCGCTCATTTTTCCGCCGTTTGCAATGTCGGGAAGTGAAGGGTTACCGGCATGCCCTGGCGCAGGTCGGGTCCGGGCTTGTCGATGGTGACACGCAGCCGATAGACGAGATCCGTGCGCAATTCGGGCGTCTCTACGGATTTCGGCGTAAATTCGGCAACAGGCGAAATGAATCCGATGGTGCCGTCATAAGCTTCGTCCGGCTTCGTGTCGGAGGTCACTTTGACTTTCATGCCGGGGTGAATCCGGCCGAGATCCGGCTCGGCGACATAGCCGCGGACCCAGACAGGCTCGGTCAGCGATAGCACGAAGACTGGATCGGTGGGCGCGACGATCGCCCCTGGCTCCTGCACACGCGAGAGGATCACACCGTCATTCGGTGCACGCAACTCGGTATCGCCGAGCGATGTGCGTGCCGTCGCGAGCGTAGCTTCGGCTGCTTTTAGCTGCGCATCCGCGGCGGCGATATCTTCGGCGCGGCTTCCCTCTTCCAGTAACTTCAGCGCCTGATTGGCCGAATCCACCCGTGCTGCCGCCATCGCCCGCGCTGCCGTCGCTTGATCCAGGGTGGCTTCGGATATGTTTCCGGAGGGCCGCAACTGCTTGGCGCGATCGTAGGCCAGATTGGCGTTTTCCAGATCGGCAAGCTGCTCTTGATAAGAGGCACGCGCCTGGGCGATTTCCGTCGGCCGCGCTCCGGCCTTGAGCTTGTCGAGCGTGGCGCGCAATGCTGCGGCATTGGCCTCGGCCGAGCGGACGGCATAGTCATAGGGCTCTGCGTCGAGCCGGGCGAGCACCGTGCCGCGTTTTACGACGTCGCCCTCATCGACAAGAGCCTCGCTGAGCTTGCCGTTGACGCGAAATGCAAGCGAGACCTGGCGAATGTCGACATTGCCGTAGAGTACGAACTCCTTTTGCTCCTGCCATTTCCAGCCGAGTTTTGCCGGCGCGTCCGACCACCACGCGGCTGCGCCCGCGGCTATGACGACTACGACGGCAATCGGAATGATCCTGTTCACGACATTTCTCCTTTCGCCGGCCCGAGGGCGGCGACAAGCCTGCGCGCATGCTGCTGCAATCTGACGATCTCCTTCTCACCGATCGCATCCCATTCCATCTGAGCGAGCACGGCCGCATTGGCCATTCTGAAAACCATGAGACTGCCAACGAAAGATAGGCAACGTAGGCGCACATTTTCCGACGCGGGATCATCGGCGATGACCGCCCCGATCAGTCGTCGCCCAAGGGCAATCATTGGTCCCATGATGCCGGAATAGACCCGTTCGAATGCCGCAGTCGGCTCCATCTGCTCGCGAATGATGAAACGCGCCCAGGCTTCGGATTTCTTGCTGACGAACAGGACGACCATCGTCTCGACGATCTCATTCAGAAAGAGCCGCGCTTGCGCTTCGCCGAGCGGCATACCCGTTCTGTCGAGTGCTGCGATTTGCTCGGCAATTCGTTGCCGCATGCCGCCGACATGCTGACTGATCATGTCGGCGAGATATTCCGCAGTGGCGATATACAGCCCTTCCTTACTCCCGAAATAATAGGGGATCGCCTGAAGGTTCACGCCAGCCGCGTTGGTGATCTTGCGCGTCGAGGCACCGTCGAAGCCGTATCGACCGAAGACATCGAGGGCATTTTCAAGCAGTTTCTCACGCGTGATGTCGCTGCGCGCAGCCTCGGATTTTGTATCTTTCCTTTGTCTCATATTCCCATAATGAACCAATTTTGAAATAAGTCAATCGATTGACTGAATTTGCAGCAAGCTTCTTGGCTCGGCTGCTTTCGGTTCGCAGCATCAGCAGTCTCCATGTTGAGTCGGATCGTTGCTACGCAGTGGGTCTGTCGGCAGACCCGTTGCGCATGCCCATGAGTCCAAAGGCAGAAATATTGGATTAGCAATTGCAGAAATGGACGCTGCGGCAAATTTCGGGATGCGTGGCTAACGACACGTCCCGGTTAATCTTTTAGAAAATAAGCATAATCGCAGTGCAGTTAAGACAGAAATGCAGGACAAATCTACAACTAGTCAACCTTCAGGGGGACGTCTCATGGAACCTAACCGACCCACAACAATACAGATCAGCGCCCCTCAACATGCCGCGAATAATCCATATCGCGTCATTGAGCGCGAAGAGGTGCTTGCCGAAGCATTCCGCGAATTCGTGCTGACGGCAGTCGCTGCAGGTTGGAAGGAATCGGAGGTCGCTTTGACCTTGGCCGATATCGCAGATGACTACGTTATGGCGCTCGCTCGAAGAGTTGCAGCAAATTAGTATTGAGTTCCATCTGCGTTCGTCCGTGGTATCCGCAAGATGGCTGCTAACAACTCTTCATCCAGCCGGCCGGCAAGTCGATTAAGATGAGATGGCTTGCCGGCCGTGCACATGGCGCAGTAAAAATCGGATTCCGTCGCGTCATCATCCATCGAGTTCGCAGGAAAAGCCCTGCGCACTTGCCGATAGGGTAAACTCCACCGAGCGCGAAAATCGACATTTCCGTAGTGACGGTCGCCCTTACCTGCTAACCTTTGCTCATGGCCATCAAAGGTGATTTATCCCGCTCTCCGATTGCGATCCCTGAGAGTTTTTGGCATGTCGCCTACAATGCCGATCACTACCCGGGCGCTCCTGGGATGATGGGTGTGGACGGTGGGGCGAACTGCCAACGATATGCCTACTCGATCCTCAGGCATTTCGGGTTCAGCATCCCAGATTTTCGATCAAGTGACCTGTGGGCCGATCAAACATTCACACGCGTTTCGCCTGTGATGGTGCCTCTCGGGCTGATACTTGTTCACAGCAAGCCATCAAGCTTTGGAGCGCATGTCGGCCTTTGCCTCGGGGGAGGGCTGATCCTTCATCTTTCTCGCCGCATCGGTGTGCCCGCCATCGAAAGACTGGCAGAGCTTCGGGATCGGGACGAATACCGCCATCTGATCGGAATTAAGGTTCTGTTTGATCGACGGCAGGGAGCCTGATTTCCTGGGCTGAAGCGAAGAACTATGCGGATGAAGCTATTGTACGACCTTCAATTTGATCAAATTGTCGAACGTCTTCCGGTTGATTTCGAGGTCTTGCGCCGTGACGCCGCTTCCGAAGGCCGGCGATTTATTGAACGACTGCATGATGAATGGCAAAGCGGCGAGCAGCGCTTCAATCAGGCACACGAGGTTCTACTGGCCGTCAGGGTAGACCGCGACTTGGCGGGAGTTGGAGGCATGACGGTCGATCCTGATTTGCCATCCGCCATGCGCATGCGGCGCTTCTTCATACGTCCGGCCTATCGTCGTTGCGGCCTGGGACGCCAACTGGCAGCGGCGATCCTGAACCGGACAATCCCGAAGGGCACTATTGTTACGGTGAATGCGGACAACGCCGACGCGGTCGCGTTTTGGGAGGCTCTGGGTTTTCGACGCGACCCCAAGCTTGGCCACTCCCATTGGCTCCCTTGGGAGCGTGGGTCTCATGTGCTCCTGACCTGAGCTAAGTCAGCAAAGCTTGGATTATGATCGCCACAAAGAACGCGAGGATAACGGCTGCAGCCATCATAGTGACTTGGCGATTGGCTCGTTGAAGGACGCGCGATTGTCGCCCCTGTTTCATGCGAAGGCGACGCCCTCGGACAGGGGCCGTATTCGAACGGATTTGCTCTTTTTTCCCGGACATATCTGCCTCCCTGCAGATGCGAGCTGTTTGAATATAGCAGCCGACATTGAGGGGGACAAAGTTTCGCGCCCTCAGCCGGGCGAACGGTGCCAGCTTATCGCGCCCCGGCCGAGGAGGGGGTATTTTTCCATCTACTTGTGCTTGCCTCCACCGTGTCCTTTTCCAGAGGAGGCGCTAGATCGATTGCCTGTGATGGTTGCGTCCGCCGGTGCAGAATTGTCCTCTATCAATGAGTTGGCTTGATACCCCTGCACGGTTGCTTTCTGTAGGCCAGGATTACCTTCAACGGCGGCGCAGCTATAGGAGGTGGAAACGCCGTGCCTGATGAGAGTGTCGCTGCCGGCGCCGTTGTGGACGAAGACCATGTCGTGTCCGACGAGTCGCGCCGTCTTCTTGGTGAGTTTCTCCTTTTTCATTTGGAAGAAAGTACCGTCGACTTCAATGATTTGCTTCTGCCACATCACGCGAACGTGGGGGTTTCCATTGCACTCCTGAAAGGCGTAGGCAGTGTCGCAGGCGAGGCCGGTAATAACAAACAAAGTTGCTACGAGGCGCACTTTCGGTCCCTCCGTACTTTTTACTTCAAGGACAATAAATTATGCTTGACGTTTATTAAATTATGAAGCCAATACGCGGCAAAGTAGCCTACGGTGATTAGTCCAAAGAGGCTCTGTAAGGACTGCTGTACAAGGGCTAAGGCGCTGTGTTTCCGACGCTCCGCTTGCGCAAAGTCGTCGACGAATTCAAAGCGAAACTGGGCTATCGACCCACCTCGCAGGATCTGTCTGATGCGAAGAAATTTGGCGGGAAGGGCAGGGGATGCGCCGGCTTGCACTGGGCAGTGACCCGTTATTCGGGTCGACCCAGCCGGTTCTCGTCATCGATCAGGGTTAGCCGCGCCGAAGCACTCTCGCCCCAAGTCCAAAGGACGAGATTCATGTCGTCCGCCGTTGCACCGGGGGCAAAACTCCTGACGAGCAGACCTTGATAGCCAGCGGCGGCTAGCCGCCGGGCAAAGCGCTGAGTTCTCGCCTCGCCGGTCGCCTTTATCTGGTCGCGCCACGTTGGGTCGGCAATTGCATCTGCATCCATCAATTCCGCCTGCAGGGCATCTTCGTCGCGACTATTGAAGACCTTCTCTAACGCGGCGTCGTATGAGACGAGTGTCGTCGGTTGCAAATTGCCGACCTGATTGGCTTCGCGTAGCGCCGTCAGGACCGACAGCGATGTATAGAGCGCCGGCATTCCTTTCGGATTGAACCGACCGCCATAGAGTTCAGCTCCGCGGCCTGAGAGCGGTTGGTGCGCATAGATGGGGTTCAGCGCCCGGTAGAGCTTTCCTTCATAGCGCATCGAGTGGGACTATGCGTGAACGCCGGCGTCGACTGCGTCGATATAGTCGAGCACTTCATCGGCGCGTCCGTCGCGCACCAACTGCATGGCCGTCTGGCCAGAAAATCCGGGCAGTGGCTCGGAGCGATACCAGGCATAGGCCATCAGGGCCGAGCCGAAACGCGGTTCGACCTTGTTGACGACCTCGATCATTTCGCGCAAGCGCCGCTGCGTCTTATCAGAGCGGATCCGGTCCTTGCGCTGGATCGCATCCTTGCCGAGGCCGGCTGTACGAGCGATTTCCTCGCTGGTCGTGCGGAAGGCATCCGCGATCTTCCGTGGTGCGAACAACCCGTCATCCGCATATTGGGCGAGACCCATTTCTCTCACCTCCAATTCGAAATGCCAATTATTATGACGTTATATAGCGTCAAAATTGTTGGCATTCAAGCCGATGGAGTGACGCGGCGCATATTCAGGCGAGTTTTGCCTCGCGTGACACTCGGGCGCGGCTGGAGCTCAGCCGCGCCCGAGTGGCTTTCTGTCCGGATCAGGCGATATCGAAACGATCCGCGTCCATCACCTTCGTCCAGGCCGCCACGAAGTCGCGCACGAACTTCTCTTGCGTGTCGCTCTGGCCATAGACCTCTGCAAGTGCCCGAAGCTGGGAGTTCGAACCGAATACGAGGTCGACGCGGGTGCCGGTCCACTTGATATCGTCCGTTCCGCGGTCGCGTCCCTCGAAGACATATTTCGAGTCCGCCGAAGCCTTCCATACCGTGCTCATGTCGAGCAGGTTGACGAAGAAATCGTTGGTGAGCGTTTCAGGACGCTTAGTGAAAACACCGTGCTGGAATTGTCCAGCATTGGCGTTCAACACGCGCAGGCCACCGACCAGGACGGTCATCTCCGGCGCGGTCAGCGTCAGAAGCTGCGCCTTGTCGATCAGCAACTCCTCGGGCGAAATGGAGTATTCGCCCTTCTGATAGTTGCGGAATCCGTCGGCGATCGGTTCCAGAACGGCAAAGGAGCTTACATCGGTCTGCTCCTGCGTCGCGTCGGTGCGGCCTGGCGTGAAGGCAACTTCGATGTCATGACCGGCATTCTTGGCTGCCTTTTCGACGGCGGCTGCGCCACCAAGGACGATCAGGTCCGCGAGCGATACCTTCTTGCCATCCGACTGGCCGTCGTTAAACGCCTTCTGAATGCCTTCGAGCGTCTCGAGGACGGTCGCGAGCTGGGCCGGCTGGTTGACCTCCCAATCCTTCTGCGGCGAAAGACGAATGCGCGCGCCGTTGGCTCCACCGCGCTTATCGGAACCGCGGAAGGTTGCGGCAGAAGCCCAGGCGGTCGAGACCAGTTGCGAGATGGACAGGCCCGATGCGAGGATCTTGCCTTTGAGGCCGGCGATGTCCTTCGCGTCGATCAGGGGATAATCGACGGCAGGAATGGGATCTTGCCAGATCAGCTCCTCGGCCGGAACTTCCGGACCGAGATAACGCACACGGGGGCCCATGTCGCGGTGGGTCAGCTTGAACCACGCGCGGGCAAAGGCATCCGCGAACTGATCCGGATTTTCAAAGAAGCGGCGCGAGATCTTTTCGTAGGCCGGGTCGAAGCGCAAGGCGAGGTCGGTCGTCAGCATAGCGGGTGCATGACGCTTGGACTTATCGTGCGCGTCCGGGATGGTACCGGCACCAGCGCCGTGCTTCGGGGTCCACTGGTGTGCACCAGCCGGGCTCTTCGTCAGTTCCCATTCGTAGCCGAACAGGTTCCAGAAGAAGTTGTTGCTCCATTTCGTCGGTGTCGTGGTCCAGGTAACTTCCAGGCCGCTGCTGATCGTATGACCGCCCTTGCCCGTTTCGAAGCTGCTCTTCCAGCCGAAGCCCTGTTCTTCGATGCCGGCACCTTCCGGCTCTGCACCGACGTGAGCGGCATCGCCGGCGCCGTGGGTCTTGCCGAAGGTATGTCCGCCTGCAATGAGGGCGACCGTCTCTTCGTCGTTCATGGCCATGCGCGCGAAAGTCTCGCGGATGTCCTTGGCGGCGGCAAGCGGATCGGGATTGCCGTTCGGGCCTTCCGGATTAACGTAGATCAAGCCCATCTGCACGGCGGCAAGCGGGGTTTCGAGGTCGCGTTCACCGGAGTAGCGCTTGTCGGCAAGCCATGTTTCCTCGGCGCCCCAATAGACGTCTTCTTCGGGCTCCCAGACGTCCGGACGACCGCCGGCAAATCCGAATGTTTTGAAGCCCATCGATTCCAGGGCAACGTTGCCGGTGAGGATCATCAGGTCGGCCCAGGAGATGCTGTTGCCGTATTTCTGCTTGATCGGCCAAAGCAGCCGGCGCGCCTTGTCGAGGTTGACGTTATCAGGCCAACTGTTGAGCGGCGCGAAACGCTGCTGACCGGCTCCTGCGCCGCCGCGGCCGTCGCCGGTGCGGTAAGTGCCGGCACTGTGCCAGGCCATGCGGATGAAAAGCGGACCGTAATGGCCAAAGTCGGCGGGCCACCAATCCTGCGAATCCGTCATCAGGGCATGGAGGTCCTGTTTGACGGCGTTAAGGTCGAGCTTCTTGAATTCCTCGGCATAATTAAATGCCGGGCCCAGAGGATTCGACAGCGCAGAGTTCTGGTGGAGAATCTTCAGGTTCAACTGGTTCGGCCACCAGTCCCGGTTTGATCTGCCGCCATGGGCCGTGTGGGTGTGCACCACCGGACATTTGCCGGCTGTATCGGCTTTCGTATCCATATTTCTCTCCCTCGTGATTACTTGAATTGAGCCATCCAGAAGAGTTCATTGCGAATCCTCTGAAAAGCAGTCCGGTTTCATGGTCGGCACGGTGACGAAGTACCAGACACATGAAATGTCCTTGTTTGTTTGCAAGCAGACCGTCGCGACAACGAGCTTGGGAGGCACCGGTGTTTCCGGACAGTCTGGACGTCAACGAGCTGCACATCGTCCGTGGCCATTTTATGAGCCAGGCGTGACAATGGCTACACCTCATCGGCGCTTTACGAACTATAGCCAAGCAGTTCCATTAATTTAAGTTGGATTTACTGATTGCGGCGATAAGGTAGGGTTATGACGAATTTGACACTCAAGCAGCTTCGCTATTTCGAGGCGCTGGCACGACAAGGTCACTTCGGGCGCGCGGCAGATGTCTGCGCGATCTCCCAGCCCGCCTTGTCGATGCAGATCAAGGAACTGGAAGAATCGCTGGGCACAGAGCTCTTCGAAAGAGGCGCACGCCAGGTTCGGTTGACCAGTTTCGGGGAAGCGTTTGTACTTCGCGTCCGCGATATCCTTCGCTCTGTCGATGAGCTCGCAGATATGGCGCGTGCCTCGCAGAACCGGCTCGTTGGGCGGTTGCGCCTGGGGATCATTCCGACGATCGCACCCTATCTGCTGCCGGCCATCATCGGCAATCTAACACGCATGCACGACGGGCTCGACATTCACGTCCGCGAGACGCAGACCTCGAAGCTGGTGCAGGAACTGGCGGAGGGCCGGCTTGATGCGGCAATCGTTGCGTTGCCCGTATCCGAACCCTCGTTGACCGAGATCACGCTGTTTTCGGAAAATTTCGTGTTGGTTCGGCCGAGCGAGGATGAAGGCAAGCCGGTACCCAATCGCGAAGCGCTGCGCGAGATGAGGCTCCTTTTGTTGGAAGAGGGCCATTGTTTTCGCGATCAGGCCTTGTCGTTCTGCAATCTGTCTTCGGCAGTGCCGCGGGAGTTGATGGATGGCAGCTCTCTGTCCACGCTGGTCCAAATGGTCAGCGCCGGCATTGGTGTCACCCTGATCCCGGAAATGGCAGTAGCTGTGGAGACGCGTTCGGCGCCCGTGTCCATCGCCCATTTTCATAATGTTGAACCATCGCGAACGATCGGCATGATCTGGCGAAAGACCAGCCCCCTGACCAAACAGTTCCTCGAGATATCCGAAGTCGTTCGCCAATCAGCCGAGGCGATGCGCGAGCGGCACAAGTCGCTTTCGCGGCCGCACGATCCAGGATTGAGCACTCGCATGCCGGCCGTTGACAGCCGTACAGCCAATGACGCATCGCCAATCGGTTCATCCCAGTGATGACTGAGCGCATGAAGCTTTGCTTTGGCTCATATCAAACTTGAATTGTGATGTTCGGGGATCATCGCTACGCGTCGACATTGCGATGAAGCACGCGACGGTAATCAGCAGCGTGCCAATGAGCCGAACGGGTCTACGCAGCGGCCATGCCGCCAGAAAAAATTGATACCGGTAAAAGCATTCAAGAACGATATTGCCAAACACTCTCGTTGTTTGCAACAAATGCGTGTGAAAATTTATGGTAGTATTTACAAAGCCTTGGCAGTTGAAGACAACTCTAAATCCATGTAGAATTTAATGTCTTAAAAATAGAGAAAGCGGTCCAATGAGCGGCCGATTTGTCAAATTCGCGGAAGTCCTCGGTATTTCTGCAGGATTATCTGTAACCTTTTCAGATCTGGCCTCGGCTGGCTGTTGGTCAGCTTTGAAAAGCCCGGAATGGCAGCAAGTCAGTTCAATAATTGCGAGTGCGAAGCTATGCGAGCAGATGCCTTCGGGACCAAATCGCACCAGGAGGCTTGAGGTAACGGCCGTTGATTTCTGTACAGCTCCAAGTGGTGTTTCTGTCACCGCAAACGTGTCTCTCACTTGCGGATCGAGTTCAGATTCCTTTCTCCAGTTATCACCACTGGACGGCAAGGTTGTGGCGACAGTGACACTGGATATTGGTGCATGCAAAGTAACGGATTCGACCATAAATATTAGCGGCCAAGCTGGCGAAATCTTATCCAAACTACCTCAGACGCAAGAATTCCTGCGCACGTGGGCGCAAATACGCCTTTCGAACTTGTGCGGAATGCAGTGATCCGCACCATCCTATTCGCTCTGGCGGAAGTTGCGGATACGGTCGAATAAGACAGCAAGCACGATCGAGCCACCGATAAAGGTGCCCTGCCAGAAGGCATTGATGCCAAGAAGGCCGAGACTATTGCGGATCACTTCGATCAGGGCCGCACCGATCAGTGCGCCGAACGCCGTGCCGACGCCTCCGGCAAGATTGGCGCCGCCGATAACAGTTGCGGCAATGACCTGAAGTTCCATCCCAGCGCCTATATTCGTGGTGACGGCACCGAGCCAGCCCGTTTGAATAATGCCAGCGACGCCGGCAGACAGAGCCGAAAGGATATAGACTGCAACCTTGATCTTTCGCACCGGAACGCCGGTCAGCGTTGCGGCATGCTCGTTGCCGCCGATGGCAAAGACGTAGCGGCCAAATCTGGTCCATCGCAGCACAAACCCGGTCAGAAGCGCTAGCGCGATCATGTAAAGCACCGGGTTTGCAATGCCGAAGAGCCAGGCGCCACCGCCAAGTGCAAGGAGCTTGTCGTGATCCGGTCCGAATTGAAAGACGACTGTGTTATTGGACGCGACCATCGCCAGGCTGCGGGCGATCGACAACATGCCGAGCGTGACGACGAACGGCGGAAAGCCGAGATAGGCGATCAGGACTCCGTTGAAGGCTCCTACGATGAGGGCTGTGCCGATCGACGCGGCAATGCCCGTGCCGATCCCGTAACCGGCATGCATGACGACTGCGAGCACCATGCTGCAAAGGCAGAGCACGGAGCCGACAGACAGGTCGATACCACCGGTGATGATGACGAGCGTCATTCCAAGCGCGATGATCGCCACGAAGGTGACATTGCGGGTGATATTGTAGAGGTTGGTGGATGTTGCGAACGAACTCGTGGCGAATGACAGGAAAATACAGGCAAGGATGACGGCAATCAGCACCCAGAATGTCTGGCTGCCGAAAATTGCAGCGAGCCAACTCCGCTGCTTGCGTGCGATCGTTTGATCAAGAGTAATTGCCATTCGACCTCGCTTGCTTTCGATACCGGCACGGCCTTCGATTATACTTGTTCGATCGCGCCGGTGATGAGCCCTGTGACTTCTTCGGGTGAACTTGCCCCGATCTGCTTGTCGGCCACTTTCCGCCCGCGCCGCATCACAATCACCCGGTCGGCCACGGAAAAGACATCCGGCATGCGGTGACTGATCAGAATGACGGCGATGCCACGATCTCGAAGTTGGCGGATCAAAGCCAGCACTTCGGCCACTTGGCGAACGGAAATCGCGGCGGTTGGTTCATCCATGAGCACGAGCTTTGCTTCCGCCAGCATCGTGCGGGCGATCGCGACGGCCTGCCGCTGGCCGCCTGACATCTGCTTAACGAGGTCACGCGGACGCGTCTCGGACTTCAGCTCCTTGAAAATCTCGCCGGCGCGCTTGTACATCGCTTTATAGTCGAGGATCCGCAAGGGGCCGAGGCCGAGGCGAAGCTCGCGCCCCAGAAAGACGTTTGCTGCAGCCGTCAGATTGTTGCAGAGAGCCAGATCCTGGTGGACGATCTCGATGCCGCGCTGGCGTGCTTCTACCGGCCGATGCAAGACGAGCTCCTCCCCATCGAGGCTCATCGTGCCGTGGCTCGGCCGAAAGTTGCCGGCAATCATCTTGACCAGCGTCGATTTGCCCGCGCCATTGTCGCCCATCAATCCGACGACCTCTCCCGCTTCCAACGAGAACGAAACGTCGTTTACCGCCTGGATGGCGCCGAAATGTTTTGAGATGTTGGCGAGCTCAAGAACTGCCACCGGCCCTCTAGCCTCCCAAAGCCGCAGGCTCGCCCTTTCCGAATATATTCGTTTCGATTTGAGCTGCGATTTTGCCCGCCGGTCTCCTCCCTGCGAGCATCAACAATATTTACTCAGAACCGCGCGAAATCGTCAATCGAATGTCACTAATTTACCGTCTTCCCTACAATTATTCGTTTGTAGTACAATTCCGTCGACGCGCGAAGGTATCCTTACATTAGCTGTTGCCGGAGGAGAGTATGTTAATCCTTGTCACCGGCGCAACGGGCAAGGTTGGGCAGCATTTTATTGCCGGAGTGCTTGGCGATCCACGATTTTCAAAGGCGCGCATACGCGCGCTTTGCCATAATCGGTTGTGTCCTGAAACAGAGCGGGTCGAGGTCACACAAGGCTCGATTGCCGACGGGGAAACCGTCGCCAAGGCGCTTACGGGTGTCACCCATGTCGTGCATCTCGCCACATGCAAGGAAACGCCTGCCGATGTGATGGACGTGACGGTAAAGGGACTTTTCTGGCTGCTCGAGGCTTTCCGCAGCAGTCCCACGGCACGACAGTTCATCCTTATCGGCGGCGACGCCGGTATCGGTCATTTCTATTATCGTCACGAGACACCCATTACCGAAGCCACACCGCATCGGGCTTATCCGGGATGCTATGCGCTTTCGAAGGTCCTGGAAGAAGTGATGCTGGAGCAATTCGGCATTCAATACGACCTCAACGGCTGCTGCCTGCGAGCGCCTTGGATCATGGAAAAAGACGACTTCAGATTCTCGCTTTCATTCGGCGATGACGTCTTCGGCGGACCCGACTGGAAGACGCTTGTCCCTCAGGCCGACGCCGCGCGCTATGCAAGGGACGGCACAGTACCGCTGCTACGCGACGCGGATGGACGCCCGCTGAAGCGCAATTTTGTCCATGTCGAAGACCTTGTCTCAGCCATGCTTTCGGCCATCGACAATCCGCGCGCTAAGGGACAGCTTTTCAACATCTGCATGGATCGTCCGGTCGACTATGGCGAGGTCGCCGCCTATCTCGCGCGTACCCGGGGTCTCGGTTCCATCGATATAGGCAGCCAGTTCCATTCGAACTGGATGGACAACAGCAAGGCTAAGTACCTGCTCAATTGGAGCCCCATCTACGATCTGGAAATGCTTATCGACTCGGCCTGGGGATACGAGCGTTCGGAAGGGGAAGCTCGCATCATCTGGTATCCGGGTTGATCACGGGGCGGGCAGTGGTGCCCGCCTTCTTCAAAGGGGAGGAAGCTATGAGGAAGGCATTGTTGCTTACAGTCGCGGTATTGGCGCTAACGGCCGGACAAGCCTTGGCGGCCAAGAAACAGCTTGTCATCGTCGTGAAGGGCTTGGACAACCCGTTCTTCGAAGCAATCAACCAGGGTTGCCAGAAGTGGAACAAGGAGAATGCGAACTCCGAATATGAGTGCTTCTACACTGGTCCGGCCTCGACATCGGATGAAGCCGGCGAAGCGCAGATCGTGCAGGACGTGCTCGGCAAGGCCGAAACCGCGGCGATCGCTATTTCGCCCTCGAACGCCAAATTGATTGCCCAGACCCTGAAGACGGCCAGCCCTAAGGTGCCGGTCATGACGCTCGATGCCGATCTTGCGGCCGAGGACGCAGCGTTGCGCAAAACCTATCTTGGGACGGACAACTATCTGATGGGTGCGCGCATTGGCGAATACATCAAGAAGGCCAAACCGAACGGCGGCAAGATCTGCACGATCGAAGGCAATCCTGGCGCCGACAACATCCTTCGTCGTGCTCAAGGTATGCGCGACACGCTAACAGGGAAAAAAGGCCTTACTGCGCTGAAGGGTGAGGGCGGCTGGACGGAAGTCGCAGGTTGCCCGGTGTTCACCAATGACGACGGCGCCAAGGGCGTTCAAGCGATGACCGATATCCTGGCTGCAAATCCAAGCCTCGACGCTTTTGGCATTATGGGAGGCTGGCCGCTGTTCGGCGCTCCGCAACCCTATCGCGATCTGTTCAAGCCGATGGCCGACAAAATCGGCAAGAACGAGTTCGTGATCGGCGCCGCGGATACGATCGGCGACGAAGTGGCGATTGCCAAGGAAGGCTTGGTGACGGCGCTTGTCGGCCAACGGCCGTTCGAGATGGGTTACAAGGCGCCGTCCGTGATGATGGACCTCATCGCCGGCAAGCCGGTCGAAGATCCGGTCTTCACCGGGCTCGACGAATGTACAAAAGATACCGTCGACACCTGCATTCAGAAGTAAAAGCTCCAACCGAAGCATGCCGTATTCGCATGCTTCGGTTGACATCGCATGGTGTAGCGATCGTGACAGTCAGCTACGGCGAGGCTTAAACGTTTATGTGGTTTTCCAGCTTCGGCACGCTTATGAGCATCGACCCAAGCCACGATGTCGAGTGGGATTGCCTGCATCGGTGCCGGGCAAGAAGTTTGGAGCATAGGGGCGGCTTCGAAAGGGGAGCCGCCGGATGTCAGGGGAACCACGTTAAATGCCGCTGCATGTTTGCTCCGCAGCGGAAGTGATGGCCGCCTACTTGGCGCAATATCCATCGTCGTCGCAGCGTGAAAGGGGGCTCTGAGGCATCCTTGACCATTACTAATGACTTTTGAATTTTAGCACAAGCTGATACTATCGCGACCCGGGTCCTGTACTACGAGGCTCAACATGCGGCGTGGTGTGATATCTGGTGTCTGTTTGGCATGCGCCGCGACCTTTCTTTTGGCGGGCTTTGTTCTTGCCGACGAAGATGACATGAGAACGGGTGAACGGCTTGCCGCGTTGTTACGCGCCAGCCGGACTGTCATTTCGGGTTATCAAAAGCTTATCAACGACGAATCCCTCGGAGAAAAGGACCTCACGGGTCAACGCGTCGTCAACGAAGCGCTACAGATCTTTGCCCAGCGCAAGGGCGATTCCATATCGGATCAAAATTACAATCCTTTCGACAAGCAATTGTTCGACGCGCAGGTCGCGGCGATAAAGGAAGTTGTCGACGAACATCAAAGCATGATCGATATGAAAGGAGTGGGCTTTAAGGGCTTCATTCCCTCGACTTTTGCTCGGTTGGTCAATGAACGTTTCGGGGAAAAGGTCGGCGACAAGGCGAAGATGAAGGTGACTGCGCCGGAGGAGCTCATCCGCAATCGCAAGGCGCGCCCGGATCAGTGGGAGCAGCATGTGATCGAGAGCAATTTTCTATCTCCCGATTGGCCGAAAGGCAAACCCTTTACCGAGGAGGTTGAGGTGAACGGCCGTCAATCTTTTCGCATGCTAATCCCTGAATACTACTCGGCATCCTGCCTGACGTGTCACGGCGGACCTAAAGGCGAGGTTGATGTAACAGGCTACCCGAAGGAGGGTAAAGCTGAAGGCGAGTTAGCCGGCGCGATCAGCATTACGCTGTTTAAATGAGCGCCTTTGTCACCATTCCAATGCGGATCGGCCGCTTGACCGATCGAAAGATTCCGCTTCGCCTTATCTGTCTTTCGGCCGCGCTTTTGGTCGCGTTGCTCCTCAGCGTCGCCTTTATGGCGCATGACCTGCGTGAAAATCAGCGGCGTGTCGAGGAGGCGAATGCGCGCTTTCATATGTTCGACGATGCTGCCAAGGCGCATCGCCATTTTGGCGAGGTTCGCTATTGGCTAACGGATCTATCGGTCAGCCTGTTGACGCTTTCGGAACGGCGCGCGCAAGAAGCCCGCAAAGCTCTCGAACAAGACCTCGTTCGCATCAAGGTCTTCGCACCCGATGAAGCCAACACGATCCAAAAGGGTTCGGATGCTTACTTTGAAAAAGCGATGCAGGCCGTTGATGCCTACACAAACGACAACAGGGTCATAGGAAACACGCGACTGGCGGCTGCCAGAAGCTATAGCGACCAAATCGATTCCGTGCTCATGTCCCTTGAGCAGCGTCTCGAGAACGAAGCTGATCTGGCGCGTGACGCAGCCGACGCAACGGCGCGCAACACCTATTTGCGTGCTCTGATCGCGGCCAGCGTGACGACGCTGGCCTGCATTCTGATGACTTGGCTGGTGCTCCGCTCTATCCTTGTGCCGCTTGGCCGGATCGACAGGGCGATGACCCAACTGACGAGGGGAGAGGAGGACGTCGAACTGCCGCCAGAAGGCAGCGATGAATTCGGGACACTTTCAAAGACGCTGCGGTTGCTGCGTGACAGCCAGGCAGAGCGTCGCGAGCTTGAAGCCGCCGCCGAGCGCCAGCGCAACACCGTGATGACGGCGATCGAAACCATCCCCGATGGCTTCGCATTCTTTGACGCGAACGATCGGCTGGTTCTGGTCAACCAACGCTATCTTCAACTGTTTCCCGGCACTGCCGACCTAATGACGCCGGGAAGAGCCTTTGAAGATATCGTTCGAGCGCAGGCAGAACGCGGCACGACTGATATTGGAGGCGGCGGCATAGAAAATTGGATCGCTGAGGCCATGCAGCGTCACCGCGAGCCGCGCGGCATGATCGAGCGGCAATTCGCCAATGGAACATGGCTGCGCATTGCCAAGCGAAAGACGCCGGAGGGCGGCACCGTGGCGGTCTACACGGATATATCGGATCTGAAGAACCGACAGGCGGAGCTGGAGGAGGCAAAGCGTGGCGCGGAGGTCGCCAGTGAAGAGAAGAGCCGTTTCCTGGCCTCCATGAGCCACGAGCTGCGCACTCCTTTGAATGCGATCATCGGATATAGCGAAATGCTCATCGAGGATGCCAGCGATCTCGGACAAACCGAATTTATTGCGGATCTCAATAAAATCATGGGCTCGGGACGCCATCTCCTGGCGCTTATCAACGACGTTCTCGATCTCTCTAAGATCGAGGCGGGCAAGATGGAGCTTTACGTTGAGCGCCTCAGTCTGAGACAGCTCCTTGCCGATGTTCAAAATACCGTCGCGCCGCTGATCGCCAAAAAGGGCAACCGTCTGCTGGTGAGTGCCTCCGTGGAGCAGGACCAGATCGAGACCGATAAGACGAAGTTGCGGCAGAACCTATTCAATCTTCTCTCGAATGCCGCCAAATTTACGGAGAACGGTGAGATCAAGCTTTCGGTGCGGCGCTATGAGGACGAACTGGGCGAATGGCTCGAATTTGCCGTCAGTGACAGCGGAATCGGCATGACGAACGAACAGCAGAAAAAGCTATTTCATGCATTCGTACAGGTGGATTCGTCGACGACGCGGAATTACGGCGGGACCGGCCTTGGTCTGACCATCACACAGCATTTCGTAAAGATGATGGGAGGTGCCATTACCGTCGACAGCGAATTCGGAAAGGGTTCGACCTTCCGTTTCACAATTCCGGCAATCACCAGAACCGATATTGTTCAGGAAAATGCGCCGCAAAGCGATGCCCTTGAAGATGCGGGCGCACGTCCAACAGTTCTCGTGGTCGATGATGAGGCGCGGGCTCGCAAATTCGTCTCCGACGCGGTTCGCGGCGCAGGTTTTGCCGTGATCGAGGCGAGGGGCGGGGAAGAGGGCTTGGCAAAAATCCGCAAATTGCATCCGGACGCCGTCGTTCTTGACGTGATCATGCCTGGTCAAGACGGTTGGTCCGTCCTGCGCGAAATCAAGTCGGACGAGGCAATCTGCGATATTCCCGTCATCCTCGCGACAGTTGTGGCCGATCGCGAGATGGGCCTCGCGTTCGGGGCTGTTGACCATTTGATCAAGCCAATTGATCCCCAACAACTCGTCGATACTCTGAACGCAGTTGCCGGTGAAGCACGTCATGATGTGCTTATCGTCGACGATGATCCTGCGACGCGCGATCTTTTTCGCCGGGTCCTCGTCCGCGAGGGTTGGAGGGTTCGGGAGGCGGCTGACGGTCATCATGGTCTTAAGCAACTCGAGGCCGGACGGCCCACGATTATGGTTCTCGACTTGATGATGCCGAACATGGATGGTTTCACGTTCCTTCAGGTGATCAGGGACCGGAACGACTTGGCAGATATTCCCGTCGTTATCGTCACGTCGAAAGACTTGACGCGGGAAGAGCTGGATTGGTTGGGTGTTCGGGCCAAGGAAATCGTCAGAAAGGGAACCAAAGGTCGCACCGATCTGATTGCAGCTTTAAAGCGGCATCTTCCGCAAAAGGAAGAGGCTTGAGGAGAGAGGTTGGCATGGTCAAAATTCTTCTCGTCGAGGACAATGAGATGAACCGCGATATGCTCTCCCGCCGCTTGGAGAAACGCGGTTACGAAGTTGTCAGCGCAACCGACGGGCTCGCCGGGGTCGAGGCTGCCATGACCGAGCGACCGGACTTGGTTCTGATGGATATGAGCCTTCCTGTGATCGACGGCTGGGAAGCAACAAAGCGGATCAAACGAAATCCCCTCACCGCTGCCATACCTGTGATCGCACTTACTGCCCATGCCATGGCCGGCGACCGGGAAAAGGCAATCGAGGCAGGTTGTGACGACTACGATACCAAACCGATCGAACTGCCGGGTCTGCTCGACAAGATCGCGCGTTTGACCGGAGGGTAGCAATCATGGCTCAATCTCGCGACATCGGGCATCGCATGTATATCGCCAAAATCGCCCAAAACATCGTGGATCCGGCCCAAGCCATTCTAGGTTATCAGGAACTGATTACGGAGGAGGTGCGTGAAGCGGGACCCAGTGATGCTTTGCCGGACCTTGAAAGGATATTAAGCGCCGCCCGGGAGTTGAACGCACTGATCAAGCGGCTTCTCGACGTTGAAGCGCCGGAGAGTGGGAACGCCCCCTCGGTCGATAAACTTTTACGGCACGATCTCAGAACGCCCATGAATGCCATTCTCGGTTATTCCGAGATGTTGATCGAGGACTTTACCGACACCTTGCCGACGCGTCTGCTGGAGGATGTGTCAAAGGTCATTCGTGAAAGCCGCAATTTGCTTGCGCAGATTGACGAAACACTTGATGGGTCGTCCCTCGATGCGGATCACGAATTTCAGCCGAAATTTGACGGAACGATCGCCGCCGATCTGGCTAGGACAATGGCAACCCGCCCTTCGGCCGTCACTGAACACGCAGGACGTATCCTCATCGTCGACGACACGGCGTCAAATCGCGATCTCCTGTCCAGACGCCTCTGCCGCGATGGACACAGTGTCGTTGCGGCAAGCTCCGGCAAGGAGGCGCTTCATATCTTCGGTCAGCAGGAATTCGATCTGGTATTGGCCGATGTCCTGATGCCGGACATGAACGGAATAGAGCTTCTCGGCCAGCTTAAATCGAACCGACAGTTTAGAGATATCCCAGTCGTGATGATTTCTGGCCTGAAGGATGACAACGCAGTTGCCCGTTGCATTGAGGCTGGGGCGGAGGACTATCTTCGCAAACCGATCAATCCCGTCCTGCTTAAAGCGCGCATTGCCGCCTGTCTTGAGCGACGTCGTTGGCGAACGCGCGAGAAGGAATATTTGGCACGGATAGAGTTCGAGAAGGAGCGGGCAAACACTTTACTTCAAGCAATTCTTCCGGCGCAGGTCGTGCAGCGGCTTGCGGACGGAGAGGAAGTGATCGCCGATCGCATCGATATGGCGACTATTATTTTCGCCGACATCGTCAACTTCACGGAATTTGCAGCACGAACGCCTGCGGTAGCATTGGTCCGAAGACTAGGAGACTTGTTTAGTCGTTTCGACGCACTTGCGGATCAATATGGTATCGAAAAAATCAAGACGATTGGTGATGCGTATATGGCGGCGTCAGGATTACCGGACGCTCGCGTGGATCACGCTGAGGCGGGCGTTGGGTTCGCCAAGGCAATGCTGGCTGAAATGCCTAGAGACACGGATGATGGATCAGCACTGACTTTGCGGATCGGCATCCATAGCGGCCCGGTCATCGCGGGACTAATTGGTCGGAAGCGCTTTGTCTATGATGTTTGGGGACATACGGTCAACGTTGCCAGTCGAATGGAATCTTGCGGCGTACCGGGTCAAATTCAGATATCGCAAACGACCTACGATGCACTTGGCGAAGGGCGCCCGCCCGCGCGGCGGGAAATCATGCATATTCGCGGGATCGGGAGATACACAACCTACCTTTTGGAATAACCCTGTGTGAGGCGCTAAGCGGCCACATACTCTTGAATGCCACATACTGGGATGTCTTGAATCTTGAGTTGTGATCAGGGCCGCACAAAGCGATTGGCCTTTGCGGCCCGATCCATATCCTTGCGTCGGAAGTAGATCGCTCGCCCGCAGCGGATCGGGCTATGCCCCTGCACAACGATAATCTGTTCGTCCTTTCGCATCGACTGCATGATCTCGTGGGGCAGGATTAGAGGTCGAGATCGTTGTCAGGTTTTCGTCCAGGCTCAGCTTCCAGGACGGTCCGAGATGCAAAGATTTACCGTCGGCACGGAAATCGCTAAGGCCGACCGGAAATGGCACGTTCATCGTAACTTCGGTGGTGGCATTGGGACCGGCGGCGCGGATAAAGCGCAGGTCGGGACTGCTGATTTTCCCGTTCGCGAAACCTTTGGCTTCACACGTCGGTCCGTTGTCGCAGGCGACCAGCCAGGACTTGTAATGGTCGTAGGACGGGTTCGCCGCGCTTGCTGTGCCGGCGAGTGCGATACTGACGAGGAAAACCGCCGCGGTCTGCTTAAAACGATGTTGCATTCGCTGCTCCCCCCTCGCTGACATACGCCCACTCCTCGGTTCAAGCGTGCGTGCGGCGATCGCCGCTCCAAACTCTGAAGACGCCCTATGCCGGGCTTCGTGATATCGGTGCGATATCGCTAACGCCGTGGTGGGTTCGATGAGGTCAGCGCCATTTCCCGTTCGATAATGGCCTCCGCAGCGCCCCATGCCCTTGTGGCGACGGTCGGATCGTGAAACGCGCGAGCATCGATCGTGGCGCCATCCAACAGTATCAAGAGGATCGAGGCGACGCGTGTCGCGGCATGTTCCGGTAAAAGGGTTTTCAGCATGTCGCCCGTCCACGCCGTCATGGTTTTCTTGTATTGAATGGCGACATTGGAAATATTTGGATAGTCGGTGCCAAACTCAGCAAGGGCACGCTCGAACAGGCAGCCGGAAAATTCCGGGGTGTCGAACCATGCCTCATGCCATGCAAAAATGGCTCTCAACTGCTCCCTTGCCGAAGCCGTGGGTTCGACGTAGGCGCGAAGACTGGCCATGATGTCCTGGTAACGGCGATCGAGGACGGCGCTGATCAGATCATCCTTGCCGGGGAAATGGTTGTAAAGCGTCATGCGGGCGACCCCGGCTTCGGCCAAAATTCGGTCGACTCCGACCGGATGAAAGCCGTGCCTTGAAAACAAGTCGGTCGCGACCGCGATAAGCTGCTCTTTTTTCGGGCTCATTGATGCCTCAAGTCAAATTCATCCTTGGAATAGGACTTATGAGACTTCTTTGTCCAACGGTTACATATGGACATATTATACCGATCGTTCTATCTATTCCATCAACCAATCCAGCTTAGTTACTCAACTTATTGCTGCATATGTTCAAAAGCCGCGGCCGCTAGAGGCAAAGTTCAATGGCGCAGAATTCCACCCCGATGTTCAATTTTTCGACACTCGACTTTCCTGAAAAAGATCGGTTTCACGCTTGGGTCAGCGACAATCACTGCGATTGCATCTTGCGGAGCGATGCTTCTATCGCGTTCGACGCTGAAGCAACCGGCGCTGCTCTGGGTCCTCTTATCCTATCCGGTAGACGGTGGCTCAATCAGACACGATTTTCGATCCACGAAACCAGTCGAGCTGAGCGCCGCATCCGGACTGACGGTCATGATTTCTTTCGGTTCATCTTAATGGTGAGTGGCCGATATTTGTGCCGATGGAGCACGCCTCAGCCCGTAAAGGCAGCGGGCGATCTGTTCGTCCTTGATGCCGCTCAGGTGAATGAAGGCCTGGTTGAGGCGGGCGACGTGATCTCTTTGGTGGTGCCGAGAGATCTCCTTCCGAGCTGGACCGCGCTTTTGCACGGGCAGACGTTGGCGGGTGGCGTAGGTCGTCTTCTTGGCGACCATCTGCTTTCGCTGTTGCGAAACCTTGCAAGCCTTAGCGAACATGAGATCCCCTGTGTCGTTCAATCGACCCTGCAGCTTGTCACCGCGGCGGTCTCCCCGACGCCGGATGCGCTGATCGAGGCCAGCGGGCCCGTTCGAGACGCGCTGCATAATCGCATCCTGCGTTACATCGATACGCATTTGCTGGATGTCGATCTCACACCCGATCGGATTTGCCGGGACGTCGGCCTGTCACGGGCAAAACTCTACCAATTGTTCGATGGCAGCGGCGGCGTCATGCGGCAAATACAGCGCAGGAGGCTGTGCCGTGCTTACCAAGTGCTGGCAGATCCCAGCCGGCCGCAGCCTCATATCGCCGAAATCGCCTGGAGGCATGGCTTCTCGAACGAGAAATACTTCTACCGTCTATTCAAAACCGAATTCGGTCATACGCCCGGCGAAACACTTGAGAATATTCGCACCGGCTCCATGCTGAAACAAGCCACTGCCCATTACCATCAAGAGCATGTCAACCGGCCCTCGGGTTGGACATTGCCGTTCGGCGTGCCCGGCAATTGAAAATAGCCGGTAATGCATTTCATAATGTCTCCGATCTACCTACGCGTTCTTCTGTGGTTTGGATCCGCCTATCCATCTGCGGCTCTTCCAATTCATTCACGTTGACGCGCTAAAGATTCAGGCACGGGATTTGCGTGCCGAGCAATCGTAGTGACAGTGGTGCGCATTCATTCAAGGCGTGCATCGGGCCGCGCCTTTGGTGGAACTCATAAATACCACGTCGAGATGCACTCAGTGTCCTTGGAAATGGCTGTGCGATGAACTACATTGGTTTAAGGAATCATCTACACGGAGATGCCTTGTGCCCATCAACGTCAACAATCCGGAAGCTGACGCGCTAACGCGCAAGTTCGCCGAGATGGCTGGCGTCGGCATTACCGACGCCATCGTCATCGCCATGCGAGAGGCGATTGAGCGTCGCAATCGCGCGGAGTCACCCCTCCAGACGGCGGCCCGCTTGCGAAAAAAATATGGGATATTAATGAGCGACGCCGCCCGCAAACCCCTTCCCCGAGAAGCATTTCACGATATGTGGGACGATGCGTGATGTTTGTCGATGCCTGTGCGATCATCGCGCTTCTTTCGGATGAGGCCGAGGCGGCTCGGGTGTCGGAGGCTATCGCTTTGGCCAGACACCCCTTTACGTCGCCCGTCGCCATTCTCGAAACTGTTCTCGGTCTTGCCCGACCCGACAAGTTCAGTCTTCCGGTGCCGGCAGTGGAAAGGATCGTGGAGGAATTCCTCGATGCCCGGAAAATCGAGATTCGCGATCTTCCGCCTGCATCAGAGACGACGCGGCTCGCCCTTGTCGCTGCGCATCGATATCGAAGCGGCCGCGGCCGACTTAACCTCGGTGATTGCCTGCATTATGCCTGCGCCAAATTCCATGCCGTACCGATCCTCGCCACGGCAGACGAGTTTAGGTTGACGGACCTCGAAACCATTCCTTGAATCTTGCTGAAGGGATGACCCGGGATCGGTTTGTAGCACCCGGCCTCCGGTTCTGGCGGAGCGAGGCTCTCGGGTAACGGGTTCGCCGTCCTCCATGTCCGTTGCCGGTGGATTAACCCTTTTCCGCGGCGCCCCGCGATCTGCGTGACCTCCAAAATGTGGAGGTTTGACATAGCCGCCAACATTTCGCTTCTGAACTTCGACAGATACGGGCGTAAACGCCGACGGCATTGGCCTTTGTCATTCTTGCTCGACGAGCTTGGCTATCTTCTGTTTGACCTCAAAAGAGCTCGCCTGTCCGTCGAGCTTGTATCATCGAGCAAGGAGCGGGGTGCGATGGTCGCCTCCAACCTGGGTATCAGATCGTAGAGAACGATGTTCGGGACCCTGTGTGTCGAGTATCGCGCATCAAATGCTAAGGCAAAGATACTTAATCTCAAGGTAGTCATCGATTCCGTACTTCGAACCCTCACGACCCTGGCCTGATTGTTTGATACCACCGAATGGCGCCACTTCGGTCGAAATCAAGCCAGTGTTAACGCCAACGATTCCATAATCGAGCGCTTCTGCGACCCTGAAGATCTTGGAGACGTCCTTGGAATAAAAATATGAGGCGAGTCCGAACTCCGTGTTGTTCGCCATCTTGACGACATCTTCTTCGGTCTCGAACTTGAAGATCGGTGCGACCGGACCGAAGGTTTCCTCCCGGGCAACTTTCGTTTCACATGTGACGCCGGTCAGAACGGTAGGTCGGAAGAACAGGCCACCCTCCGCGGCCGGCTTTCCACCGATCTGGAGGTTCGCGCCCTTCTCGATCGCGTCAGCTATATGTTCCTTGACCTTTGTAACGGCCTTCTTCGTAATGAGTGGCCCGGCGCTGACCCCAGGCTCGAAGCCATCTCCAACCTTTATCGTGCCGACCTTTTCCACGAGCTTCCGGGTGAAAGCGTCATAAATTGCAGACTGCACGTAAAGGCGGTTCGCACAAACACACGTCTGCCCGTTGTTGCGAAACTTCGAGATCATTGCTCCTTCGACAGCCGCATCGATGTCCGCATCATCAAACACGATGAAAGGTGCGTTTCCGCCAAGTTCAAGGCCGAGCTTCATGATTTGCTCGGCTCCCTGCAGCATGAGAATCTTGCCGACGTCGGTCGAGCCAGTAAAAGTCAGTTTCCGCACCTTTTCGTTTTCGGTGAATTCCGCACCAATCGAGGCTGCGTCTTGCGAGGTGATTACGTTGAATAGGCCAGTTGGAAGACCAGCACGTTCGGCAAGAAGAGCCAGGGAGAGTGCGGAGAGAGGGGTGTTTCGGCCGCGGGTTTTGAAACCATCGCACAGCCTGCCGCCACTGCCGGAGCAAACTTTCGGGCAAGCATGGCATTCGGGAAGTTCCACGGCGTGATTGCAGCAACGACGCCGACCGGCTGTTTCAGCACGATAATGCGCTTGTCGGCCTGGTGACCGGGAATTGTATCGCCGTATACACGTTTTGCCTCCTCGCCGAACCATTCGACGTAGGATGCCCCATAGAGAATCTCGCCCTTCGCTTCGGCGAGCGGCTTTCCCATTTCCATCGTCAGGATGGCCGCGAGATCGTCAGCGTTTACTACCATTAGATCATAAAGCTTCCGCAGGATCGTGGCGCGTTCCTTGCCGGTTCTCTTCGCCCACTCTTTTTGGGCTTTGTAGGCAGCATCGATCGCGCGTGCGGCGTCGGCGCGTGAAAGGTCCGGCAGCGTAGCGACTAGATCGCCGGTTGACGGATTGAATACATCAAATGTCCGGCCATCTCTGCCGTGAGACACCCATTCCCGGGCGACCGGGGCCTTGTCGATCACCAGCGATGGATCGCGGAGCTTCGACAAAAGTGAATCTGGCGAGATGATCCTGCGAGCTGACCTAGATTTCACCGTCGGGGTAGAGGTCCCAAGTCATATTGCCCGTCTTGACCATCGCCGTCGCCTTGGCGCGCATCTCTGCGTTAGTCGCCGCAACAGAGACAACCTTTATACCGGTCTTAGCTGTGAACGGATCAAACCACCATTTCCGCAGTGCCGTATCATAGACGCCACCCGTCGTGGCGATAATGACCTGGTCACTGGCAAGCGCTGGATGAGGCACTCCGCCTGTAATGAAGGCGGCCGCACAAAGCATAGCAATGCCGTTCAGCCGGATGGCCGTTTTTATCGTCATCAGGTTTCCCTCTTTATTAAATGACCCGCTCAGCGCGGATGTTCAGCCGCTATTGCTGCTCCCGGCGGCTATTCAGGAGATGGATTGCACTCATCAAAAGGAGCGAAACGGCGACCACAACAGCCGAAACAGCAGCTATGACGGGCGTAAGGTTGAAGTCTATGTCTTCAAACATTTTCCGGCTGATCGTCTTTCCGCCTCGCTCACCTACGGTTATGGAGCTGCGCGCGATGCGCATGAAAGCACACTTGCTTGGGGCGCCACGCATATGGCGCGTGCGGCTGCTCGAAGCCTTCGCGCCGTTGGCCGCGGCTTACGCTCAGGCAGAAGCTGACCGATGCAGAGCTTCAAACATGCAACGAATGGCGGGTTTAGTATGCTCCGAATACTTGTACTTCTAAGCATGGCATCAGTTTTGGGTGCCTGTGCCTCTCATTCTCAGTCACTGCCCAAATGCGACGGCTATACGCGCCGTCCACTCAATCGCGCGATGTGGCAGTGGGAAGACGACGACAAACTGTCGCGACAGCAATCCAATCGCGCTGGCGCTCCTGCCGGCACGCCGCCGGCTTATGTCGAAGAAGAGATGAGCGATGCCCCAGCGGCTTTCGCACATTTCGATGTCACGGGCTCCTATCGCCCTTGTACTGGGCAGAGCTGATGGTCACGACCGACAATCTCAAGAGCTATTTCGAAAAGGCGCGGCGTTTCGACCTGGATCGCATGATCCAGTTGGAGCGTTCTGCCCGCATTGCTTGGTATGTGGCGGTTGTCGCCAGCGTTCTTGCGGCAGCATCGACCTTTGCCGTTGCCGGGTTGACGCCATTGAAGACGGTCGAACCTTTCGTCGCTCTCGCCCTTGAGACGCCGGGCGGCGCACCGCGGGATAATCGCATCCGCTTCGTGGACTATCAGCCCTATAACATCACGAAGGTCGTGGGTTCACTACGCTCCTCCGTCCAGATCGAGTTTGCCGCCGACGAAGAAATCGCCCATGTGGCGCTTGGAAACACGGTGGCCTGGGAGGTCGCGCCCGCAGGCAATATGCTCTTCCTGAAACCGCGAGAGAACCAACCGCTGACGAACATCTCGGTGGTCACCACAAGACAGGATGGTTCGACGCGTAGCTATCAAATGGAGCTTACCGTTCGCGATGGACCGGTTGCGGCCGGCCAGGACACGTATTTCCATGTCAAATACCGTTATCCTGCCGACGAGGCGGAACGCCGGCGGGAACAGGCAGCAGCGCAAACGCAGGCGGCGCAGGCTAGCGAAGCCGATAGGGTGCTGGCGTTGCACGAGCGGTACGGGCCACGCAACTGGCGTTACTCGGCACAAGGGTCGGCCGCCCTCGAACCCCAGGTGATTTACGACAACGGCAAGATCACCACTTTCGCCTTCAGCGGCAATCAGGAAATGCCGACAATCTATATGGAAAACTCTGATGGTACCGAAAGTCTGCTACCGAAGTCGGTGGATGGGGACTTGGTACTCGTCCATGCGATCAGTCGCAAATTTATCCTGCGGCGGGGAGGAGATGTGCTTTGCATCTTCAATGAGGCTTACGACCGCATCCTTCTTCAGGAGTTGCGTGATGGTTCGGCCTTTTATTACATCCGAAACATAAACTCGGGTCATCCAGGGTCGATCACGACGGTGCATGCGGACTCCGCGCGTTTGGCATTTGAACAGTTGACGTTGCTGGTGAAGGAATCCGACGGCGGACGCGATCTGGAACGCGACGACATCCGCAGTCTGCTCAAGATTGCGATCGATATCATTGTTCAGTGCAAGCGGATCAACGGGCAATTTCGAGTGAGTGAAATCTATTTTGAGCCTACTGCGCAATCCACTCGGCGCAAAGATGAAAGTCGCTGAACCGCGGTAATGTTCTTGCCAGCGAGATCGAAGGCGATGCCGTCAAACTTCGATCGTTCGCTAACGATGACGCCAATTAGGCTGGTCGGCCTAACCGGAACCGAACTCTTGTTTGGGGGGACTTGTCAAAGCCTTGCCGCCGCTTACCTAGTATGTGATCAGTTCACCGCTGATGAGACGCACTCGAACCCGACCGCACTGGCACCTTAAAGATAAGCAGCGTCGGCCCTGCGAGCTGATCCGGGCGCTTGGTCCTCTTTGAGCCGAACGGGTGCCATCTGCGCCTGCAGTTATGCGAAGACTTTGCCTGCGGCAAAAAATCAGAGGGCCGCCGGCGAGCAGCAGGCTTCGACCTGCAGGAAGACCGATCAGGATTTTCGCGCATCTAAGATGCCTGGAAATCCATGACGTAATCAATACGAGGAATTATCGCGCACTTCCGGTAGGAGCAACTTCTATTATCGGGTATGGCCTCGTCCCCCGATATTTGAGTGGTGGTTTGGTAGTCGATGCAGCTTGAAATTTGCCCAAATGTGGGTTCTTCCGCAATTTCGATACAACTCGGTTCCGATGATGCGTCAGCGGAGGACGTCCATCGCAGCTCTTATACATGGATCGTGTTGATTTCCACACGGATCACTGCGTCGCCGATGATGATGTCCACAGCAGCACAGCCCGTTCGAGCCGTGTCGACGACAGCCTCGGCTTTCAGACGGGCACTGCGCCACTAGGTGAACAACTGCGAGGGATCAATCCCAATGCGTCTCCCCAGCGCCGAAACGCTCGCCGCTACCGCCTGAGCCTTGAACTCATCGGACCCGTGTCGAAACTGCCGTGACGCCTCCTCCAACCGATCCGCAACGGCTTCGATCAGCTGGAACGTTCTAGAGCGGTTCATTGCTTGTCAGAATCGGCTCCAGATTCCCAAATCAATTGAAATATGATTCATATGTGGACGCCCCCTGTGGCAAGGGCTTTTTGTCGGGTCAGCGTGATCGGTTGCTTTCATATGTCCGGCCTGTCTTATGCGGCAGGATTTTCGGCCGCTGGCCTTGATGGAAATCCGCCGATAAGGTCCCTGATCAAGTTGGCGCGCTGTTGAAGCGCATTGAATCACACGGGTTGGCCTTATCATTGGCTCGACCGTTACACATCAACGACTGCCTTTACCAATTCGGGGTGTTTAGGATCGAGGTCAGGCTGTGAGTTCGCGAGAGCGGTAAGCCTCGTTTCTTGTCAGTATGACCCATGCGATCCGCGCGAGTTTGTTGGCGAGCGCGACGGAGACGAGCTTGAACGGCTTCTTTTCCAAAAGCCTTCTGATCCAGTTTGCCATGGGTGTTGACTTGTCTTTCGTGTGTCGAATGACGGCAGTAGCACCCACAACCAGCAGCCGGCGCAAGTATCGATCCCCCTGCTTGGAAATGCCTCCGAGCTTGGTCTTCCCCCCAGTCGAATGCTGTTGGGGGGTTAGGCCGAGCCAAGCGGCAAACTGTCTGGCCGAACGGAATTGATCCGGATCGCTAACGGTGGCGGCGACAGCCGTGGCTGTGACGATGCCAAGGCCGGGGATTGCCGCGAGCCTGCGGCTGGCCTCATTCTCTGTGTGCCAAGCCCGGAGTTGCTGGTCCAACCTGGATATCTCATCGTTAAATGCCAGGATCTGTCGGATAAGGATCTCCAGAGTAGCGCGAGCATATGGTGGCAAGTCACCCTCGGCAGACAAGGCCTGATGTGCCAATGTCGCGAGATTGGCAATACCGGGGTTTGCAACGAGACCAAGTTCCGCCAGATGCGCCCGCAATGCATTTGCCACCATGGTCCGTTGGCGAACAAGCAATGACCGAGCGCGATGGATCATCAGAATACTCTGCTGCTCGACCGTTTTGACAGGCACAAAGCGCATCGTCGGGCGCTGCACCGCTTCGCAGATTGCTTCCGCATCCAATGCATCGCTCTTGCCGCGCTTAACGTAAGCCTTCACGTAAAACGGGGGAATAAGCCGGACCTCGTGGCCCATGGCCATGAGCGTGCGAGCCCAATAGTGCGCCGTTCCGCATGCCTCCACTCCGATCAGGCATGGTGGGAGCTTCGAGAAGAAGGGTATCATTTGTTTCCGGTGAAGCCGCTTCACCAACGCGGTGGAACCGGTCTCGTCGATGCCGTGTGCTTGGAACACGCTTTTGGCCAAGTCTAATCCAATGGTGATGATCTTCATCGTGAATACTCCTCTATCGTCTCGGGTGATCGGCTCGCATCATAGCAGCGGTCCCGGTGCGGGGGCGTCCACATCATCAAGATGCTGGCTGAGAGGAGGTCAGCATCAATGGTCGCACCTCTTTCGAATGATCTGCGTGAACGGGTCGTGGGCGCTGTTGCGGCGGGAGAGAGCTGCCGCTCGGTGGCGGCGCGGTTTGGTGTCTCGGTTTCATCTGTTGTGAAGTGGTCGCAGCGGTATCGCCGCAGCGGCTCCGTCGCGCCCGGTCAGATGGGCGGGCATCGCAAACGCCTTTTGGAACCGCATCGCGCTTTCATAGCCGAGCGGATTGCGCAGAGCCCGCAAATCAGCCTGCACGGTCTCAAGGCCGAACTGGCGGTGAGAGGGGTCATCGTCTCGCATGACGCCGTTTGGCGCTTCTTGCGCCGCGAGGGGCCGCGCTTCAAAAAAAACGATGTTTGCCCTTGAACAGGCGCGCGCTGACATCGTCCGTCGGCGCAAGCGCTGGCAGTCATGGCAGAGACGACTTGATCCTCGAAGGCTCGTGTTCATCGACGAAACCTGGATTAAGACCAATATGGCGCCGCTCTACGGCTGGGGTGTTAAGGGTAGGCGCCTGCGTGGCTTTGCTCCGCATGGTCATTGGCGCACTTTGACCTTCGTCGGCGCGCTTCGGGCCGATGGTCTCACCGCCCCTTGCGTCTTCGACGGTCCGATCAATGGCCAATGCTTCAAGGCCTATGTCGAGCAACAACTCGTCCCGACGCTGCGGCCAGGCGACATCGTCGTCATGGACAATCTGGGCAGCCACAAATCCGGGCAGATACGCCAGTTGATCAAGGCCGCCGGCGCAAGGCTCTGGTTTCTGCCGCCCTATTCACCTGACCTCAATCCAATCGAGCAGGCCTTCGCCAAGATCAAGCATTGGATGCGAAAAGCGCAAATGCGCACCATCGAAGACACCTGGCGATATCTCGGCTCACTCGTCCAGACAATCGGTCCAGACGAGTGCACCAATTATCTCGTCAACGCCGGATACGCTTCTGTCAAAACATGAAGCGCTCTAGTTCGGACATAGGTTCAGACATAGCTATTCATACCAACGTTCATTCCCTGAGCACACACAAACAAGCCCGATGCCTTGCTATTGCAAGACGGGGTCTATGCACCGCTTACGGTGAAGTGGCTCATGGGCGATATAGGATGTTGTCTAGGCTGTCTTCTATGTGCTACTCGGGCGTCCGGTTACGGATGAGAGATCGAACTTATATGACTAAGGCCAAATCACGCAATCTGACCGCTTGGGAAGATGTTTCGGAAGCAATCTCAAATTTCCGATTGGCTACACTCCTTGGCTGGCTTGATGTTGCCCAACGTTATCGGCGATCGAGAATTGGCCCGTTTTGGCTCACCATTAATATGGGAGTGTTGGTTGGTGCTCTTGGTTTGGTGTTTGGAACGATCTTCAACACACCGATGGCTGAGTTTCTCCCGTTCATCTGCATAGGTCTCATTCTATGGGGATATTGTACTCAAACTATCAATGAGAGCTGTACCAGTTTCATAAGTAGCACGGATACAATTTTGCAGCTTCCGATTCCGTTCTTTACCTATGTGATGAGAACTTGGTGGCGAAACACGGTAATTTTGTTCCACAATCTCGTTATATTCCCGTTAATCTTGATCTTCTTTGGCAAGTTCGTGAATTTTTACGCGCTGCTGGCAATCCCGGGCCTTGTGGTCCTGTCGTTCAATCTGTTGTGGCTTGCCGTAGTTCTTGCTGTCCTATGCACCAGATATCGAGATCTTACACAGATTGTGCAGAACGTCATGCAGATAGGAATGTACGTGACGCCCATTATGTGGATGCCAAACCATCTGCCCGAAAAGGCCTCACATCTTATGTTGGGCTTAAATCCCTTTTATCATCTGGTCAGCATCGTCAGAGAGCCCCTTCTAGGCAACCCGCCGATGGTGACCAACTGGATCTTCTCTATCGCAACGGCCATTGTGGGCTGGTGTGCCGCCCTGCTGTTTTTTGGACGCTACCGATCTCGAATCGCCTATTGGCTCTAAGTGACACGGTTTTCCAAACTCTCATTTCTGTGCGAGAAAAATGACCTCAATTACCCTTGAAAACGTCTCTGTTGATTTTCCCATCTACAACGCGCGGACTCGTTCTCTCAAGAACCATGTCATCAGCCTGGCGACGGGAGGAACGATCGGCTCCAACGCCGAAGGACACGTCATTATCCGGGGGCTTGACGCAATTAGCGTTGCTCTGAAAGAGGGCGATCGAGTTGGATTGGTTGGCCACAACGGTTCCGGCAAGACGACGCTTTTACGAGTCATGAGCGGAGTGTACCATCCCACGAGTGGGAATATCGCGATTAGGGGGAAGTGCACATCCCTGATCAACATTTCTTTAGGAATTGACCCCGAGGCGACCGGAAGACAGAACATCACCATTCGCGGTGCCCTTTTGGGATTCACTAATAGTGAAATGGAATTTCACCGCAAAGCAATCGAAGATTTTTCGGAATTAGGCGGCTTCCTTGATATGCCAGTTCGAACCTATTCCACAGGCATGCATCTGAGACTAGCGTTTGCAATTTCTACGGTTGTCCAACCCGAAATTCTCATCATGGATGAATGGCTGGCAACGGGCGACGAGGCTTTCAAGGACAAAGCTAATCAACGGATGCATGAACTTGTTGATCAGACCAAGATCCTGATCGTAGCAAGCCATTCCCGTGATCTGCTTCTCAGCAACTGCAACAGGATTATTTGGCTAGAACACGGCAGAGTTCGTATGGATGGGGACGCCGAGACGGTAGCCGCTGCGTATTTCGGTCACTGAAGGAAGAACCTGTTGAGGGTCGCCTCGATATTGTTCTCGCTGCGAGGTGGGAGGCGCTCTATGGCAGCTTCCGCGCGCCCTGTTCGCAATGATTTCCATTGTAACCTATAGCGCGTAAGCGGACAGGCCATCCCACCTAGCATCGAGACTGAAGTGCACCCTTAGCCTGAGACTAGGAAAATCGCGGACAGTTTCCCCGCAAGGAGAGGAGACTGGGCATGGCCGGACGGCAAAGAGTTGTTGATGAGGACCAGAAGCTGGAGCTTCTCCAGTGCATGGAGGCGGGCGAAACTGTCAGCAAGTTGGCAGATGAGGTTGGCGTCAGTCGCCAGCGACTTACGAGTGGCGTGATCACTTCAGGCTTCATGATCACCTGAAGTCACGTCGGCGCGGCCGACCGGCGAGCTCAATGGGAGGAGTTGACGGGGAATTGCGGCTGCAGAGCGCAGTCGGGGGCCCCGCGCCTCAGGAAAAGGCATTGACCAAGGTGCGGCGCCGGATCAGGGAATTGGAGCAGAAGGTCGGGCAACAGCAGCTCGATCTCGATTTTTTTCGCGAAGCCTGCGGCACTTCGAGGAAGATCGGCGTCGGAGCAGCGCTCCTGGCGAAACGGGATCTTCAAAGTCATCGAAAAGATGACGAGCGGCCTGTCGCAAGGCGAATTCAACATCAATAGAATGTGCTGGCTCGCTGGCGTCAGCCGCGCGAGTTATTACCGTCACTGGCTCGATTCGGCCCCGCGTCGGGCCGAGACAGGTTTGTGTGATCTCATCAGAGGATGGCACTCGGCAACGCGCACTACGGCTACCGCCGGATCGCAGCCCTATTGCGGCGGGAGGGCTGGCAAGTCAATCACAAGTGCGTTCTACGGATCATGCGTGAGGACAACCTGTTGTGCCTGCGCGCAAGACCGTTTGTTCGTAAGACCGTATGTCCGTCTTCGTGCCTGAGGTGGCTCGCCCTACACCGGTCTTCCGAGGGTTGCTCGGATAGGCCGAGCCGATCCTCATCACAGGAGGACATACGGTCTTACGTTTGTTCCAGTGACGACGAACTCGCGGCACGCTTGGCACGTCGTGCCAAACCTTGCCAGGGGCATGATCCTAAATGGGGTCAACCAGCTATGGGTTGCCGATATCACCTTTCTGCATCTGGCGGAGGAATTTGCTTTCCTTGCCGTTGTCCTTGACGCGTTTAGCCGCAAGGTGGTCGGTTGGGCGTTGGATACGCATCTCAAAGCAAGTCTTGCCATCGAGGCGCTCGCGATGGCGATCGCCGAGCGCCAGCCCGAACCAGGAAGCCTGGTACATCATTCTGACCGCGGAGTTCAATACACCTGCGGGGCCTACTCCGAACTTCTGCCTCGTCACGGTATCCAGGCGAGCATGAGCCGTGTCGGAAATCCTTATGATAACGCAAAGGCTGAGAGCTTCATGAAGACCCTGAAGCAGGAAGAGGTGCAAGGTCTCGCCTATAAGGACACAGATGATGCCCGCAGACGCATCGGCGCATTCATCGATACCGTTTATAACACGCAGCGCCTGCATTCGGCGCTCGACTATCTCACTCCGGAAGAATACGAACAGAAGCATTCGATCAGACGACGAATGGAAAAGGCTGCATAGCTTAACGCGGGAGCTGTCCGCGATTTTCCTTGTCTCAGGCTAAGGGTGTACTCCACTGCCTGATTGGATTGGTTCAGACGTCCGGATGTTTTGTTTCTTCGATGGCGTTCCACGGCTGATCGTTCCTGACAATCTGAAGTCGGGCGTCAGTCGCGCCAGCTTTTACGATCCCGAGATCAACCGCAGCTACGGCATGATGGCCTCCCATTATGGCGTCGGAGTTCTTCCGGCACGGCCGAGGCGGCCGAAGGATAAATCGAAAGTTGAGAACGGAGTCCGTTGTGCCCAATCCTGCATTTTAGGGCGGCTGCGCAAGCAGACGTTCTTCTCGCTGGCCGAGGCCAATGCCGCCATTGGCCAGGCTCTCGATCGCATCAACGACCATGTCATACGTCGATTGGGCGTCAGCCGCCGGCATTGTTTGAAAGCGTCGAACGTGCCGCGCTCGCCAGCCTTCTTGGCGAAGACTAGGAATTCGCCGAGTGGCATCTGGCCCGCGTCTCGACGGATTACCATGTCGAGTTCAAGACCTTCCTTTATTCCGTGCCGCATGGCCTCATTCGCCAGCAGGTCGATCTGAGGGCAACAGCACGCACCATCGAGATCTTCCATCGCGGCAAGCGCATACCCGACCTTCACAGATCGCCGCCAACAGCCTCTCGAATCCGGGTCGGGCCGTGCCACTTCCAGATCGTCCAAGGTCATCGTCCACGATCTGAACGGTCTCCCAACCTAACTGTCGAGCGCGTTCAACCAGGCTATACTGCCGTCTTCACCGCTTCCGTCAGCAATAATTGCAGGAGAGTGTTAATGCTTCCTGGTGCTGGGTGTCGCTCAGATCCATCGGCCGGGCTGTGACGAACAGATCCAATTGCATACGAAATTGCTTTCTCATGGCCTATCCCTTCGGCTTCTTGCATCGGGCAACAGGTTACGAGAGAATCAAGCAAAGCGCGCAGTTCAACGAGCTTCGTTGCAGAAAGGCGCGGCTCGGCGACGAGCTCGATCGAACTTGCCGCAGGATCAAGCATCCATGCGGGGATTTGATATGAACCACCATATGCCAGTCGAACGAGCAGGTGTGAATACCATCGTGCTCATGATTGCCGGTCACCAATACCGTTTGGTCAACCAGGGGATGGAAGGGATAGGTGGCCTTTGCTTCGAACGTCAGAAACCCGGCATTATGAACCCGGCTCGGAGGGCGGCGGAGAGACATGGGCCACGATGGCCACACTTCTACAGACGGCAAAAATGAACAACGTCGATCCGCTTGCCTGGCTATCTCAAACGCTAACCCGCATCGCAAATCGCTGGCCAGCCGCTGATATTGAGGTACTCATGCCATGGAACTTCGAACCAGACGCCGTTGGCTAACCGCTTACCATCGCGCAGGTACGTACGGGAAGTTGCATCAATAGAAAAGGCTGGACGCTATGGCTCTTCCGACACTTCGAAGGATATTTGCCGAACACCAACATTTCGGGTCTGACAAATGGACATCTTATTTCGGAGCGTACGAAACGCATTTCGCCAGGTATCGAGTTAAACCGATTACCCTGCTGGAGATCGGCGTTCAGAACGGCGGTTCATTGGAGATTTGGGCGAAATACTTCCCCAAGGCCAAACGAATCCTGGGATGTGACATCGACGAGAAGTGCCGACAGCTAACCTATGACGATCCTCGGATTGGTGTGTTCGTAGGAAACGCAAACTCAGCGGACACATTTGAGGCTCTAATCAAAGACACGCCAAAATTCGACATTATCATCGATGATGGGTCGCATTTCGTGGAAGATGTCATTCGGTCATTTGCTCTGTACTTTCCCACCCTCAATGAGGGAGGCACATACGTGGTCGAGGACCTGCATACTTCGTATTGGGCGCCCTATGGCGGCGGATCTGACCTGACGCTCAGTTCCATGGGCCTTTTGAAGCTGTTGATTGACTTAGCCAGTAAGGGATTTTGGCGAAACGACGATGACGACTTCAATTTCCTTGACGCTTACGCCGAGCGGTATGGTGTTGCTTTGCATGATCAAGATATCAACATCGAGGAAATTTGCTTCAGCGATTCAATTTGCGTTATTCGCAAAGGTGAAGCAACCTTCCACAACCGCCGTCACATCACCGGCAATGAGTTCCACGTGGTTGACTATAGCGAAGAAAAAAATCTTTCTGGCACCCAAGAATTGGTTGATCGATTAGATGTAAACGCACGATTGGTTCAATCGACTGAAATCCAGAGAGAGTTTGTGACAACCGCGCCCGTCGCCTTGGCAAACAAGGTCGAACTTGATCGCTTAGAGAAATCCCTAGCTGAATTTCATCGAGAACTCGCTGCCGCGAGACAAGAAACCGAACATTTCAAGCGCGAATTCGCAGCAACGCGACAAGTAATTGAAAGATTTAAGCGCGAGCTTGCTGCGTCGAGAGAAGAAACTGAACATTTCAAGCAGGTTTTTCAAGATGAAACTGCAGCAATTTACGCCAGTACGTCGTGGCGCCTGACCGCGCCAATTCGCATCACCGCCAGATTGTTCCGTAAAATGAGGCGTGTATTTCGCAGAATTTTGTTACCAAATAACTAACAATACGGACATGGAGTGGTGGAATCCGCCAGTTCTTCGTCGATGAACGATGCGATCCGGATGTGGTCGAACGCGTTATGGCAGACGAGATGAAACGCGGCCTATAATATCGGGCTCTCAACCAAGCGCAACGCCTTTGCCGGACGCTCACGGCGCAGCATGGTGTCTCCGTGGCAGGAACTTGCAGTTTTCACCAAGATTCAACATGACAGAACAACCCAGTGAGCAGTAACCATCCGTATCCATCGGTGAAGACCATATATAGCTCGGAACCTTGTCGCCAAGTTGGCCGCGCAGCGCCGCATCCGCGCTGCAGGTTGACTATCCAAGTGAGTTCTGCCCAAGCCGAGGCCGGAATGCCGGGAAGGTGGTAGGAATGTTTCTGAGCCTAACCTGAACTATTTCTGCCAGCCTTGATCAAGCCAACCAGCGAGGGCTGCGGTTGGCCTGCCTTCGTCGAATACGATAAGCCCAAATTCATGAAGGGCTTCTCGAAGAGAAGATAGCTGACATAGGCGAACGGAACGAGCGCTATGAAGCAAATCAGCGCCCAGACCTGCCCAGTGTAGTAGTAGGAAATATCCATGACGTTTCGCTGCACATAATCTGCCATCAGGAACACGACGTAAAAGTGCCAGAGATATATCGAGTAGGAGTATTTTCCGATTCTGGCGATGGAGTCTGACAGCAGCCCACGGGCGTGTTGGAATGATCCGCCATAGTAGGCAATGAATGCGCCGAAAAAAGCTCCTTCAATGGTAGGCAGAATAATCCAGATGGGAGACGGGGAAGGGTATTGCGGCATCCGGTAGAAGCCGCCCATCCGATCATAAAGGTAATAAAATACGCAAAATGCCATACCCAGTGCCAAGGCGAGGACGTGTTTTCGGATGATCATTGACCTGTAGTGATAGGCCAGGATTCCAAATACAAACTGGTCAAGGCGGCCGACAAGCGTCCAATAGGCCGGCCAGAACACGGTGCCGTTGTATATGAACAAGAAGGTTCGCAAGCCGAGGGCTAGAAAGATTGCTGTGAAAAGAAGCGCTGGCGATTTTCGGCAGAGAAATAGGAGAAACGGAAGCAAAAGGTAGAAGTGGAATTCCACGGTTAGAGACCATGCGCCGTTGGGTAGGGTCGGCTCGATCACGCCAGTCACGAGGCTTCTCAGGTAGCCAAGCATAGCGCCCCCAACAAAGTATTGTCGCACACCTTCAACGAGCAACATCATAAAAAGAAGCGGAAGAAGGCGAGTTGCTCTGCGCGAGAGGAACGCAAGGTAATTCACTGATCTTCCATCAAGAATCTTGGCGAAGAGATATCCGCTCAGCGTCATGAAAAGCGCAACTCCTGTATGACCCTCATCCAGAAGAGCGAGAGGGAAAATTGAGGGAGCACCTTCAAACGGAACTGGATAGCCATTTGCGTAGTGCAGGAAATGCCAGCTAAAAACCATAAACGCAGCAAGTGCACGGATGTGATCGAGACCTACGTCTCTGGTTCGCTCTTTGATTTCGGTCATTGCTCGAATGGAGTTTGAAGAGAGGATGTATTTCCGGGTTATCTCAATCGAGAGAGCATTTCAATCAGTTGGGATGCCGGCGACTTAGAGTGGCGTGCTCCCGGTTATTCAAATGCAGGAAACACGAGCAAGCTCTCGAAAGTAATGCACCAGATTGACAGGAAAACTTGAATCTATATGGGCTGCTTTAGCGGTGTTATCTATGCAACCAACATACCGGTCAAAGCTTAGTTTTCATGGGTGCCGGTGAATTTGCCGTCGTCTAGTGAGACCAGGTGCAATCTCTGCAAGGAAACAGATGAAAGTTGGAATTGACGCTCGCAACCTAGTGACAAAGACGACCGGCATAAGCCGATATGTCCAGGAAATGGCTCGTCACCTAGCGTTAGCCGGCCACGAGATATTTCTCTATATTCCGGAGAAGCCGTATAGTGAGCCGCTAAAGGCCCCTAACGTACATGTCAGCATTTCGGATTTCGCAGGTGGTCCCCGTCGCATGATCTGGGCGCAGACAGTGCTTGCTCACATGGCGCGGCAGGACGGCCTCGATGTTTTCTGGGGGCCGGCGCATAGACTTCCATTCTACCTTGATCGAAAGATCGCACGTGTCGTGACTGTCCACGACCTTGTTTGGCGCGAACAGAAAGCAACAATGCGTCTGCAAACGCGGTTGGCCGACCGATTTCTGATGAAGCCGGCTGCCAATTCCGCCGATCAAATTGTTGTGGATTCAGTTGCTACGGGTGAAGCGTTGTGTGCCCTCTCCAAGGGCTATGAGAGCAAGCTTCGTGTAGTCTATCCGGGTGTTACGAAGCTCGCAAAACCAAAGCAACAAGATACGGTTTCGTCTTTTAGGATTGATCGCCCTTATGCCTTATTTGTCGGCACCCTGGAACCCCGCAAGAACCTGAAGAGCCTTTTGGAGGCATATGCTCTCTTGCCACAAGAGGTCCGCAAGGGCCTTTTGCTTGTGCTCGCGGGGGGGCAGGGTTGGCGGCTCAGCGATCTTGAATCCCACATAACCGATCTAAATCTTCGGGATTCGGTACGACTGACCGGTTATGTTTCCGATGAGCAGCTCGCAGAACTTTATCAGAACGCGAAATTTCTTGCGATGCCGTCGCTTTATGAAGGTTTTGGCTTCCCGATAGTAGAGGCACATGCCGCAGGCGTGCCAGTTCTCACGTCGAATACTTCGTCGATGCCCGAGGTTGGCGGGGGTGCGGCCCTCTTAGTCGACCCATATGATATTCGCTCGATTTCCGCTGGATTGGAAAAGATGGCGACCGACGCTGGTACTCACGAAAAGCTGGCGGAGAACGCACTCGATAATGCTAAGCGCTTCGACTGGAATTTGAGCGCGTCGCGCCTTGAAGAAACATTTCGCGATGCGATCGCATTGAGAAGGCAACAACTTGGCTAAACTACTTAACGAATTCGTAGGCTTGGAAAAACGCGGGACAAAACATTCTTTTCGCTCGGATGTCTCACCCGACGGCCGGGCAACTCTGTCCTTATTTTATCGAAGAGGATCGGCAACCCGCCACCGAGGCATCCGCGCTTAATGAATATTGCTGCCATGTTAATGAGTGTGCCTACTGTATTGCGGATGACAGGCGCTTGATGTTAAGTCGCCCCCCAAATTGCGCTTCATGGGGGTTGCTAATGACATCGAAGATTGCAGTTATTTATCTGGCTCGTCTGGCCGAAGGGTTTGCGGCGTTTGAGGCCTTTGCCGATTCCTACAGAAAGCATGCGGCCGGAGAGCCGCATGATCTCGTCATTCTCTGCAAAGGTTTCACCAAGCCAGGAGAGTTCGCTGGTATCAGCGCGGTGTTTACCGGGCTTCCGCATCAAATCATTACTATTCCGGATGACATCGGGCTCGACATTCACGCCTATCGTGAAGCATGCCTGCGGCTGAAGCACGAGTTCGTCTGCTGCCTCAACACGTTCGCCCACATCGAGGCGGATGACTGGCTGGAAAAACTATGGCGAAATTTTTCGCAACCAGGCGTCGGAATGGTCGGCGCCACCGGCTCCTTTGAAAGCCTTTATACAAGCTACAAGACGATCAATTTTGTAACCTGGGCAGCGACGTCGCCTGCCAAGTTTGATCGCCGGCTGGCTGAAGACTATCGATGGCTACTACAGTCGGTCTATCCACCAAATGTCGCGGCTCTCGAATCACCGAAGATTAGAGCGAGACGCCTCATTGGCGATCATCTCAACAATCGGTCAACCGTGGAAGAGTTGATCCCTCAGTTTGAAAATGTCTGGGCGGAAACACTTAGCCTCTCCAATGGCAACTCAGTGTTTCGCGACTTTCCACATTTCCCCAATCCCCATATTCGCAGCAATGCCTTCCTTGTAAGGCGAGACGATCTGCTGGCCATCGCGCTTGAGGATAAGGGAAAAATGAGCGCATGCCGGTTTGAGAGCGGGAAAGACGGGCTCTCCATGCATATGCTCAAGCGCGGCTTGCAGCTCATTGTCGTCGGCGCCGACGGTATCGGGTATCCGATGGATCAGTGGGCTAGTTCTAACGGCTTCCGCTCCGGCGATCAATCCAACCTGCTTGTCTCAGACAACCAGACGAAGGTGTATGCCTCCTATTCCGACCAAGTGAAGAAAACTCACCGGATCATGGCCTTTGGTGGCTTTTCGAACGAATTCTCGGACGATATCGCCCTCTTCGGACTGCCATACGCAAAGACGATGACGCTCGCCGAGAGAGCGGCAAACTTTGCCCAACCTAAGCAGCCATCCAAGCAGCGCTTCTTCTCAATCGCGATCCCAACACATAATCGGCTTGATCTCGTTCTGGACGCGATCAAGACCGTCACGCATCAAAATTACGACAACTGGGAGATTGTCGTTTTTGACAATGCATCCAGAGAGCCGATCGCAGACGCCATCAACGCGCTTGGCGACAAGCGAATTCGCTCGGAACGATCCGACGAATTTCTTCCCGTCACATCGAGCTGGAATCGCGCCATCAATATGGTCAAAGGTCAGTACGTCACCATGGTCGGCGATGATGATGGCATCGCGCCGGGATATTTCGAAAGGATCAACGAACTGGCAGACCGGTTCGACGACCCCGATCTTGTCGTCTCAAACCTTTATCAGTTCATGCATCCTGGCGTCGTTCCCGGAAGGCGCCAGGGCTACGTGAATGGCATGGCCGTGGCGGACTTCTTGATGGACAAGGATCAGCCGTTTGTCCTTGATCGGGAAACCATCAGGCAGTCCGTCGACAATTCCTTGAAAATGAACCGGTCCTTCCAGTTCAACATGCCTGCCTTCTGTTGCAGCAAAAAGCTGCTGGAGAAGATGCGCGTTGGTGGGAACGTCTTGCATTCGCCTTTCCCAGATTACTACTTCGCCAATCTGGCCATGCATCTTGCCGAAAAAGTCATTGCCGAGCCTCGCTACCTGGCGTTCCAAGGCGTTTCGAAAGTCTCCTTCGGCTTCACGATGATGAACCAGAAGATCGGCGACGGGTTCAAGGTTCTCAACCATGACGTTGAAAAAGACGTCATCTACAACGATGTTTCCAAGCATCTTTTGCCAGGGCCGCGCTACCAGTCAGAATATATCGTCACCATGGCCTATGTTGAGAAATTCATTGGAGATCCTCGACGCCGGACCGATTATCGGAAATACCGGAAGCATCAGATCTGGCAGTTCCTCCAATCTCAACAGTCGCTGTACCGATGGGCGAAGCGGGACGCGGGACGTGAATTCCTGCAGAAGCTATCTTCCGATGAGCGGCGATGGGCCATAAGGGCGAACGCATTGCGCATGCTCTCCCTAATAAAGCCACAGCTTTTCGGACGCGTTGGCAGAAATCTCGAAAGGGAGATGAGCCCTTACAAGTTGGCGTTGCCCGGCGTGACCTACCAAAGCGGAGAGCATATTACCCTTTTCGACGTCTTCAAGGACATTGAAAGTGGTGAGTTCTTCAAGACTAAACGAATGAGATCACCCAAGCTTCCCTGGTTTGTCGAGCGAACGATCAATGAACACAGATAGACGGCAACTTCTTTTTCATCCGATGACTGTAGTCATGGCACTTGAGGTCGCCGATAAAGCAGCGCGCTTAACGAAGCGTGCATCGTGCTGGCTCGCGCATACCGCGCGATAAGCTTAGGTGCAGACTACGAGTGAGCGCAACGAATGGCCCACGGTTTTCGTGATTGACTATATAGGTTTCTGGCTCTCGGTCAGAACTTCTGCTTTGCCCGCTTCGGCATAAAGAAGGTTCGGATACCCTTGGGCTTGGCAACGGTGATACGGGAGCAACGACGGCCGCGAATGCAAGGACGAATCTTGGCCTTACCTCTGCGGCGACAGCGACAGCCACTGTTGGGTGAGCGCGACGAAGGACCCACCTTTTCTTTTGTGAATGAGGCCGCGAGATAAGCTCCTTCATCGATAGGAGCGGAATGGAATGGTTGGAGATCGCGCTGATGCCATGCTTGAAGTCATGGATGAAGGCATGCATGAAGCCAGGCATGAGGGAAAGTATCGTCGGATCGAGGTGATCACCGGTCGGCGCCAGCGGCGGAATTGGTCTGACGAGGAGAAGGCGTGGATCCTTGCGGAAAGCGCAGAACCTGACGTGAACATCTCGGCGGTTGCCCGGCGCTGGGGCGTCAATCGCGGCTTGCTGAACGTCTGGCGTCGGGACGCTGGGCTGACCTCTCAACGAACCGCGAAGGCCGGCGCACAGCAGACGATGTTCGTGCCGGTGACAGTGGTTGGCGATCGAACGCCTCCCGGAAGCTCGCCGTCGGATGTCGCCCACTTTGCCGCAGGTCGGATTGAGATCGAGATTGCTGGCGGGCGCATGATGGTTATCGGCTCGGTAGCGCCTGAGCTGGCGCAGGCGATGGTGGCGGCATTGCGAGGGCGTCGGTGATCGGAGTTTCGCCAAATGGCGTGAAGATCATGGTTGCGACGCAACCTGTCGACTTCCGGCGCGGGATGAATGGGCTTGTGGCTTTGGTGGCATCCGCGCTTGCGGCCGATCCCTATTGTGGCGACGTGTTCGTGTTCCGCGCCAAGCGTCTCGATCGCCTTCGCTGCATTTACTGGGACGGATCAGGCATAATCCTAGTGACAAAGTGGTTGGAGGCGGGCAAGTTTGTTTGGCCGTCGATCCGCGATGGCGCGATGCAGATGAGTGCCCAGGAGTTCTCGCTTTTGCTGGCCGGCATTGACTGGACGCACGTCAAACGAAACGCGGTGAGGAAACCCTCAAAAGCAGGCTGATCCTATTGGTTTTGCTTGAAGATTCAGGCCCATATGGTAGGGTCTGTCATGCCGCTTCGACCCGATCCCTTGCCCCAGGATGCTGCGCAATTGACCCGGATCATTCTCTCGCTCGACGAAGAGAATGCCGATCTCAAAGCGCGCGTTGCCTTCCTCGAGGACCAACTCTTTGGGCCGAAATCGGAGAAGATGACGGTGCTTCACCCGACGCAGGTGGCGCTCGATTTTGGCGATCTCAATGAGATTCCCGTTGCTGCCAATGATGATGTCGCGCCTGTCGGTGAAGACAAAACGCAGGCACGGCGATCGCTGGATCAAACGGACGATCCGGCCGCGCTATGCATGCCGGGCCTGCGAAAGTGTTGTTGTGCAGGCGCTGGCACCAGCGCGCGTGATGGACGGTGGCATGGTGACCACGGCGTTTGCAGCTCATATCGCGACTTCGAAGTTTGCCTGGTATCTCCCGCTCAATCGTCAGGCCCAGATGCTCGCCTCCTACGGCGTCATCATTGATCGGGGAACACTCGGCTTGGGTGACGCTGGTCGCCTGGTGGCTAGAACTTCTCTATGACGAGCTACTCGCCTTCATCCGCTTGTAGCCGAGGATGTTCTGTGACGAGACGCCGCTCCCGCGGCTTGATCCAGGGCGTAAACGCACCAAGGTCTGCCAGTTATGGGCCCAGGCAATAGACGACCGGCCGTGGAATCGTCCGGCGCCGCCGGCGGTTGCTTATATCTTTGCCAAAAGCCGCAGTGCGCGCGAGATCGAGGGGCAATTGGCGTCCTTTGCCGGCGTGCTTCAGGTCGACGGATACCAAGCCTATCAGGCCATGGCCAAGCGCCGAAGGAAGAGTAATGTCGCGCCCATGCGGCTGGCCTTCTGCCTTGCCCATGCCCGACGCAAGTTCGTCGATGTCGTCAAGCTCACCGGTTCCTCGGAGGCTTGTCGATCCTTGCCAGGATTGCCGAGATCTATCGGATCGAAGCGAGACTGCGCGGCGAAAGTGCCGATACCCGGCTTGTCGTGAGGCGTCGCGAGGCAGCTCCAGTCATGAGAGAACTGAACGTCCATCTCACCGAACTGAGCGAAGAGGTGTCGGCAAAATCGGCGTTTGGCAAGGCCGTCACTTACACACTCAACCACTGGAGCGGACTGGGAGCCTTCCTCGATGACGGCCGGGTTGAGGTAGACTCCAATGTCGTCGAGCGTTCAATGAAATCCGTGGTTCTGATGAGAAAAAACTCGTTATTCGTGGGCAACAAGCGCGGCGGCAAGACCTTCGCTATCCTCGCATCGCTCGTCAACACCTGCAAATTGAATGGTGTGGACTCCAAGGTCTGGCTTGCCGAAGTGCTGGAACGCATCATCGCGGGCAAAGTGAAAGCCGGCGAGATGGAAAGTCTCCTGCCGTGGAACTGGAAGGCTGAGCGCGAGGCGATGACAGAGCAGGAGCGACGGGCGGCATGACGCACAACAACCAGGGCATGACGACCGCACGACCGAAGCTTGAGGCGTTCGAGGGGTTTATCAGGGCACGTCGCCCAGCATCGCCAATCTGGTCAATGAGCGGTCTCGATGGCTATCTCACGGCTCTCATCATCGGATACGGCATGAGCTAACTTCGTTGCGGCGAAGAATATCAACACAGCTCCCGTGGCGACATCGGGCGCCGGCGCTAGCAATTCCGCATCTACCGAATCAGCGATGCCCTCTGGTTCATCGGTGACCGTCAGTGTGGGCGCTAGCTGGGGCGACGGTGCGGGAGGCGCTTCCCCTTTAGCCTCTACGCCGGAGACGACGTCATGACCGACGCGAAGGCTCAAATCACAAGCCATGACCGCGGCTGTGGCTTCCACGGTTGCGCAGCCCGAGATCAAGGCCGATCTGTCTGCGGTGCCGGCGATCATCAGAGAGCCGCACGAAGAATCCTGGCACTTCGATAAAACCGGCATGCAGGATCAGCCTACCGCGGTCTCCACCGTATGGGTACGACGGTCTCCACAGACTTCGGTCTACACAGCATTCATGTCCACGAGAACAAACACCGCATTCGCAGAAGACGACAAAAGTCCTGGAAAGCTCGACGACCAACAGAGCTACACCACTCCCTGGGACATCACCCAGGAAACCCTTGAGTTTGATGTAACTTAGCATAGTTGCCCGCGTCACGCTTGCAGGTGTTCGGACAGTAGACGATATTGCTGAGCGGTGGCTTGGTTGCCGACGCTACTGTCGCCGGCGAGGGAGTTCCTTTTGAATTGGTTCAATTCGCCGCAGACATGCCTGCGGAGGCGACTTTTCACGAAAAGCCAAGAGCTTTCAATTTTTCAGGCACACCCCAGAAAGCGAGCGCCTCGTAGTCGGGATAGGAATAGACTCCACGATTCAAATGAATGGAGCCTGAGTTCGCCTCAAGATGTCGCTCGACTAGGTCAAGCACAGAGACAGGGCGGCCGCTGCAGCAATTTATGACGCCCGAAACCTCCTTTTGTGTAATCACGCGTGCGAAACGCTCAGCCACGTCCTCGATCGGAAGATAGTCGCGAAGCTGATCGCCTGGCGACATATCAAACGTGGACCGCTTTTCCGCGAGCGCCTTGTCGAGCTGCGATAAAAGACTTCTTTCCGATTGGCCTGGTCCATACATGTAGAACAGCCGCATCCATTGTAACGTGAGCGGCTGCGCCTTCTGCATAAGCTGAACGGTCTTGCGAAGCGTATCCTTAGCAAGACCATAGGGCGTCGTTGGGCATGTCTCTGCATCTTCGGCCAAAGGGCCGAATTGCAAACCATATTCGAGACAGGTTCCAGCAACCACCAAATGAGCTACGCCCCATTCGACAAGCCAGCGGAACAGGGCGATTTCTGCCCCGAGATTATGCGTGAGGTTAAATAGACCACGATAGTCGGGAAGACCCGGCCAGGCGAGATGAACGAATACGTCAGGGCGTTCCATGCGCGACGCCATCGCTTCTGGCTCCCGATATAAATCGAAAGGCAAAAACGTTACCTGGTCCGCCCACGGCATTTTGGTTGCTTTGCTCGCATCCCGAGCGATCGCCACGATATCGTGCCCATCTTTAAGGAGGCGGGCTACAACATGCCTCCCCACAAAGCCCGTGGCGCCCGAAACCGCGATTTTCACGGCAGAGTGGTCAGCGTGGGGATGGCAACGACGAACTTACCACCCCAGGTACGAACCACAGACTGTGTTTCAACGACCTCCGCGGCAATATTCCAGGGCAAAATCACGACCCAGTCCGGCTTGCGCTTCGCCAGCTCATCGGGATGCAGGATCGGTATGTGGCTGCCCGGCATGAACTTTCCCTGCTTAGAAGGTGCGGCATCGCACACGAACTGCAAAAGATCCGTCTTGAGCCCCGCATAGTTCATCAACGTATTGCCCTTGGCAGCGGCGCCGTAGGCCGCCACGACCTTGCCGTTCCTTTTTTGCTCCAGCAGGAAGGAGAGAAAGTCATTCTTGATGACGTTCGCCTTTTGCTGAAAGCCAAGATAGGTATCGAGCTTCTTCAGGCCGAATTTCTCTTCCCGTTCAAGCAGTTCTGGCACACTCGGCGAAGTCGCTCGCGAATCTGCCGTGCGGCACCCGTACACCCGAAGACTCCCGCCATGGGTGGGGATTTCCTCCACATCAAGAAGACGCAGGCCGGCCCGCTCAAAGATGCGTTTCACTGTTCCGAGTGAAAGATATGAAAAATGTTCATGGTAAACAGTATCAAACTGAACGCTCTCTATCAGACGCATCAGATGTGGAAATTCCAGCGTTACCGTTCCGCCAGGTTTCAGCACAATTTCGAGGCCAGCCGTGAAATCGTTGATATCGGGCACATGCGCGTAGACATTGTTGCCGCAAATAAGATCCGCCGATTGACCCTGGCTCACTAAAGCGCGTGCGGTTTCTGTTCCAAAAAACTTTCGAAGCGTGGGCACGCCAAGTTTCTCTGCGGCATCCGCTGTGCTATCCGTCGGCTCAACGCCTAGGCACGGAATCCCCTTTGCAACGAAATTCTTTAAGAGATACCCATCGTTGGAAGCGACCTCAATAACAAAGCTCGAGGATGACAGCTCCAGGCGTTTCTCAATCTGGTCGCAATAAGCCTGGGCATGACGAAGCCAGCTTTGCGACGTTGACGAGAAATAAGCATAATCGCGGGCGAAAAGATCTTCAGCCTTCTTATAATCGTCGGTTTCGACCAGCCAGCATTCCTCACAAACAAACAGGCGCAACGGATTGTGGATTTCCGATTGCGTAAGCTGTTCTGCGCTCAAGTAGTCATTTGAGGCTGGAGCATGACCGAGGTCCAGGAAAACAAACTTCAGTTCGTTTGCACAATGGCGGCACTTCATAGGTCTACTCCATGGAAATTTTCGTCAAGAAGGGGATGGCTCACATCCCTGGATGAAAGATGAACTGGTGGCAACGGCCATTCTATGCCCACGCGAGGATCGTTATACCGCACGCCGCCTTCGTGTTCCGGCGAATAAAATTCCGTGTGCAGATATAGAAGGCGCGAGCTTTCTTCCAGCACCTGAAATCCGTGCGCACATCCCTCAGGGATCACAAAGGCGAGACGATTCCCAGGGGAAAGCTCGACGCCATGCCATTGCAAGAAAGTGGGAGATCCGCGTCGAAGGTCTACAGCAACATCAAAAACCCGTCCTTCGATGCATCGAACGATTTTCATCTCGGACCGTGGGGTATGTTGATAGTGCATACCTCGGACCGCGCCGACGGCAGCGGTCATTGAAATGTTCGCTTGGCATATTGTCCGATCGCCGATCGCAGGTGCGAGTTCGTTCTGGCAATAGACCCGAGAAAATGTTCCACGCGAGTCGCCGATAACCGTGCTTTCCGCGATAAACAGTCCTTCAATCTCCGTTTTCGTCAGTTTCATTCCGCGCCCTCGGACCAAGCTATGCTTCGCGTCGACGCCAGCTCGCAGTAACGTTCCAGTTGGCGTGACGATGGTACGTTGCCGCTTTCAATGAACTCCCGATACCAAGAAATCGTCAATTCGACGGTTTCGGCGAAAGATAGAACAGGCCGCCAGCCTAGCAACTCGCGTGCCTTACTGCTGTCAAGATAAAGAAGGTTCGCTTCGTGCGGCTGCTGCGTGGCCGGATGGAACCATTCGACAATCGGCCATTCGCCCCGCATGGCTTCAAGCACCTGGACAACCGGACGATTGCCCTCTTTTTCAGGTCCGAAATTCCAAGCCTCGGCAACCTTGATGTCACCTTCGAGTAGTGCTTTGCCCAGCATGAGATAGCCGGCGAGGCATTCAAGCACGTGTTGCCAGGGGCGCGTCGCGGAGGGAGATCGGATTTCCAGCTTTTGCCCGGCTTTCACCGCGCGGATAAGGTCGGGGATTAACCGGTCTTCGGACCAATCGCCGCCGCCAATGACGTTTCCTGCCCGCGCGGTCGCGAGTAGCTGGCCACCCTTTTCCAGAAACGACCGGCGATAACTCGCCGCCGCGATCTCCGCCGCCGCCTTCGATGCGCTATAGGGATCGTGGCCGCCCAAACGATCGGTTTCGCGATAGCCCCAAACCCATTCATTGTTTTCGTAACACTTGTCCGTCGTTACGGCGACGATCGCCTTCACCGCCTCGCTGGCGCGGCAGGCATCCAGAACGTTTACCGTTCCGGTGACATTGATATCCCAGGTATCGATAGGTTCACGATATGAACGTCGGACGAGAGGCTGTGCGGCAAGATGGAAAACGATCTCTGCTCCGCTGGATACGATAAGATCGCGAACGGCGTTCCGATCGCGAATATCGACGAAGTGAGACGGCATATCCAAGCCAAGCAAATCCCAATGGCTCGGCTCAGTTTCTGGCGCCAGCGCGAGCCCCACGGGCTCTGCGCCAAGCTGGCGGAGCCAAAGGCACAGCCAGCTTCCTTTGAAACCGGTATGGCCCGTGACGAAAACCTTCCGATTTTTGTAAATGTTGCCGAACATGCTTACCAGCTCTTCCACGGAGCATGGCCGGAAGCCCACATGTCTTCAAGCAGGTTCTTTTCACGTAGTGTGTCCATTGCCTGCCAGAAGCCGGTATGTTTATAGGCCGATAGCTGATTTTCGCGGGCAAGCGTTTGGAGCGGTTCCTGCTCCCAGATTGTAAGATCACTCTCGATGTAATTGACGGCGGAAGGTTCCAGAACGAAGAAGCCGCCATTGATCCACACGCCGTCACCTGCCGGCTTTTCCTGGAATTGCTGAACCGCACCATTCTCGATCAACAATGAGCCGTAACGGCCCGGCGGTTGGATCGCCGTAACCGTAGCCTTACGGCCGGCGGCACGGTGATGTGCAATAAGTGTCGTGATATCAATGTCTGACACGCCATCGCCATAGGTGAAGCAAAACGTGTCGCCGTTGAGATAAGGTGCCACGCGCTTGAGGCGACCGCCCGTCATCGATTTCTCCCCTGTATCGATGAGGGTGACATTCCAAGGTTCAGCGTTGCGCTGATGTATTTCGATCTCATTCGACTGCATCCGGAACGTAACGTCCGACATATGCAGAAAGTAATTCGAAAAATATTCCTTGATTATATATCCTTTATACCCAAGGCAAATAATGAAATCGTTGATGCCATGGTGGGAGTACATCTTCATGATATGCCACAAGATTGGCTTGCCACCTATCTCGATCATCGGCTTTGGACGCAGATGTGACTCCTCGCTTATTCGTGTCCCATATCCACCCGCCAAAATGACCGCTTTCATCAAATACCTCTATATCTTTTGTAGTCGCTCGCTCGTCTTCATTTCCACTCCGGCTTATCGCATAACAAGATGCCTTCGCAAGCGCTTCCATAAGCCATTGAACATGAAAATGCCATCGACTATCCGTGGGTGCCGGGATAGTTTCATTATCAATAATTGTTCCCGCGAAATGTGTACAGACCCAATGGCCGGCGTCTGCACGGGTGCTGATGGCGCGTTGGTGTGCCGCTTCATCCAAAGGTAAGCAAATGGATAAGACGCACGCAAAAACTCACCATGAATGGCAATTTCCGCCATTGGCCCTGCTGACAACGAGAGATGCATCATATTTGTGCGCAGGAAGCCGCCGAGCCGTCGGAGAAAAAAGATGCGAGCCTGCGCCACAAGCTTGAACGCAAAAAGTCTTTCCGTTAGCGCACCACGTATATGACGATCAAGAATGGAACGGAAGACTGCTATCGGAATAACAAAGGAGACCAGCGGGATGACGGCACCGGAAACGATATCCTCTACGGTTTCAGTCCTCCACCCTTCGACAAGCCGAGGTTCGGGATTACGTCCCTCGCTGTCTGCTTCGAGAACGGCATAGTTCATGTCGAAGACGGCCACAACGTCGTCGACACCCACTCCAAGCGCGTGGAACTGACGAGCGTCGCGGACGTAGTTCGGGAACAGCGCAGTTTTGGCGTCCAGAAAGACGACCAGTCCGGACTCCGGCAACGACGCTTTTATCGCTTCGCCACATCCCATCAAAACATCTTCAGCCGCGACGGCGATGGCTGGATCGGGGGAGAGTGCTAGAAGATCTACGAACTTCTCGAAATAACCAAACGCGGGCTGCAAGGATGTGAGTAACTGATCTGAGCAGAGCACGATCACACGCGATGCTTTTTCGAATTGTCCGCAAACGCCAAGCAGGGCCTCCCGTATGTCGCTCTCGTCACAGTCGCTGCAGCGCATGATGAGGGTGACGTCCGGCCGGGTGCGGTGCTGGAAGCACCGAGAAAGCGTTGCCTCTACCTCATGTTTGTAGAAGTCCCGCGTCATGCCGGTCTGCACGTCGAGCTTAACCGGTCCCATGGATGTGACGATTGTCTTATTTCCGTAGACCTTACCGAGACGCTGTCCAAGGAAGTCAGAGCGCTCCTGCCATTCGGCGACGTTACCTTGACCCAGATGTCGTAGCGGAAGGTTGATCGTGAAAACAGGTAGACCCTGCGCCCACGACCGGATGCAGAGCAAGGTGTCATAGTGGTGGAAGCCTCGATATTCCTTATCAAAATCAAAAATGAGATCTTTATGTATTACCAGCAGGTGGCCGTCGAGATGTACGGCCGGCAATGGATGCGGGAACGGATAAAGAATCCCGTGGTGATCGACCATATTTCGGACAATCTTGAAATAGGGATAGCTGACGCCTGCGGGGCCGAGTAGTCCCCAGGCGAGGCCGGCATCCTCGATGAGCGCAATCTGCTCCATCAGACGATGCAGAAAATCCTCTGCAAAAAAGATGTCCGCGTGCATGATCAGGAGATGCTTACCTAGATGACGTGCTCTCACCTGTTCCAAGAACGTGAAATAATCGAGCTGGGAGTTGTGGTTGACAACGAGATCGACGGCAATGGCATCGGATATTCGCCATTGCTCAAGACACTCCAGCGTGGCAGCGGTTGCCTGGTGATGCTCTCCGACTAGAATGGCAAGTACGAAGTCATTGAGAGGGATGGTCGGGCTCATAGGCTGCCCCTTCGGCGAAGAATGCGACGGAAGAGGAAACGCAGAGACAAGGTTCTTTTCATTAAAAAGACAAATCCGTGCCGATTAAAGGTGTCCCGCGCCAGAAACGCATATTCGCCCAGACCGGTTAAATCAATAGCCGGTTGCTTTCCCAATCCGACTTTATCGGTATGAGCGACGGCGCGCGTGAGGGCATCCCTCAACTCAATGGCACTTCTTTCCCATGAAAAGCGTGCAGCAAAGGCGTGTGCACGTGAAGCCAGGCGATAGCGCTCGTTCTCGTCATTTGCAAGCGAAAGGATCGCCTTCAAAAAACCTTCGGCATCGTCGACGAGAATCCCAGTCTCTTTGTCGCGAACGACCTCGGTGTGAGGACCGTGTCGATAGGCGATCGCAGGCGTCCCCTGATACTGAGCCTCCAACAAAGGCAAATTCAATCCTTCCCAGTGTGACGTACTGACGAAAATGTCACTGCCGGCAAATGCTGCACTCATTTGGTCGGCCGGTAGATTGAGACATGGTTCGATGTTGTGGGCGTGCAGCAATGCCGCTTCGTCGTCGCCACCTCGCCCAACAACGACGAAGCGAAGTTTGGGTTGTGCTAGCCTGGCACGTTCGGCAATTCCGAGGAATTCAGAAAATCCTTTGTAGGGCTGTTCGTCGGTCTTGATCTGCACGCGGCCGACCCAGAGCACGACGACAGCATCTGGCTCGAACTTTAGATTGTCGCGAAACCGCTGAGCTTCCTGTGCCGCAGCTTTCGAGTAATGATCACAGCCAAGATATACGACGGCCGCCACGGCGCGAGATTTTTCGGGCAACCAGTTCCAGATGCTCTGCGATATGCATAGGATCTTATCCTGAGCACGAAGCTTAGGAAATACACGTTTGAAACGATAAGCGACTGACGCCTTTAGATTGCGCCCTATTTCCGGCGCAAAAAAGTGGGCGGGCGGAGTCCCATATTCGATAATGACCACGGGCGCGCGTAGCAGTGGCGTGACATCATAAAACGGAGGCGTATTGACTACCCAGACATCAATATCTTGATCATTGAAGTAGGCTGCGAAGTTCATGATATTGCGGGGCATGGAACTTGTCGTGAGAGGGGTTTTCTGACCTGACAAGTCGACCACTCTATAGGGCCTTGGAACGGACCTATCGAGCTTCTGGCAAAAAACCACGACGTCGTGGCCTCCTTTTGTAAGGAGGCTGGCATACTGATCAACTACAAGGTCAACGCCGTAGCCCAGAAGCAATCGTTCTGTTAGGAAGCCGATTTTCAAGGCCATCCGAATCCCTTTCTCCTGGGGCTTAGAGGGCTTGCTCATATACCTGCATCAGACGATCCAGGTGATGCTTCCATGAAAAATTCCCGCTTCGAGCCAAGCCAGCTACCCGCATCTGCTCTGCATTTGCCGGATCATACACGATCGCATTGATCGCCTTTGCCGTGCCTTCGACATCGGAGGGCGAAACGAGGATTCCCGCATCGCCAATCACCTCTGGCATGGACGAAGTGTCGGAGCAGATCACAGGACAACCCGATTTCATTGCTTCGAGAATGGGCAGACCAAACCCTTCATAGAGGGAGAGATAGAGAAAGCAATCAGCGTGATGGTAGAGCGACGGCAAATCCGTCAACTCGGCGAAGCCAGTGAAAATTACACGATCTGCAAAACCGCATTGAGCGAGATAGTTTTTTAGATCGTCGTTTTTCCAACCCCACATGCCTGTACAGACTAGGACGTAAGGTTCCTTGGGATTGGCCCGGACGAAAGCTCCGAAAGCATTCAGAACTTGCTCGAAATTCTTTCGCGGTTCGATTGTGGACACCGATAACAGATAGCGGTGATCTTTTGGAATGCCGAATTTCGCAAGAAGCGATTCTCGATCCGCAAATACGCCCCAGTCGAAAATAGGATCGGCGTCAATATAGTTCACACTTACTTTAGCCGGATCAACATCAGCATGCATTAAAAGGTCGTTTCGTGTGGCAGCAGAAATGCAGAACACATGATCGAAGTCGGCAAGACGCTTCATTTTCATGCGCTCTTTTGTGATGTTCAGTTCCTCATGAAATTGCGGAAACAAGGTCGTCGTCAGATCGAACCATGTAATCACATTGAGCTTTGTGTGCGATGGAGGTTCGAAGAACCAGTCGATGCAATGATAGACATCGACTGCCTGGGTTGCCTTGGCAATCGCGGTGCCGAGACCGGGCATGTAGTTGTGAAACACGTTGCGAGTTAGCTTGCGCCGAATTTTCTCGACCAAACTTTCCCGCTGTATCCCCAAGATCGCGGCAACGTCGCCAAGTTGGAGAAAGGCTGCGATCTCCTGGTCTGTGACATTGCGGTCCCCGATGAGAATTCGGAAGTCTTCCGGGGCAACGCGTTCACGGTAGCCACGCGCTACAGCATAACTGTAGTTCACTATACCTGTGCGGGGAAACCTGAGAGCGTAGCCGTCAAAAGCGATTTTCAATGGTCTGCCTCAAATCAAATTGGGTCGCATTGCAGAATACAGACCAAGATCCAGGATCTCGATCCTGGGATGCGCTTTCACATGCCGGGCGATTAGTGGCTTGATCTCTTCAAGCCTTGCCACAGCGGCATCCTTGGTATGGCGCGCAATCCATTGATTATTCCAGAACAATTTCATTTTTGATTCAAATAGCGCGCTATTCGCTGAAAAATACTTCCATGTCAGGATCAAGTGGCTGAGGGCCATGCTAAATTCGTGGACTGCGACCGAGTGCGAATTGTAGCGAGCCTCAAAAATGCCTTGTGTCATATGTGCGACAACCGCGTCATGACAGTAAAGACATTGCCCTCCATCGAGCCAAGCACGCCAGCTCAGGTCAACATCTTCGCAATATAGATAGATGGTTTCATCGAATCCCTTGGAGCGTTCGAAAAAGGCGGCAGAAATCAGAATGCAGGCTCCGCTACACCAATTCACCTCGAGTGTCTGCCGGTTAAAAGCCCTGGGGGGATTTTCGATCGGGAATTGCCGGGCTTCGACGATACTGGCTCGACCGGCGCTAGCAACGAAAGTCGAGTAGAGTTTTTCCAGGGCATCGGGCATGAGGATCATGTCCGGGTTCATCGTCATGAACGCGTCAAATGAGTCGGAGAGTTTTTTGGTAAATTCGTTCCAAATCAAATTCTGCTTTTCGCCGTAACCGCAATTTCGGTCTACCGTGATGAGGTTTATAGTGAAATGATCTTCGGTAAAGGCCTTAATCTGCTCTAGGGCGGATTCCCGCACAGGCTCGTACACGGCGACATTCACGGTTAGCCTGTATCGTTCGCCGACGCCGTTTTGATGGCGCAGCGATAGGACACAATCGCGCATATAGCGCTCGAACTCGGCAGCGCTTGACGAGATTTGAATGGGGATATGGATCATGCGCCCGCTCTCAATAGTGCCCAGGCCGGATTTTTTGATGCGGCCATACAAAGAATGTTCGTGGGCAGTTGCTTTGTTCAGTTCTGTTGGTCAGCGTTGCCACAACCAAAGCGTATTGCGCCAGCGTCGTCTCCGTCATCTTGGCGTCCAATTCGCCGCGACTAATTCAATCTGCGGCGTTCATATTCAAGGACATCTCGAACCAATACATCGAGATCTAGCTTAGGTTGCCAAGATAACTCGCTTTCTACCCGGGCTGAATTCCCAACCATATATGGAAATTGGTCGGGAATTGACGGGTTCTCCTCGACGGCAATACTGAGACGCGCCTCCGACCTGAAAAGGCTTACAAGCTCGCGCATGCGCACCGCATTTCCGGAGCAAACATTCCATATCTGACCACAAAGCTCCCCTGGCATGGTCAACGCCTTCCAGTATGCATCCACAATGTCAGAAATGTGAAGAAAATCTCTTTCACTATCGAGGCTGCCGACCCGGAGTATAGGATCGTCGAGACCAGCTTCGATTCTTGTAATAGACTGCGCAAAACGGGGTAAGGCATAGAGCGGCGACTGCCCAGGCCCGCTGTGGTTGAACGGCCGAATAATAGCAAAAGAAAGACCTTGCTGACCGAAGTGTTGCAGTGCAACCTCGGAGGCCACCTTGGTTGCGGAATAGTCATCCATGGCATTGATCGGTACGTCTTCCGTCACTGGCAAGCGCTGCGCAAAGCTTCGTCCGTACACCATCCCCGTGCTGACGTAGTAGAGTCGGCACGAGGGCGCATGACGCAGTACAGCGGAGGCGATGTTTAGGGTTCCGTTGAGATTAACTCTCCAGGCTTCCGTGCTGGTTGCAAGCCTTGGCGAAGCTACGGCTGCTAGGTGAAGGATGCGATCAGGCGCAAATTTGCGAACGGCGGAATTCACGGCCTCAACATCGGCAACATCAGCGACAAAATAATCGACCCCGTCAAGCGCTATCGTCGGGAGTTGTTGCACAAGTCCTCCCACCGCGAGATCGCAAGCCTTGCGCTCGACCATCAGCCTTTGGCACATGTGACTTCCAACGAAGCCGGCCGCACCTGTTACCAGAATCCTCATCTCGTTGGTTAAGCCTCTCTTTTTGAAAGCCGTTTAAGGTCGGCCTCGACCATTTCCGAGATCATCTCACTGAGACTGATCTCAGGTTGCCAGCCAAGCTCCCGACGGGCCTTGGTCGAATCCCCGAGCAAAACGTCCACTTCGGCTGGCCTAAGGAAGCGTGGATTTGTTACAACGTGATCTTCGTAGTTCAAGCCTACGTGAGCGAAGGCTGATTGACAAAAATCTCGGACGGAAGTGGTGACGCCTGTCGCGATAACATAATCATCGGCAACATCCTGCTGGAGCATCAGCCACATTGCGCGTGTGTAGTCTTTGGCATGGCCCCAGTCGCGCGTCGCATCAAGATTGCCAAGCGTCAACTTATCTTGGAGCCGCAACTTGATGCGTGCAACGCCGTCGGTGATCTTGCGCGTCACGAACTCGATCCCGCGGAGCGGCGACTCGTGATTGAATAAAATACCCGACGTAGCGAACAGCTTATGACTTTCGCGATAGTTAACGGTAATCCAATGTCCGTAAAGCTTGGCAACGGCATACGGTGACCGAGGATAGAATGGCGTCTGCTCGGTTTGACGCGGTTCCCGGATAAGTCCGTACATTTCAGAGGAAGACGCTTGATAGAAGCGCGCATCAGGGCAGCAAGTGTGCAAAGCCTCCAGCATATTTGCGACACCAACCGCGGTAATGTTCGCCGTTAGAAGAGGCTGGGACCAGGACGTTGCCACAAACGATTGGGCGGCGAGATTGTAGATTTCGGACGGTTCAGCGATCCTGCATGCACGCATAAGTGATGAAAGGTCGCTGAGGTCGCCATCAAGGATCTCGACATCGTTGGCTATGCCAAGCCATTGCAGTCGTGACAGATTTAGTTCAGATGTGCTGGATCGACGTGCCAAACCAAATACGCGATAACCCTTAGTCAGCAGTAATTGCGCCAAATAGGCTCCGTCTTGACCGGTAATCCCTGTTATGAGAGCCGATTTGTTCATAAGCTGTCTTGCTCCTCGTTAGCCCAGTCTTTGGACGATTTTTTGATACATACTCATCGCCACAGCCGCAGATGCTGCCCCGGGGTCTCGAAACCGTGCCGCGATGTTGTGACGGTCGCTGTCCTTCCAACTGCTTAGCGCAGCATATAGTGCAACAGCCCAACTCTCTGGATCTTCGGGCGGAACAAGAGTGGCTAGTGCCTGTCCTGCCTCCCGATGAGCCGGAATGTCCGACGCGACAACGCGCGCACCGTAGCTCAAAGCTTCTGCTATAGGCATGCCAAAGCCCTCATAAACTGAAGGATAAGCAAAAGCGCGACATGATGCATACATGACGCGAAGATCATCCTCCGGAAGATAATCGAGGAAACGGATTTGCTTGGCGTCAACTAATGTGGCGGTGATATCCGGCAGTAATTTCCGTCCCCAACCGGCTCCCCCCACGACAATCAATGGAAAAAGCGAGCGCACATCCTCATCCAGCATCCCGTAAGCGTCGATCAGGGTTCGTACATTCTTCCGCGGCTCAAGCGTGCCAACGCAAAGTAGAAAGCCACCTGGTGTAAGCTCAAACTGCTTCAGGACCTTATCAATCTTTTCCTCACGAAATCGTTGAGGTGCTTCTATCTGTGGGGGAATAACAAAAACCTTTTCGCGCGATATCCCGTAGAAATGCTCAATTTCGCCCGCGCTGAAATACGAGATTGTATGAACAGCCGGGACCTTAGCTATTACCGAGTCAAGCACTTCAAGTAGTTGAACGCGTTCTGGCGGATGGAATTGAGGATACCGCTTGTATGACAAATCGTAGATCACAGGGACAAAGCGTGTTTCGTGCCGACTTGGCGCGATGAAGTTAAATGCGTGAAAGAATGCAATATTTTGCCCACCGCGAGTTCGTTGATATTGGCAGCCATTGGCGCCGCGGTAAGCCCGGCGAACCAGTTCATTTTTCTTCAGAAGACCTAAAATGGAGTCGCGTTCAGGCTGGTTCTGAGCGCCCGAATGAACGTCTTGAAACGACTCAACTGGCAGATCATGCCATTCAAAGCGATGATAACCCCGGAAGATAAGCGATGGAAATTCCGACTTGAGTGACCTCAGAAGAGCATGCTCGTAATTGCCAACACCCGTACGCCTAGAGACCAGAGGCGAGGAATCCACTCCAATTCTGATGGTATCTAAAGGATTCGGCTGCATAATCTGTATTTCGCCACCACATCGGATTGCATCGTTCTAACCAATCGCAACATACGGCCTGTGCGATCAAATGAGCGAATTTGCTCCCCTTACAACGAACTGCCCCTTATTCCAATACCTCGATGGCCATCCAGCCGGTCCTTCCAAACCTTATCGGGACAACAAAGCCAGATAATCACCAAAAAACATGCTACATTAATCTCCGCCAATTTCAGCTATAACGTACCATCCGCTGAAGAGCGCGGAATTGGACCTCTCTTGCGGCCGTCCGCACGTCACGTACGGATCTGGCCGAGACACGCAGAGCCATCCGCGTCTTTCCGGGACGTCACAGTGGCTCTCCAATAGATGCGACGATATTCGAACATAAAGCGCTGATCTGTTGCAGACGAGACCCGCAATGTCTGTACGGCCGCAGCTCGAGCGTAACCGCCCGGTTGTTACCGCGGAGATTTTGCTTTGATGCGAGCGACAAGCTCTTTGTCGTCTACAAAGCTGTCGAGGAAGTCGCTCCATTTGTCGGGTGAGCGGCGGGCGTCTTTGAGGATCTGCTGCAGTTCGTCCATGCCGTCGTCGGTGAGCGCGGTCACGGATTCCTCGTCTCCGGTGTACACGGAGATGATGCTACCGTAGCTCAGATTATCATCGTTGGAGACGATTGCCTGAAGAAGCTCCGGGTCCTCTTCGAGAATTTCGGCAACAAATTTGATCGTAGGAACGTAGGTGATTGTCGCCATCAGGCTGCCTTTGCGTCGATTGCGGTCATTGCCGACCAGTTCTAGGGAAGCAATTCGTCTAATCGATTGATCTTATGATCGTGGATGCGATCGAGCACGTCAGCCAGATAGGCCCGTGGGTCAAAACCACAGAACGATCTTGAGGATGCGCCCCTTCTTCTTGAAGTCCGCCGTGCCTTCCTTCAGCGCGTCTTCGAACTCCTCATGCAGGATCTCGACGATGCGCGATAATTCGCGTTGCTTTCGCTCTGGCAGATGCTCAAGGCTTGATCTCATGGAACGCGAAAACCTTTCTGACAGCGCCTATTAAAACAAGTGGTTGCAGCTCGTCCAGCGTTGCTTGAGGAAACTGTCATTCCTCTCTCTTATAACGTTTCAAGTATCTCATTTATGGGGAGGTTTCGCCCCCAGCAGCGGGAAACTTATTGGGCTGATCTTTCTCCACAGGAATGCGCGGTCCGAACAAAGAGGGGAACATAGCGATGTTTTGCGCAACTGAACAGAGAAAAGTTTGGAGAGCATCGTTATGTGGAGAACCGGTCGGTCGACCTTGTTTCGGGCTTTCCGGGTCGAGGTAGAGCAGCCAGTCTCGATATATTCGCAGGGTGCGCTCTACACCAATCTTGGCGGGGATTACCGATACCGGGATGGAGGGGATTCAGACGGAACTGCCCGTAAATCCGAGGATATTAGAATCTTCCCGATGAGAATCTATTTCCCTCTTTGAGCAAGTTGCCTGAGCGCTTTCCAGTGCAGGTGGCGAAGGTGACACGATTCGGAACCCGTTCCTGCCCGCCGATTTTACCTCATATAAGGCACCGTCCGCTTTCGCAAATATATCCTTGGGCGATTGGCCAGGGACGGTTATTGCCGCGCCTACGGATTTTGTAATTTGGATGTTCTTCGTCGGCGTAGAGATCATCCAATTGATGCCCTCTACGATGCGAGTGGCGACCCTTAGCGAGATCTACAGCTGATGAACATGGATTTATGACCGCAAATTTATCCCCGCCGATGCGGGCGACCATGTCGGCGTCAGGTACCGCCTGCTAGAGCCTGCAGCCAGCCACCTTGAGACAGTCGTCCCCGGCCTGATGTCCCAAAGTGTCGTTTACGGACTTAAAGCCATCGAGATCCACCAAGAGCAGAGAGCGCGGCCTTTCACTGTCGCCTCCACATATCTCGTTAAAGAAAATTTCAAACCGTGTCCGAGATGTCAGCCCGGTGAGGGTATCGCGCTCTGCCAAGCGACGTAGCTGCTCGACCATTGTCTTTTCGGCAGTGACGTGCTGTTTCACCCCGAACATCCGTTTGGCGGAGCAATTCGCAAATTCCACGCAAGCGGTTAGGCGGCGATACAGTGCGTCTGACAACGTTGGAAATCCAATGGCATCCGATACGGCAAGCATAGAGGCGAGAACCTTCTCATGCACAATCTTCGCCACGTATCAGTCAGCGAGCGTCTGGCCCGTTTCATTTTTGACAAACATATTCGTAAAGGGCTATTTCCGGCAGATGTCGTTTCCGAACGCGATCCCAATCAATCCGCTCTATCGTATCCTGATATTTCTGCACGACTTGGGACTTAGCTTCATTCAAATGTGGCAACTCTTGCTCAGTGATATCAAGACATCTCAAAAACGTTTTGGCCGTCTCTCTGAATTTTTCCAATGTGCCAATATAACTAAAACTTTGCTCTATATTGTGAATCGCGAGCTCAGCGTCGTCGAGACTGATTTCGCCTAAGGGAATTTCGCCCTCATATAGACCCGCGATCATTCGAACTTGGAGGTTGTCGAATTCATCGGTCAATCCATTGTTAACGACTTCATCGACCGTGTAATCGACACCGCAAAGATTATAGGTGGGGCCGGAATTGCTAAGTATATGCATTAAATGGGAGCGAACCCGTGCCATCGGCTCGCGAACAACGGTCAGATGGTTTGCGCGGTTACCCAGATAACGACCAACCCCGAAAGACGTATGCCCCACTACAAGTTTAAGAGTTCTCCGCTGATGCAGCGGAAGCCTGATAAACTGCGGCACCGAAAGGCCAAATTGGGGATAGATGGACAGAAACCGGCTTTTCTCAAGGGAATTGTGAATTACGTTTACTACGCTGGTTCCCATGGTTTTTTGAATGTGCAAGTAGACATTGCATTCTGGGACTGAAACAGGGCCTACTTCAAATCCTTCATCTGAAGGAATTTCGACGCGTCCGTTGTTAAGTTTTTGCCCGTCGACGGTGAAAAAGCTGAATATCGATCCGAAATTTAGCAAGAAGGAAATTGGCACGTGAAAGCCGAATATTCCCTGCTCTCCGCAGACGTTGCATACATCTGGGCGATAGTGGGTTGGTTTCCACGGGATAATGTGCCCTGACTCAGCAACGATGTTGATCTCAGCAAGTGCCTTCGGGTCCCCGACCTTGCGAGCCCAGCCAATGATTTCTCCTCCTGAAATGCCGTCAACATATCCAACCGTTTGCACGAAATTTTGCCTTCTCGAAAAGTGAACGAAATAGCCTCTGATGCCTGGTGTAGCGCACAATTAGCTTTTGCACGAAGGCAACTGCATTGACTATGAGCGCCCATTCCAGCGGTGTAAAAGATGCCTCAGAGGACTGGCACCGCACTCCTTTCGAGTGTTGCCCGGTCAGCCATTCATAGGGACTCTAGACAACGTTCTCTCACGAAAAGACCTGTTTGAGATTGGAACCTCACAAATGCAGACTCTGATTGCGGTCTGTGCCGCAAGCATCTCAGTTATGTTCTAATCAGTCATAAGGTGCTTCCCACCGTCTTTTGGCGAGATCTCATCAAAACACGAAGCAGAAAATTCACCGGAGATTTGGCCTTTTTGATCTTGTTGGATCTGTAGACTGAAAGTACCTCCTCACCCAGGCGGTCAATGGGTGCGATTTTGGAGGCTGCTGCACGCCCCTCAGATAGTCCATGCACCAACCAGTGTTCGAAGCCGGTTTTGAAGCGTTTGGTTGCAATTGCTCTGGAAACATCTGGATTCTCGGCAAGATATCTTTGCTCGTCGAAGATCGTCGAGGACGGGATGATTCCGGCCATAAACAGAAGTTTTGCTAACTCCAGAATATAAGGCTTTTCGGCTCCATCCATGTCAACGCTCTTGCTGTAATAGGAGCGATCTACAACACCAGCGCCGACGTCGACAGCGCCCGACGACCCATTTCTCTTTAGACTCGCATTAGTTAAATATAGTGCGCGCCTCAGCAATGCTATCTCGTGGATCGCCTCGTCATATCGCTTTTGCAGTGGTTCCAAGTTCGAAGTCGGCATTACTATTTCTCAGCTCTCAAATTGCCCATGGCGCCAAACGCTAGGCCAAGCCTCGAACGCGATGGAATCATTGCGAAGGTTGGGGTTGTAATATGGATCTCTCGTTACGGTTGCTTCCCAATGCTTGAGAAACCGCTCCTTTTCAGCGGGGTCTTGCGACGTTCTGACGGCCGTCTGGCTTTCGAAGTGATACAGTTCACAAAACGGGTTGTATACGATCCGATAGCCGGCTTCCCGTACTCGTAGACAAAAGTCCGTATCATTGAAGTCGATCCTGAATTCCTCGTTGAAGCCGCCAACTTGCCGAATAATCGATTTCTTCGTGGCCATGCATGCGCCCGTAACCGCGCTGTAGTTTCGGATTGTCATTGGGTAGCCGTTATAACCAATAGAATCGCCAGGGTAGCCATGATAAAGGTGGGCTGCTGTCTCATTTACGCCCAGCGCGATGCCAGCATGCTGCAGGCGACCGTCTGGGTATAGGAGCTTGGCGCCAACAATACCGACCTCCGAACGATCTGCGTAGTCAACCAGATGCCACAGCCAGTCGCGTGAAATAATCTCCATATCATCGTTCAAAAGGACAACGATTTCGGTTCTCGCCTGATCGAAGGCGAAGTTGGCTTTGCTCGCAAAGTTAAACTGGCCCTCATAGCGATAATGCACTTCCCGATGGCCATGCTCCACTAGTAGTGTACGGACCTGCCCGTCCAGATGGCCGTTGCTTACCACGACAATTTCATAGTTCGGATAATCGGTGCGGTCGATTATGGAGGACACCAAGTGGCCAACGAGGTTGATCCTTCCTCGTCCTAATATGTCTTTGGTTGCATTATTCGTGGTAATCACCAAAGTCACTGGAGGTGCGATCCGACGTCCTCTTGTTACTCGAAATAGGCCAGTTAGTTTTCCGTCTTCCACCGACGCGCTTGGGCCGAATTTTTGTTTCGCGTACTCGGTCAAAGCTGCACGTGCATTAAGTAGTGCCGTCGGCTTGGCATCGACCTGCGCGGCGGCAGATCCTTCGAGCATCCGCCAATGGTACAGGACTTCTGGAACATGTACGACCTTATCTCCCGCAAGTGAGATTCTGAGCGCAAGATCATAATCCTGAGCCCCTGTATACCTTTCGCGATAGCCGCCAAGTTCAAGAAACCGAGATTTCCTTACAACAATCATGTGAAGTACATACATCGTAGATTCCAGATGCTCCGGCGACCAATCTGGTTTCATATAATGATCAACATACTCGCCCGTTGTCGAAATCTTGTCTTCATCGCAATAGAGCAGAGCCGCCTCAGGGTTGGCCTGTATCGCCTTTGCATAAGAAAGAAGCGCATTTGGAGAAATCGTGTCATCATTGTCGAGAAACGCCAGGTAAGAGCCTGTGGCGATTTCTGCGGCCGAATTGCTGCAGCGTGAAATGCCCACGTTCTGAGGCAAGCGCTTAATCCTGATTCGGTGATCAATTCCATGAAGTCGCTCCAAGGTATCAATCGTCTCAGGGAGCGTCGATGCGTCGTCACAAAGACACAACTCCCAATAGGGATAACGTTGGCTCATAACAGAGGCTACGCAGGCGTCTAAATATTGCCTTGAGATATTATAGACGGGGACGATAACGCTGATCAGTGGCCATCTGGAAGTCTCTGATATGGACGGCTCTCTGCAGGGCGATAATGAAAGGGGATGCCTCCAAACGTATTTTGCTTTCTTTTCTTGGTTGGTAAGTGGAGACCGTTCGTCACTTTTAGGCAGGCTCAATCGCTCTGCCATAAGCGCTGCGATCTTCTTTTCACTGAGATTTGTCTCGATATGTTTCCGTCCCATTGAGGCAATCTTCATCACCCGTGCGGATTCAGAACGAACTTCTCTCAGCTTGGAAACTAGACTATCGTGTTTGGGAGAGGCCCAAACATATCCGAGTGGATAAGGACCGGCTGGATCTGAAACTTCAACTAATTCATAATCCACAAGGAAGGAGTTGCGCTCGTTGCAAAATTCCAAGTTCCCTGAGTATCCGGTAACCACGACTGGCTTGCCGCGAACCATCATCTCGGCAATATTGAGCCCGAACCCCTCTGCGCGATGGGGAGAAACAAAGGCGTCGCAGACCTCTTTAAGTGAGTGATTTTCTCCGTCATCGAGAAGACTGTCGATAAGCACAATGTTGCCCCGATCCGCAGCCCTGCGGATATCAGTCAAGCGCTTGGTGGCATATCCGGTAGTATGACATTTCATTACTAGGACAACATCTGGGGCATTGCCAAACGCCGACGAAAACGCCTCGATGAGAGCTTCCGGATTCTTTCGATCCATTCCACTACTTGCGTCGAACGCATACAGAATGGCAAACGCATCATCGGGAATTCCAAAATGAGCTCTCCCAAAGTTCGCTTTGGTCTGGGGAGGGGAGACGACGTGCGGAACGGTGACAACCGGAAGCGATCGGGGCGCGAGGCACTTAATCGCATCTGCGGAAAACTGACTGGGCGACCAGATTTCATCAAAGGCCGCAAAGTTTGCAATCCATTCCGCATTGAACGCCGAGAGCTCCCATACCCAGATCCCGATGGAATAAGCGTCGTCAAGGATTTCGGGCGAAACCATTCGGAAAAAATTTTGGAGGGCGTCCGAATTTTGATGAATGATAACGATGTCCGCCTTTGCCGTCGGTCTCGCGATAGGCGGAAACTCCCTATCGGGGTATAAGGCGGCCGTGGTATCGATAATATCCGCCGAATTGCTGAGAGATCGCAGCGCTGAAGCATAACCTCGCGCTGCTTCTCCCAGACCACTTTTGGCTGACAGCGGACCGTAAAACGCGATGTGGGCGTCGGCTTTATTTGGATGCTGACGCGGAGGACGTCTTTTAGCGAAAGGGGAGAGTCCAGATCCAATGCGCCCCTCGACTCTTCCGTGAGTTAACCAATGTGTGTAAGCCGCTGAACTATTTCGCCCACCCAGCGCTTCGGCAATGTCGGGATTTGCATAGAGGTAGCCTTGATCATCGAAATTAAGCGCGCTAAGTGATCCATTGATTGATCGAAGTTCATCCGCAATCGAATCGAGACTATTTTCGCTCGAAAATCTTATGATGTTCTCGATATCCATTTGCAACCGATCCAAATTTCTTAAACGAACAGATAAATCATCACTCGCCATGCGGCGCTACCCGAGTCACCAAGCGCAACCCACGATTTAAATTGAGATTCGCAGAATGTTTAACCAAGGAGAAATGGGAGAGCAATACTCTCACGTCCATAAATTTGGCCCTGCAGCACACGTGCTAAGTGACGTATTTGTCACGAAATCCGAATCTCCACGAAGGCGCGATATTTCCATATCATCCTTTTGAATAGCGAGTGGACTACGGCAATCGAAAAATGAAAAATGGTGGAGCGCGGAGTTGAGGCAGAACGCAAATTGGCATTTCCACTTTTAATGCTCGTGCCTTGCGTTTCTCAGCTTTCTGGCAATCATGGGTATAATTGCTTTGAGAAAATTTGGGGACGATTTGTCGCTGCTATTTTGGGATACCTCAATGGAAAAACGCCGTGAGAAGAGGAGGTGTATGTCCTTTACGGAGCTCCTGGGGCAGAGACAAAATGTAATGAGTGCCGTGATCCTGCGCGATATGCGGAGCAGATTCTTCAATCACGGTCTCGGGTTCATTGTGCAATCTCTATGGCCGCTTGCTCATATGGTCGTCATTATATTCATTAACGCATATGCTGGGCGTGCAGCACCATATGGCGAAAGTCCGCTAATCTTTTTCGGGGTAGGGGTAATACCCACTTTGACATTCCTGTATATTTCAAGATTTATGTCGCTTTCGGTGCTTATGAATAGGAATATGCTAAGTTTTCCAGTCGTGAGAGTGGTAGATATACTATTCGGGAGAGCGCTTCTGGAAATAATGGCGGGATGTATAACTCTTGTTTTTTTGTGGGTCGTATTCACCGCATTGGGATTGAACCCCTATCCAGCAGACCCGGCCCAAGCCGTCCTGGCGTATTTGGCTACCATTCTTCTTGCAGTCGGAATTGGTACAATCGCTGGTGTTATCACGTCGTTTATTCCATTTTTTGCAACTGCATATGCCCTCATGAGTATAATCTTTTACATGTCATCAGGATGCCTTTTTGTTACTGTGGACCTTCCTGATCAGGCCGCAATTCCGCTATCATACAATCCTGTCGTCCAATGTGTTGAATGGATGCGTACCGCATATTTTGAGAACTACAGCGATCGGCTTGTAGATAAGGAATATTTACTGGGTTTTGGGATTGCGTCGCTCTTCGTAGGCCTTGTTGCCGAGAGATGTTCGCGAAGGATTCTAATGGACAGTTGAGCTGAAGACAAACAGACGTATCAGGGAGGTAAAGTGCAATTGAATATGGGCCATGCCAGTTGCTAATAGACACATTGCGGGCCCATGAAAATAGGCGGCCAAAGCGGCCCTGCGTTTATTATGACTTAAAGTGATTTCGTGGTCACGGCGTGGAAAATTCAACTTAATAGCTAGATATTTTATTTCGCAAAAATCGACTTCCATGCGGATCAAACAAAAAAGGCATTATTTTGGAAAATATTCCTTGATGATAAATGCCCACGTGTATTCGAAGGTTGCTTCTGTACTTCATCTCGATCAGAGAGTATTGCGCGCATTAGATAATATTGACCAAGCCTCGGTGGTTTTTCTGGTTTCTGCTGGCTCCTGAGCCGGACCGATATCGTCAACTGTGGCAAGCCGTTCGCTGCGTGCGTTGACAATCCCATTCAACAACGCCAAGTCTTGGCGTTTTCGACAGTGCCGTGAGTGCCGGTGTCGCGCTGTGCTTGAACCAGCAGCAGCGGATTGGGCGCTTGGGCTAGACGAAAGTGATATAATCAACCAAGCGTTTGACACTTTCCGCAAGTGGTGTGCTCACGCCTTGAATCACAAAGTCGGGCGACGTCGGCGCCTCATATGGGCTATTAACACCTGTCATATTCGGCAGCTTGCCCTCGCGCGCCTTCCGGTAGAGCCCCTTGGGATCGCGCTGTTCGCAGATATCGAGCGGAGTATCGACAAAAACTTCCAGAAAATTCTCAGGTCCGATCAGTTCGCGCGCCATCTCTCTTTCTCGGCGGAAAGGTGAAATGAAGGCGGTGAGCACGATGAGACCTGCGTCCATCATCAGCTTGGCCACTTCGGCAATTCGTCTGATATTCTCCACACGGTCCGCATCGGTAAAGCCCAAGTCCTTGTTGAGACCTTGCCTGATGTTGTCGCCATCCAGGATATATGTGCGCTTGCCTTGATTGTGCAGCTCTATTTCGAGGGCATTGGCGAGTGTCGATTTCCCGGAGCCAGATAAACCCGTGAACCAAATCACTTTGCCCCGATGCTCGTTTAAACGCTCGCGATCTTGCCGGGTGATCGAAAGCATCTGGCGGTGCACGTTCTGAGCGCGTCGAAGATTGTGGCGGATCATGCCGGCCGCCACGGTGGCGTTCCTCAGCCGGTCCACGAGAATGAAGGCGCCGAGCGTTTTCGAGGTTGAATAGCTGTCGAAAACAAGAGGGCGGCTCAGGGATACGTTGCAGACAGCTATGTCGTTGAGCACCAGGGTTCGGCCGGCGGTGTGGGCAAACGTATCGACATCGATATGATATTTAATGCTGGTGATCGATGCCGACGCCCATTGAGTAGCGAGCTTGATATCGTATTGACGGCCAATCAGACCGGCCTCTACGCTCATCCAGATCAGGGTCGCTTCGATGTGATCGGACATCTCCAAGGGCTTTTGCGCGTGAGACAGAACGTCGCCGCGGGAAACGTCGATCTCTCGATCGAGTCTGAATGTGACGGCTGCCCCTTCGTCGGCCCGCCTCGTGGTTCCATCCATCGTGACGATTTCAGCTACGCGCGCGACTTGACCTGAAGCCGTTACGCGTACTTCATCCCCAACCTCCAGCTTGCCCTCGACGATCGTGGCCGAGACACCTCGGAAATCCGCATTCGGTCTATTGATCCATTGCACCGGAATGACAAGCCGGTCGGAGGGCGCGTGCGTTATCTTGATGGTCTCCAAGAACTCCATCAAGGTCGGACCGAGATACCATGGGGTATGTGCGGCGCGCCGGACTATGTTGTCGCCGTGAAGAGCGCTAATCGGGATCTGGGTAATGCTCTCAAATCCAAGCGTGGCGCTGAAACTCGAGATTTCCTTGCATGTCTGATCGAATATTTGCTCGTCATATCCGACCGAATCTATCTTATTGATAGCGGCGACAACGTGCCGAACGCCCAGCAGCGAGGCGAGATAGGCATGTCGGCGTGTCTGTGTCAGAACACCCTTGCGAGCGTCGACGAGCAGGATTGCGACGTCGGCGGAAGACGCTGCGGTGGCCATGTTGCGCGTGTATTGCTCATGGCCGGGGCAATCGGCGAGGATGAACTTTCGCTTTGGCGTGGAAAAATAGCGGTAGGCGACATCTATGGTGATGCCTTGTTCGCGTTCGGCGGATAGGCCATCAACCAGCAATGCGAGATCGATTTCATCGCCCTGCGTGCCATAGCGTTTCGATTCAGCTTTCAGTGCCGCCAATTGGTCATCCAGCAAATGCTGCGATTCCCAAAGAAGACGGCCGATGAGGGTGCTCTTGCCGTCGTCTACGCTGCCGCATGTGATAAGGCGCAAAATATCCCGAGCCTGTTCCTGATACTGAAAACGCGCAAATACTTCTTTGGATGATAAGAGATCTTGGTTGCTCATCTGATCCAGGCTGCGCATCAGAAATAACCCTCTAGTTTCTTTTTTTCCATGCTCGCCGACGAACCGGTGTCGATCAGCCGGCCTTGTCGCTCGGACACGGGCGCCTGGATGAGTTCCGCAATTATTCCTTCAACAGTATCGGCCTCGGATTCGATGGCACCCGTCAGTGGATAACAACCCAACGTTCGAAAACGCACTTTGCGTCGAGTGATTTCCTCGCCGGGCAATAACTTCATGCGGTTGTCGTCAACGGCAAGGATCATACCGTCACGTAGAACGACTGGACGCTCCTTGGCGAAATACAACGGGACAACCGGAATATTCTCCTGGAAAATATACTGCCAAACGTCCAATTCCGTCCAATTGGAGAGCGGAAAGACTCGTATGCTTTCACCGGGGGCTTTGCGGGTATTGTAGAGATTCCAAAGTTCTGGCCGCTGATTTTTCGGGTCCCAATAATGATTGCGTGTGCGAAAGGAAAATACCCGCTCCTTAGATCGGGACTTCTCCTCATCGCGTCGGGCTCCCCCGAAAATCATATCAAATCGATGATGATCGAGTGCCTGCTTCAACCCCTCCGTTTTGGTAATGTTGGTGTGAAGCGCCGCGCCGTGGTCAAAGGGGTTTATGTCCTTTTCGATCGCTTCAGGATTGACGTGAACCACTAGATCCATTCCAGTTTGCTGCGAGATAAGATCGCGAAACCGGTACATGTCCTGGAATTTCCATCTTGTATCCACATGCAATAGGGGCAATGGCGGCTTAGCTGGAAAGAATGCCTTCCTGACAAGATGAAGCAGAACTGAGCTATCTTTGCCGATTGAATACAGAAGAACGGGCCTGTCAGCCTCGGCAACGGCTTCCCGAATTATTGTTATGCTTTCCGCCTCAAGCCGATTTATATGCATCCTTAATATCGCCTTTAGGGAGCTGCGATTAACAGCAACCTGCAGCTATCGCGCCCGCATTTTGCCAAAGATATTGGCTGAAAACTCTTCTTGAAACGGACGCGCCTTCCGCCCGGAATCCTCAGACTCGTGGTACCGAAGCGCGGCCAAGGGCAAACTGCACGTCCGTTTGCGATCTGGAAAACCGGATTACATCGTAGGGCAGGGCGTCTCATCCGTTGCATTCCTTGTTTTTCATGCAAAAAAGCCATTTGCTGCCCATCCTCAATACCACGGACCGTGCAGCATTATCTGGCCCGCCACTACCTGAACGCTTCCGAATTGACATGCCTCCCCAGAATCGCAAATTTCTAAACGTTTTCTGGAAGACTACTCAAATATTTGAAGTTGTGAATGCGAACGAGATCATTTTTTGTGTACCTACTGCTAACGGCGTTGGGCAATCCGTTAGACAGGAAACTTCTGCGCTGCGGCGGAGTAATTGCACGAGCCGCCGGCGCCAGTAGTCCGCCGATCATGGCCGCCTTGTTGTACGCTATCGCCGGCTCGTAATCGAGCAGACCGGGTGCCTGACGCCCGGAACATCTCTGGGGTCCACTCTTGATCATGGTCCAAAAATGAGCCTTGGGTGCTCACTTGAAGGCAATGGATTTCTTCTCTACCGAGAGCACTCGTAGTAGCTGTCGACTAGCGAGAACCGGATGTCTAAAATTGTTTTTGGGATGATAGCGGAAGCAGGTCCCTTGGAAGCACAGGCAACGTTGCTTTGTGAGAGCATCCGGCAATTTGCTGGCCGCTACAGCTCGTCTAGACTTGTCGTAGTTTCGCCCAGATCGGACCGGCGGCCTACTCAAACGACAGTAAGGTCACTGGAAGCACTTGGCGTTGAAATCCTATTTCTAGACATAAAGAGCGCCGTTCCCGAATATGGTACAAGCTTTAGAATACACGCCTCAGCATTTTTAGAGGCCAACTGCGGGGAAGAACGACTTGTTTTTCTTGACAGCGATATCATTTTTTGTGGCGAGCCTTCGCTCGACCTCGGCGATGCAGACGCCGCGGCAAGGCCAGTTGATCTTAAAGGCATGTGCACGACAGGGGCTGAGGATGTCCATGATGCATACTGGCAGCGCCTCTGTACGACGTGTTCCGTGGACTACGAAAAGATTCCGTATACGACGACGACAATAGATAAAGTGCGAGTGAAGGCTAATTATAATGGCGGCTTCGTTGTCGTTCGACCGTCCGCTTCAATATTTCAGCGAACCGAAGACTTTTTCATAAAATCAGTAAGAAGTAATATGAGGCCATTCGCTGACCGGGGACTAGCGATTCTGACCGGGCACGGGTTGGTGACGGGCGTTGGTGCGGAATATTGGGGAAGCTCCCAAGCATGTCTTTCTTTGGCGATTTGGGGGGCAGCCTCGAATGCAAGGAGTTGCCTAATTCACATAACTTGCCAATCCATATCGAGAGCTACCTATCGGATGAAATAGTGTCTGGAGTCGATCCGATTGCCATCCATTACCACCATACATTTCATCTTGATAATGCAAGCAACCCAGTCTTTCGTTTCAATCTTTCAAATGAAGTCTCAACTTGGCTTCAAAGGAGATTACCGATTTAACAGTCCCGAGCGTTTCAACGGCATGCTCTTTCTTTTGCCGGAGAACAGTCGGGCCAACGCGCTTTAAAGCATCGGCAAATGAGACGGCGAGCGGCATGCCAGCGATGCTGGTCGTGCCGGGCGCCCAATGCCCATGAACTCCCACCGCTTCACGTCGTCGGTAGTAGGCTTCGTTTGTGATCTCGAAGTCAACGGCAACGCCGACGCGGTGAGCTTAAAAGACGTCTCCGATGTTCGTCTTCACTCTGCCACTTGGCTGTCTGGCGAAACAACGATGGAACGACACTATGTACCATCGCCTGGCGCCTCTATGAGCCGATGGAGGCCGTAGCCGGGCGTGTAGCAGAAATACAAGCGATTGAGCTTTTCTGTCCTCACTCGACGAGCCGCCATCTTTTAAAGAGTGCCCAATAATGATCTCGTGTCCTTACACACCTAGCATTGACCCTTCTTGCAGAAATCCTGTACCAAGCAGTTCAATTTTTGAAAATTGGACTAGGATGTAAGTATAGCAGCTAAGCAATATTTAAAAGTGTGAAGCTGTAAGGGGAAACTAAAATAATCGTGACTGACGTTGTAATGGTGTTGGGAATGCATCGCAGTGGCACGAGTTCCGTGGCCGGCGTTCTGACGAGGCTTGGTTGCGCTGCGCCGAAAAACCTGATGCCCGCAAATCCCGGAAATGCGCGGGGCTACTTTGAATCCACAACGCTTATGGCGTTTCATGACGAGCTATTGTGCTCCGCTGGCTCATCTTGGAACGATTGGCGCCCATTTGATTCTAGTTGGTTTTCGTCGCCTGTGGCCACAACGTTCCGGCAACGTGCGAAAGAGTTGTTCGCCCAAGAGTTTGGTGATCGGGCGCTTCCAGTACTGAAGGATCCACGCGTGTGCCGGTTCGCGCCTTTTTGGTTCGATGTATTGAAGGAGTTAGGGGCCGCGCCACGCGTTGTTATGCCCCTACGCGCCCCAATGGAGGTGGCACATTCCTTGCATGCAATCCATTCGATGCCTTTACAACAGGGTTTGATTCTTTGGCTTCGTCATGTCCTGGATGCTGAATATAGTAGTCGTTCTACTGACCGGTCGATTTTCACGTGGAAAGAATTTCGAAACGATTGGCGTTCTGTTAGCAATCGTATTGCCTCTGAAACAGGCCTTTCTTGGCCTCGTCCTGCAGATATTTCTGCATACGAGGTCGATTCCTTCTTGGCTTCAGAACTTGTGCATTTCGACGCGCAAGGAAACGTTAGACTAGAATGGATATCACGAGCGTATAGTGCACTTGTGGAACTCAGTTGCCATCCAAATTCAAATTTGGCTCAGGCCGAACTTGATGACGTGCGCTTATTGCTAGATCAAGCAACTACGATATTTGGGCCCTTATTGGCCGACTATGAGATTGAGCTTGAAGGAGCGCGCGGCGAACTTGATGTACAGCGTCGGGAGCTAGAGACGTGGGTCGACCGCAACGCCATTTTGGAAGTCGCAACTGGCAAGACCATGTCCTTCGCGACAGTTGAACACGTCAGCGTATCGGAATCGAATGAAGGTGTCAGAGCAGAGCCTTATAGCGTCTCGGTGAATTTCTCCCAACGGAAGCGGGAAAAATTCCAGCTCAGCGAAGTGCTGTCAACTGTCTTGGCAAATCGCGATATACTTGCTGACCGCTGCGTCGGCTTAGAGGCCAAAATCGAGGAGGCAACACGTAATAGAGATGACCTGGCCGAAGCTTTGTCGGGCGTCCTAATAGAACGTGATAGCCTTGCAACGATCGTTCAGCGCATTGAATTTGAGAAGAACGAATTGTCATTTGCTCTTTCCCAAGCGTCGCAGGAGCTAGACCACGTTAAGGATCAATCGCTGGAAGCCGCAGCAGCTCTGCAAGCAAATCAAGCTGAAGCGATATTAAGAATACATCGCGAGTGTGCCGAAACTATTGAGGGGATCGAGCGCTATCATGAGGAAGTTCTTCGAACGGCTCGCATTGAACTGACTAATGCGGAGGCAGCATTCTATTGCTCTAAATTTGAGGCGGAACGTCCTGTCGCCGCACGTATTCTTCCTATTTCCTATTATCGGCGTAAGCTTGCTAAAATGGTACTGAATAGCGGGTTATTCGATACTGAATACTACCATTTGCGCTACCCAGATGCTATAGCGCGAGCGTCGAATCGATCGGCTCAGAAGGCACTTGCCGCGGCTTTGCATTATATTGAATTCGGTTCTTACCTTGGCTTTCAACCGAACGCGCTATTCGACAGCAGCTGGTATCTCGCCTATTATGATGACGTACGTCGAGCAGGGCGGAATCCACTTTGGCATTATATTCGCTACGGCTGGCGCGAGGGACGTGATCCTGGACCGGGCTTCAATACGGAGTATTACGTGACCGCCAATCCAGATGTTAAAGCATCCGGCATGAATCCGCTCCTTCACTACATCCGTTTTGGACGGGATGAAGGCCGTCAGCCGGTCTCTACAGCGTAGTTTCCCAACCGACCGAGCAGCAACTTGATAGCAGTGTGATGCGCCGCGCGGCGATCTGAGAATTTAAACCCGCAGTTACTAGTAGTTCCAGCGGGCAAGGGTCGCTGCAAGCGCCACTCAGTTTTCGATGGCGCACGTGCGGCGAATGTCATCAGCAAGGGCAGTCACGTTGCCCGTCATCAATGGTTGAATGATATGGAAGAACTGGCCCGAATATGGCATTAGGAACTCCAGCCTCAATCCCACTGCCTCGAACTGCCGTGCATCGTAAAGGCTACGTCCTCCGGGCGCATTGATGTAGCTGCGCCCTCCGAGTGCTCTCACGATATCCACGATCCGTGCCTGGCCGCGCAGAGACTGATCGATCGCTAATCCGGAACTGCGCATAATCGGCGTATGGATGCCGACCGCATCAGCTACCAGGCGAATGCCGGTCTCTAGGAAATCGATAACCTCCTTTAGCGGCCCATAGAGATGATGGCAGACAGCAGCGGCAACCGGCGGCTCAGCCGTACGGGGGACATGAAAAGATGACAACCTCCCATCCAGTTCTTCACGCGCTGCCTCATGCCATTGGAGGTCCCGGATCAATGTGTCACGCGATTGACGCTCTATAGGTAGTGTCAGCCAGCGGTGGGGAGTCATTTCGCAGCGGTGGACGCGACCGCGTCGCGGAAACTGCACATCATCATAAAGAATGAAAACGTCGCTCGCCGCCAGCAGACGGAAATATCCGGCATATGGATAGAGATAAGGTTGCATTACGGCAATGCGCACAGATCAGACACCTTGCTCATATGGAAGTGGTTCATCGAAGAACACGCCCGGCAGATCCAGTACATGCGACTGAAAAGCCTGCACGACGGGTGAGGCAAAGTCCGCTTTGCGAAAGGCTTCGAACGCATTCCGCTCGCACAAGAAGGTATGGCGATCGAAAACATTATTGCGCAGATAGTGCAGCACACGAATATCTGCCGCTTCGCCCAAGCCGTGTGCTAGCATTTCATCTGAATTGGGGCAGTTATATTCTGGCCTCAGTTCCATCACATCGACACCTGTCTCGATAATAGCCAGGGTCAAGGCAAGCTGCGCCGTGAAGAACACCGGTTGCGTACCTGCCAACTGCGCAATCAATTTTTGTGTGTGGTCGGCCATCAGCGGCCGGATGCTTTCGAACGCTGCGGCATTGAAAGCTACGAAGCCATAATTGAAATATGGGGGGCAACGGCCCGACTCCTCTGGAGGAGATATGGAATAGCGGCGCTCGAGCCGGGCATCCGAGAATCCAGATTCGACGAGTAGGGCCCGCCACTGCGCCTCGCTCGTCGACCAGTCAAGGAATGGCGGAAAATGCGCCTGCATAGCAGCCACCGTAGGCCGAGTAGCCCCTTTCAGTTTCTCCAACAGTTCATCTATCGGTCGCATCAGACAGGCGTCAGCGTCGATAAGGATGATCACATCGCTGCTGGCGGGGTTGGCGTAGCGGTCGAGACCGGACGAAAATTGGGCGTCCCCGACCGCGCGCGAGATTATCCGCCATTCGACCGGATAAGCTTGCGACCAAGTGTTTGCGGCAATCACGCTATCTCTGTTGGCGCCGTCACCGACGGAGACGCGAATAGGTGCTGCCGCGTACCCGTTCCCCAGCTTGGCCAACGACAGGGTCGCGAGCCTTACATTGGAAAAGAACGAGGGGCGAGGCAGAATGGGAATGCGAAACTCAAAAGTCATATTTCGGGCCTCGGCCGCGTCGCCCAACCAATCCCAGCGCGACCGAAATCGTTGCCATTATAGAGCATGATCTGAATGTTTTCATAGTTCTGGATGCAGGCATATGCCTGCATCCAGTCATCGAAATCGCCAGCAGCAGGCGGGTTGATGAAGCTTACAAATTCGGGAGTGCCCAACGCCACTCCATCGCGGCCCAAGGGTTGCGAAACGATGCGATAGGCCGCGTCGCCATTCTGACGAAATTCGGCACCGCGAAGGCTATACCACAGTCGCAGTTCTTCACCATCCTGTGTCACCCATGGCCGGCCAGCGGCACTGGCACCCATCCCGGCGCTCGACAACGCACGCCGTGAATATGGTTCCCATAGGCGGCCGTCAGAGGAACGGCAAGTGCGGATATCGTAAAGCGGTTCCTGTTGTGTTCCGTCCGTAGTCCAGCCGGTGCAACTGACGTACCACATGCGGTAGCCATCTTCGTACCGGCGGACACATGGCATGGAGACAAAAAAAGGATCAAATGGCCCGGTGGACCGCACAGGGCCATCGAATGCAGCGGTGAATGACAGTCCATCGTTACTAAGCGCCAGTCCGATGCTCAGATGAAAACGCACATCTGGCCGCAGGTGGACCCCGGTTGTGTATAAGTGAACCTCTCCGTCTATCTGTAGAGCGCATGCTGATCCGACCCCTGTGTGATCGTAGCTTCCAGGGGGCCCCGGCCGCAACAATGGGACGATATATTCCGCGAGGACGCGCATGTTGTCGCCCGGATCAACGTCGATGGCGACCGGAGATGCTCTATTCGCTGCATTGCGCGCGCTGAAATAAACACGCCATAAACGCGGTGCGATGGGCAGAACGCAGGGCGCTTGTGCATGGCTCATCCACCATGGATGACCGGCTTTAACGGACAGGAGCAACCCATGCCTTTCCCAGCCATTCGTCACAGGAATTTCATCTTCTTCAGGCGCGCGCTGGAATACGTCTCTGGGCTGTCGAAAGCATGGCGCACAACGCTCTGCGCTGGAAGGTTGCGGCGGATCATAGCGCGCGACTGAATATATGAGCTTGCACCTACGGACAAGGCATTGTCGATCCCCACTTGTCCGCCGATCAGGCAACCGGCGCCGATATGGACGCCGCTAGCGACGCCGACCTGGCTGGACAGAAAACAATAGTCATCGATCGTCGTGTGGTGACCGATATGACAGGCCGTCCAAAGCATACAACCGTCACCGATTCGCACGAACGGCTGAAGGATGCAGTTTTCCAGGATAAACGCGTTGTCTCCTATCGATTCAGCGAGATTCTGTACCGAGGGATGGATGAATGAGGCGAAACTATAGCCTCGCGCTCGCCCTTCAATGTGGCGTTCTCGGCGAAAATCGTTCAGCCTTTGATAGCTGAGCGGCCCTAGCAGTTTAACCTTGTCCGGCGGAAAACGTGCCTCTAAGTGCTCCCAGGCAACTACAGGCAAGCCGCAATGGTTATAGGTTGTCATATGGTCTTCGTCCAAGGTGAAACCTACAACCCGCCCCGGACCAAAGACGTCTATATAAACTTTTGCGACATCGGCGATCTGGCCTGTGCCGAAGATGACAATGTCCTGCAAGCGCCCCTCTATGCTATTGCTGATTTATAAACATAGACCGTATATTCACGCAGCCCGTAGTCCGCCCGGATTGTGTGATGTCGCGAAAGACTCATGGCGACTCGGGCGACGTCATTATAGGGAACATGAAACAGATCGTCACGTTCCCAATCGACATATTTGGACATCAGATTGAAGGCCATGCCTCGCTTCGCTGCGGCGAACACCTTGCCAAGGACAGCCATCATCGCATCAAAAAAGACGTTATACGGCACCTCACGTTTTTCCGTGAAAACGCCGTTCATGATCACGTAATCCGTCGACGGGATGACCGCGTCCGGGGCCATAACATCTACGCAGTCGAAGATAATGTCTGGAAACTTGTGCCGGCATAGATCGACGAAGATTGGCGAAATATCCAGGCCTCGATAGGCTGGACAGGGAGAATAGGTCTGCTGAAGATACTCAAGGAAGTGTCCCGCGCCGCACCCGAAATCGAGGAAGCCGCCGCCATCATATGCCACACCCGCCATCACCTTATATCTGACGCGCGCACTATCGGCATCGGGCCAGTCGACACCACGCGGTGTATCGCCGTATCGCCTGAAACAATTCTCATAATGCGCTGCGAGGAGGTGAAAAGGCGATACTGTTTCAGGCATGTCGGTTGTAACGGCAGTAATTGCAAACGCCGCCACCTTTCTCTAGAGAGACATAGCTCCGATGAGTATAGGTGGTCAATGCGATTCGTTGTTCTTGCCAATTTAACGGAAACATCTTGATGACGGTTCTCGAACCCTCGGCAATGCAGCATTCGGGGGTGGGAGATTGTGGGCTCCTTCCGCGGCTGTCGGTATGTCTCATCAATCCAAAATTCATGCCGTCTTATTGGGGTATGGACCATATCCTGCCGTACATGCCTGGGAACAAACGCAACTGGACTGTGACCGGCGCCTTGCCGACCCTCGCTGCTCTCGCGCCCAAACACTGTGATGTGACCTTGATCGATGAAAACGTGCAAGAAATCGACTTTGATGCTCTTGAACGTTTTGATATTGTGGGTGTCACCGGTATGATCGTGCAGAGGCAGCGCATGCATGAAATTCTGGACCGCCTCCGCAAGTCGTCGGCCACAATTATCGTAGGCGGCCCCTATTGTTCAGTTTCCGATGCCGAATTTGCCGATCTGAGTGACACGCGGTTTGTCGGAGAGGCCGAGGAAACCTGGCCCGCCTTCCTTACTGCTTATGCCCGCGGGGAACCGGTTGCACGCCGATATGAACAGTCCGGAAGGTCGGACATGGAGAAGCTTCCGCCGCCTCGCTATGACTTGCTGCAGACCGGGCGCTACATGGTGGCATCGCTTCAGTTCTCTCGAGGATGTCCGTTTCTCTGCGAGTTCTGCGACATCATCACCGTCTTCGGACGGCGGCCGCGCTTAAAGTCGCCGCAGCAAATGATCACTGAATTTGAAGTTGTCCGCGCCGCGGGTATGCGTCACTGTTTCCTAGTTGATGACAATTTTATTGGTAATAAGCAGAAGGCTAGGGAATTATTGCGGGCCGTCGTGGAATGGCAGGATCTGCATGGATATCCTCTCATCTTCAGCACGGAGGCAAGTATAAACCTCGCGGATGACGCCGAACTTCTTGATCTGATGGTAAGGGCAAACTTCCGCTCGGTGTTCATCGGCATCGAAACCCCGCGCGCCTCTTCGCTTGAAGAGACACGTAAGGTGCAAAACCTTCGTGGCGATACGATGCTCGACAAGTTGCAGCGTATCCGTGACGCGGGGTTGGTTATCAAGGCTGGGTTTATCGTAGGCTTCGACAGCGATGACAAAACCATCTTCGAGGAGCAGTTCGACTTTATACAGAGGAGTGGCATAGCCCAGGCGATGGTCGCCATATTGAGCCCCATTCCCACGACGCCGTTGTACGACCGGCTGAAGGCCGAGGGACGGTTGGACCTCAACCACACTGATGTTGCTTTTCACCCCAAGCAGATGACGCGCGAGATTCTGAAGGCAGGCTACGACGATCTACTGCGACGGCTTTACGACCCGGACGCCTATTTTAGCCGTCTGTTGGAGGGTTATGGCGGGTCGCCCGCTTTCCGCGCGGCACGAAAGGCCATGGATGTACGCATTGGCCGCAAACCGACCCTTGCCGCACGACTTTCTGAAATAGCTGGGGGTGCTGTCATGGTTTTGAAGCTTATGCGATCCCTCATCGGATCAAGTAGCCTACGCAGTGTTGGTGGCGCCTATCTGCGGCAATGGCGGCGCAATCGTCGCGACAATGGCGCCGAGGCCATTCCGTTTCCCACCTTTGTTGTTCTCTGCTGCGAGCATTGGCATTTTATGACGATCTCCCGCAGCGACCGCAAAACCGACTTCGGTATTGTGAGCACCGCGCCGTTGGCATCGGGGGACGATCGGAGCGAAAATTACCTACCTCGTCAGGCGAGGCCTGCCGCATGATCGGCGAAAGCCTGGTTCTTTCCACTCTATTTTGGCAGGTTCACTCGGCGTCGTTTGAAATTCCCGTGATGCGCCCCTGCTTGCCGTCATCCGATCGGTTGCTTCCGTATCTTCGCCTGATCGACGACAATCGCGTCTATAGCAACGGTGGATCTTTGACCCGCACATTCGAGGAGCGGCTGCGGACGCATTTCAATGTTGAAGCGGTGACACTGTGCGCCAACGCCACAATCGGCCTTGCCTTAACGATCGTAGCTCAGTCGCCGCCTATTGGCAGCCTCTGCATGGTGCCGTCCTGGACGTTCGCCGCGAGCGCCCACGCCATATATCTGGCCGGGCTTGTGCCGTGGATCGTTGATGTAAACGCTGAAAGTCAGCAACTCACAGCGGATATGGCCCGAGATTTTCTGCGCGAAGCGCCCGGACAGGTGGGCGCCGTAATGCCCGTCATGCCGTTCGGCGCTCCGGCTGATATGCTCAGCTGGGACGTGTTCAGGGACGAAACCGGACTGGCAGTGGTCATAGATGCCGCCGCGGCCTTCGATACGGTGCGGCCGGCCGAAACGCCCTGCGTTGTTAGCCTGCACGCCACAAAAGTGCTGGGAATAGGGGAAGGGGCTTTCATTGCCTGCAGCGACCGCCATCTGATCGAACGTATTGTACAGCGCGGAAATTTCGGTTTCCACAACACTCGCGAGTCGATTGTGCCGGCTGTGAACGCAAAACTGAGCGAATACAGCGCTGCGGTCGGTCTGGCTGGGCTGGACCTATGGCAATCATCGCGAGATGGATACCTGAACGTGGCGAAGGAGTATCGCCGACAATTGGACAGGTCGGTTCACATGGCACCCGGCCAGGGTGAAGCATGGGCGACATCGACGGTAGTTGTACGTTTGACTCATAGTGAACGCGGACTCGTGTCCGTAATCGAGGGCTTGCATGCTGATGGCATTGGCACACGCTGCTGGTGGGGTGGTGGTCTACATCGTCATGCTGCCTTCACAGAGTGTCCGCGTACGGATCTGACGGTTACCAACACCCTGGCCGGTAGTTCGTTTGGGTTGCCATGCTGGCCCGACCTGTCGGCGTTGAAGATTGAGAGAATCTGTGCGTCGCTCAAAAGGCTGATAGTCGCTGTGCCATAATCCTCGTGCAGTGTCGGCCAAAGATCGCGCCGACCGAGCCCGAGAATACTCAAGCGCATTGACCTGCGTGGATCGCGCCATGGATCTGGGAAACGGCGGTTTTAGGCAATCCACGACACAGAACACTTGATCAAAGAGCTTGAGCTATGTTGAACACTTTCTATATTATGTTCAACGAAGGAGGCGGCAATGGTCGTTCGTGCTATTATGGAGCCTAAAGAGGCGGAAGAGATCGCTCACAAGCGAAATAAGTTGGTCCTTGATGAGGCACGAGCCAATGGCCTGCTCGGGAACGCGAAGAACACCCGATTATCCGGCCGGGTCCCTTCTGAACTAGTTGAGGCAGCTAAACAACGGGCACATATAAGTTCCGACACCGAACTACTCGAGCTCGCATTGTCACGCCTTGCGCTTGAGGATGATTTTGGCGCGAAGCTTGTGCGTCGCAAAGGGTCTGTGTCGTCGGATATTGATCTTGGCCTTTGACCTGCGAGCTGCCCTCCGCTCAATCAAGCCGGAGAAACAGGCAGACGGTCTTAGTCGAAGAGACGATAGCCTTCTCACGTGGGCGGAAAAGGAGCCGTCCATCGCTGGACCCATCCTTTTGGACACGAGCGTCTATCTCGATGTGCTTCAAGGCAAGTCACCCGAGGCGGTCGATCGATTGTTGACCTACCGGCTATGCTACCATTCAGCGGTTTGTCTCTCGGAGCTTACCCATGTTTTCGGCCGCCTGGACCCAGCCCATCATGCTACAAAATCAGTCCTTAAGACCGTCGATGAAGTGATCAACGATATACCTTCTCATAGGTTGCATGCTCCAGATATCCATGCCTGGGGCTCTGCAGGTATTCTTGCGGGGCTCTCGGCTCGCCTTTCCAATATGCCCCGCAACGCTGGGCACGAGCGTCGATTTTTGAACGACGCCCTAGTTCTACTTCAGGCACAAAATCTGGGTGCGTCGGTTCTTACAGGGAACATAAAGGACTTTGATTATCTCACGCAGATACTACCGCTTGCAAAAGTGATTTGCTATCGCACAGCTTCATTTGCTGAAACTTGACTTGCTCGTCCGGTGCGCACCGATGGCAAGCTTGGCAACTTCGAACCAGCGAGTATCTGCGCTTCAGACTTCAGGAGACTACGGCGAAATAGCCCTATTCAAATCTTTCCCTTCTCCGAAGTCCCTCCGACGACGATTTTGTCTAAAATTCGATGCCGTCAGCAAAGCATACGCCATTTCACGAAAAACGAGTTTAAGGTTGCGTGTTAGCGTGAAATTTACCCATTAACCGATTTGTCAGCATGTTTTGCTTAAATTCGAATACAGCGCATTTGCGTCGAGCATGATGCTCCGAGTCTGTGATGCCCGGTCACTGGTCGGCACGCGCATTTTGCGCCGATGATTTCATCTGGCGGCAGAGCGATTGCCTGACAATTGCACGATGAGCCCCCATGTCGTTTCTTCAGAACACCAAGATTCGCACGAAGATTCTTTCCGTCATCATCCCGATCTGCGTTGTTGGAATTGCCGGCATCATCGCGATGTCGGAGAGTTATAAAGCGACAAATGATGCCTATGCGGGTCTTCTTACAAACGAGGGGACCGCTACGATCCAGATGGCGCGAGCGAGCCAGCGAGTGGTCGCACTCAGCTATAATGCCTATCAGATCCTTGCCTATAGCGCCAAGGATGCGGAGATGCCGGGGTTTGTCAAAGACTACGGCGAAAACAAGAAAGCCTTGTTGGACTGGTTTGACTCCATAAAGCGTCTGGTCCCGGAACAGGCAGCGTCAGTTGATGTGCTGGCGGACAAAGCCAGAGCAATGACCGCCATCATGGATAAGGCCGTCGAAGCCGGGGCGAAGGACGACAACGAGAACGCCAAAGGATTGCTGAAACAAGCAGATCCGATGATTGAAGACGAGATCCTGAGTGTCCGGCATTGGATAGAGAACGCCAGCAAGAGCGTCGGGACGCAAAGCGACACTTTAACCAGCCAGGCAAATGGCACGATCCTCTATACATTGACGACGCTCGGCATCGTCTTCGTCGCTGCAATCTTCGCCGGCCTGTTTGTCGCGGCCAAGGGTATTACCACGCCGATCGAGAAACTGCGGGAACGCATGGTGTCTCTTGCAGGTGGAGAAACCGAGACATCTGTCATCGGCCTGGGGCGCAAGGACGAGGTCGGCCAGATGGCCGCAGCCGTTGCTGTCTTCCGCGACAATGCGATCGAGCGCATCCGGCTGGAGCGCGACGCGGATGCCAACCGCAGCCTTTCTGATCGGGAACGTATGGAGCGGGACGCACAGAAGACGAGGGAGGCAGCCGAAACCGAATTTGCTGTCAAGGCGCTGGCTGATGGCCTTGGGGCACTGTCAAACGGCAATCTCAACTACCGCATCGACAAGCCGTTCGTCAGCCATCTCGACCAGTTGCGCAGCGATTTCAACGGCTCGATGACAAAGATGCAGCAGGCGCTACGAGCCGTTGGTGACAATGCCCGCGGCATCGATGCCGGCGCCAACGAAATCCGCTCGGCTGCCGACGATCTTTCGAAGCGCACGGAGCAGCAGGCAGCATCCGTCGAGGAAACCGCCGCGGCGCTCGAACAGATCACCACGACAGTTAAAGACTCCACGAAGCGCGCCGAAGAGGCTGGCCAGTTGGTCGCGCAAGCCCGTATAGGCGCCGAAAAGTCGGGTATCGTGATGCGCGAGGCTGTCGCCGCCATGGAGGGTATCGAAAAGTCTTCCAGCGAGATCACGAACATCATCGGCGTTATCGACGAAATCGCCTTCCAAACGAACCTGCTGGCTCTCAATGCCGGCGTCGAGGCGGCGCGGGCTGGCGAGGCAGGCAAGGGCTTTGCGGTCGTTGCCCAGGAGGTCCGTGAACTGGCGCAACGCTCGGCACAGGCCGCCAAGGAGATCAAGGCGCTGATCTCGACTTCCAGCAATCAGGTGCGCAACGGCGTCGAACTCGTGGCGCGGACCGGCCAGTCCCTAAGCCAGATTGTCCAGGAAGTCGAAGAGATCGATGCCAATGTGAAGGCGATCGTCGAGGGGGCAAGGGAGCAAGCAACGGGGCTCGCCGAGATCAACACGGCCGTGAACGCAATCGACCAGGGGACGCAGCAGAATGCGGCGATGGTCGAGCAGTCGAACGCAGCGAGCCATAGCCTTGCAAAGGAAGTCGCATCGCTCAACAGTTTGCTTAGCCAGTTCAACGTCGAGGAAGGCTATAGGCAACCGCGTCTGGCCGTGGCGAGCGAACGTCACCAGCCGGCCGCGTCGCCGGCCCGCTCGCTCAGGGCCAAGATCGTCGGCGCTTTCGACGGAGGCGGTGCAACTGCGACGGCAGTGTCCAAGGACGGCTGGGAAGAGTTTTGAGGAAAGTGAAGATGCGTAAGGGCCAGGGATTTCCCGCCCTTACAGCTCTCGTTCAATGAGGAGCCGGCCATCTGATGTCGGCGGCATGAGTACCCATAAATGGCGTTGCGCAGCATATAGGCATGATCATTTGCTTGGCGGCCGCGACATCGCGGTGCCACTGAACCAGCCAGTGGCACCCCCACTAAGCACCTTAGGCTGCGCGCTTCAGCGCATCGGATATCATGGAGACAATCGTGTCGATCTCCGCCCTGCTGATAATCAGTGGTGGCGAAAGCGCTATGATGTCCCCGGTGACGCGGATCAGCAGACCCTTCTCGAAGCAGTCCACAAACACGTCGTAAGCCCGCGCTCCAGGGGCATCTTTGCGAGGAGCAAGCTCGACCGCTCCGACCAGCCCAAGGTTTCGGATATCGACGATATGCGGAAGACCCTTGAGCGAATGGAGGGCTTCTTGCCAGTGCTCCGCCAGATCGGCCGCTCGCGTCAGCAGTCCTTCTTCCTGGTAGATCTCGAGAGTGGCGAGGCCGGCGGCGCAGGCGACGGGATGGCCGGAATAGGTGTAGCCGTGGAATAATTCGATCGTGTTCTCCGGCCCGACCATAAGTCCATCATAGACCTTGCGACTGGCATAGACGGCGCCCATCGGGATTGTGCCGTTGGTAATGCCCTTGGCGGTGGTGACGAGATCAGGCACGACCCCAAAATAGTCGGTGGCAAAGGGGGTTCCGAGGCGTCCAAAGCCAGTAATGACCTCGTCGAAGATCAGCAGAATTCCGTACTTGTCCGCCGTAGCACGCAATTTCTCCAGATAGCCCTTGGGAGGCAGGACGACGCCTGCTGATCCGGACATCGGTTCGACGATGACGGCTGCAATGGTTTCGGCGCCATGTAGCGCGACGAGCCGTTCCAGATCATCTGCAAGCTCAATGCCGTGCTGCGGAAGCCCTTTCGAAAAAGCATTGCGCTCGATGTCCAGCGTATGGCGCATATGATCTGCCGGAATCTGCGGGAAGACGCGGCGATTGTTGACGAGGCCGCCGACCGAGATGCCGCCGAATCCGACGCCGTGGTAGCCCTTTTCGCGTCCAATGATCCGCGTGCGGGTGCCCTGGCCGATGGCACGCTGGTAGGCGATGGCGATCTTAAGAGCGGTGTCGACGGATTCGGAGCCGGAACCGGTGAAGAACACGCGGTCGAGTTTGGCTTCGCCACCACCAGGCGCATTCGCGGCCAGCTTCGTGGCGAAATCGAAAGCGATCGGGTGGCCCATCTGAAAGGTCGGCGCGTAGTCCAAGGTGGCGAGCTGTCGCTCGACTGCCTCCGCAATCTTCTTGCGGCCGTGACCGGCATTCACGCACCAGAGGCCCGCGGTGCCATCGAGAACCTGGTTCCCATCGACATCGGTGTAGTACATACCGTCTGCAGCGGCCAATAGGCGTGGTGCTGCCTTGAACTGCCGGTTCGCCGTAAACGGCATCCAGAAATTATCGAGAACGGGGGTGTTCGGCTTGCTGACCTGATCCATGATTGGCCTCCTCTTTGGAATGGCAATCAGATCGACGATTTCCCTTCTTCAAACAAGTCCTTTTCTTTACGACTCTAACCAATTGAAATTTATGGCGGCAGCATATAGGTTTTTGCCTATTCTGAACAACAGGAACGCCACCGCATCATGTCCGTCGACATCGGCAATCGTCTCCGCCATCTGCGCATTGCGCACAACCTTTCGCAGCGCGAGCTTGCCAAGCGCACCGGCGTGCCGAATTCGACGATCTCTCTCATCGAGTCGAACGCCTCGAACCCGTCGGTGGGCGCGTTGAAGAGAATTCTGGACGGCATCCCGATCGGCCTGGCGGAGTTTTTCGCATTCGAGCCCGCTCGGCCAAAGAAGGCGTTTTATGCCGCGGAAGAATTGGTCGAGATCGGCAAGGGCGCTATCTCATATAGGCAGGTTGGAGAGAACCTGTTCGGGCGCAGTTTGCAGATCCTGAAGGAGCGCTACCAGCCCGGCGCCGATACTGGAAAGGTACCTCTCGTCCACGATGGAGAAGAAGGGGGGATCGTCCTGTCGGGAAGACTCGAGGTCACGGTTGACGACGAGCGGCGAATCCTCGGGCCGGGCGATGCCTATTATTTCGAAAGTCGACGCCCGCATCGGTTCCGATGTGTCGGGCCGGTAGCTTGCGAGGTGATCAGCGCCTGCACGCCGCCAACCTTCTGATTAGTTACTGCGACCCTCAATGCGAGCGAGTACCCGGTCGAGTGCGGCCGTCAGCGCCTGTCGTCCGCCCTTCTTCTCGAAGTCCGAGAAAACCTGTTCGTTCAGGCCGCCCCTGGTGGCGAATTCAGAGCTTAGAGAACTGAAGGACGTGACGCCCGGTTCGTTGGCCCTTTGCGCCAAACTCGCAAATAGTGGCGCGATATAGGCCTGGCCCTTCGATCGATCGAGCCCATTCTTTTCCAGCCAGTCAGTCGTGAACTCCATGATGCCGAAGAAGGTCGACATCATGGCGCTGGCAGCGGCAAGAAGGTCATATTCTTTTCGGGATTCGCATTGAACGGCGATGCCAAGGGCATCGAAGAGGCCGGCTATTTCGGGATCGGGAGGATAGATGGCCGTCACACCTTGGCGATCTGCCACGAATGGCAAAGGGATCGCCTGCACAAGGTCGATGTCCGCGCGGATCCAGTCGAGCAGACTTTGGCGCTCCACCGTGGCCACGACGCTGACAACGCGTTGCCCATCTTTGAAACGAAGCTCACGTATAACATCTTCGGCAATCTGCGGGCGTATGGCAAGGACGACGATGTCGCTGTGATCGACGACCGTCTGGTTGTCAGCCGCCACAGTTACGCTGTCGAACTTCGCGGCAAGATTTGCTGCGATCTCCGCATTGCGAGGTGAGACATGGATTTTGGATACATGCGCCGGCTCAGCCAGTAGGCCCTGCACCATGGCCTCCGTGATCGCGCCGGTTCCGACGAAACCGATTGCTTTCATCCTCGCCACCTATTCCGCCGCCCGCGCGGGTCCGAGCGGGACATCGGTCGTGTAGTTCTCGCGCATGAAGTTGATGAAGTTGTGCTGGAACTGTCGGGTATGAGCATGGGCGAGTTCATCCGCCAGATCGACGTTCTTATCCCGGATCGCCTCCAGCATCAGGCTATGCTCATCGGTCAGGAGATATCCCTCGTGGGTACGCTCGAGATACTCGAAATGCAGGTGCAGCATACGCTGCCCCTGAGACAGGAGCTTGTGATAGAAGGATGCCAGATACTGGTTCTTGCCGGCATGGGCGATCGCCATGTGGAACTCTTTGTTCGCCTCCGACATCGCCAGATGATTTCCGGTTTTGACGGCGGCCGCAAATGCCCTTTCCCGTTTGGCAATCAGCTTCAGGTCGGTTTCGGTTCGCAGTGCCGCAGCCAGGCGCGTGTTCATCCTCTGCGCGATGTCGAGCGCCTCCACGTATTTCGGAAAGGTCGCCACTTCGATTGGCGCAACGATCGTGCTGCGGTTGGAAAGCGTGACGACGAGTTCGTCTCCACCCAAGCGGATCAGGGCTTCGCGCACCGGCGAGCGCGACATGTCAAAACGCTCGGCCAAGGTCATTTCATCGAGAAGCTGACCCGGCGGCAAGGTGAGAGAAAGAATCTCGCTTCGCAGCGTATCGTAGACGCTCTTCCATCCGGTTCCCCGGATTCGTTTCACTTCAGCCTCGTCAGACACTTAGGTACCTTTCATTCGCAGATGCCGCATTGGGTCAAAAAAGCATCATGTCAGCAATGTAGTTTTTTCGTTTGATTTTGTCGACATGCTGTTGACGTGATTTGCTGGTCAACCCGCAGTCCGCCATAGGCTGGCCGAAGAAGACTTGCGCCTCTCAGAGTAGGTCTTCGCGAAGTTCACGTACGCCGCGTCCGAGACGTTGGCGCAAGAGCGTGCGCAAGGTCGCCCCATCGACGTATCCCACCTCAGCGGCGATGGCGTCGAGGTCGAGCCCGCTGCCATGGATCAGGTTTTGTGCTCGTTCGACCCGAAGGTCCTGAAAGTAAGATAAGGGTGATTTGCCGAGCACTTCCTGGCAACGGCGCTGCAGGGAGCGAGGGCTTGTCGCCAGCGCGGCGGCGGCTTCCCGCAACGAGAAGCCGTCCTGCAGATGCTCCCGCGCCCATCGCTCGAAGCGCAGGATAAGGGGATCGGCCTGCGCCAAATGATTGGGAATGATGTAGGGCGCTTGCGAGGAGCGGATGTCCGCGAGCAGGTAGATCGAGATCAAACTGCCCCTGACCGAAACCGGGCTGATGACCTTTGAGTTTATCCCCGTCGGCCCGCTCGCGCCGCTAGGCCGCCTGATCCAGAGCAAGTAAGCTCTGGAGCTATCGTTATAAAACACCCGTCCTTATCAGTGGCGTCATAGGCGCCACTGGCAGGCTTTCCCGTCCTTCACAAGGCTCGGTTGCGCCGAGGCGGCCGGTGATTGTCGAGATCGTCGGCAAGATCCTTGAGAAGGTGATCGCAGGTCGCAGGCCTCAGACGAGCGCTTCTCGGTTAAATCTCATCGGGCGCGCCAGTTGCTTTGCGTGGATGAGCTAGTACATCCGCAACCTCATAATGTCCGTTAAGCCGCTTCGAGGAGTCTTTTGGTGCGCGCAAGACCGCGTTCGCAGGTTCCCCAAAAGCTCGCATGACTTTGCGGCGGAGTGCGCGCGCCGGCGAAGCTACTGGCATTGACGAGCCGTCGCTAACAGCAATCTTTGGTAACGCGGTTCGCCGCTTGAAACGAGCAATCATCCTTGCGGCTCGGGAGGCGCTTTGCTCGAATTGCGCTGCTCTGGATACGTTGAGCGTGGACCGGATCGTTGCCATTGCGAGATTGACGTTTCTTTGAATTTGTCCAATGGAACCTCGAAACTGGCCACGCATGGATGCCGATAAATCGCCATTGGCCAGCGCCTCGGTTACTCGATTGATCTCAAGCACGCCCTCTTCTAACGTCCAGACCATTCTGTTAACGGCAATCGCTGCGCGGTCGAGGTTGGGATCGTCGTAACCCTCAGCCATGCGAGCGGTAAGGTCACCTTCAATAACCGCCGTGGTCAACGTTTCAATGTCAACGGCAAAGGCGCTCTCTCCGTTGACGGATGAAGCGGTATCCGTTCCCTCCTTGTCGGCCCGTGGGGGCATTCCCGCTACCGTTCCCGCTTCAGACATGATCGCTGTCGTTAACGCAGGATCCCCCGCATCCGCACGATGAACAGGGGTTGGGCTTTCAGATAATTGCGTGCTGTTGACGAGCGTTGCTAAGATCACTGCGATGCCCAGACCCAGCGTACCGATCAGTGCGACGTCTTCGAAGTTTGGGATGGGATGGTGGGCGAGAGCGACAGCCTGGGCGAGGGCGACTAGCAGCAAGGCGATAGTGGCGCGAAGCTTTGTTGTGAGACTTTGCATTCTGCTATCCAGTTTGCCCGCATCCGTAGTTGAGCAAGAAAGTGGGACACCCACGGCCACCTCAAACCAGTTAGGCTGTCACCAATCCTGACTGGTTGTTGAGCGGCTTGCCGGCGTCAAACGCGATCCAGCAAGCTTCTAAAAGCTTAACGGGAGCTTGAGGGGCGTGTCTCCTGGCGGGCTCTCTTCCGGAATGCTTCCACTTTTGTGCCGATTCCGGATATTTGTGCGAAAATTGGATGAAGATCAGGGGGGATTCGCTGCAGCTAGCCGCGCGAGCCGGCTCAGTAACCGAACAAGGAGGTGGTGATCATATCAGCCGCTTTCACCGACTGCGAGCGGGTCTGAGAGGAGAAGACCCATTCCAGGACCGGAGCGCCGTACCTGCGATTGATCACTAAGGAATAGCAGCCGCTATACGGTTCTTTGGCGCTCGAGATTTCAGGTTCGTGCGGCGGTCGAAACCTCGATTGGCGGCGTGATCGGCTTTGCGATCAGCATCTCGCTCAACTTCATGTCCTTGGCAGCCCTGTCAGCAAATGCTTCGCGGGACGCTTAGGGACGATGCCACTTTGGGCTCCAGGCGGCTGCTCATCGACAAAGCCGCCGGCGTGCTTTGACAGCGGATCTCGGTAACGAGATGGTCAGCGAGCCTGACGGCGAAGGCGACGGCTGGAAGCGTGGGGTTAGCTTGTCCGGACGTGGGAAAAATGCAGCTTCCGGCGATGTAGAGGTTGACGATGTCGATGATGCGACAGTTGTGATTGACGACGGCGTGCTTGCGGTCGACGCCCATCTTGGTCAACCCGATCTGATGGTAGCCATCCTTGGCTTGCGCATCGATATGCTCTTCAAGGTGTTCGGGTGCTGTGTCGAAGATCAACTTGCCTATTTTGCGCTCCTTGAGCCATCGATCGAGGGCAAGATGCGCGTTGAGCGTGCCGCTGATATCCTGAGGTAAATATCGGAACGAGACCTCGAGCTTGAACTGGCCATCCGCATCTTGCTCGGGCTTGAGGAAGGCGCGGTTTGAACTGCTTGGAATTTGCTCCCCGTGGTAGCGAAGCCCGTATTTGAGGTCAGGTCTGCGGAGCACAAGATATGGCTCAGCGACGCCGTATTTTTGGCGAAGCAACTCCAACGCGGAAAAGGTCGCGCCAATCGGATGGCGCAGGACATTCTGCAGCACGTTATAGTAACGGGATCGATCGGCCTCGCCCCACGTCGCTTTGTGGACGACCGCCTTCTTACTGTTCCAGAGATATAGCAGCGAGAGCGCTGGGTCGGCCTCACCGAAAGCGGCCCTCCGGTTCGTCGGCCAAAAGGCAATATTTGGCAGCTTGAGTGTCCGTTGCAATTTGGGGCCAGGTTGAAACCGGTTACACACGAAGGTTCCGGTGGATGTGCGCTTAAAAAGATACCGTTCGGCATGCTCCTTGGTAGTGAATTCGATCTGCGCGATCTGTCCGGCGAGGTGTCCCATGTAGAAGCGCCCGAGCGGCCCGTCGCTTCCGCCGAACAATTGCGGATACGCGACCTGAAGGTTCAGCAGCAGCCGGGTATTGCCTCTGCCTCCGCAGGCCAGCACATAATGCTCAGCACATACCTTGTAGGAGCCACCGCGGCAGCCAATCGATATGGAATGTAGCCGTCCTTGCACGGGGTCGAACCCCAGAGCTTTGACCCTCGCGTCCAGGATGACGAAGAGGTTCTGCGAAGAGGTGAGCTCAGCCCTGTTAGCCTTCGCTGTGTTGCGTATGCGTGTCCAGCTTTCCCGGGACGCCGGAAAATCAGTCTCCGATTCCGGCTCCGATCGCTCGCCGGTGACGTTGCTACTTAAAAGAGACCGCGCGCGCTGGTAGAACGGCGAAATCTTTTCGTGAGCAATAGGCCAGCCGGAGTGTGCGACATAATCCCTTGCTTCGAAGTCTATATCGTCCAGCTCAACGCATTGCCCACCCCATCGTTCGGACGTGCCGCCAAGTCCGGTGGCAGAGGTAACTTGGTCCGCAGCGTGATAGATGTCGTCGTCTATATCGAAACCTGTTTCGTTTCGTTCGGGTCGTTTCGATTGTTTCGGGCCGGCCTCGATAAGCAGCGTTCGCATACCGCGCCTGCTCAATTCGAGCGCAGCGGCAATACCGACCGGACCTGCACCCACAACGCACACGTCAAAGCCGTGCTGAAACACCTCTGGACCCGCAAACATTTTCGCCCCCAACGTTCGAGCAATGTCCTTATGGTAATAGCCGCAATCACCTTTCCGTCCCCTGGCGGCACTGCGGATCGGCCTCGGCGCGATCGCCACCTGATTGAAGGCGGAGGCGCGGACCTAACGCAGCACGCTAATGCTTCACAATCTGCAGAACAATTTCACCTAAAGTAGAATGAATCGGCTCGTCACCTCGGGCAAAAGGATTAGTGACGGCCTTGCACGCTCCACGATGACGTTCATCGCCCAGCCGAAAAAGCGATCCGCGATGGCAACCGAAGATAGCGTCGAGATACAAGAAAACATCTAGTTCAATTTGATGTTTCCAACAGCGCAATCATAGTTTTGGCACTGTTTTCGCGAGCATCCATCGGGACCCGCGAGCAATACGAAAACAATACACGGCCTGACCGTGATGTGATGACGGCAGCCGTTCTCGCAAGCTTAGCGCGCCGCGGGCGCTGCGTTCACGCGCTGACGATGATGATGCCGGCGTCGTCGCTCATGCGCCGATTTCGATCATGATGCGATCGCCTTCCAGCTTGACCGGATAGGTTCTCAGATTGATGCATACCGGCGCACCACGAGCCTCTCCCGTCTTGTAGCTGAAGCGTCCATTGTGTTTTGGACACTCGATAATGTCATCCATGACAAGCCCGTCGGCCAGGTGAATCTTTTCATGGGTGCACAGCCCGTCGGTTGCGAAAAATTCGTCGTCCGGGCTTCGGTAGATCGCGAATGTTCGTCCGGCGTGATCAAACCGGAGGACGTCCTCCTGATCGATATCGTCGGGTGCACACGCGTCGATCCATGTCGTCATTTATCGTCTCCTCGCTATTGCCCGCCGGCGGCTCGCCACCAAGCGCAAAAGATGTTGTCTTGCGGGAGGAGCGTCGCGCTGGGACTCAGGGGCGCTGTCCCTGAGCCTTGATCTCGCTCAGCTTTTCCTCCCCGAGCAACATCGACCATGCGCGAAATAGCGCTTCACATTCCACGCCGATTATGATCATTTTTGATCAGGGGAGAAACAGAATGAAGAAAGCTCGCTTGGTCGATATTGCGGCCGCCGCAGGCGTCGGCATTGCAACCGTCGAGCGCGTTCTTAATGAGCGAGGAGGGGTCAAGCCCCAGACGGCAGAGAAGGTGGTGCTGGCCGCCAAGCGGCTGGGATATAAAGGGGTGATCCCGAATCTCTATCGCGGAACGATCCGCATCGAGGTCATCCTTGTGAGACCTGAGTCGCCGTTCTTCAGCAGGCTCAATCGCGCATTTGAACGGATTGCCGCCTCATTGGACAGCTCGATTGCCGTTCACAGAACCTTCGTCGAGGAGAACGATCCCGAGAAGTTTGCCGCCCATATATCCAACAGCGCCATCCGCCGCCATGCCCTGATTGTTGTCGGCCTCGACCATCCGAAAATCAGGCAGAGCCTGGATCACGCCCGTAGTGCCGGCATAGAAGTCGTCCAGATCGTTTCCTACACGTCCGGCAGGGACGATGTGTTCGTGGGCATCGATAATTACGCGGCCGGACGAACCGCGGGCTTCTATATGTCCCGAATGCTTCGACCGGCGGCGGGAAGCATCGTCGCCATCTGTCATAGCTGGGCCTATCAAATTCATAAGGAGCGCATTCGCGGTTTTTCCGATTACCTCGCCGCCCACGGCAACCCGGCGCATCAGTTTTCGGAGGTTATATTCGGCCTGGATGACGATGTGAGATCCGCCGAATTGCTGAGACAGGCGTTACGTCGCGGGACGGATATCGCCGGCATCTACAATGCCGGCGGCGCCAATCTCGGTGTTGGATCGGTTCTTCAGCGCTATCAGCAGCAGGAAAAGAGGGAGTTCATCTGGATCACACATGAACTCAACGACGAAACGCGCCGCTTCATCGTTTCAGGGCTGATGACGCTTGTTTTGGATCAAGCTCCGGAAACCCAGGCGAGACGCGCATTGGACACCGTTCTTTCGAGATTGGGTGTCATCGACGTGCCTGTTAGCCGGGATCCGGTTCCGTTCCTGACGTATACGGCGGAAAATATCGTAGTCAAATAGCGCGCACTGCCCAGGATTGAAGTCACGATCTCTGGAAGATGAACTACCGCTCTCTTTGACAAAGCCGAAAACGCTATCAGCAGGGTTCGTTGAGAATGTAGTTCAATCGTTCCCCCTACGTGTCCACCAGCGATCCTTGTTTCTCAAGCACTACGACGCTACATTCGTTAGAGGGAAGTTCGGTAGTGTGGAAGATGTCGATTGTTGCAGTAAAGGTTCTATCCACTGTCAACGCCCCTTATGGGACGGCGCTTTCGGCTGAGCAGTTGGCATCAAAGATTTCAGATCCTGCCAGCGCCGACTATTTCGATCCGTCGGCCTTCTCCTTCTTTTCAGAAGTGGATGAGGGCCTGCAAAACTTGTTTCTGGACGAAATGCATATCGATCGAGTGATAGCCTCCGATCTTGCCCGGAAGTTCTCGGTACTCGCTGGTTATACGCTGCCTCTGGCGCGGGTGGCATAGTTGATTAAATACGCTGAAAGCAAATGGGCCGATCTCTTTGACCAGGCCACCAGCATCATCGACCAAGCAAACCGCGAATTCAACTTAATCGACAGTTGGACCTTTGGGGGCGGTACGGCGCTGATGCTCCAGATCGATCACCGCGAAAGCTTTGACGTCGACATCTTCGTTCAAGATCCGCAACTTTTGCCGTATCTCAATCCGCAGACACAGGGATATGAACTCGATATCAGCCCGGACGGATACGAATCCGACGGATCGAGAGCATTAAAGATCGTCTTCGAAGGTGTCGGCGAGCTCGACTTTATCTGCGCCCCAAGTTTGACCGATAACCCAACGATAGAGGCACGGGTGCGCGGGCGAGACGTCCTGCTCGAAACTCCCGCGGAAATTATCGCAAAGAAGATATATTATCGCGGGGCGTCTATGCAGCCACGTGACATGTTCGATCTCGCCTGCGTGGTGAAGGCCCTCGGAACAGACTATGTCGTCAAGACCCTGTCACCCTTTAGAGATGGATGCGAGAAGGCTCTGAACGTCGCTCGCCAGATGAACCCGCAGTTCGCGGAGGCCATCATGAAGAAGCTACTGTACCGCGAGAGCTTCTCTGAGATTCCGGCAGAGGCGCAGGCAATGACAGTTGAGCTTCTGGAGACTGTCTGCGCCCTTCCAACAGGCGCACAGCCCAGCACATAGTATAGTAACTTAATTACTCGACAACGGGGCCGACAAAGTACCTGTTATTATCGATGGACCTTTGGGTGAACGCCCTGCCCATGGTGCGTCTGGCGACCCGAACGCGGGTGAATCTGATTGGTGGCGGTGCTATCTACGGAAAATATCGGGCATTTTTCGCCGCCAGCCTGAACGGCCAAGGCGGAGCCTGCGAAGGAGGGATCGCAGGCTCCGGCATGTCCCGCCGTCAACAGGCCGCTCGGGCGGGGGGAGAACCAAATTGCGCCTATGAAGCATGGCGCGCCAGCAAGCCCGGACGCGGGCTTGGGCCTTAAGCTAGCTCGGGGTTTCAGAGCTGCGCGCTTGCTTTTCGGCGTATTTTCGTGCCCGCTCCATAAAGCGTCTGTTCATGCGGTCTTCGGCCTCTTTCGAGCCGTCATGGAACGTGCCGAACCACTTGTCGAGCGGGATGACACCGTCGGCGTAATTGCACTCGAAGAACTTGTGATGCAGGTAGTGGTCGTAGGCGTGGGTGTCGATGGCGGCATCGTCTGCGATCACGATCTTATCGAAGCCCGCATGGCCAGGGGCTGGCGCGAGGGCTGCATGGGTCAGATGGAAGAGGGCATGGATCGGATTGGAGGGTACGATCCAATGGATGAGCGCGCCCGAGAAATACAGCAGATGCTCTACGGGGTGCATCGCAAGGCCAGACCACGGGCCGGGGTTGACATTGTTATGATGCAGCTTGTGAACGGCATGATAGAGCGGCGGCCAGTGAATGAGGCGATGGACCAGATAGAAATGCAGGTCGCGGAATGCCGGGATCAAAAGCATGATCACAGTGCAGTAAACCGGATGTTCGGCGAAATCGACATAGGGAATGATGCCGTTCGCGAAAGCCCATAGGGTCAGGACTTCGAAGGCAGTCCAAAGCGGGACCGCGCTTGCGAATGTCCAGATCACATTGTCGATGGTCTGATTGCTGAAGAGAAATGCCGAATTGTTTTTGGACGGCCACTTGCCGTTATATTTGAAACTCGTGCCCTGCTTCTTCTGCATGTAAAGCCGCAAATGAAACGCACCGAAGAACAGGAAGACGAGGGTGGCATTGCGCGCGAGAAGATAGGCGATCCAGCCCGGCTCAAGGGTCTTCATCGTCTCCATCGAGGGTGTCGCATAGAACCACAGTAGCGTTGCGACGACAGCATAGACGGCGTTCCAAGGCATGAGATACCCCGGATATCCAAAGAACCATTTCAGGAAGGCGGCCGGCTGGGCCGGCCAGATGAAGACAGGAGGATATTTGAGAAGCTTGTTGGGCTTCCAGTCCCCTCGTTTGTCGCGCGTGCCGTAGAGCGTGTCATCCATCGTGTTCCTCCCAATTTCCGGAATGCATGCGATCAGTCTCACCGACGCCGGTTCGAAACGACAGCAGAGTTTTGATGAAAATTACTCAGACCAACCGTGAGGACTTTGCTCTATCAGGTGGCGGCGGGTGAGAAGGGAGGCCGCCGGCCTCCCCATGTGCGTCACCCTAGCGTTGCCACTGATAGAATGTCGTCAGGTTCAGCTCAGTTGAGATGCTCGAACTGGACCATGTTCTGGTTCGTCACCAGCTTGAAAGGGATCCAGACTTCCCTGTCGATCTGGTCACCCTTGATAGCCTTCACCGCGGTGTCGACAGCGCCTCGACCCTGCGCCTTGGCATCCTGGAACACGGTGACCTTGAGGTCGCCGGCCTTCATCGCCTGAAGAGCGTCGGGCGTGGCGTCGATGCCCGCAACGAGGGTCTTGTCCGTTGAGCCGCCGGCGTTCTTGATCGCGGCAATCGCGCCAAGCGCCATCTCGTCATTGTTGGCGATCACGGCATCGAATTTCAGGCCGCTGGTCAGCCAGTTCGAAACAAGGTCGGCGCCGTCGACACGGCTCCAGTTGCCGACCTGCTCGCGAAGGACCTTGATGCCGCCGCACTCACCGGACTTCAAGACGTCATGCACGTCCGCAGTCCTCTGTCGGGCTGCTTGGCTGGTGAGGTCGCCGATCATGATGACGATGTCGCCCTTTCCACCCAGCATGCGACAGACTTCCTTGGTCTGCAGCGTTCCAGATTCTGTTTCGTTCGATCCCACGAAGGCCTGCTTCTTGCCAAGGCTCGTCAAATCGGTCGGCTGTATATTGACATAGATCAGCGGAATGCCTGCCGCTTCTGCGATCTTGCTCATTGCCGGTGTACCGTCGGAATCCACAGGATCAACGATGATGGCCGAGACGCCGCCAGCCGCGAAGTTCCGCACCTGATCCAACTGCTTGTTGACGTCGTTGGCGGCGTCTTCCACCTGCAGATCGATGCCTTTGGTCTTGGCGTAGTCCTGCATGCCGTTGGCGATCAGGGTTTGAAAATTGGTCGTCAGATAGCCCATCGAAACGCCGATCCGATCGGCGGCATAGGCTTGCGACGACAGCACGAGCACCAGCGCACTTGCGCCAAGAAATTTCAGCATGTTCTCCTCCCAGGAAACAACGACCCAATCAGTCGCTGGAAAAAGTTACCGACAGCGCCTGTTAACGTCCGAGAGTATTTTGATGAAAAAACCTCAAGGCTCGCGGCTCGCCGCGCGCAAGCACATCCGCTTTGCAATGAAATATCGCTATGATCAAAACCCATCACCGGACGGTCTCGCAAAGGCATGGAATTCGTGATCTGTGCAGCCCATGGAGGGGAGGCGCCATGCAGGACATGCTCATATTCCAGTCGCTTTGGGCCATGGAGCGACGCAGCGCGAAATATCCGGAGCTCACTCTCGAAGAGAATTTGGACAAGATCGCCGCCGCTGGCTTCGACGGCATCAGCGCCCATTGGTCCGACCGTGACGCAGTGCGCCGAATTGCCGGCCTGCTCAGGCATCATGGTCTGCAGGCCGAAGGACAATGCTTTCCGAAGACTGTCGACGATCTGAAGCCGGTGCTTGAGATCGCCGCCGAATGCAACGTGCATCACCTCTGCCTGCAGCCCGACGTGCGGTTACGGCGCCTGGAGGATTGCCTTCCCTTGCTTGAGGGCTGGCAGCGGCTGGGCGAGGAGGCCGGCATCGATGTCCTCATCGAGACACACCGCGACCGTATGACGACCGATCTATTCTTCATGCTCGATCTGCTCGATCGCTTTCCGGATTTGCGGCTTTTGGGGGATGTCTCTCATTTTCTCGTCGGCCGGGAATTCGCCTGGCCGGTATCCGACGAAAATCATGCGCTCATCCACCGGATACTCGACAGTTCCTGGGCCTTCCACGGCCGGGTCGCCTCGCGTGAGCAGGTCCAGATCGAAATCTCCTTTCCGCATCACCGCCCCTGGGTCGATCTCTTTCTCGGCTGGTGGGAATACGGCTTCAGAAGCTGGCGAAAACGCGCAGGCAGCGACGATGTCCTCGCTTTCACCTGCGAGTTAGGACCGAAGCCCTATGCGATCACGGGAAGGGATGGCGAGGACACCACGGACCGATGGGAGGAATCTCTTCTTCTGATGCAGGAGGTGCGTGCGCTCTGGGCGAGAACTGCCGGCTGACGCGAGGTTCGCTGAATGTACGCTTTGCTCTCCGAAGGCGACCCAATTGTTGGGTCGCCGAAGCCGAAGCTGGCGGCGATCTCTGCGAGGCAGCGATCGCCGGATATTCAAACGCATGCGGCCGTCTAGTTTGGCCCCAACCCGGCAAGCGGGTCAGTAGTCCCAGAAGACCGGTACCCAGCGAAAGTGATCGCCGTCGATTGCCACCCGGCCGACGGACGGGAAGGGCAAATGCGTAGCGACCAACTGTTCGCCGGTCGTCGCCAGCTCTGTCAAAAGACGGACGCGGACGCGGGCGGCCTCTTCGGGGTCATGTTCGAAGCCGTTGTACCAGTCGGGATGTTCGAAGCCGACCGCGAACACGGCGTCGCCGGCAAAGGTCAGCCGATCTCCGCCGGATGCCAGGCGGACTACACTGTGGCCGGGGGTGTGGCCGCCGGTGCGACGGACGATCACCCCTGGTGCCACCTCGTATTCATCATCAAACAGCCGGAAATGGCTGCGGTACTCTTCTGCAAAGCGCTTGGCGGTCGCCCGAAGCGCGTCCGGGAAGCCTGGCGGCATGGCGACATGGCTGAAGTCGGGCGCCTCCCAAAACTTGACCTCGGCGGCAGCCACGTGGATTCGCAGGTCCGGACGCAGGCGATCCTTCACCCCCTCGACGAGGAGGCCGCCAATGTGGTCCATGTGCATATGGGTCAGCACCACGTCGGTCACGGACGCAAGATCGATACCGGCGGACTCCAATCGCTTGATCAACTGACCGGCCCGCGGCAGGTTCAAGTTCGGGTCCAACCCGAGCCCGGCGTCGATGAGGATGGTCTTCCCACCGCTGCGTACCAGGACCACGTTCAGCGACCAGTCGAAAGCGTCCGGCGGCAGGAACATATCGTTCAGCCAGGCCGCGCGGTCGGCCGCCTCGGCATTATGTCCCAGCATCGTGGTCGGGAGCGGTAGCACCCCGTCGCTGACCACCAGTACGTCAATCTCGCCGATCCGCACCGCATAGCGCGACGGAACCAGATCATCGGGGCCCGATTTGACGGGTTGAGATGCGTTATCCAATCTCATCTTTGTTTCCTGCTGACCAATCGTGCGGGGTTTTGTTTCTGCCTGCGACATGATGCGCTCCTATTTTGCGTGAACGAGACGTGTCGGCTACGAGCCACGTCGCGAACTCTATGTTGAAGCGAATTGGCAATCGATCGGGTCAAGGGAGAGGGAAGGCTACACCTGAGGACAGGGCAGGCTGTACCCTCAGCGGATCGCAGCGAAGATTTGGTGTGGAAGAGCTGGGATGAAGGAGCAGACACGCATTCGCCCGCCCAACGGTGCCCCGCGCTCGGCGTTGGTTCAAAGCCGCTCGGTGTCTTCGATGTCCGCGACACTCTCTAAATGCTGTTTCGAGCAGGAAGGATGGTCAGGAGCAGTTGCTATTCCTCCACCTCGACCGCCTTCCCCACGCCCTCATGGGCGTCTCAATCAAAACGCTCCGCGTCTGTTGAGCGAAATCGCGTAAACGCTCGTGGTTGCCGTGATGAAGAGCTTGTGTTTGCCGCGTCCGCCAAAGCAAAGATTGGAGGCGGTTTCGGGGACCAGGAGCTTACCCATGAGATGCCCGTCCGGCGCGATGCAATGGACGCCGTCGCCGGCCGAGGACCAAAGATTGCCGTCGCTGTCTATCCGCATCCCGTCCGCACACCCTGGCGAGATTGCATGAAAGACATCGCCGCCGGTCAGGCGCCAATTTTCTGCGACGTCAAAGACGCGAATATGACGTGGATCGTCGGTGTGCATACGGCCGGTGTCTGCAACATAAAGCTTCTTTTCATCCGGGCTGAACGCCAGCCCGTTCGGGCAATTGAAATCGGTGAGCACGGCTGCGATCGAACCTGAAGGATCGACGCGATAGACATTGCAAGGCAATTCCTGCTCGCTTTTGTATCCTTCGTAATCCGTGGCGATGCCGTAATGCGGGTCGGTAAACCAGATGGCGCCGTCGGAAGCCACGATGACGTCGTTCGGCGAATTCAGCCGCTTGCCCTGATAGCGCTCGGCGATCACCGTGATGGAGCCGTCAAATTCCGTGCGGGTCACGCTCCGGCTGCCGTGCTGGCAGCTCACGAGACGGCCTTGCCGATCGCGCGTGTGGCCGTTGGCGAAGTTCGATGGTTCGCGGAAGACGCTCGTGCCGACACCCGGGATCCACCGCATAATGCGATTGTTCGGAATGTCGGAAAAAAGGAGGCAATTCAGGTCGCCGAACCAGACGGGCCCCTCAACCCAATCGAAGCCGCTGGCGATTTGTTTGACGGGAGCATTGCCGAGGACGAACCGGCCGAAAGCCGGATCGATGATTTCGAAAAACGACATCTCTTACATTACCTCTCATCATTCAGCATCAAGGCATCGATCGACCGGCGAGCCGTGCCTGGCTCAGGAAAAGACGATCTGCGCCTTCATGGCCCGGCTGCGGTCAGAGGCGATCTCGAAAGCGCCGATGGCGTCCGCGAGCGGCACGGAATGGGTGATCAGCGGCCTGACATCGATCAGGCGCTTGCGCACCAATTCAACGCCCGTGGCAAATTCCTCATGGAAGCGGAATGAGCCGCGCAGATTCAGTTCCTTGGCGGTGATAGTCTGCATCGGCAACGTCATGTCGCCTCCAAGACCCAGTTGTATGATGATCCCGCGAGGTCTGAGCGCCGCAATCCCGCTGGTAAGAGCGGCGGCAGCCCCCGAGCATTCATAGAGAACATCGAAGGTTCCTTTGTCGGCCGAATAGGCGCTAAGCGCCTCCGGTTCTTCCTTCGTATTGATGACCCGGTCCGCGCCGGCCTCCTTGGCAAGCGAAAGTGTGAAGTCTGAGAGATCGGTTGCAACGATTTCCGCTGCACCGGCCCGGCGGGCGGCCAGGATGGACAAAACGCCGATCGGTCCGCAGCCGGTCACGAGAACCCGCTTGCCCAGCATTTCGCCGGCGCGCTTCGTCGCGTGCAGGGTGACGGCCAGCGGTTCGGCCATCGCCGCTTCGCCGGCCGTGAGGCCGTCGGCGGGGACGCATTGAATGGCATCGGCAACCAATATTTCGCGGAATGCGCCCTGAATATGCGGGAAAGGCATGGCGCTGCCGTAGAAGCGCATGTTCAGGCACTGATTGTGCAAGCCTTGCTGGCAATAGCGGCAGGTCCGGCAGGGGCGCGACGGCGAAACAGCGACGAGTTGGCCAACTTCGAGCCCCTGAACACCGGCGCCAAGGGCCAGGACCGTAGCGCTGACCTCATGTCCCAGGATCATCGGCTGCTTCAGGCGCACGGTGCCGAAGCCGCCGTGGTTGTAATAATGCAGGTCACTGCCGCAGATACCGCCGGTCGCGAGCCGCAGCTTGACCTCGCCCGCACCCGGCTCTTCGTCCGGATACTCCTCGATCCGCAAATCCTTGGCGGCGTGAGCGACGATGGCCTTCATGTCTTTCTCCTCAAAGAACGGGGGTGGGCAGCGGCTGACCGGCAAAATGGGCGGTCAGATTATCGCGGACAAGCTGGCCCATGGCCTTGCGTGTCTCGATCGTGCCCGAGGCATGGTGGGGCTGCAGAAGCACATTGTCCAGCGCCAGAAAACGCGGATTGAGCTTCGGCTCGCCTTCGAAGACATCGAGCGCCGCCGAACCGAGCTTGCCCGTCTCCAGAGCATCCAGCAACGCTTCCTCATCGATGTTGGAGGCGCGAGATATGTTGATCAGCATGCCTTCCGGACCGAGCGCTTCAATGACCTGCCGTCCCACGATATGGCGTGTCGCGGCAGAGGCCGCCAGCGTCACGAAAAGAAAATCGGATTGCTCTGCAAGTTTAACCGGATCGGCGACGAATTCCATGTCGTTTGCGTAAGGTTTCGCTTCGACGTCGGAGTAGGCGATCTGCATGTCGAAGCCTTTCAGCCGCTTGGCGACCTCGAAGCCAATCCGGCCAAGGCCCAGAACGCCGGCCCGCCGTCCCCATACACGCCGCTTCAACGGATAAAGGCCCTTGCCGACCCAGCTTCCATCTCGCACCCATGTCTCGGCGCCGAGCATGCCGCGCGATTGGCAGAGCATCATGGCGACACCTAAATCGGCAACATCGTTGGTCAAGACATCGGGAGTGTTCGTCACGCGAATGCCTCGTTCCCGGCAGGCCCCAAGATCGACCGCATCGAAGCCGACGCCATAGACCGAAATCAGTTCGAGGCTGGGGCAGGCTTCGATCATGGCCCTGTTAGCGCCGAGTTCGCCGCGCGTGGCAATTGCCCTTACCGATGGCCCGACCTCCGTCAGAAGCGCAGCTTTGTCCTCGGCCGCGAAATAGCGGTGGACATGAAACGCCGCGTCGAGGGGTTCCTGATCCCATTGCGGATAGGGGCCTACCTGCAGGATAGTGGGCTTTTCCATCTTTTCGTTTCCTCCCTTGATACTGGCCTTGACACCAGATGTTATCGATAACATAAACAAGCATACCGGCATTTGTCGAGATGAAAAAAGGAGAAAATCGTGTCTCTTGGCCTCTTCGATCTAAAAGGGCGGCGTGCGCTTGTGACGGGTTCGTCGCAAGGCATCGGCCTGGCTCTTGCCCAAGGACTGGCGGCCGCGGGCGCCGAGCTGGTGCTCAATGGCCGCGACGTGGAAAAGCTGACGAAAGCCGCAGCTCTGTTTGACGGCACAGTCCACATCCTGCCATTCGACGCGACGGATCACGAGGCTGCGCGGCATGCCGTAGATGATTTCGAAGCCAAAACCGGCGCTATCGACATATTGGTCAACAATGCAGGCATGCAGTACCGCACGCCGCTCGAAGATTTTCCCGCAGATGCATTCGAACGGCTTCTTCGAACCAATATATCGAGCGTTTTCAACGTCGGTCAGGCCGTCGCTCGCCATATGATCAAACGTGGCGCAGGCAAGATCATCAATATTGCCAGCGTCCAGACTGCGCTGGCGCGGCCCTCGATCGCGCCCTATACGGCAACCAAAGGCGCAGTCGGCAATCTCACCAAGGGCATGGCGACGGATTGGGCGAAATACGGACTGCAATGCAATGCCATCGCACCAGGCTACTTCGACACGCCATTAAATGCGGCGCTGGTCGCCGATGCCGATTTCTCAGCATGGCTTCAGAAGCGCACGCCGGCCGGGCGCTGGGGACGGGTCGAAGAACTGGTCGGCGCCTGTACCTTCCTTGCCTCCGAAGCATCCTCTTTTGTCAACGGGCACGTGCTTTATGTCGACGGCGGTATCACAGCGTCACTCTGAGGCCGTGCGGCCGCGACGGTTCGTCATCATGGGAGTTTCCGGCTGCGGCAAGTCGTCTGTTGGCGCAGCGCTCGCCTATCGTCTGTCCGGCATCTACATCGATGGCGACGACCTTCATCCGGCGGCAAACGTCGCCAAGATGAGCGCGGGTGTGCCGCTCACCGATGCGGATCGATGGCCTTGGCTGAACAGTGTCGGGGACTGTCTTGCGCAAGCGGAGGAAACGGTGCTGATTGGGTGTTCCGCACTGAAGCAGACTTATCGCGACAAGATCCGTGCGGCGGTCGAAGGGCCTGTGCGCTTCATTCATCTTGCTGGAAAAAAGGAAGTGATTGCCGCTCGCCTGCAAGAGCGGCAGGGGCATTTTATGCCGGCCGTCTTGCTTGAAAGCCAGCTTGCTGCACTTGAGCCGCCTGGACCGGCCGAGCAGGCAATCACCGTCGATATCGATCAACCGTTTGATGCGGTCATAGCGGCTATTATCGCCGCGTTGGAGGAGGAAGAGCTATGAGCAGCAAAATTGCGCTGATCGGCGCAGGCGCGATGGGCGGAGCCATCGGCGCGCGCCTTGTGGAGACGGGAAATCATCTGACGGTCTTCGATCTCGACAAGGAAAAGGTTGCCGCGCTGACGGCCAAGGGAGCCAGTGCGGCGATGAGTGCTGCCATGGCCGCATCGATATCGGATTACGTCATTCTCAGCTTGAACTCGCCGCGGATCGTGCGTGCGGCGGTCTTCGGCCCCGGCGGCGTTGCCGAGGGCGCCAAGCCCGGAACGCTGATTATCGACATGTCCTCCATCGATCCCGATGCGACCAAGGCGCTGGCCGCGGACGCGCAAGAAAAGGGTCTGCGATGGGTGGATAGCCCGCTCTCCGGCGGTGCGCCAAAGGCTCTGATCGGCGAATTGACACTGATGGCCGGCGGCCGCGATGAGGACGTCAAGGATGCGCATGAGGTGCTTCGGCATGTCGCCTCGAACTATACCCATATGGGCCCGCCCGGCGCCGGCCAGACCACGAAACTGATCAATCAGGTGCTCTGCGCGCTGAACTTTCTCGCTGTCGCGGAAGCAACCCAACTGGCGCTCGATGCCGGCGTTGATGCTGCCAAGATCCCGCAGGCGCTGAAAGGGGGACGAGCCGACAGCGCCATTCTCCAGGAATACATGCCGCGTTACGTCGCCAAGGACTACCGTCGCACAGGCCGCATCGACAACATGGTCAAGGATCTGAACGGTGCGCAAGATCTCGCCCGGCGCACCAACACCGCCATGCCGCTAACGGCCGTCTGCGCCGAGGTGCACCGCATGCTGACGGCAGCCGGCCTCGGCGGCGAGGACCAGGCCGCATTGATGGAATTTTTCAAGGGGCCGAACAAGGAGATCGCCGAATGATTACCCGATACGCATTATTCGAAGGCAAGGTTAAGGACGGAGAGGCGGCCGCATTTCGCGACGCGGTGATGGAGACCATCCTGCCGAAATGGAAGCAATTTCCCGGTGCTCTCGATGTGCGGGTGACCTTCGCCGAAGCACGAGACGAAGGTGCACCGGAATACCCGATGATTCTCGCGGTCAACTATCCGGACTTGGCTACGGTGGAAGCCGCGCTCGCGAGCCCTGTTCGTGCGGAAGCCCGCGCGGCGACGGAAGCCGTCCTGTCCCGTTTCTTTGAAGGGCGTATTCATCACCATGTCACGGTCGCCCACGAATTCGTGCTCTGAACTCATTCTGCGCTGACGATGTTGGGTGCGGAGCCGAAAGGCTCCGCATTTTCATTTCGGGATGGCGAAGGGTTCCTCTTGCCATTCGAAGTAAAGGCATATTACTCTCATGGTAACGATAACACGGGCCATAGATGAGCAAAAATCGCAAACCGCCGACCATGGCAGACGTAGCCCGCGTGACGGGGGTTTCCCCGATGACGGTGTCGCGTGCATTCAAGGCCGACAGTCTGATCAGTAAGGAGAGAAGAGAGGCCATCCTCCAGGCTGCCGAGGATCTCGGTTACGTTTTCGACAGCACGGCCTCCAACCTGCGCTCACAGAAGTCCGGTTTCGTCGCGGTTACGATTCCTTCGATCAACAACGCCAATTTCGCCGATACCGTCGGCGGGCTTTCCGATACGCTGGCCGCGCGCGACATGCAGATCCTGTTGGGTTATACGAACTACAACACGCAGGAGGAGGAGCGGCTCATCGAGCAGCTCTTGCGCCGTAAGCCGCAGGCGATTGTCGTGACCGGCGGCAAGCATACGGAACGCGGGCGACGTCTGTTGGAAACGATCAATATCCCCGTGATCGAGACCTGGGATATTCCCGCCGAACCGATCGACCATTACGTCGGATTTTCCAACGCCGGTGCCGTTCGCGACATGGTGGACCACTTCGTCCGCTCCGGCTATCGCCGCATCGCCTTCATCGGCGGTGATGTCGGGCGCGATACGCGCGGTAGTGAGCGGCGGGTCGGCTTCTCTGCCGCCATGCAAGCGCATGGGCTTGATGCATCGCGCCTGATCGCCGCCGGCCTGCCGCCCATTTCGATGCGCGAAGGCGCCAATGCTATGGCGAAATTGATCGAAACCTATCCGGATACTGAGGCGGTCGTCTGCGTGTCCGACCTTGCGGCCTATGGCGCGCTGACCGAGTGTCGTCGTTTGGGCGTTCCCGTCCCGGAACGTTTTGCGATTGGCGGGTTCGGCAATTACGAGATCGGCGAAGTCTGCGTACCCACGCTGACCACGATCAATGCCTTCGCACGGGAAATCGGAGAAAAGACCGCGCGTTTGATCCTCGATATCCTTGATGGCAACGAGGGCGTCGATGTCAGGATCTCGCCCGAACTGATTGTACGCGACAGCAGCCGATAAATTCTTGCTGATAGGCTCGCCGAAAAAGAGCAACGCCTGAAGGTATTGCGGAACCGTTGAATTGCACGCAATCGATTGCGGTCCCAATCCGTTTGGGGAAGAACTGCTCCCTCCCGCCGGAAGATTCCGGAACTCTTGGCAATCCACGTGAGCCACCAAGGTCAACGAAATGTTCGCCTCGGTTGTCGTTGCGGGGGCATGGAAAGCACGACGAAAGCGCCCTATCTCCTTGATAAGACCCGTGGCGGCTACAACAGGCGACCGCTGTCGCAACCAAGCAGCGCGAGCGGAAAGGGAAGGAACAGATGATCTTTTCCGAACTCCAGCAGCAGATTCGCGATCTTGCCCGCGACTTTGCCCGCGAGCGCCTGGCGCCAGGCGCAGCCAAGCGTGATCGGGAGCATCTCTTCCCGCGCGAAGAACTGAAGGAGATGGGCGAACTGGGTTTGCTTGGCATGCTGGTACCGGAAGCCTATGGCGGGTCGGATGCGGGTGTCGTCGCCTATGCCATGGCGCTTGAGGAGATTGCCGCAGGTGACGGCACGTGCTCCACGATCATGAGCGTGCATAGCTCGGTCGGCTGCGTGCCGATCTTGAAGTTCGGTACCGAGGAGCAACGGCAGCGCTTCCTGCCGAGACTGGCGAGCGGCGAATGGATTGGCGGCTTCGCGCTCACCGAGCCACAGGCTGGCTCTGATGCCTCGAACCTGAAGACCAGGGCAAGGCGCGATGGCGATCATTATGTACTTGATGGGGCCAAGCAATTCATCACCTCAGGCAAGAACGGCCATGTCATCATCGTCTTTGCCGTTACCGACCCTGGCGCCGGCAAAAAAGGCATCACTGCCTTCATCGTTCCAACGGACATCGCAGGCTATGAGGTGATCCGCGTAGAGGAAAAGCTTGGGCTGCATTCATCTGACACCTGCCAGATCGCCTTCAATGGCGTACACGTTCCGATCGAGTTGAGGCTCGGTTCAGAAGGCGAAGGCTACCGCATAGCACTCGCCAATCTCGAGGGCGGTCGGATCGGCATTGCGGCTCAGGCAGTCGGCATGGCGCGGGCGGCCTTTGAGGCGGCGCGCGACTATGCTCGCGAGCGCACGGCCTTCGGCAAGGCGATCATCGAACATCAGGCTGTCGCATTCCGCCTTGCCGACATGAAGGTGCGGATCGAGGCGGCCCGGCAACTCGTTTTTCACGCCGCCTCCTTAAGGGAAGCCGGGCTGCCCTGCCTGTCGGAAGCCTCGATGGCTAAGCTCTTTGCCTCGGAAATGGCGGAGCGCGTCTGCTCCGACGCCATCCAGATACATGGCGGCTATGGCTACATGGCCGATTACCCGGTCGAGCGCATCTATCGCGATGTGCGCATCTGTCAGATCTATGAAGGAACGAGCGACGTGCAGCGCATGGTGATCGCCCGCAATCTGTGAGAACCACATGCGGCCCCCGCTTCTGGAGGAGAGGAGCAAGGCCGGCGCAGGAGGAAAGACTAGACATGGTGGATTCTTCTCAATTGGCTCTGCATGTCCCCGAACCCGCCGTCCGCCCGGGCGGCCAGCCAGACTTTTCCAACGTCAAGATCGCCAAAGCCGGTTCCGTGCCGCGGCCGGACGTAGATGTCGCATCCGAGGAGATCCGTGATCTTGCCTATTCCATCATCCGCGTGCTGAACCGCGAGGGCGAGGCGGTCGGTCCCTGGGCTGGCACGCTCTCCGATGAGGAGTTGCTGACCGGCCTTCGCAACATGATGAAGCTGCGCGCATTCGACGCCCGCATGCTGATGGCTCAGCGGCAGGGCAAGACGTCCTTCTACATGCAGCATCTCGGCGAGGAGGCTGTCAGTTGTGCTTTCCGCAAGGCGCTCAAGAAGGGAGACATGAATTTTCCGACCTATCGTCAGGCAGGCCTTCTGATTGCCGACGATTATCCGATGGTCGAAATGATGAATCAGATCTACTCGAACGAGAGCGATCCCCTGCACGGGCGGCAGCTACCGATCATGTATTCCTCCAAGGAGCACGGATTCTTTACCATCTCCGGCAACCTCGCCACTCAGTATGTGCAGGCCGTGGGCTGGGCCATGGCCTCGGCAATCAAGAATGACAGCCGCATCGCCGCGGGCTGGATCGGCGATGGCTCGACGGCGGAATCCGATTTCCATTCAGCGTTCGTCTTCGCCTCGACCTATAAGGCACCCGTCATTCTCAACATCGTCAACAATCAGTGGGCGATCTCTACCTTTCAGGGCATCGCGCGCGGCGGCTCCGGAACGTTCGCCGCCCGCGGCCTCGGCTTCGGCATTCCCGCGCTGAGAGTCGATGGAAACGACTATCTCGCCGTCCATGCCGTTGCCTGCTGGGCAGCTGAGCGTGCCCGGCGCAATCTCGGGCCGACGCTGATCGAATATGTGACGTATCGTGTCGGGGCGCATTCGACCTCGGACGATCCGAATGCTTATCGTCCGAAGACGGAATCGGAGGCCTGGCCACTTGGCGATCCCGTGCTGAGGTTGAAGAAACATCTGATCGTCCGGGGCACATGGTCTGAGGAGCGGCATGTGCAGGCAGAAGCTGAAATCATGGACGAGGTAATGGAGGCGCAGCGCCAGGCGGAGCAGCACGGCACATTGCATGCCGGCGGCAAGCCTTCGGTTCGGGACATTTTCGAAGGCGTCTATGCCGAGATGCCGCCGCACATCCGGCGCCAGCGGCAGAAGGCAGGGTACTGAGAATGGCCAGGATGACGATGATCGAGGCGGTGCGTAGCGCCATGGACGTTTCGATGGCGCAGGATGACAATGTCGTCGTTTTCGGCGAGGATGTAGGCTATTTCGGTGGCGTTTTCCGATGCACGCAGGGGCTTCAGGCAAAATATGGCAAGACGCGCTGCTTCGACACGCCGATAAGCGAATCGGGCATCGTCGGCACGGCGATCGGTATGGCCGCCTATGGCCTGAAGCCCTGTGTCGAGATCCAGTTCGCCGATTACATGTATCCGGCCTATGACCAGCTAACCCAGGAGGCGGCTCGTATCCGCTACCGTTCCAACGGCGATTTTACCTGTCCGATCGTCGTGCGCATGCCGACAGGCGGCGGCATCTTTGGCGGCCAGACGCACAGTCAGAGCCCGGAGGCGCTCTTCACCCATGTCTCCGGGCTAAAGGTGATCGTGCCATCCAATCCCTATGACGCCAAAGGCCTGCTGATTGCTGCGATCGAAGATCCGGATCCGGTAATGTTCCTAGAGCCGAAGCGGCTCTATAACGGCCCCTTTGACGGCCATCACGAGCGGCCTGTGACGCCTTGGTCTAAACATGATCTCGGAGAGGTGCCTGACGGCCACTATACGATACCTATCGGCAAGGCTGAGATCCGGCGCGCAGGCTCGGCGGTGACTGTGATTGCCTATGGTACGATGGTGCATGTGGCGCTCGCCGCGGCCGAGGATACCGGCATTGATGCCGAAGTGATCGACCTCCGAAGTCTGCTGCCGCTTGATCTGGATACGATCATCAATTCGGTCCGGAAGACAGGGCGATGTGTCGTCGTGCATGAGGCAACGCTGACTTCGGGCTTTGGCGCCGAGGTCGTCGCGCTGGTGCAGGAATATTGCTTTTACCATCTGGAGGCGCCAGTCGTGCGCGTTGCCGGTTGGGACACGCCCTATCCGCATGCGCAGGAGTGGGATTATTTCCCAGGCCCTGCCCGTGTCGGACTGGCGCTTGCCGAAGTCATGGGAGCCTGAGCCATGAGCGAATTTGTCATCGAGATGCCTGATGTGGGGGAGGGAGTCGCCGAGGCCGAGCTGGTCGAGTGGTTCGTGAAGCCAGGAGATCCCGTTCGCGAGGACATGGTGATTGTCGCCGTCATGACGGACAAGGCCACCGTAGAAATCCCGTCTCCCGTCAACGGCATCGTCACCTGGCTTGCCGGTGAGGTCGGAGAGCGTATCGCGGTGAGGGCTCCGCTGGTGCGGATCGAAACGACCGGAGATGCCGGCGGGGCTCGGTCCGAAGAGATCGCAGAGACGACCGCCGAAGTGTCGACTGCGGAATTTCCGAAGCTTGCTCCAACAGTGTCGGATCCTGTGACGCCGCGGACCGAAAAGCCGCTTGCCGCACCCCCGGTGCGGCTCTTCGCCAAGGAAAGCGGCATCGACCTCGCACAGGTGCAGGGGACCGGACCAGCGGGCCGTATCCTGCGAGAGGATATCGAGCAACTTTTGAACCACGGAGCCGCTCCCACGATGTCAATGGGCGGCCTTACCCAGAAGACTGCGACCGAAGAGATCAAGTTGACCGGGCTGCGCCGCCGGATCGCCGAGAAAATGGCACTTTCCGCCTCGCGTATTCCTCACATTACCTATGTGGAGGAGGTGGACATGACCTCGCTCGAGGAGTTGCGTGCCATCATGAACGCTGACCGCAAGGCGGATCATCCGAAACTCACGGTTCTGCCTTTCCTGGTACAGGCGGTGGTGAAGGCCATTTCCGAGCAGCCCAATGTCAATGCCACTTTTGACGACGAAGCCGGCATCGTCACGCGCTATGGCGCGGTCCATATGGGTATCGCAACACAGACGCCGGCTGGTTTGACCGTGCCTGTCGTGCGGCATGCGGAAGCACGCGGCATCTGGGATTGCGCCGCTGAGATGAACCGGCTGGCGGAGGCGGCGCGCTCGGGCACTGCAACGCGTGAGGAGCTTTCCGGCTCGACGATCACCATCAGCTCGCTCGGCGCGCTCGGCGGGATCGTCTCCACGCCAATTATCAATCATCCGGAGGTGGCGATTATCGGCGTCAACAAGATCGCCACGCGGCCGGTCTGGGACGGCACGCAGTTCGTGCCGTGCAAGATGATGAATCTCTCATCCAGCTTCGATCATCGCATCATTGACGGCTGGGATGCGGCGACCTTCGTGCAGCGCGTCCGCACACTGCTCGAAACACCGGCGCTCATTTTCATCGAAGGCTGAGATCATCGAAGGGGTTCGAAATTCTTGTCGTATGCAGAGCCGTTGGTTCTGCTGTCGACGCTGGGGCCGACAAAGTCGTGATCCATTCGCTCGATCTCCAAGCCTTCAAGGTCTAGATCGGCGACAATTGTCCAGAGATGATAGAGCGAGCTGCCTGGCATCGAGTTCGCGACAAAATTTCCAGAACCGTCGAAGCAGTCTCTCCACGTGCCATGCGGAGTATGGCTTAGATATTCTGCCATAATCTGTGTTGCGAGTTGGTGCGCTCTCATCAAATTGATGGGATCATTTTGCGCAGTGTACTCAGCGACATAAGCTTTGAGCAACTCAACCTGCGGCCATAGGCGCCTCGTGTTCTTGGAAATGCGTCCGTCATCGAAAAACTCGTCGAGAATAAACGGGGTGGACGATCCACTACGACAACGCTGAGATGCAGCGAGGAGATTCCCGCAAAGCTGCGTATAGTCTCCCTTCGCCAGCTTTTCATACCTCCGGATCAACCAAACCCATTCTGCCATGTGGCCGGGCTCAATTCGATCTGAGCCATATTCCTTTGAGATTTCCCATGCTGGGCCAAAAAACTCTCGGAGCAGACCGAATTCCCTGTCGTAAAATTGCGTCTGAAACAGCGCGAAAATTTCACGGGCGTGCGCGATATAGCGGAGGGACCCATCAGTCTCCCACAGCGCAAGACAAGCCTCGAAAAAATGCATGTGGGGATTTTGTCGGCGAGGTAAATCACCACTCGCAGTCTCCGCCCATCCACCGAAGTCTGCTGCAAGTGTTTCATCGATTGCGCATAGTGTCTCATCGATAGTGGTCTTATAGACGCTATTTCCTGTCGCCTTGAAAAGCCACGCAAGAGCAAGAAGAACGCAGGATTGATCGTAAAGATCTATCTCGGGGTCGGCCACGCAAGAGGTCGCGAGATCGTATGATCGCGCAAATCCAGGCTGCGCGCCAGGCACCCAGCAAATACGTTTTAAGTTCTCAAATGCAATTTGCGCCTTATCCAGCGCCCCTATAGGCGCAACATTCCTGCAGGAAGCATTCGCAAACACATAAATCTGGCGCGCGGCAGTGCGTGTTCGCACTACCGTGCTACGCGTGTGCGATCCATCGAGAGACAGAGCTTCAACAAACTGACCCGCCTTGTCATCGAAAGCCATCTTAAGCCAAACCGGGAGCATGATTTCAGTCAGATGTTTTTTAAGAGCAATCAACGGCATAGTAAAATCTTTAAAAGCAATCGGATCTCATCGCGTCCTTACTCTGCACCACAGGAGCCTGTATCCCTTTGAATTGTCACAATCAATGCGTGAAAATTCAAATCGCGCAGCGCCAATAGATGAGCGTAAGCGCGCGGAAAGCCTTCTTTCGAATGAGTTGAAGTTGCTCTATAAAAACCGGTCGGGATCAGGCTTCTGTTTGACGGTTGGCTGATCCCATACCTTAGTCAAGGCTGTTTGACTTTACACAGGCAGCACCTTCCTGTGTTTAAGACGCAGCCTTGATGAGCTGCAGCCGTCGAGGCGGAATGATCAAACCGGTTGTTTGTGCCCCGAACGCAAAGCGCGGCCCTTTGAGGCCGCGCGGTGCTTGATAGGGAATAAAGTTATTTGCCCCAGATCTTCTTGTATTGATCCTTGTAGCCGTTATCCGGATCAAACGTATTCTTCGGACCGCCGTCGGACTGGATATTGTCGGCCGTCACCACATGCAGCGGCGAGAGGTAACCGGACCATTTTTCACCGGCGAAAGCACGATTGAGTTCGTCGACCAATTGCCAGCCCTGGAGATTGAGCGGTTCGGCCACCGTGACCTTCTGGAATTGACCGGCGCGGATGCGTTCATAGGCCGATTGCGAGCCATCGCCGGCGGCGACATTGATCGGCGCATCGGTGCCGCTCTTGCCGGCGGAAGCGAGCGACGGGCCCATGAAGTCGAAATAGAGGTCGTTGATCGCAAGCGAATGGGTCCAGCTATCGCCATATTTCTGCAGGAGCGAGGTGGTTAGCTGGGGCATGCGCTGCGAGGTCTCGGCGATCGGCGTATCGACATATTCGAGCACCTTGCCGCCTAGCCGTTCGATCTCCTGCTTCATCCTGTCCGCCTTGGCGATGGCGATCGCATAGGTGGAGTCCGTGAAGATGATCACGCCTGGCTTGCCCTTGGCATCGGCAAAGGCCCAGTCGGCAGCCGCTTTCGAGACTTCCATCGCATCGGTGCTGACATTGGCAAAGAGGCCGTTCTTGTCATCGGGACCGATGACCGGGCCGGCATGCCAGGCGACCAACGGGATCTTGGCGGCCTTTGCCTGTTCCAGAGCCGGGGCCTGCTCGACTGCATCGAAGCCATCGATGATGATGCCGGCAGGCTGCAGCGCTATGGCCTGACCGAAGGCAGCCGTGCGTCCGCCGATGGAGCCCGCGCCATCGAGAACCTTTACCTGCCAGCCAATCGCCTTTGCTGCTTCCTCGACACCGTTGCTGACGCCGAGAATGCCGCCATTCTTAAGGTCGCCGGCCAATACGACGATGGTCTTGCCCGCCTGTGCCTTCGGACCGGTGGTCGGGCCGTCCCATTTGGTGACCGGCGTCGCATATTTGTCGACGACGGCTTTTGCATCCGCCATCGGATCGGCATAGGCGTGGCTTGCACACAGCATCAACAAGCCTGTGGTCGCCTGCAGGAAAAATCTGCGTTTCATTTCATTCTCCTCCCTTTGAAAATTAAACCAAAATGATCTTCAGTTGTCGGTCGCCTTAGCTGATAGCTGCGGCTTTTGTACTGGAGCCATGCGTCCGGCATGGCTCCGCCGGCGCTGCGCATAACCTGCGATCCCGATGGCGACGAGCAGGGTCACGCCGTTGAAAAGCGGCTCGACGTAGAACGAGCCCCCGAACTGCTGGATGCCTGCAATGCCGACCGCCAGGATGATGACGCCAATCATTGTGCCCCACACATTGACGCGGCCGGGTTTGATGGTCGTGGAACCAAGGAAGGCTCCGACGAGTGCCGGCAGAAGATATTCCAGCCCGACGCTGGCCTGGCCGATGCGCAGCTTGGAGGCGAGCAGTACGCCTGCGATGGCGGCGAGGGTGCCTGACGTCACGAAGGCGCCGATGACGAAGCGACGGACGGGGATGCCGTTCAATGCGGCCGCCTTCGGATTGGCGCCGATGGCATAGATGTAACGGCCGATCGGCAGATATTCGAGCACGATCCACATGACGAAGGCGAGGCCAAGCACATAGATCCCTGTGATCGGCAGCCCGAAGACCATCGTGCCGTTGAGCGCATAAAAGCCCTGGGGAAGCATGCCGACCACCTGTCGCCCGCCGGTATGCCAAAGAGCAATGGCATAAAGCACGGTGCCCGTGCCGAGCGTCGCGATGAAGCTGTCGATCTTGGCGATTTCCACCAGCAGCCCGTTCAGGAAGCCGGTCAGCGCGCCGAGCAGGATGACGATGAGCACAGCCACCGGCCAGGGCAGGCCGAACATCGTCTGCAAGCTAATCGCCAGAACGTGCCAGAGCACGATGCCGTAACCGATCGTCAGGTCGATGCGTCCTGCCGCCATCGGGATCATTGCGGCAAGCGACAGAATGGCGATGATCGTCTTGTCAGAGATGATCGAACGCAGATTGAGCAGCGTCGGAAAGGTCTGCGGCAGCAGAATGGAAAACAGCAGGATCAGAAGGGCTGTGAGAATAACGAGGCCATAGACCGGCAGTAGGCGCTGGATTTTCTGGCCAAAGCTCATTCCCACCAGCTCGGCGCTGGTCGGTTCGAGCGCATTGGATTCGATCGATTGCATGAGGTTCCTCCCTGGATCAGGCCGCTTCGGATGCGGATGCTGCGGCGATGACCGCCGGTGTTGTTAAGTCGGCGCCGCTCAGTTCCCGCACGATTTGACCGCGAGAAAACACCAGGGCGCGATGGCAGATATGAGCGATTTCTTCGAAGTCGGTGGAGACGACGAGCACGGCCAGCCCTTCCTCGACGGCCTCGGCGATCAGCTTGTAGATGTCCGCTTTGGCGCCGACATCCACGCCGGCTGTCGGGTCTTCGGCGATCAACAGCTTCCGGCCTGTCGCGAGCCACCGGCCCACGACCACCTTCTGCTGGTTTCCGCCGGATAGGGCTTCGATCGCCAGGTTCTGATCATTGGGTCTAAGGCCAACGCGGCTGCCGAGCGAATAGGCCATTTCGGCCTCGCGCTGCGGCGGCAGGAAGGACATCAAGCCCCGTCCGGATGCGCCGGGATTGAGAAAGGTGTTTTCCCTCAGGCTGAGGGACATGGCGACGGATTCTTCGGTGCGATCCCTGGCGATCAGGCCGATACCGGAAGCCATGGCTGAGACGGGGCTGGAAAGATCGGGTCGCGCACCGTTCAGCAGGACCGCTCCGCTGGCGGGCTCGCAACCAAAGAGCGCGCGTCCGATCAATTCCTGGCCCGCGCCTCTCAGTCCGACGAGACCGAGAAGCTCTCCTTGGCGAATGTCGAAGGACACCGGTCCTGCGCCGCGGCAGGCAAGATCCCTGACCGAAACAATGGCAGGCCCTGCGGTCCGTTCGGCCTTGACGAAGAGCTGGTCGGCCTTGCGTCCGACGATCATTCGGATCAGCTCGTCCGGCGACGTGTCGGAAACTGGTTTTTGCCCGACCAGTTGGCCATCGCGGAGCACCGCAACGCGATCGGCGATCCTGAAGATCTCATCCAGCCGATGCGAGACATAGATCATCGCAACACCACGTTCCTTGAGCGGGCGGATGGCGGCAAACAGCTTTTCGACTTCATCGGCGGGCAGGCTTGCCGTCGGCTCGTCGAGAACGAGAACGTCTGCCTCGACGGCGAGAGCACGCGCTATCGCGACAAGCGACTTTTCGGTTCGGGTCAGTTCTTGAATCCGTGTCGACGGATCGAAATCGCAGCCCACAAGCTTCAGGGCCTCCGCCGTACGGCGTTCGGTCGCGCGCCAGTCGATCAGCCGGCCGCGCAGCGAATAGCCCTGTGCGAGACCAACATTTTCGCCAACCGTCATCCATTCGATCAGTCCGAGATCCTGATGAATGAAGGCGATCGGCTGGCGCTGGTTTGGCCGCGGCGGGCGGTGATGATATGGTTTGCCGCGAAACAGAATTTGTCCGCCATCCGGTCTGTAGATGCCCGCCAGCGTCTTGATGAGGGTCGACTTTCCCGCGCCGTTCTCACCAAGAAGAGCCAGAATTTCTCCCGGTTTCAGATCCAGCGAGACATTCGACAATGCGCGCGTTCCACCAAATTCTTTGGTGATGTCGCAAAATTCGAGCAGCTTTCCGTCGTCCATCCTGCTCCTCCCAAAGTTCAGGTGAGAAGAGGCTATGTTATCGATAACATTCCGTCAAGAGCCTCGTCGTTGTCATCGCGGATTCGGGCTGTGGATGGCGCCGAGCCGCCATATTCAGGACAGCTAAGTCATGCCCGGCTAAGTGGAGCGCAGATATGAACGGCATTATTTAATACTTAAAATACATTTGCGAGAGCCGCATGGCATTTACATTATTTAACTTCTTTCTAGCTTTCATTATCTGAATATTCATGCAACGAAAGGGAGCGACGCTTCAGTAGAGGATTCAGAGCGCTTAAGGGATGTTCATAAAACTCAATGGAATCAGCGATATGCGCGCAGGAAGTGGAGTTTTCATGCGCAACCGAGACGCGCAGATGTCGTTCGGCATATTACTTATTTTAAGTAGTAAAATGCGCGTCTTGGATAGTGTTTCTGCAGGGGATGCAGTCGCGTTGCGGTTTGCTCAGTATTAGTAGGTAATAATACGATCTACGTCTGCTTTCTTGGGATTTGGGTGGCCCTTGGGAGCGTCTCGGGATCGCTCATTTGGGGAAAATAATGAGGTACGTCACTCATTCCGTCTTCAAGATCGTTGATGCCGATGCCGACGAAATGACGGAACATTATGCAAGGACCTTATCGCCCGCGACGGTCGAGCCGCTTCACCGAGGCTCGCTGATCTCGGTGGAAGACCGGCATTACGCCGTTGGGCGCTTCAATGTCTGGAATGGAAGGTGCCATTCCGGGATGAGGGTCACCCTTCCCAGCGGACCTGACGCGTACGCTCTTTACCTGCCATCCTCCGGCGTGATGGCAATCGACTCGGGTCGAACGCAGCTCGTATCGGAACCGGCGGCAGGCCTCTTGGGTGATATGTCGCGCTTCGACAAGCTGGTCCTTCACGAAGACCGCAGTCATATCGGCATCGCGTTCGAAAAATCCGCAATGATCCGTCAACTGAGTGAACTGCTTGATGCGCCGGTCGACGGCGACATCGATTTCGCTGACACCGTCGATTTGGCAACCGTAAAAGGATCGCGGATAACCACACTCGGAAATCTTATCTGGAATTGCCTGGACGTCGAAGATGAGCATCAGACCTCGTCGACGTTCGTCGAGCGCCTGTTGCAGGCGATGATGATCACGCTTTTGGAAACTGTCCCGAATAACTATTCCGCACGGCTGGCAAAACCGACGTCCCCTGCAATACCAAAGCGCTTGAAGAGAGCGATCGAATATATGCATGCCAATGTTTCGTCTCCGATGAGTATCGCCGATATCGCCGAGGCGTCCGGCACAAGCGTGCGGGCCTTGCAGGCGGCTTTTCAGCAGTTCAAGGACACGACGCCTTTAAACTATCTGCGGATAATCCGCCTGGAAGGCGTGCGCAAAGCGCTGACGGATCCGGCCACCTCTCTCTCGGTTGCCGAAGTCGCGCGGAGCTGGGGATTCTCCCATATGGGACGTTTCGCAGCGCTCTATCAGCAATCCTTCGGCGAAATGCCGTCCAACGCAGCGAAACTGCGCCGAGGCGAGGGCAAGTAAACGCATTCGTCTGCAGCCGTTTTGACAGCAATCGAAGCCATGGCGGCGGCACTACGGTCGTCGATCGGCTGTGCCTGTGGATATCGACTGACATCCGGCGTGTTGGCTGACGCGGTATATTCGCATAACGCAACTATTATCCCGAATACGCAGGAAAACAGAACGTACGTTCATCGCATGACGCTAACGCATTGAAGTTTGCGATTTGACACGGCAGTCATGGTGGTGGGACTTGCGAGCATGATGCGAGTAGGTTCCGGAGCAGCCCCCCGCCCATCGGCTCCCCAGGTTCGATGGGCGGTCTTTTTGTCCATTCAGACTTTCGATTGAGCAAGCTTCGCCGGGATGGAGTCAACAATTTCAACATTGTTGGCGGTAAAGCGGGAACTCAACAGGTCGGCTCGTGCGACCCGTCATTTTCCCATGAAGATTGCTAGGTCGTTAAGCGCGAGGCACTGTCTGCCAGAAAGAGAGAACCGTGCATAAGGGGCCAAACCAAAAGGATCCGAGCCCGATTGATGTCGAGGTCGGGAGACGCATCCGAATGCGACGCCGCATATTGGGCATGAGTCAGACGACGCTCGCCGAAGGGCTGAATGTGACGTTCCAGCAAGTCCAGAAATATGAAAAAGGTAAAAACCGGGTCGGCGCCAGCCGGCTGCAAAGCGTCGCAGATTGTCTCGACGTGCCGGTTTCGTTTTTTTTCGAGGGCGTCTCTGAGCTTTCGGAAAGTGCTGGAGAAGAAATTTTTACCTCCGGCAGTGACTTAGCGGGCTTCCTGGCTTCGGGGGAGGGCGTCGAGCTAAACCGCGCCTTCGCCAAGATCAAGGACGCAAGGACGCGGCTTAAGGTCGTAAGCCTGGTTAAGTCGCTGGTGGGTCCCTATAGCTGATGGTGCATGTTCTGATGCCTTCTTAAGGGCACCAGCGGGGCAGCATTCGGAGCTGATCTGCGTCCGCCATGGTCGCGAGCGTCAGGGTCGAGCTGGACGACGATTTCGACCTAAAAGGGCCGTCTAACGGCGATCCTCGATTTAGGGGCGTTGAGTTTTGCCATTGGTGGATGCTGGCAAATTGCTCGATTTTGGCCATCCGGTCGGATGAAGAGGTTCCCTGGAATGAAGCCGATTCAGGTTTACACAGGCCCGGCGCAAGGCCGGGCCGGCACTAAGGCGATTAGCGGCAGATACGCTCTTTCGTCACAATTCGGTGGCCGTGGTGCCATCCCTTTTCCACCCTGGTAAAGCAGTGGTGGCGATGATGGCGATAGTACCAGTCGTCGCGGTCTTGGTAGTAGTGCCGACTATGATGATAATAGGGACCGCCGTCGTCCGTCGTAACGACTACCGAAGCTGCCTGGGATGGGAGACTTGTGGCTGCAAGGGAAGCGAGGGCGATTGCAGACGCAATGAAGAACCTGTTCATGAGTTTCCTCCGTTTACATTTTACTAAGTTACAACGTTGCCTAACGACGTTGGCTCAAAGATAACTGGAGGGGAATGAACGACACCTGACGATGGCGTTAATCTGAGATTCATCCGAAACTCTTCAACGTCTTAGCGCATGATTCTATAAGAATTTGAGGACAGCGGCTTCGCCGGCCCGGTTCATAAAGGACGTCCGGCCGCTGTGGCAGGATAGAGGCTCTGCACTTATTGTGCCGCAATCAACCGCCCTTGACGGCGCCAGCGGTCAGGCCTGCAACGATCTGCTTCTGGGCAAATATCGTCAGAATGAGCACCGGCAGCGTCACGATCAGCGCTGCCGCCGCAAGCGGTCCCCAGCTCACCTGCTCGAATGACAACATGTTGTAGACGGCGACCGGCAAGGTGCGTGTCTCGCGGCTGGCGAGCACGATGCCGAAGACGAAATTGTTCCATGAGAAGATGACCGAGAGGATGAAGGCAACGACGATCCCCGGCTTGGCGATCGGCAGGGCCACCAGCCGGAAGATCTGCCACGGTGTTGCGCCGTCGATAGCGGCCGCTTCCTCGAGCTCCATCGGCGTCGTCTCGAAATAGCCGATCATGATCCAGACGACGATCGGGACCGTCACGACCAGATGTATAATGATCTGCGGCCAAAGCGTTCCCAAAAGGTTCAGCCATTGGAAGAGCAAAAACAGCGGAATGAGGAAGGAAAGGCCGGGCGTCATTCGCGCGATCATGATGACGATCGCCGATTTCTCCGCCTTGAGGCGTGCGATGCCGTAGCCGGCTGGAACGCCGATCAGCAGCGCGAGCAATGTCGCGGATCCGGTCACCAGAATGGAGTTCCAGAAATAGAGTAAGAAGTTGTTTTCCTCGAAAACCTTGAGGTAGTTCGACCAGGCGAAGCGCTCGGGAATGAAGATCGGCGGATAGGCGCCGTTATCGATTTCGTATTTCAACGAGAGCGAGATCATCCACAGGAAGAATAGGACCACCGGCGAAATCATCACCAGCGCCACGAAGAGAAGACCGATCCGGTCGAGCGTCTTGCGTTTCATCGAAATGTCTACCTATCCGACCAGTTCGCGCGCTGTCTCGCCATCAGCAGGACGAAGGAGAGCACGACGATGAGGATGAAGAAGATAACCGCCATGGCTGAGCCGTAGCCGATGTCATAGTAGGAGAAGGCGGTGTTGTAGAGATAGATGTTGATCGTCTCGGAGGCTGTGCCCGGTCCGCCCTGCGTCATCGCATAGATGATGTCGAAGCTCTTGATCGCATCGATGCTGCGAATAATCACGGCGATCATCAGGAAGGGCGCGATCATCGGCAGGGTAAGGTAACGGAACTTCTGCCACGCATTGGCGCCGTCGATCTCTGCGCTTTCATAGGGTTCGCGCGGAACGGCGGCGAGGCCGCCGAGCACGATCAGCATGACGAGCGGTGTCCATTGCCAGGTCTCCACCACGACCAGCGACGGGATGACGCTGAATTGATTGTAGATCCATTCCTGCGGACCAATGCCTATGAAGGACAAAAGATAGTTGAGCACTCCGAGCTGCGGATGAAACATCATGGTCCAGACGAGCGCGATGGCGACGGGCGTCGCCATCATCGGCATGACGAAAATGCCGCGCAGAAAGCCGCGGAAGGGGAATTGCGCATCGAAGATCAGGGCGGCGAGCGTGCCCAGGAAAACCGGTGCGATGACCGAGAGCCCTGTATAGAGAACCGTGTGCCACAGCGCCTCCCAGAAGCGGGCGTCGGTCGCCAGGCGAAGGTAGTTGGCAAAGCCCGCAAAGGTCTGGGATTGCCCAAGGGTCCAGCTATTCACGCTCATCCATAGGGTGAAAACCCACGGAAAAACAATAACCGCGGCAATGACCACCAGGGCCGGAATGACGAAGGGCCAATAGTTGGGAGCAAGCCGATTTGTCGGCTTGCTCTTCTCCTTGACGCTGCTCGCCGTGGTATCTTCGATGCGCACGGACACCATCACCCCTCGCTTCGGGCCAGCACCGGCTCGAACTGCGCGGTTGCGTTCTTCAGCTCGCTTGCGGGATCCGCACCGCCGATCATGTTGGTGAGCGCCACGCCGTAGATGTCGCGGAACTCGGTGACGGGGATGATAACCGGCAGGCCGAGCGCGGAGACTTTGCCGGAGCCGACCACGGCATCGAGCCAGGCCCCAGGCATCTTGACGCCTTCACGGACCTTCTGATCCTCGAGGACGGATTGGCGGAAGGGCACGCCGGCGCCGGCCTGTAGCAGCCGCGCGCCCATGTCATGCGAGATCACCCATTGGCAGAAGAGATAGGCGGCTTCCTTCTTCTGGCTCGCCGCCGTCACGCCGATACCGTCGCCAAAGGTGGCGGCCGCTTGTGCAGAAGGCCCCTTGGGAATAACGCTATAGCCGACCTGGCCGACAACGCGGGATTTTTCCGGATTTTCGATCGGCGGCGCAAAGCCGACGCCGTCGAGCCACATGCCGATCTTGCCCTGCAGGAACGCGGATTGAGACTCGGCCCAGTTGAAGCCGGAAACGCCCGGAGGTGCGGCCTTGGTCATCAGTCGCTGATAGAGCTTGGCAGCCTCGACAGCTTCTGGCGAGGTGGTGCGCAATTTGCCGTCGGGGGAAAGCGGCGTCATGCCATAGCCGAGCATGAGGGCTGTCCAGACCGGCGTGTTGGCATTTTTGAGACCGCGGGCGACGAAGCCGTAGGTATTGGTCGATTTATCCGTGAGCGCTTCGGCGGCATTGGCCATGTCGTCAAAGGTTTGTGGATAGGTAAGCCCCTTCTTCTCGAAGAGCGCCTTGTTCCAATAGACGATCCAGTAATCCACCGAGAAGGGCAGGGAGCGCAGGACGCCATTGGAATCCTTGGCGAACTTCAAGCCTGCCTCGGCAAAATCGCTTTCGACCAGCGATGGGTCCGTCAAGGACGGATCCTTCAGGAAACCGCTGATGTCGGCGAGCCAGCCGCCCTTTTCGAACTGCCGCTTCTGCACGTGATAGCTCAGATGAACGACGTCGAAGCTCGGCTTTCCGGAGCTGAGCTCAATCGTCGTCTTCTGACGCTGCTGCTGCTCGGGTGTCGCCTCGGCGTTCACCTTGATGCCGGTCAGCGCCTCGAACTCGCTGAGATATTTTAGGATGGTTTCGCTGCGCGGGCTCTTGACCAGGTTGACTTCCAGCGTGGTTCCCGAAAACCGCTTCCAGTCCACCGATGCCGATGCCGTGCGCATGCCGAGCATGCTGGCCGCGCCCAATGCTGCCGTGCCCGCCATGAAGCGGCGGCGTGTGGGATTGATGAATGACGATGACATGCTGTTCCTCCTCCTTTGGCCGAAATCTCCTCATTTGCGGCCTGTTTCATTCAAATCTTCAATGCGCGGTCCCTTGCTCCGTTGATGTGCGAAACGAGAGATGCGACGGCATCCTCCGCGGATCGTCTTTCGATCGCCTCCAGCACCTGCAGGTGCTCGTTCATGACCGGCCCGACATGGCCGTTGATCCGGAAACGATCCTGACTGATCAGGCGCATCTTGATCGAATTGACGCGATAGGCATTCGAAATAATCGTGTTACCGAGTGCGTCGATAAAAGCATCGTGCATGCCCCAATCCACCGATTGCGCATGGACCTCAAGCTCCTGCGAGGCATCGCCAGACTGGATGGCGGCGGCGATATCGCGATGCTGTTTCAAGAGTTTGGCAATCGTTTCGTCGGAAGCCGTATGGGTGAAGAGTGCAACCGCTTCCTTTTCCAGAAAGATGCGTAGCTGAAACGCCTCGCGGATCAGGTTGAGATCGATATGGGCAATCTGGAGACCGCGTTGCGGCACCGTCTTGATCAAGCCTTCGGCTTCCAGCCGCGGGATCAGCTCACGGATGGCGCCAAGCGGTAAGCCTGTGAGTTCCACGAGCCTGCGCTGCGAGACGAATTCGCCCGGCCGCACATCGCGAGCAAGCAGATGGTGGGTAAAGCTAGCATAGGCTTTTTCCCGTAAGGTCGGCTGCTCGTTCACGCCGTCCATTCGTTCCTCTCTCCCTCTCCGGTCCGCTTAAGCCGCCTTGGATCTGAAAAGCGCATTGAACGCGCCGGCAAGATGTTTCTGTCCCTCGTCGGATATTGAAACGAGCGGCGGGCGAACAGCAAGCCAGATTTCATCCCCGGAGAGTTGTGCTACCATAACTTTGACGGCCGCAGTCACCGGAAATTTCAGCAGCTCCGGAACAAAATCCTCGACGCGCGGATCATCCTTTCCCTCCTCAGCCATCAGCCGGATTTCACGGGGCACGAAATTTGCCATCCCGGAAATCGCCCCCTGGCCGCCCAACCGAACGCCCCTGGCGAGGTGCCGTTCGTCGCCGATCAGGATGATGAGATCGCCATGCGCCTTCAATAGCGACTCCGTGAACGGCCAATCGCCGGAGGAGTCCTTGACTCCAACGACAATGCCGGGAAAGGCGCTGCGCAGCCTGCCTATCAGCGCCACCGAGAGCGGCACCATGGTAATGGAAGGAATGTTGTAGACGATGATGTCGCGCGCTCTGTCGCCTAGCCGAGCGAATACGGCCGAGAACCAGCGAAACAGTCCTTCGTCGCTGACATTCTTGAAATAGAAAGGTGGCGCTAGCAGGATATTGCGCACGCCTTTCGTGAGCGCAAATGATGCTTGCGCGGCGGCATTTTCGACCGAATCCGCCATGACGCCCACGATAATCTGGTTCGGCGCAATCCCCACATCCAGGAAAGCGTCGAGCACCTCTTCGCGCTCCTGCGTCCCGATGGAGGAGCCCTCGCCGGTGGTACCGAACAGCGTGACGCTCGAGCATCCCGACGCAAGGCTTGTCTCGGCCTGCTTGATCATGGGGCCGATCGCGATATCGCCGTTGGTGTCGAAGGGCGTCGTAAGCGCGACTGACAGACCGAATTTGCGAGACAAGTTCCATTCCTCCAGATGTGTTGTCAGTACATACCGACTAACATGTTAGTTGTATAGTCAGAATCGCGCGCGCCATATTGGCTCATGAAAAAATCTGTGATGACTGGCGAGGCAGGCACCGCGGAGCTTGAGATCAGCTCTCGCTAGCCGATGGCGCAGGGTCGGTTTTCGCATCATCTCCCAGGATGAGGCTGGCCGCTCCGATCAGGCCTGCGTGACGCCCGAGTTGCGCGGGGACGATCGGCACGTCGCGATAGGCCGGCATGGCGCGATCGTGAACCGTCGCCGCAATGGTGTCGTGCAGGAGATCGAAACCGTGCGATATCCCGCCGCCCATCACCAGAATGTCGGGGGAGTAGAGATGGAGCAGATTGGTGAAACCGATCCCCAGCCAGCGAGCCTCCGCACTCAGCAGTTCCAGCGCAAGTGCGTCGCCATTTCGCGCGGCGTCAACAACGTGGCGCCCGGTCACTTCAGCATCGGCCGATAGCTTGCGCAGCATCGAGCCGTCGGATTGCCGGGTCCGCGCCGTTGCCCGCCTGCCAAGGGCCGTCCCCGAGGCTACGGCTTCAAAACAACCGATCGCACCGCAAAAGCACCGCTCCCCTTCGCTGGTGATCGTCATGTGGCCGATTTCCCCCGCCAGGCCGCGCCTGCCATGCAAGGTTCGCCCGTCAACGATCACGCCGCCGCCGATGCCGGTCGACACGGTGACGAAGACCATCGAACGCGCGCCGCGTCCGGCGCCGTACCGCCATTCGCCAAGTGCGGCCGCGTTCGCATCATTTTCAAGCCGGACCGGCAGTTGAAACCGGCTAGAGAGAATGTCTGCTAGTGGAACCTCGTACCACCCAGCGAGCGTCGGCGGAGCAATGACGATGCCGGCTTCCGGATCGAGAGGGCCGGGGGCGCCGATCCCGATCCCGACGGGAAGGAGATCAGGCGTTTCCGCCAGCGCCGTGGCTGCCAGTAGCTCGATCTGCTGGATGACCGCGGCCGGTCCTCCCGCCGCATGCGTCGGCACCGCGGAGAATGACAGGAGGCTTCCCTCGCTATCCACCAGCGCAGCGCGAAGCTCCGTTCCACCGAGATCAAATGCAAGAGCAACCTTTTTCACGAAACACGGCTCTCCAATCCATGGAGCCAAGCCATTCGGTCGCCCAGGTTCTTGTCACCGAAGGCCAGCGATCCGAGGACGACCGTTTGTGCTCCGGCGGCACGCAGGAGCGGTACGGTCTGCTCGCGAATGCCGCCATCGGCCGCCAAGATCACCTGATCCTCCCGGCCGGACTGTTTCAGCAGTGAGCGCGCCTCGATCAGCCGGTCGCAGGCCTTCTCGGAGAGGTTTTGGCCTTTGACGCCGATCGATGTGCCAAGCAGGGTCACGAAGGCGACATGGTCGATGAACGGGCGGATCGCTGAAACGGGGGTCTCCAATCGCAGGACGACGCCGGCTTCGGCGCCCAGTTTCTTTGCCAGCGCAATGGCGCGTAAACCCGCTTCGCCGTTTTCGGCATGAACGCTGATAAGATCCGCACCCGCTTCAATGAATTGGCGCGTTTGCTCCTCGACGATTTCGGCCTCGACCATAAGATGAACATGGATCGGCCTGGCGGTTGCCTTCGCGATGCGCGCGACGAAATCCGGAAAGAACAGGAATCCCGGCGTAAAACGCGCATCGGCGACGTCGATATGATGCAGGTCGGCATAGGGTTCAATGCGCCGGAGATCGGCCTCCATGTTGGCAAGATCGGCCGACCATAGCGAGAATTCGCCCAATAGCCGATTGCGGGGGAGCGCTGCTATGGCCGCGGGGCCAGAAAGAGTTTTGCGTGTCATGATGGAAAGAGGCTCCGGATGGTCTTGGATGCGAGGAAGGTGGCGATAGCGTCCTGAACTTCAGCGAAATGCCGTGCCTTGTCGGCCGCCTTGGAGGTGACTTCGACAAAGCTGGCGCCGGGGATGGTGTCAGCGAGCGTTCGCGCGCAGGCGAGCGGATGGATCGCGTCCTGTTCGTTGCCGATGACGAGGGTAGGAATTGTGAGGGCAGCGGTCTCTGCCTCAGTCACACCCGTGCCGTCAGCCGCGATATCGGCCAGCACGGATGCGAAAGCGACCGCATTCGGCCGGTCGAAATAGCCGAGCAGGGAGGCAAAATTATCGGGCGCGTTCGCGCGTATGCGCATGCCGATCTCCGAACCGGCGAAGCGCTCCCTGGCTTCTGCGACCGGATACGAGCGGAGCAAGGCCGCGACGGTGCGGACCGGCTCCAGATTGGCAGGCGCCGCGCTAAAGGTCCAGGCGGGGCGAACAAGAACGAGGGCCGCGACGCGATCCGGATAGTGGTGAGCGAGGTGGAGGGCAATTGCCGCCCCCATGGAAATGCCGCCGGCGACAAAGCGTTCGAACCCGCGATCTGTCGCCGCGGCCAGCACATCCTCGGCAAACATTCGTAGTGAAAAAGGCCTGATGTCGCCGAGCAGTGAGGCTCCATGTCCACGACATTCGACGGTGATGCGCCGCGCCTTTCCGATTGGAAAGGTTTGCGCAACCTGTGCTTCATCGCCGCCCAAGCCGTGCTGAAAGAGGACCGGCAGCCCTTGTCCGCTATCGAAAACGGCCAAGCCGGCATCGCCATGCATGATCGCCGCGCTTGCTCCCATCAAACCAATTCCTTGAGAAAGGCCGCAACGTGCGGTGCCTCCGCTGCGGAAAGTCCATGCGTGACGAGGGGACCATGGAAGCCGACGGCTTTCAGCCGCGCGATAAAATCGGGAAAATCCACGATGCCCTGGCCGGTCGTGGCAAAACGTCCGTCGGCATAGCGATCCTTGGCATGTGCCATGGCAATGTGCCCGGCCGCAGTCTCGACCGCGCGCTCGACAATGGCGCGTGCTTCCGATGGCGTGGCGCTTTCGAAAAGATTGGCCGGGTCGAGGACGATACGCAGCCTTTCCGATCTCATCTCCGCGATCAGCCGCTTGGCGTCCGCTGCCGAGGTTACGATATTCGCCTGCTCGGGTTCGATGCCGAGATCGACACCATGGTCTTCCGCCAGCGCCAGCGCCTTCGACATCTCCGCAGCCATGTCGGCCCAGGCCGTGGGATCGCGGTTTTCTGGATGGTGCGCCCACTGATCGCTCGGATGACGCGTGCCGGTACAGAGCGTGACGAGCGGAATGGAAAGTGCTGCCGCCGTCTCGATGATGACGGCGAGCTGGCTGAGGCCTTTTTGCCGTATCGATATGTCAGGATGCGCCATGTTGTAGGTTCCCGACAAGGCGGCAAGCGAGACGCCCGCCGTTTCCGAGGCGGCGCGGATCGCGGTTACGACCGACTCGGGAACGGTGTCGGGCATGGAGGGCAGCCCGCAGCAGGCGAGATTGAACTGCGTGGTCGCATAGCCGCTATCGCGTACCGCAGACAGCACGCTGAGAGCATCGGTTCCGGGAAAGGTCTTGGCGAAGATCCCGACCTGCATCAGACGGCTCCCGTCACGGCCGCGAGCTCGACGCGCTCGCCAGTCTCCACCGACCGCGCGATCGCCACCATCGCCCGAATGGAGGCGATACCATCCTCGACATTGGCGCCGCGCATGGGAGCACCCTTCAGGGCGGCATCGGCGAGACTTTCGAGCTGCCTGCGGAAGAAGTGCCCGTCCGCACCAAGCGGTTTCCTGCTCGTTGCGTCTTTCTCATGAAAGATCTCGACTTCGCTGGAGCGGAAGTACCAGGGATTAAAGGTCTTTGCGAGGACGGAGCCATTTTCACCGTAGAGCTGGAAACCCTCGTGCCAATCCATGCGAACGGCAACCGTGAGGTCCAGATGGCCGAGGGCGCCATTGGCGAATTCGGTTTCCACGAACCAGCAATAGGCGCCGGCACGTTCCAGCAGGCGTGCGCGCACGGCGACGATATCGCCGCAGAAGAAGCGGGCGGTGTCGACCAGATGCGAACCATGCGCGAGCATGAAATATTGCCTGAGATCGGCTTTCGGATTGCCGGCCGGTTTGCGCGCAAGCTTGCTGGTGATGGGAAGCGGCTGCACGGCATCGGTGTTGGTGTAGCGGTGGGTTGAATCGCAATACCATGCCTTCAGCGCAAGGATCTGGCCGATATCGTTGTGAACGAAGTCACGCGCGGCCTGAAGCGCCGGATCAAAACGCTTCATGTGCCCGACCTGCAGGATCTTGCCTGAGCGTTTGACGGCGTCGGCCAGCTCCTCGCCTTCCTCGACGGAAACGCCGATGGGCTTTTCGCACAGTACGTGTTTGCCGGCTTCAAGCGCCTTGATGGACATCGGCACATGATAGGCGTCCGAGGTGGCGACGATGACCGCCTCCAAATCGGGGTCGGCCAGCATGGCGTCGTAGTCGCTGAACATTTTCCGCGGCTCATAGGTGGCGCCCATGCGTGCGAGCAGATCGGGTGCTGCGTCACAGATCGCGTAGAGATCGGCATTCCTAGCCTTCACGCAGGATTCCAGATGCGCAAACTGGGCGATCGGCCCGCAGCCCAGGACACCGACGCGAAGACGGCGATTTTCTTTTTCGATCATGGTCTTTTCCTTAAATGCCGTGGGTGCGCATCGTCTCGCGGTTGGCCTTTATGGCTGCGGCCGAATCGGCCGCAGCCATCTCGGATTCTTCTTCCAGCACCAGCCACCCGTTGAAGCGCGGTGCCTGTGAAACGAGATCGATCACCGCCGGCGTATCGAGAACGCCTTTGCCCAGCATCGCCCATCGGTCCTGCGCGTCGACATCCTTCAGATGCAGATAGCGGATGCGATCCCGGTAGGTGCGCATCGTGTCCAGGATATCGTCATGTCCGCGCAGGATGTGGCCCGTATCCGGAACCCAGCCGACCAGTTCGGGATCCAGCCGCGCGAAGATGTGATCGTAATCGGCTCGGTTGAACAACAGGGTATTGTGATGCGAACTCGGATGTACGGCGACCTCGACGCCCGATGCCTTGCCGAGCGCGCCGGCGCGATTGTAGAACTCTGCGGCGATTGCGAACTTGTCCTCCCGCGGCCCCTCCGAGACGATGGTTGCAGAGCCGATCGATATGAGTGCGCCCGGAAACTCTGCGGCGTAGTCGATCCAGCGCTGCGCCGTGGCCAGATCCTTTTCCATCGCATCGGCGACCGTGAAACCGCTTTTGGAGCCGAAGGCGAAGGAGACGAGCTGCAACCCGTTATCCCGCAATGCCCTAGCGAATTCGCTGGGCTTTGTGCCGTAGCGGCCGATCATCGTGTCGGTGATTTCGATGCCCGCATAACCGCCGGCGGAAATCGCGGAGAGCAGGTCGTCCGGCGTGCCTGTCCAGGCTTCACCGAGCATTTCCCATGTGAACGTCTGGCAGCCGACCTTCAAATCCCTAGTCATGTCATCATTCCTTGATTCCGCCTTGCGTCAGGCCTTCGATAATGTGGCGTTGGAAAAACAGGACCAAAACAATCAGCGGCACGGTGACGACCGCTGAAGCGGCGGCGATGTCTCCCCAGGGCACGTAGTATTGGTTGGTGAAATTGGCGATGCCCACCGGGATCGTCTGGCTGTCACTGTCCGACGTGAATGCCAGTGCGAACAGAAACTCATTCCAGGCGGTGATGAAGGCAAGCAAGCCGGTGGTCACGAGACTTGGAAGCGACATCGGCAGAATGATATGCCAAAGAAGGCCGATCACCCCGACGCCATCCATGCGCGCGGCTTCGTCGATTTCGCGCGGGAGCGTTTCGAAATAGCCGAACAAAACCCAGGTCACGAGCGGCAGCCCAAGCGCCAGATAGGTGATGATCAAGGCTCTGTAGGTGTCCAGAAGTCCAAGCTCGGACGCGATCAGGTAGAGCGGTCCGACGAGCGCGATCTGCGGAAACATCGAGACCGACAGGATAACTAGGAGGATTCCAAACCGCCCCTTCACATCAAGGCGTGACAGCGCAAAGGCGGCAAGCGAACCGACGATCAGGCAGAGAGCCGTGGTCGCGAGCGATACGATGAGCGAGTTCAGGACGTAATGGTGCAGGCCTTTTTCCACGAAGGCATTGTAATAATGCTCCAGCGTGAATGGGTTCGGGATGAGCGACGGCGTGCCTTCCGTCAGTGCCTTGTCAAGCTGGAAGGAGGTGGAGAACTGCCACAGAAACGGGCCTGCGGACCAGACGAGAATGAGAAGCGCGCCAACGTAGATCATGACGCTCTGAAAGACGGAGCGGGTGCCGTTCATGTCGTCTTCCTCAGTTGTCTGACGAGGAAGAGGCAGAACACCAGGGCGATCACCCCTTCGGTTATGAACATCGCGGTCGAAACGGCCGAACCGTAACCGAACTGCAGCGTTGAGAAGAGCACCTTGTAGGACAGCGTCGAAAGCGTTTCGGTGGAATCGGCCGGGCCGCCGCCGGTGAGCACATAGACCAGATCGAAAACGCGAAATGCGTCCAGCGCCCTGAAAAGACCGGCAATGAGCAGAGTCGGCAGCAGCAGAGGCAGGCGGATATTCCAGAAGATCGTCCAGGCTCCAGCGCCATCCATGCGGGCAGCCTCGATCAACGATTTTGGAACGGTCTGAAGACCGGTCAGCAGGAGGAGCGCCATGAACGGCGTCGTCTTCCAGACATCGGCAAGGATAATCGTCGTCAGTGCGGTTGTGGGCGATCCATACCAGTTCACATTCTGATCGATCAAACCGAGCTGGAGCAGGATGAAATTGATGATGCCGTGCTGGCCGTCGAACAGCCATCCAAACATTTTCGAGGTGACGACGGTTGGCATTGCCCAGGGCACAAGCATCGCCGCGCGGACCATGCCTCGACCGCTGAAAGTCTCGCAAAGGATCAGCGCCATGGCGAGGCCGATCAGGGTCTCCAGCCCGGTCGAGGCGGCGGTGAACCAGATCGTATGCCACCAGGCATTCCAGAACGGCGGATCCGCCAAGAGTTGCAGATAATTGGCAAAGCCGACGAAATCGTTGTCCTGCGTAATCAGGGAACGGTTGGTGAAGGAAAGATAGACGCCATTGATGATCGGATAGAAGGAAACCGATGCAAGTGACAGGAAGGCCGGCAACAGCAGGAGCCAGGGCCAGAGGGCGCTCGGAAGCGCCCCCATTGACCTTTGCATCCTGCTGTCGGCGGGGGCCGTCAATGCAGCGACCATATCAGGCAACGATCTTGTTGATCTGTTCGGCGGCAGCCTTGAGCTCAGCCTGGACGTTGCCGCTGACCAGGGCCTTGGAAATGCTCGACTGTAGCGCCAGCGTCACCTTGGCATATTGCGGCGTGATCGGCCGGGGCGTGGCGCCGGTAAAGACGTTTTGCAGGCTTGCCATGAACGGCTGCTCGGCCTTCAGCTTCGCATTTTCGAAGATTGCGGGGCGTGACGGTGCGAGGCCGAAATTCAGGGCGAGACGGGTCTGGGTTTCTGGAGACGACATCCAGGTCAGGAACTCGATCGCCGCTTCCCGCTTCTTGGAATTGGCGTTGACGCCAAGCTGATAGCCGCCGAGGCACGCAGCACTTTTCCCGCCGGCAAAATGCGGCAACGGCGCAACGGCAACCTTGTCGACGACGTGCGAAGCTTTCGGATCCTGCGCGATCGGATAAACATAGGACCAGTTGCGCATGAACATCGCTTCGCCCGATGTGAAGGGCTGACGGGAAGGCTCTTCATCCCAAGAGAGAACGTTCTGCGGGCTGATCTTCGTCTTGTTGATCGTGTCGTAGAGGAACTGGATCGCCTCGACCGCGGCCTTCTCGCCGATAACAGACGATTTGCCGTCGGCTGCCAGGATGGAGCCGCCATTCGAGGTGATGACTTCCACGGCATCGCAGATCAGCACCTCGGCCTGCTTGCCTTGCCAGAGATAGCCGAATTTGGCGTCGCCGGCCTTCTGGGCCGCAGCCGCCATGGTTGCCATGTTGTCCCAGGTTTCGGGAACCTTGTCGCCATGCTTTTCCATGAGATCCTTGCGGTAGTAGAACATGCCGGAATCGACGAACCAAGGAAGCGCGGTCAGCTTTTCGTTGTAAGTGCAGGCGGCGACCGTTCCGGGGAAATAATCGGCGCGCTTCTCCTTCGGGAAATATTCATCGAGCGGTAGCGCCCAGCCTGCCGCCGCAAAGCCGGCGATCCAGATCACGTCCTGGCTGAAGACATCGGGCGTTCCGTTGCGGCGCGCGAGCTGCTGGATCAGGCCCTGATAGACTTCGGTCGACGAACTTGGCGGCGGAAGTTCGATGAATTTGACCATGATCCGGTCCTGCGACTCGTTATAGGCCTTAACGAGATCGCCGATACCTTCCTTGCCGAAGAAACTGGCACTGGCAAAGCTGATCTCCGTGCGATCGGCAGCGCGCGCTGTGCGCATTCCAAGACCCGATGCGATGCCGAGGGTAGCCGCACCCGCGGCTCCGAGCAGGAAGTGACGACGGTCAAGCATTGCGGAATCTGCAGCCACATTCGAAGCGGTCGGCGCTTTCTTGAAATCGGTCATGTTTCCCTCCCAGGAAAGACTGGCGTCCTCCAAAAATCTCCGCGCCAGCATTGGCATATGTTCGATAAAAAATTGTCGCGCGTCAAGAAATAAGATGCTTTAAATCACTTTGAAACGCGTCGGCTCAGGCCGTCCGTCGAGGAGGCGTTGGTTATCCAATCCGGGGAGGTTTGAGAAATATGGTTGAAAAAACAAAGGGAACGCTTGGCATCGGGATCATCGGCTGCGGCAACATATCGATGACCTATCTGCGTAATGCCTCGCTGTTTGCCGGTATTGAGGTGCACGCCTGTGCCGATATTTCGGCTGATGCGGCGGCTCTGCGCGGAAAGGAGTTCGGCATTCGTAGCGTCAGCGCCGATCAGCTACTTGCAGATCCCGAAGTCGATCTCGTTCTTAACCTGACCGTGCCGGCGGTTCATTTCGAGATCACCATGTCGGCCTTGTCCGCCGGCAAACACGTCTTCACGGAAAAGCCGCTTGCAACATCGGCTGCCGACGGTCGGATTTTGGTGGCGGAGGCGAAGAGCCGAGGATTGCTGCTCGGCTCCGCGCCGGATACCTTCCTTGGCGCTGCGGGCCGGCGGGCGCGTCGCCTGATGGAGGAGGGCGCGATAGGGCGCCCCGTCAGCGGCACCGCCTTCATGATGGGACGCGGCATGGAGCACTGGCACCCCAATCCTCAATTCTACTACCAGCCCGGCGGCGGCCCTGTCTTCGATATGGGGCCCTACTACTTGACCATGATGGTGAATTTGCTCGGTCCGGTCGTGCGCGTCATGGCGATGGCGACGAAAGGTCAGGACGAACGTCTCATCACCGCGGAAGGGCCATTCAAGAATACGACGTTCAAGGTCGGTACGCCAACCAACGTTCTGTCGCTGCTCGAATTCCAATCCGGTGCGACCATCAACTTCGGCGCGTCCTGGGATGTGTTCCGCCATTCCAATCACCCAATTGAGCTGCACGGCACCGAAGGCTCGCTGCGGCTGCCGGATCCCGATACATTCGGTGGTACGGTCTCTCTGTCCGAGCGGGGTGCCGAGTGGCGGAATTTCGAAAGTGATGGGGAGCTCTACGGCGAACGAAACTGGCCGTTTGCCGCGCCGGATCGGGCGAACTACCGTATGCTCGGTGTTGCCGACCTAGCGCGTGCACTTGCGGAAAACCGGCCGCCACGTGCATCGGGGGAACTCGCTCTCCATGTGCTCGAAATCATGGAGGCTATTCTCGCCTCCGGCCAGAGCGGGCAATCGGTCAGCATCGCCGGTGACCTGGCGCGACCGCCGCTTCTTGGCGAAGACGAAGCGCGCAGTTTTCTGGCCTAAACCGCCGCACGGGGAGAAGCGACGTGACCGAATACTTTGACGAAGGTGCGCAATGGGTTCTCGATGTCAGCAAGGCGGCGAAGCTGCGACCGCTTGAAGCTGGCACGCCCTTGGAGGCCCGTATCGCCTACAATGCTGGCAGCCCGGCGCTTCAGGGCGCTCGCGAGGCGGTTGCTTCGGTGGAGGACCGCCGGATCAGCGGCCCCAACGGCCCGATCACCCTTCGCATCTATCGCGGCATCGGAGCGCCTTCCAAAGAGGGGCGGGGTCTTCTCTATCTCCATGGCGGCGGCTGGGTGATCGGCAATCTCGACTCTCACGACGAGATTTGCCGATGGTTTGCCAACCTCGCCGAATGCACGGTGGTCTGCCCGGATTACCGCCTTGCGCCGGAACACAAGTTTCCCGCCGGACTGATGGATTGCGCCGCGACGCTGGCATTCATGGCGCAGGCCGCCGTGGAGATCGGCGTCGACCCCGAACGAATTGCGGTGGCCGGCGACAGCGCCGGCGGCAATCTTGCGGCCGTGCTGGCGTTGATGTCGCGTTCAGGCGACGCCCCGCGGCTTGCGGCTCAACTGCTCATCTACCCCAACACGGACGCCACGCAGACGGCGGACAGCTATCGCCGGTACGGTGAAGGCTTCGGTTTGACCGCCGCGACGATGAAATGGTTTCGAGACCATTATGTTCGCACCGCAGCCGATATCGTGGATTGGAAGGTCTCACCCGCGCTGGCCGAAACTGTTGCAGGGGCACCGCTGGCATTCATTGCCACGGCCGGGCACGACATTCTCGTTGACGAAGGCATGGCCTATGCCAAGCGGTTGCAGGAGGATGGAGTTCACGTGGTCCAGCGCGATTGGCCAGGGCAGATTCACGGGTTTGTCTCGATGGGAAGATTCATACCGGCCGCGCGGCAGGCGGTGGAGGACGCAGTCGCGGCGTGGCGCGGCTTTGAAGGAATTCCCGATTAAGCGAGACTGCGACCCGTTTTATGCCGATTGGCGCATGACCAACGTCCCATCGAGGCTAACTTTGCCCGCGATCGTGCGAGCCGGCGCACCCGTATCGCCGAGAAGCGTCAGCAGCGTGTCGACGCTGTTTGCAGTCATGGAGGCAAAATCCTGCGCCATCGTCGTCAGTGGCGGGCAAGTGTAGCGGCTCAATGGATGGTCGTCATGGGCCGCTATGCGCAGGTCGTCGCCCTTCTTGCGTCCGACCTTTAGCCGATGCGCGAAAGCGGCAGCCATCACACCAAAGGCAAGACGGTCATTGGCGCAGAGGAGGGTCTTGAATGACAGCTTCTTGGCTTTGAGCATCGCGTCCATCTGCTCGTAGCCGACGCGCTCGAAATCCCATGTATAGGCGGCAATGGTCTTGATCACCACGGGCTCCTGGCCCGAAGCCTCCATCGTGGCAATATAGCTCGCCAATCTCTCCGGGGAATTGTGATTGACGTGGGGAATGTCGAGATAGACCGGCGCCTCTCCAGAGCGGCAGAGATATTCCACGATGGTCGCTACGCTCTGGTAGTTATTGTTGCCGATGAACGGCGTGTTGCCCTCGATGTAGGTATCGAAATAGACGAGGGGAACATTCTGCGTGAGTTTTTCAAACGCGCGCGGATCGGATTTCTGCCCAAGTGGTGCGGCGATCGCGCCCGCCACTTTCAATGACAGCATCGTGCTGACGGCTTCGACCTCCAGCTCCGGCAGACCGTGCGAGGAAAACACGATTGGCCAATAGCCTTCATCGCGCAGGCGCAGTTCCAGGCGGTTGACCATTTCGGCATAAAAGGGGTCCGTCAGCGCCGGAACGAGAATACCGACATTGCGGGTCCTCTTTCGATTGAGGTTCCGTGCGTAAAGATTTGGCTGGTAGTCCGATGCGCGAAGTGCGGCTTCGATCAGCGCACGTGTCGCCGGCTTCACGCTCGTCGGATCATCGAAATATTTGGAAAGGGTTGGGCGGGAGACGCCGCAGGATTTCGCAAAATCCTCCATTGTCTTATGCGTCAATTTTTCCATCGAAAGTCGACCGTTTTCAAACCGCTATGCCCGTCCATGATGCGTCGACGCAAAAAGAGGCGCAACGGGCAAACGTAAGTTCCGAGCAAGTTTTTCCGGTCTTGTGTAACCTCAGAACGTTACGTGTGTGAATTTTATTAATTGACGCAAAAATTGCCTGGTCGATCACCACAAGAGATTTTTCTCAAGATTTATCGGCGGCGGACAAGCGATCGAGAATGGCCTGCGCCGTATTGGCATCCGTCACGAGAGCATTGATCATGCCCGATCGTGCCGCCCCGATGATGCCGGACGCCTTGGCTGGTGTTGCAGCAACCGCAATGCACAAGGGAATTCGTTGCAGTTGCTGTGGGGAGGCAGCGATCATGCGTTCCTCGCCATCCCAATGAAGGATTTGGCCGGCCTCGGTTACGTAATGGCGCAAAACGTCACCTGCCGCATGACTTAAGGCTTTTTCTCCCGGGAGAGCCGCGGTCGCTTCTGAGGGACTTGCGACATGCGTTAAGCCGACGCCGACGATCGCAGCATCCAGCTTGTTCCACAGCGACGTGACCTGCTGAACGGTGGGATCGGCGAGGAAAGCATCGCGCAATTCCGAAGATGAAATGTAGGGGGCGTGCAGAAAATGCGGAATTCCCCCCATTTGCTCCGCGGCCTGCCGCACAAACTCGTTGATTTGAAAATGCGGAGCCGCCTGCTGCATTCCCCCGTTGAGAGCAATGGTTGCGATGCCAGGCAACTGCGGCAACCCCGCAAAGGTAACTTCGCGAACAGCCCGTCCCCAGCCGATGCCGAGCGTTGAGCCCGATCGCAGTCCCGCTTGCTGCAACATTGATCCGACCGGAGGGGCGAGGGCGCTGAGAACGTTCGACGACGGTGTGTCGATCACGATGGCGTTGCGCAGTTTCAGGCCGTCAACCAAGGCCGCCCCCAAATCTTCCGAGGGGGAAAGATCGATCACCTCGATCCGAACGATCCCGGCCGAGCGTGCCTTCTGAAGCAACCGCGAGACCGTAGCCGTTGATAATCCTAGCTTTTTAGCGATATCAACCTGCGACATATCGGATTGGTAATGCAGCTTCGCAACCGTATGCAGCAAGGCACGGTTCGTTGCAGAGTCCTGCGACTGAGACGAATTCAGATTGAAATTCCTTTCTGCAATGTGTTACACATTCGACATGTGAGGAGTTATCGCTCAAAACGGCCGGTTTCGCAACGATTATGCAGTCGTGAGCGCTCTCAATGTTTCGTCGGCCATCCCTTGGAAATTTGGGGTGGACGCACTTTCAGCATCCGGTTTGGGACGGGCTAAAGGGAGGAGCAAATGTCGAGATTGACGACAGCCGAAATGCGAGGTTACCAGCAGATTTGCGGTCACGACGGCGCCATGATGGTTATCGCCTGCGATCAGCGCGGCGGTATGCGCAGTCTGCTTGCAAGCGACCCGCAGGAGCAGGCCGCCATCTCCGACAAGACCCTCGGCGACACGAAGGCGGATATCGCCATGTTTCTTGCAAGCAAGGCATCCTGTGTTCTCGTCGATCCAATCTGTGCTGTTCCTGCATTGGTGGACGACCGCATTATCAGGCGCGATACCGCACTTCTGATTGGCCTCGACGCATCGGGTTGGGACACCTCGCCGGAAGGATATCGCCTTTCCAAGCTGGTGCCTGGCATTTCGGCCCGTCGCGTCCGTCAGCTTGGTGCCACCGGCGGCAAGATCATGGTCTATCTCCGCTCCGACCGGGATGAAGCGAACAGGCACAACATCGACATCCTGCGCCAATGCATCGAGGACTTCGCGCGCGAAGACCTACTGCTGGTCGTCGAATTCCTGACATACAGATTTGAGGACGAAGATGAGGCGGACTACAAGTCGAAGCTGCCGTCGCTGGTCGTTGGAGGAAGCAAGATTTGCCTGGACTGCGGATCGAAGGTTCTAAAGATTCCCTATCCTGGCACTGCTGAGGCATGTGCGGAGGTCACGCGGCTGGCAGGGGACGTGCCCTGGGCGGTGCTGTCGGCCGGCGTCGACCACTCGACGTTCCTGCGGCAGGTCGAAGATGCCATGCGCAACGGCGCGTCCGGTGTCATCGCGGGCCGGTCCCTATGGAAAGACTGCATCTCGCTCGACCGTTCCGTCACGAAGGACCGATTGGAAACCGTCGCTGTTCCACGGCTTCGCGAAATTCAAGCGGTGATCGCGGCACATTTCAAAGGCGTCAAGTCTGAAGGTCTCGGCCAAGGACAGAAAGCAGATGTCTGAATTAGCCATTGGCGTGGACATTGGCGGCACGAATATTCGTGCGGCTCTCGTCTCCAAACGAGGCGAAATCCTCAAAAAGCTGTCGGAGCGGACACCGAGCGACCCCCGGCAGGTCTTCGAGCGCGTCAAGGTGATGGCAAGAGAACTCGGTGCGGCTGGTGTTGTTGGGCTCGGCGTCGGCATTCCTGGCCGTGTCGACATTGCAAATCGTTCGGTCCTATCCGGCGGCATCTTGAATTTGGCCGGCATGGACCTCGTCGATCAACTGGAGGCAAGTCTCGGCAAGCGGGTCGTCATCGAAAATGATTGCAGCATGGCGCTCATAGCCGAAATGAGTATCGGTGCTGCAAGAGGTTTTCAAAGCGTTGCCATGCTGACCATCGGAACGGGGATCGGCGGCGCAGTTGCCCACGACGGCAGGATCTATCATGGCCACAGAACTGCCGGGCAGTTGGGCCATATCTGCGTCCGACATGATGGTCCGGAATGCGCGTGCGGAAGACGCGGTTGCGTGGAAACCTTCAGCTCGGGAACGGCGCTGCGCCGGCACATAAACGAAGCGGGTCTATCGGCAGCATCCATTGCCGATGTTTTTGAAATGGCCTCAAACGGAGATGCGACGGCTAGGGCGGTGTTACACGCCTGGGCGGCACCTTTGCGTACAGCGCTCGACAACATCGCTGCAACGATGGATCCGGAAATCATCATATTGGGAGGGGGCCTCGGTTCCGATGCAGCGCGAGCTCTCGCAGATCTCCCCGCGGTGGCGCCATGGTTTCGTCCGGCGATCCTGCCGGCCAAGCTCGGAGATGACGCCGGGATAGTCGGTGCCGGCCTGGCGACGTTTTCAGACGCCTTCCGCTGTGTCGAAAAGCGTGTCGTGCTGGTCAATGGCGTGCCGGCCTCGGGAAAAAGCCGCCTCGCCAAATTGCTGTCACAACGCACGGGATGGCCGGTCCTTTCCCTCGACGGCATCAAGAACCCGTTCCTGGAGCACATTGGCGGCGTCGACCGGGAGTTCAATCGGACACTCGGAAAGGCGAGCTACCAGGCGATTTGGTCGGCCATTCGCGAGGCTCCGGCCGGCTCCACGTTCATCGTGGACGCGTGGTTCGGCTTTCAGCCAAAAACCGCGCTCGAAGCCTACATCAAAGATGCAGGCGTCGATCGCGTCGCAGAACTTTGGTGCAAGGTGCCCGGTGTCGTTGCCGGGGAACGCTATGCCCATCGCTTGAGAGACAGGCTGCCCGGCCATCCGGGAGCGGACTATATCCCGGAACTGGTGGCGCTCGCCGATCGTGCCGAACCCATGGAATGTGGTCCATCGATGACAGTTGACCAAACAAAGGAACCGGACATGGACGAAGTAACGGCCTGGATTTCGACGGTGTTCGGCCGGGCTTGAAAATACCCGCCTCCCAGGCGGCAGACAAAAGCGAGATCCCGACTTCAAACCGCAGCGCGACACTCCGTCGGCGGCAGGGTGCGTCGCTTTGCCAATCGCATTGATTGGTTAGCTATTTCAAATAGATAGTGGAAATTCGTTACAGAAAAAAATTACTTGACGGCCCGCTGTAAGCCGCTGATTATCCATTGCGCCGGACAGGGGAGGTCTGGTTTCAAGAGGAGGAAATTATGGAGCGCCGTTCATTTCTTAAGGCCACCGCTGTGGCAACGCTTGCCACCGGTGTTTCGGCTGTTGCCGGCACCACCAAAGCCGCAGACAAGAAGTTTACGATTGCACTTATTCCAGGCCTGACGACGGATGCCTTCTATATCACCATGCGCAAGGGCGCTGAAGCTGCCGCCAAGGCGGTGGGTGCTCAGCTCATGTTCCAGGGCGCATCCGACTTCAATCCGGTCACACAGGTTCCGGTTCTCGATGCCGTCATTGCCAAGAAACCGGATGCGATCCTGATTGCACCGACCGACAAGGATCAGTTGGTCCAGCCGCTGAAGAAGGCTGTCGATGCGGGTATCCCGGTCATCACCGTCGATACGTTCATCGGTACCGGGGTTTATCAAACGGGCAGTGGCGACGCCGATTTTCCGCTGTCTTACATTGCCTCGGACAACCTGCTCGGTGGGGCCATTGCTGCGCGCGCACTTGCAAAGGCCGTCAGCGAAAAAGGCAAGGTCTACGTTTCAAACGTCAAGCCAGGTATCTCGACGACGGACCAGCGCGAGCAGGGGTTCAAGGACGAGATGAAGAAATATCCAAACATCACTGTTCTGGAAACACAATACAACGACGACGATGCGAACAAGGCGGCATCGCAGCTCCAGGCCGTCTATGCCCGTAATTCGGATCTTGACGGCGTTTTCGGTGCCAACCTCTTCTCCGCTCTCGGCGCCGCAAACGGCGTGCAGCAGGCGGGCCAGACAGGCAAAATCCGCGTCGTCGCCTTTGATGCCCCGACGACGATCGTCGATAATATCAATTCCGGCCTCGTTGATCTCGCGATTGCCCAGCATCCGGCCGAAATTGGCTACTTCGGCGTGATGGCAGCCTATGCGCATCTGACCGGCAACTCGATCCCGACCGCTATCGGTACCGGTTTCACCGTCATCGACAAATCGAATGTCGCCGATAAGAACGTCGCGAAATTTATCTACTCCGATTGATCGGATGAAGTCTGGCGCCTCGCTCAAGGGCGAGGCGCATCTTTGATCATAGTAGAGGGACTGGCGTGACGACTTCTGTGCGTTCTCGCTCAAGTTCGGGTTGATTCATGAGCATCGACAACATCGAGGCCCGCCAGGCGGACCAGCATGTGGCGCCGGAGGCGGACCACGGCGATCAAGCAAAAACCATCGTCAACCGCATCGCCCAGTTGCGCGCATGGCTCTTCCTTGCCGCGCTGATCGTGATTTTCGAGGTTTGGGCGCGCGTCGATTTCGGCGGCACCTTTGTCGGCTCAGCCTTCAACTGGCAGTCGGTCGCCGTTTTTGCCGTGGCGCCGCTGCTGCTTGCCATCGGCCAGACCTTCGTCATCATATCTGGTGGTATCGACCTTTCGACGGGCTTCATCATGGGTCTCGCTGCGGTCGTAGCCGCACATGTCACCAATATGGTCGGGCTTTACATGCCGCTGCCGGTGGCCATGGTGTTCGGAATACTCGTCGCAATGCTCGCGGCCACAGTGCCGGGCTGCATCAACGGCCTGTTGATTTCCCGGCTCAAGGTTCCGCCCTTCATCGGCACGCTCGGCATGTTCGGCGTCGCACGCGGTACCGCATTTCTTCTCGCTGGCGGCACGACCGTGCCGGTTAAGAATTCCTATTTCGCCGAGCTCGGCAACGGCCGTTTCTATGGCGTGCCCTATCTCGTCATCGTCACGCTGATTTTCGTGGTGATCATGCATTACCTGCTGAGCCAGACCCGCTTTGGCCAGCACAATTACGCAATCGGCGCCAATGCGCAGGCAGCAAGGCGGGCCGGCATCGATCTAAAATCCCATCTCCTGCGGCTCTACATGCTGTCGGCGGTCTGTGCCGGTCTCGGCGGCGCGCTCTATGCCGCCCGCTTCACCGCCGGTGCTGCCCAGGCCGGCGAGCCGCTGCTGCTCGACAGCGTGGCCGCGGTCGTCATCGGCGGCGCCAGCCTGTTTGGCGGCTCGGGCACGATCATCGGTACCATTGCCGGCGCGCTGGTTATCGCCGTCATTCAGTACGGCTTGGTTTTCATGAATGTAGAGCCGTTCTGGCAGTTCATCGCCGTCGGTATCGTCATCATCATTTCGGTGCTCATCGACCAGGCGCAGCGTCGCTTTAGCGGAGCAAAACAGGATGAATAGCACAGAGCCTCTTCTCGAAGTCCGGAACCTGTCGCGTTACTTCGGCGCAGTCCAGGCCTTGGACAATTGCTCCATGGTGGTCCACCCCGGCGAGGTTGTGGCGCTCGCGGGAGACAATGGCGCGGGCAAAACGACGATGATCAAGACGATCTCGGGCGTTTATCCGCCGACCGCCGGCGAGATCTTGATTCAAGGAAAGCCCGTCACCTTCTCCTCCCCACAGGATGCGCGGGAAAAGGGCATCGAGACGATCTATCAGGATTTGGCGCTTGCCGACAATCTGACGATCGGCTCCAACATCTTCCTTGGGCGCGAACCGATGAAGAAGCTCTTCGGCTTTCTACCCGTGATCGACCGGAAGGCCATGGCGGAAGCCGCGCGGGCCACGATGGCGCAGCTCGATTTCCATGTGAAACGGCTCGATGCGCCGGTCAGCAACTTCTCCGGCGGCCAGCGCCAGGCGGTCGCGATCGGGCGCGCGGTCTACTGGAACGCTCGCATCCTGATCATGGACGAGCCGACCGCAGCACTTGGCGTACCGGAACAGCGCAAGGTGGTGGCCTTGATCAAATCGCTGAAGGCACAGGGCCGCGGCGTCATTTTCATCTCGCACAATCTACAGGATATTTTCGCCGTCTCCGACCGCATCGTCGTCCTTCGCCGCGGTATCGTTGCCGGAGAGCGCAAGATCAGCGAAACGACGCATGAGGAGGTCGTCAAGCTGATGATTGGCGGTTAACTGATTGACTATGCTGCTTTATAGTTGAGCGATTGCAAGCTCCGGCCCGGTCCATTGGCTACCCGAGATGCCTGACGACAGGCCCCAAGCGACTGCCCAAGGGCTGATTTGATCGCTTGCAATATAGCCCGATGTAAAGAGCGTCTGTGCATCGGCAGGGATTGTGGCGGCAACGGCCTGGTCCGACAAATTGGCAATAAGACCGAGCTTTGCCTGGCCCAGTCGCCAGGTGACGCGCACCAGTGAGCCGCTTTTGTCGTGGACGGCCGAGTGACCTTGGGCGTGTGGGAGAAGTGGCACGATCTTTTCGCGCCGGAGCGTTATCAGCCGCTCGTAATAGGCGTTGAGTGCCTTGTCCTGCTCCGCCTCGTCCCAACGCAGCTTTGCGCTGCAAAAAGTGGCCTCTGAGGTCGGATCGGGCGCATCCTCTGCATCGAAGCCAGGTAGCCGTGATAGTTCCTCCTTTCGGCCGAGCCTCACCTTGCTGTTCAGTTCCTCGTCGAAATCGCAAAAGAAGGGAAAAGGTGTGGTGGCGCCCCATTCCTCGCCCATGAACAGCATCGGGATTTGCGGCGAGAGCAGATAGACGGCTGCGATTGCTTTTATGGCTTCAATTGAATGAGAAGTGACCATACGGTCGCCCATTGCCCTGTTGCCGATCTGGTCGTGGTTCTGCATGAAGGAAATAAAGGCCGTTGGCGGCAGACCGGCGCTGGGCGATCCTCGGGATCGCCCTCTATACCCCATGTGTTCCCCTTGAAATACGAAGCCCTCGGCAAGCGCCCGGCCTATATGCGATCGACAATCGACATAGTCGCGGTAGTAGCCGAAGGTCTCGCCAGTCGCTGCCACGTGGAGGGCATGGTGGATATCGTCGTTCCATTGGGCCGTGAAGTGAGACGGCTTACCATAAGGATCGCGAGCCAAAAGACCTGAATTGTTGTCCTCATTCTCAAGGATGAGATGGATGTGGCGATCGGGGAGCGCCTGTCTGACGCTGTCGGCCAGCTCGTTCAGGACATGCGGATCGCTGTCGTCCTTGATTGCGTGAACGGCATCGAGCCGCAGACCGTCCATGCGAAACACGCTCAGCCAGTAGATGGCGTTTTGAATGACAAAATCGCGCACGAAGCGGCTGCCCTCGCCATCATAGTTGAGACCATTGCCCCAGGGGCTTTTGTGTCGGTTGCTGAAGATCGGTGCGTAGGTGGGCAGGTAATTTCCGTCCGGGCCGAAGTGGTTATAGACGACGTCCAGGAAAACGCAGATGCCACGCTCATGTGCCGCGTCGACGAGCATTTTCAGATCTTCGGGACGCCCATAGCTGCTGTCCGGCGCATAGGGCAGAACGCCGTCATAGCCCCAGCCATATCGCCCCGAAAAATCACTGAGCGGCATGAGCTGGATCGCCGTAATGCCGAGCCGCTGCAGATGATCGAGCTTTTCGATGGCGGACAGGAAGGTGCCGGCCTCCGTAAACGCTCCGACATGCAGTTCGTAGATGACGATTTCCTCCCAAGCCCGGCCTTTCCAACGCTCCATGCGCCACTCGAACGTCTGATCGATCAGTTCGCTGGGGCCATGAACATCGTTTGGCTGGAAACGCGATGCCGGATCCGGCACTTCCAGACCATCGGAGAGCACGAGCTTGTAAAGATCTCCCGGGCGTGCCTGCGGTACATCGGCGATATGCCATCCGTCCTGCTGCCGGCGCATCTCCCATTCCCCGTCCTGCTCGATCCTGACCTTCACACGGTCCTGCAACGGCGCCCAGAGGCGGAACGTGACGGAATGCGCCTTGATATCAGGCCCGAATGTGAAGCTGTTTTGCATGTCCTCTCCGCCCGTGTCGTCGCTTTGAATTCTGCACGTCCTCCAACGCATCCTGTCGGCGAGTGTTCCTCAGCCCGGAACAGATCTTGTTTGGCTCCGTTGATAGAAGCCATTCTTATGCAGGGGAAGCTATGCGTGTTCCGACCTCCTCCTACCGCCTGCAATGTCGCGGCGACGTCACTTTCGACCGGGCGTGCGAGCTTGTTCCTTATCTGCAAGACCTCGGCATCAGCCACCTCTACCTCTCGCCAATCTTCACGGCTACGAAAGGGTCGACGCATGGCTACGACATCACCGATCCAAACGGGATCGACCCGGCGATAGGCGGTCGCAAGGGGTTCGACATGCTGACGGCAAGTTTGCAAAGAGCCGGACTCGGCCTCATCGTCGATATCGTTCCGAACCATATGGCTGCCTCGCTCGAAAACGGCTGGTGGCGCGACGTGCTACGACATGGGCCGAAAAGCATTTATGCCGGCCATTTCGACATCGATTGGAGCGAGAAGTTGACATTGCCGTGGCTTGGTAAGCCTCGTGAAGAAGCCCTCGCGGCCGGCGAGCTTCAGCTCTGTTACGATCCCACCGTAGGTCATTTGCAATTGGCTCATTTCGACAATTGCTTTCCGCTCTCCGAAGGCAGCGCCCAATTTGTGATGGCGCAGACAGGCGGAGACGCCGGGCGATTGCAGGCTTTCTCACGGGATGTCGCGAAAATGAAAGAGCTGCTCCAAGAACAGCACTGGCAATTGCTGTATTGGAAAGATGCCGCTCGGCACCTCAACTACCGCCGCTTCTTCGAGGTCGCAGGTTTGGTCGGCATAAGGGTGGAAGACGAGCGGGTCTTTGAAGACACGCATCGGCTGACGATAGAACTGGTCCGGTCCGGTCAAGTACAGGGTTTGCGCATCGATCATATCGACGGGCTTGCGGATCCGAAAACCTATCTTGAACGCCTGCGGCGGGCGGTCGGTGCCGACACGTTCATCGTGGTTGAGAAAATCCTTGGTAGCGGCGAGACCTTGCCGACGGACTGGCCCGTGTTGGGCACCACCGGGTACGAATTCATTTCCGCCATGGCGGACCTCTTCGTTGCAGACGAGGGCTTACAAAAAATCGAGGCAGCATACGCGACCGTCGACAATGAGCATTCCGACTTTGCCACTGGTTTGCGCAACGCGAAGCTGCTGATGGTCGAGCGCAATTTCGCCGGCGAGATGGCGCGCCTGACCAGGTTGGGCAAGTCGATTTTTCCTAGAGCCAGCGGAGCGGAAGTGTCGTCGGCGCTTCGGGAGCTGTTGGTCGCCTTTCCGGTCTATCGTACTTATGGTTACCGGAGAGCTCTGTCTGCGGCGGATGATGCGGTCCTTTGTATGGCGATAGAAAAGGCGCGAGCCAGATTGCCGGCGGCGGACGCTTTGGACGCGATCGGCAGCCTGTTGCGCGGAGAAATCGCGGATGACCGGGTTGTGGAGTTTCGAGCCAGATTTCAGCAACTCAGCGGTCCGGTCATGGCAAAGGCCGTCGAAGATACGCTGTTTTATCGGTACAATCGCCTGATCGCGATGAATGAGGTCGGTGGCGAACCCGCAAAGCCGCCGCGTGGCGTTGCCGCCTTTCACCAAGCGATGGCGGATCGACTTCAGCGCCAGCCGTATGGGCTTTCCGCGACGTCGACGCATGACACGAAACGCGGAGAAGACGCGCGTGCGCGTCTCTACAGCCTTTCACTGCATCCTGACGTCTGGATCGACGGTGTCGCGCGGTGGCGCGCGTTGAATGCAACCTTTCGCACCGATCTTGCGGACGGGCCGGCGCCGGAGCCCAATATCGAATGGATGTTGTATCAGACACTGGCAGGAATCTGGCCTGACGATATCGGGCAAAGCGATACGGATGAGCTGAAAGACCGGTTTTCGGCCTTTGTGTTGAAGGCGATACGCGAGGCGAAGTTGCGAACGGATTGGATGGAGGAAAGGCCCGAATATGAAAAGGCAGTTTTGGAGTACGCCGCCGCTTTGCTTTCGCTTCAAAACACCGACTTCCTGAGCGACTTCAGAAAGACACTGCAACCATTTATTAAGCTTGGTTATTTGAACGGCCTGTCTCAGTTGCTGACCAAGCTCACCGCACCTGGCATCCCCGACATCTACCAGGGGGCTGAGGGTCTCGATTTCAGTATGGTCGATCCGGATAACCGAAGGCCAATCGATTATCGTGCAGCCGGCGCGGCGCAAGTCCTATCTCCCTTCGAAAAGCCGTGGGCCACATCCCTGAAACGGCAGATCATCCGAAGCGTCTTGCGCCATCGCAACAATCATCCTCAACTCTTTCTCGAGGGTAGCTATCATCCCCTTGAGGTCAAGGGACAGCGGTCGGACAACCTCGTCGCTTTTGCCCGAGTTCATCACCAGGAGGCGGCAATCACGATCGTCCCGAGGCTGGTGGATGCTGCCGGTACCGGAGCTGATTTCTGGGAGAACACGGCGGTGTCGATACCGCCGCGACTTGGCGGGCAAATGCGTGACCTGCTGACTGGTCAGTTACTGGTTGCGGGCGATATTTCCGCGGCGCAATTGTTTGAGGAACTTCCCGTCTCCTTCCTTGTCACATCCAACTAACTCTTTTGTCGGCCAATCCACAGCCGTCGGTGTGCCGGAACAAAACGTGTCGTTGCGGGGTTTGTGGGTGCGTCAAAGAAGAGGCCCGGATGACACAAGACGGAAAGAGATATGCAATTGAGCCCGGCGATTTCACGCGCCTTGGAGCGAACTACGATGGGCAGGGCGTCAACTTCGGGCTCTTCAGCGCCTATGCGGAAAAGGTGGAACTCTGTCTTTTCGACGAGACCGGAATGCGTGAGATCGAGCGGATTGTTTTACCCGAATTCACCAACGAGATCTGGCATGGCTATATTCCGGGCCTGAAACCCGGCGCTCTATACGGTTACCGTGTTCATGGGCCGTTTGATCCGGATGGGGGTCATCGCTTCAACCCGAACAAGCTGCTGATCGACCCCTACGCCCGCGAATTGGTGGGCAATGTCGAATGGTCGCAAGCGCAATTCGGCTACATTCTGGACGACGAGCTGAAAGATCTGTCTTTCGACGAGACGGATAGTGCGCCCTTCATGCCGAAGTGCCGCGTCATCGATCTCAATGGCAGAGATAAAACTCCCTACCCAAAGCCGTCCGTTCCATGGTCGCAAACGATTTTCTATGAATCTCACGTCAAGGGATTGACGATGCTGCATCCGGCAATTCCAGGGGAACTGCGCGGCACGTTTGACGGGCTCGGCCAGAAAGCGATCGTCGACTATGTCAAAAGCCTTGGCGTCACCTCGATCGAGCTGCTTCCGATCCACTTTTTTCCGGATGACGGTCATCTACTCGACAATGGCCTCAGCAACTACTGGGGCTACAACACGCTCGCCTTTTTTGCACCGGCTTCCCGCTATTACGGTCCGAAAGGCTTCGCGGGCTTCCGTGAAATGGTGCGCGCCTTCCATGACGGCGGTATCGAGGTGATTCTGGACGTCGTCTATAATCATACGGCCGAAGGCAACGAGCTTGGCCCGACCCTCTCGTTCAAAGGCATCGACAATTTTTCCTATTATCGCACTCTGCCCGACACGCCACGCTACTACATCAACGACACGGGCACCGGTAACACCATCAATACGTCTCACCCACGCGTACTGCAGATGGTGACGGACTCGCTTCGCTATTGGGCTGAGGAGATGGAGGTTGATGGCTTCCGCTTCGATCTCGGCACAATTCTCGGCCGGGAACCGCAAGGCTTCGACCAGCGCAGCGGCTTTTTTGATGCGGTTGGCCAAGATCCGGTGCTCTCCAAAATCAAGCTTGTAGGCGAGCCGTGGGATATCGGCCCCGGCGGGTATCATGTGGGCGGCTTTCCGCCGGGCTGGGCAGAATGGAACGACAAATATCGCGATACGATCCGCGACTACTGGAACGGCACCCCGGGCACGACGAGAGATTTCGCCGCGCGCATCCTCGGCTCGGGCGACGTCTATGATCTGCGCGGGCGCCGACCATGGGCGAGCGTCAACTTCTTTGCGGCCCACGACGGCTTTACCCTCAACGATCTCGTCTCTTACAACGACAAGCATAATGAGGCCAATGGCGAGGACAACGAGGACGGCCACAACGACAACCGCAGTTTCAACTATGGTGCCGAAGGGCCAACGGAAGACGAGGGCATCAACACGACGCGAGATCGTCAGAAGCGGAATTTCATGACGACCTTGTTCCTGTCGCATGGGACGCCGATGTTGCTCGCCGGCGACGAGTTCGGCCGCAGCCAGATGGGCAACAATAACGGCTATTGCCAGGACAATGAGTTTAGCTGGCTACACTGGGAGGCACCCTATGAGAGTGCCGAAACACTCCGCGCTTTCACCAAACGTCTAATTGCGCTTCGACAGGATCATTCGATCTTCAGGCGGGAGAATTGGCGCGATGGCTTGATCGTCATCTGGCTCAATCCCGGCGGTGGCGAGCATGCCGAAGAACATTGGGAAGATGAGGCAAGCACGACCATCGGACTGCGTCTGTCACGCAAGCACCCCTTCGAGGAAGGGTGGGACGACGTGCTGCTCCTGTTCAATCCTCAGGATGAAAATGTCGACTTCAGCCTGCCCGATGACAAAAGCTGGGTTTTGGAGCTCACCACTTCGGATCCGATGGCGAGGGGTGTAGAAGCAATCGCCGAGCAAAGCCTGCAACTCGAAGCCCGAAGCTTAGCGGTTCTGCGGCCGATCTGAATTGGCGCATTCGAGGCGGCGGCCATGCTTGCCATATTCCGGCATGCGCGAGCTTCCAGCGTTGCCGTCCACTATGGATGTCATACCACCCACGGATCGACCAGCTCAATCCCAAAGCCTTCGAAATCTCTTATGTTGCGCGTTGCAAGGGCAAGATCATGGGCAATCGCCGTGGCAGCGATCAGGCCGTCCATGGACGACAGGCCGCGGCCGTTCCGCTTTGCGAGGCCCATCAGATCGCCCCAGGCCACGGCAACCGGTTCGTTCACAGGGAGGACACGATGCTCGAAGCGTTGCGGCAGGTCCTGGGCAAGCCATTCAGTCAGCGCGTCGCGCTTCCGCCCGCTATCCATCAGTGCAACCCCGCGCCGGATCTCCGCGATCGATACGACACTGATGAAGGAGCGATCCTCGTCGAGACCATCTAGCCATTTCAAAACATGCGCATCAGGGCGCGGTCTTGTCACCTCAGACAGGACATTGGTGTCTAGCAGCAGTCTCACAGCGAAAGATCACGCGGGTCGTCGCGCTGACGTTCGAGGTCCAGATCGGCGCCGCGCAGGGGTGACCCCATCAGAAACTCTGCAAGCGTGCCTTTGCGCGCAGTCTTCCGATGCCACTCTTCGGCAGAGACGACGACGACACTTGGCTTGCCGTTTCGCGTAATTGTCTGCGGCGCGGATTGCGCGCATTCGATGACCTCGGAAAGTTTCGCCTTTGCGCTGGCGACAGTCCAATTTTGCTCGCTTGGTGTTGGTCGCATTGCTCGTTTCTTCCTGACCATTGTGACTATAATGACTATATAAGACCAGGATCGTCGAGTGGCAAGCGGCCAGACATTTTGACCGCAACATCATCGAATGTTTCACTGCCGCTCAGGTGAAAGATTTCCCGATCGTATCGGCAACGTGAGCGCCGCGACTGCCCATGGGAAGGGCGGGGCCGATGGTTGTGTCAACCGCCGTCTGGTGCTCCAGTTCCGCGTTGACTTCCGCCCCGACCAGCAAGATCACCACGGACAGCCAGATCCAGATCAGAAAGCCGATCAGAGCGCCAAGCGTGCCATAGGTGGCATCGTAGTTGGCAAAGTTCTTGAGGTAGATAGAGAACAGCAGGGACATGGCGATCCAGCCGGCGGTCGCCAGTGCGGCTCCCCAGGTGAGCCATCGCACCTTCGCGGGTTCGCGGCTCGGGCCGAACCGGTAGATTGCCGTCACGGCAATGATCATGAGAACCAACAGAATTGGCCAGCGCAGGATCAGAACGAGGTTCTCCTTCCACTGGTCGAGCCAAAGCAAAGACAAGGCCAGCGGCATGATGGCGACCGATCCAATGACCAATATGGCCACCAATGTTGCACATAGCGTAAAACAGAGCGCGATGAGATTAAGGCGGACTAGCCCGCGCTTTTCGGCTTCTTCATAAGCAACATTCATCGCATCGAAGAGTGCCAATGTTCCGCTATGCGTGCTCCACAAGGCGACCCCCAAACCGAGAAACAGCGCCACGCTCAGCGTCTCGCTCCGCCGTTCCACGAGATCCTTCAGTCGATCGGCGATCATATCAAAGGAGCCGGGGGGAAGGAGAAGGGCAAGTGAACGGAGATGATCACTGATGCTCGCGGGATCGGCAACGAAGCCATAGAGCGAAACGAGTGCTGCAAGTGCGGGAAAGAGCGCAAGCAGAAGATAAAAGGTCACGCCTGCGGCAACGAGCGTAATGCGATCGTCACTGACCTCGTGGACGACGCGCCAGAACACATCGCGCAAGCCGCGGGCCGGTATTTGCTCCGGAACGGCTGCAAATCGCCCGAGTTCCTGATGGAGCGCGTGGTCTCCAGCCTTAGCAGGCCCGGCTTCGATATGTTCTCGCTTCACGAATGCACGAGCCACGAGCAAGGCGAGGATCGCAATACTAGTTGTTTGAAATAGGGAAGCCGTACTTTGTGGACGACCATGGCGGACACGCTTTCTCATCAGGTTACTCCATCAGACAGCCCATCGCTTTGCGGTAACGCTTAACCTGACGAAAAGATGCGCCGGACGCCGTGCGGAACGACGCGCGGTACCCGCGGGCCATCCGGATGCTATTTTTCAGCTTCGATAACGACGATCGATCTGTCAGCGGCGTCGATCAGTGAATTGGCAATTCCTCCGTAGGAAAGCCTTTTGCCCGCTTGCCTGCTGACGCCCAGCACTATCAGATTTGCGCGGCGGCGCCTGGCGTTTCGTAATATAGCCAGCTCCGGCGATGTCCCTCGTTCAACGGTTTTCTGAATGTCGAGGCCATAATTTGCCGCGATTTCGTCGACCCGTTTGAAGGCTTCTTCATGAAGATCGCTCATATCGCTGAGGCGGGGCCGCCGAAGGAGTTGCTGCGGATCGGTGACGTATACGACGGCGATTTCACAACCGGCAGCTTTTGCGATTGCCGAAGCGAATTCGACGGCGCGGGTGGAGCGCTCCGTCCCTGAGACTGGAACGAGGATGCGGAGTCTACTATCCTCTTCGGGTAGCCGCCCTCTGCTGAAGGTAATTGCCACGGTTCCCTGAAACGAGGATGTCATCTTTGTAAAACGCTCGTCCAGCCCCCCGGCGTCGGCGATGGCTGGTTCGGCCCCGATTATCATCAGGTCGTGTCCTTGCTCAGCGCTTTCGGAAAGTGCTTGCTCCAGATCGCCGCCTTTCTTTCTGCCGGTGACGTGGACGTCCGAGGGTGTGGCAAAATCGGCATCGGATTGCGCCACCGATTTCGTTGCGGTTGCCTTGACGCGATCTACAAATGTTGCGACGCCGTCTGCGTCCGACCGCTGCTCGCTCGTCTCACTCTTTGCCTCGTCGTCAATACGCAGCACCGTCACCGGCATCTGCCTGATCGCGGCCAGGAACCCTGAGATTCTAGAGGCCAGGTTGCCATTTTTAGACAGATCGACTGCCAGCAATATGCGTTCAAATTTGCCGAGGTAGCTCGCCTTTTCGAACTCCTCGCTCTCCAGCCGGTTCTGCTCCTCTGCCCGAACCGGCAACCGCGTAAGCGCCCATCGCAAAGTCGGCGGCATGAGCATTGTTGTGACGACGGCCATTGCTACAATAATGGAAAACAACCGCTGATCCAGGACGCCGACGGAAAGTCCGATGGAAGCAACGATCACCTCGGTAGAACCCCTCGCGTTCATACCGCAGCCGAGCGCAATGGCTTCCGAATTTGAGAACCCCCCGAAACGGCCACCGAGAAATGCGCCGCCGAACTTTCCGATGCTAGCGATGACGATCAAGCCGCTTGCCAGCAACAGGATTGCCGGATCCCGAAGCACCGTTAGATCTGTCTGAAGCCCGGTGAGACCAAAGAACACCGGCATAAACAGAGCCGTCGTCAGCGCTCGAAGTTGTGTGTCTATTTGACGTGTCAGGATGGGCGATTGTCCGACGAGGATGCCTGCCACAAACGCGCCCAAGACCGTATGAACGCCAATTAAATCGGTGATGATCGCCATGACGCCCATGATCGCGACAATGGCACTTAGGACGGGAAGGTCGCTTTTGAAGCGGTCGTTCGTCCAACGGATTATCTCGAAGACGACACGCCGTCCAATCGTAAAACTCACTCCCATGAACAGAAGCGTGCCGATCACGCTCTTCGCAAGCGTCGGCAGCTCGACTCCTCCTTTTTCCGCAAGGGAGAAGGTAACCGAGATGATGACCCAGCCAACCGTGTCGTCGATGATGGCGGAGGCAACGATCAACTGACCGATATTTCTCCTCATGAAGTCCATCTCGCGAACGACGGAGGCGACGATTTTCACCGACGAGATGGAAAGCGCCGTGCCCAGGAACAGCGAGGCCACAAGTCTTTTCTCGGGGTCGGGAAGCAAGCCCGCCGGAAGGAATTCGCCAAGCGCAAAACCCGCCGCGAAGGGGACGACGATGCCCGTGAACGAGACACCTAATGCCGCGCGCCGCATTCGTCGCGCCAAGCCGAGGTCGGTCTCCATTCCCGCCAACAGAAGTAGAAAAAGTATGCCTAGCTGCGCCACCGAGTTGATCATGCTTTTTTGCGCATCGTCGGCGGGAAACACTATGGTCTGAAAATCAGGCAGGATCGCGCCGAGAACGGACGGACCAAGCAATACCCCACCGATGATTTGGCCCATGATCGATGGTTGCCCGATGCGCACCATAAGTTCCCCGAGCAATCGCCCGACGATAACCAGGATAACAATTTGAATAAGGAAAAGTCCTTCGGAGGGCACGGCGGTATGGCCTCCGTTCGCGGCGAAAGCCGATGTCGCAATGCCTGCATAAAGTAGCAGGCCGATCAAAATCGGACCTGAGTATCGCTTTCCGAGGTTCATTGATCTCATGAGGGCCTTGCTCACCGCCGAGAATCTGACGCGAACGAGTGTCGATAGTGAAGGGGCTAGCAGGCGGGGTATTTAGCTCGCTTGACGAAGCGCTCAGATGTCGTTTCGACTGGGAAACCTCTCAATGCATTCAACGTCTTGCGCCGATGTCCTGCTCATTTGTGGCTTGCTATATCTGATCGCCATGGGCTCTTTCTTCTTCAAGAGGCATGCTGGCGAGTTAACGCGGCCCTCAAGATGGAGTTCCTTCGATTGCGCCGCTCCAGACCGACGCCGCTTAAGAGGTCCTGACATCAAAGGGCCACCGAAGACTTTGGCGGCTTGCTCGCCGGCCTCTCCGTGACCTCAATTCGCCCATCATTGGATCCGGCTCCCTTGGCTTCGCAGTGGCCGAATACCTGCCTTTGCTACGCGGTTGCTGGATGAATTTGCCTGACGCATCGGACTTCACTCTCGGGAAGATGGCTTCCCGGCGGCTTGCACTTTCATAATTGTATTCTTACTAAACACTCATTGTGTACAACAAGTACACAATTATTGACACGAGCGGCTAGGCGTGCAATGATCCCCTCATCAGGAAAGAGAAGCGGAGTTTTCCCATGGCGAAGACCGTTAAGAGCAGCCTCTATGAGGACTTGAAGCGCCAGATCCTGACGATGGAGCTGGATCCCGATGCCGATCTTGATGAGGTGAGCCTCAGCGTGCGCTACGGCCTTTCGCGCACCCCGGTTCGCGACATCTTCCGGCGGCTGGCGGGGGAGGGCTATATCGATATTCGCGAGAACCGCGGAGCTCGGGTCATTCCGATGAACCACGCGACGCTCAGGAACTTCTTTCTGGTTGCGCCGATGATTTACGCGGCGATCGGCCGCCTCGCGGTACAGAACTTCAAGCCGGCCCAGCTTGCCGATCTGAAGGAGACGCAGGAGCGCTTTCGCCAGGCCAGCGTGGACATGGACGCGTTTACGATGGTTCTCGAGAACAATCGTTTCCACGAAATCTTCGGCGAGATGTCGGCCAACGTCTATCTGCAGCCGAGCCTCGGCCGGCTCCTGATCGACCATGCGCGCATCGGGCACACCTTCTTCCGTCCGAGAAATCAGGACATGCGGCGCCGCCTGCAGGTGGCGGTCGAGCACCATGACAGCTTCATCGAGGCCTTGAGCGCTCACGACGAAGACGCCGTCGTCGACCTGGTCTTCGAGCATTGGGAACTGTCCCGCGAGAACATGGAAATGTTCATCGCGCCACAAGGACTTAAGTCGGACGCCATGATCGGCGGTCCGAGCGTGCAATCATTGGAGAAACTGCCGTGAAGTTTGAAGGTATCTACACGCCTGCGATCACGCCGCTGAGCTCGGACGGGCAGATCGACCGGGCCGGGTTTGCTGCGGTCCTGGAATCCCTGATCGATGCCGGCGTGCATGGCATCATCGTCGGCGGATCGACGGGCGAATATTATGCCCAGAGCAGCCAGGAGCGTTTCGAGCTCGGCGCCTATGCCAAGGAGGTGATCGGCAACCGGTTGCCGCTGATCATCGGCACCGGCGCGACGCGGACCGAAGATTCGGTCGAATATGCCAAGGCGGCGAAGGACATCGGCGCCGATGCGATCCTGGTGTCGTCGCCTCCTTATGCCCTGCCGACCGAGCGCGAAAACGCCGTTCATGCGCTGACCGTCGACCGCGCCGCCAACCTGCCGATCATGCTCTACAACTATCCCGCCCGCATGGGTGTGATGATGGGCGAGGAGTATTTCTCCCGCGTCGGCAAATCCAAGAACGTGGTGGCGATCAAGGAAAGCTCCGGCGACATGGGCAACCTGCATCGGCTCGCCCGCAAGTTTCCGCACATCGCGCTGTCCTGCGGCTGGGATGACCAGGCGCTCGAATTCTTCGCCTGGGGCGCCAGGAGCTGGGTCTGCGCCGGCTCCAACTTCCTACCGCGCGAACACGTGGCGCTCTACGAGGCCTGTGTCATCGAGAAGAACTTCGACAAGGGCCGGGCGATCATGGCGGCGATGCTGCCGCTGATGGATTTCCTCGAATGCGGCAAATTCGTGCAGTCGATCAAGCACGGCTGCGAGATCATCGGCCTGAAAGCCGGTCCGGTCCGCGCGCCGCTGCGCGGACTGAACTCCGAAGAGAAAAGAACCCTTGAGACCGTTGTGTCCACCTTGAAGCGCACGGTCGCCCAGATCACCTCGGGAGCCAATCATGCATGAACCCTTGACCGCAGCCGAATACAAGGCAATCGCCGCCGGCCTTCAGTTCCCGACCAATGCCTTCATCGATGGCAGCTTCCGTCCGGCCAATTCCGGCAAGACGTTCAAGACGACGAACCCGGCCACCGGCGAACTTCTGGCGGACGTTGCCGCCTGTGATGAAAGCGATGTCGATTACGCCGTCCTCAAGGCAAGAGAGGCGTTCGAGGATGGCCGCTGGCGTCAGCTGTCGCCCGGCGAGCGCAAGGCGACGCTGATCAAGTTCGCCAAGCTCCTGGAAGACAACCGCCATGAACTGGCGGTGATGGAAAGCCTCGACAGCGGCAAGCCGGTTCGCGAATGCCAGACCGTCGACGTGCCCGATACCATCCACACCCTTCGCTGGCACGCCGAGGCAATCGACAAGCTCTATGACAACACCAATCCGGTCGGCCCGAATGCGCTGGCGATGGTGGTGCGCGAGCCGATCGGTGTCGTCGGCTGCGTCCTGCCCTGGAACTTCCCGCTTTTGATGCTCGCCTGGAAGATCGGCCCGGCATTGGCTGCCGGTTGCTCGGTCGTCGTCAAGCCGGCGCAGGAGACGACGCTGACGACGCTGCGGGTTGCCGAACTTGCGCATGAAGCCGGCATCCCGGCCGGTGTCTTCAATGTCGTCACCGGCAGCGGCCGGGAGGTCGGCGAGCCGCTCGGCCTGCACATGGATGTCGACATGGTGGCCTTCACCGGCTCGACGCCGACCGGCCGGCGCTTCCTGCATTATTCCGCCGATTCCAACCTGAAGAAGGTCGTGCTCGAATGCGGCGGCAAGAACCCGGCCGTGGTGCTGGAGGATGCAGAGGATCTCGATCTCGTCGCCGAGCAGGTGGTGAATGGCGCCTTCTGGAACATGGGCGAAAACTGCAGCGCCAGTTCCCGCCTCATCGTCCATGCCAAGATCAAGGACGAGCTTTTGAAGCGCATCGGTGCCTATATGCGCGAGTGGAAGACGGGCGATCCGCTCGATCCGGAAAACCGCGTCGGTGCTCTCGTCAGCAAGAACCACTATGAGAAGGTCACCTCCTTCCTCGACGACGTCAAAAGCGAGAAGCTGACGATCGCCCATGGCGGCGAAACACATGGCGGCATCTTCGTCGAGCCGACGGTTGTCGACGGCGTCACCTCCTCCAGCCGGCTGTTCAAGGAAGAAATCTTCGGGCCGATCCTGTCGGTGACGACGTTCAACACGCTGGCCGAGGCCGTCGCCCTTGCCAACGACACCAATTATGGCCTGACGGCATCGGTCTATACCGGCAGCCTGAAGCATGCGATCCGCCTGTCGCGCGACATCCGAGCCGGCCTCGTCACCGTTAACTGCTTCGGCGAAGGCGACGCGACGACCCCGTTCGGCGGCTACAAGGAATCCGGCTTCGGCGGTCGCGACAAGTCGATCTTCGCACACGACAACTATTGCGAACTCAAGACCATCTGGATCGACATCTCCGATCGCTCCGTCGACGAGACCATCCGATGACCCGGCATGTGATCAAGCGCCTACCGATTGATACCGGCGTTTCGGGATGGGAGGCGATCAGCGAACGCGCCTATCCCGTGACGGCGCTTGACCACGACATTACTGCGGACTGGCTGATCATCGGCGCAGGATTTGCCGGGCTATCTGCGGCCCGGCGCCTCTCGCAATCGCGGCCGCAGGACAAGATCGTCATTCTTGAGGCTCGTGAACTCGCAAAAGGACCGGCCGGACGAAATTCCGGCTTCATGATCGACGTGCCGCACAATCTCTCGTCCGGCGAGTACTCGGTTGCCGACGAGCAGTCCACCAAGGACGAGATCAGACAGAACCGCCTGGCAATCGCGTTCGCCGCGGATGTTGCGGCCGAGTATGGCCTGTCCAAGGAAACATTCGATCCATCGGGCAAGACGAACGCCGCTGCGTCGGACAGGGGCCTGGGGCTCAACGAGAATTACAGAAAGTCCCTCGAGAAGATCGGCGAAGATTATCGCGTTCTCGATGCCGATCAGATGCGGGAAATGACCGGCTCGCACTATTATCGAGGAGGGCTCTATACCCCAGGGGCCGTGCTGATCCAGCCGGCGGAATATATCCGGGGCTTGGCGCGCGGATTGCGATCAAAAATCGATCTTTACGAGCATTCACCGGTGCTGGAGCTTTCGCGCGAAGGCAGGTTCTGGAAGGCCAAGTCAAACCGCGGATCCGTGTCTGCGCCGAAGGTCATTCTGGGTGTGAACGGCCACATCGAAAGCTTCGGCCACTTTCGCCGCCGCTTGATGCACATCTTTACCTACGCATCGATGACAACCGCCTTCTCACAGAACGAATATGGCGGTGTTACCGGAGCGGACCGCTGGGCGCTTCTGCCCGCAGATCCCATGGGCGCGACCGTACGCAAGATCACCACAAACGGCCTGTCCCGTATCGTCATAAGGACGAGGTTCACATACGATCCAAGCCTCCAGGTGTCGGATAGGCGTGTCGCCGGCATAGCTGCCGAGCAGCGCCGGTCATTCGATGCCCGTTTCCCCGGACTGAAAGGCCTGCCCCTGGAATATAGCTGGGCCGGTGCGCTGTGCCTCAGCCGGAACCATGTGCCAGCATTTGGTGAGGTCGAAGAAGGGCTCTTTTCTGCCTGCTGCGAAAATGGCCTCGGCACCGTCAAGAGCACACTCGCGGGGATGATGGCTGCCGATCTGGCGACAGGGGCGGGTAGCCCTGAACTCGAACAATACAGAAATCAACCGGAGCCGAGCAAGTTGCCGCCCGAGCCGATCGCGTGGCTCGGCGTGAACTCGGTCATCCGGCTGCAGGAGTTGCGTGCAGGCCGCGAGGGATGATCCCTCGCCGCGCAATAATGAGGATCGAGCCAAGCGCAGATCTTCAGAAGAATGGGAACGAGAACTAGGAGTAAAAACAATGAAGGCTTTGTGGAAGGCGCTTTGCGCCGCTGCGATGATCGGAATGAGCATGTTTCCTGCTCATGCTGAAGAAAAGACCATCACCATCGGCACCATGTCCTGGGAGGATCTGACCCCTATCACGGGCATCACCAAAAAGGTCCTCGAAGATTCGGGCTATACGGTCAAGGTTCTGCCCTTTTCGGAATGGGGTATCGCCTACGCTGCCTTGAGCAAGGGTGACATTCAGATCCTTGCATCTCAGACCGATTATGTTGCTCAGGACTATTGGGACAAGAACAAGAACCGTCTGGAGAAAATCTCGCCGGTTTCCCACGGCCTTTACCAAGCCATCGCCGTCCCCAACTACGTTCCGATCGACTCTACGGACCAGCTGAACGACAATGCCGACAAGTTCGGCGGCAAGATCGTCGGCATCGAGCCGGGCTCGGGCCTGATGCGTGACGCGGCCAATGCCGTCAAAGAATACGGTCTTAAGCTGCAACTCGTGGAAGGCAGCACGGCAGCTATGACCGCTGCTCTGAAATCGGCCATTGATCGCAAGGAATGGATTGCCGTTACGATCTGGGAACCGTCTTGGATGATGCAGAAGTATCCGGTCAAGTTCCTCAAGGATCCGAAGGGCGTGTTCCCGCCTCCGCAGAGCTACTACTGGATCGGCAAGAAGGGTTTTTCGGCTGACAATCCACATGCTCGCGAAGTCATCGCCAGCGTCTATGTTCCGCTTGCTGATATCACGGCGATGAACGGCGCCGTCAGCGATGGCAAGACCATGGATCAGGCCGTCCAGGATTGGATCGGAGCCCATGCCGACCTGATCAAGCGCTGGGAAAACATCAAGAAAAACTAATCGTATCCTGGCCGTCCGGCTCGCCGGGCGGCCATCCTGAAGCCCAACGAGAGAAGCCAGCACCAATTGGCTCAAAGGGGATCGCTATGAAAACAAATGTCGATACCAATGAAGTTCTGATTGACTGCCAATCCGTCTGGAAAGTCTTCGGAGACAAGTCCGCCGCCGCGATGAAGTCCATCGGAGAGCGCGGTCTCGGGAAAAAGCAGGTCCTGCAGGAGTTCAACTGTGTCGTCGGCGTGTCCGATGCGAGCATCGAGGTTCGGCGCGGCGAAATCTTCTGCATCATGGGCCTGTCGGGCAGCGGTAAGTCGACGCTGATCCGTCTCCTCAACAAGCTGATTACGCCCAGCGCCGGAAAGGTTCTGGTCAAGGGACGGGACCTGGCCGCCTTATCTCCCGTCGATCTGCGGCAGATGCGCGCCCGGCATATCGGAATGGTCTTTCAGAGCGTCGCACTCTTGCCGCACAAGACGGTCCTGGAGAATGCGGCCTTCGGCCTCGAGGTGCAGGGAATTCCAAAGTCCGAGCGAAACGAGACGGCACGCGCGGCCTTGGAGAAGGTCGGCCTTGCTGATTGGACGAACCGCTATCCTCAGGAACTTTCCGGCGGCATGCAGCAACGCGTCGGCCTTGCTCGCGCGCTAGCTGCCGATCCGGAAATCATTCTCATGGACGAGCCGTTCAGCGCGCTGGATCCTCTGATCCGGCGGCAGCTTCAGGACGAATTCCGGCAGCTTACCAAAGCTCTCGGGAAGTCCGCTGTCTTCATTACCCACGATCTCGACGAGGCCATCCGGATCGGCGACCGCATCGCAATCATGAAGGATGGCGTGATCATCCAGACCGGCACCGCCGAGGAGATCATCCTCAATCCCGCTGACGACTACGTCGCAGAATTCGTTGCCGGGATATCGCGCCTTCATCTGATCAAGGCGCATTCCGTCATGCGCAGCGTCGCCGAGTTCCAGCAGAGTCAGCCGAATTCCGACATTTCTTCGTTGGCACGCACGACACCGGACGCAGATATCGACGAGCTCATCACATTGACGATGCAGTCGAACCGCGACGCCATTGCTGTCGTGGACAATGGTCAGGTGATCGGCGTCGTCACACCGCGAAGCTTGTTGATGGGCGTCAAGGGAACGTCCACCAGCAATCTCGCCGCGGCGTGACACCTAACTGGAGTTCAGCGACATGGAAAGTTCAGGCTTTACCGATGTTTTTGACGAATGGACGGACTCCGCCCTCGGCTGGGTGAGCGACAATGGCGAGTCCCTTTTCGACAATGTTCGATGGGTTCTCGAAGGGCTCTACGGTGCAATCCTATGGCTTCTCGAGCTCCCACCATTCTATGTGGTTGCTCTTGTCGTCGCCCTTATCGGCTGGCGGCTGGTCAATATCTGGTTTGCCGTGCTCAGCGGCGTTGCGCTTGCCCTCTGCTTTTCCATGGGGCTTTGGCCGGAAACGATGAGCACTCTGGCTCTGGTGCTCACCGCGACCGTACTCGCGCTAGCGCTTGGAATTCCGATCGGCATCGCCGCCGGGTTCTTCACCGCGCTGGATCGCTTCATGGAGCCCGGCCTCGATTTGATCCAGACGCTTCCGCCATATATCTACCTGCTGCCGGCGATCGCGCTGCTCGGCTACGGGCCGGCGACGGCGCTGATCGCCACGATCGTCGTTGCGATGCCGCCGGCCATCAGACTGACGTCGCTGGGTATCCGGATGACGCCGAAGGAGTTCATCGAACTCGGCGAGGCGAGCGGCATCAGGCCGAGCCAGATGTTCTTCAAGATCCGCTTGCCGTTTGCTCTTCCGAGCATCATGGCCGGTATCAACCAGAGCCTTATGATGGCATTCGGGATGGTCGTCATCGCGGGTATCGTCGGCTCCGGCGGGCTGGGAGAGACGATCTACGGTGCGATCCGCACGCTCGATATCGCAACATCCATCAACGGTGCGATCGCCATCGTGGTTCTGACGATGGTGATTGACCGGATCACCCAGAGCGCCGCAAGCTTCGGTACGGGGAGGAAGCCATGAGCCCTTCGATCCTGCAGTTTTCACCAGGCGCCTTCCTTGCCCCGGCGGTCGACTGGCTGAACACCAACCTTCATCCGCTGTTCGCGGCGATCAGCACTATCATCGAGGCAGTCCTTTCAGGGATCGAGGCGGCTCTGCTCTTCGTGCCGTCCTATGCGCTGATCGCGATCGTTGTCGTTCTGGCATTTGTGGCCGTGGGGCTCCGCGCCGCGATCCTGTCGGGCCTTTGCCTTGGGTTTTGCCTTCTCGTCGGACTCTGGACGGCGTCCATGCAGACCGTTGCCTTGGTGACAGTCGCCGTCCTGATATCCGTTCTCATCGCGTTTCCGATCGGTGTTCTCTGCTCCCGCTATAAGGCCCTGCAAGCGACGGTGCGGCCGATACTGGACGTGATGCAGACCGTTCCGCCGTGGGTCTACCTCATTCCGGCCGTGATGATCTTCAGCCTTGGGCGGGTGCCGGCAATCATAGCCACCATTGTCTATGGCATTCCGCCGATGCTCCGGTTGACCACGCTCGCATTCAACCAGGTGCCGAGGGAGTTCAAGGAGCTCGGCAGTGCCATCGGTGCGCATCCCCGTGCCATCCTTTGGAAGATTGAAATTCCTTTGGCAAAGCGGACCCTTCTGGTCGGCCTCAATCAGTGCATTCTTCTCTCTCTGGCGATGGTGGTCTTGGCCGGTCTGGTCGGCGCAGGTGGCCTCGGCGCGGAGGTCACGCGCGGTCTGACACGCATGGAGATGGGTCTGGGTCTCAGGGCTGGTTTGGCAATCGTGGCGGTCGCGCTGCTCCTCGACAGGCTGTCCCGCGGTCTGCTGGACCGTGACAAGCTTCCAGTGTCGAAATGACATCAAGGACACCCACGATGAGAAACAGCTTTTTCTGCATCGATGCGCACACCTGCGGAAATCCCGTGCGGCTGGTCGCAGGCGGCGGTCCGCTTCTGCCGCACGCACCGATGGGCGAGCGGCGAGAGATATTTCTTCGGGATCATGATTGGGTCCGCAAGGCGCTGATGTTCGAGCCGAGGGGGCACGACATCATGTCCGGCGCGATCATATATCCGGCCTACCGCGATGATTGCGACATAGCGGTCCTGTTCATCGAGGTCAGCGGTTGCCTGCCGATGTGCGGGGCAGGCACCATCGGGCTTGTTACCGCTGCGATCGAGGAAGGTCTGGTTCAGCCGCGCGAGCCCGGGAAGCTCTCGATAGAAACCCCCGCTGGAAGGGTGGATGTCACGTTCGAGACGAGCGGAGATCATGTCGATTCCGTCCGGCTCTTCAATGTGCCGAGTTATCTCCACGCAGCGGATGTTGAGGTGAATGTGCCTGGCATGGGACGTCTGCGTGTCGATATTGCCTATGGCGGCAACTACTACGCGGTGGTGGAGCCGCAAGAAAACTGGAGCGGTCTCGACGGCATGACTGCGGCCGATATCGTCGGTTGCAGTCAGAAGCTCAGGACCGCTTTCGCCGGCATATGTGATCCGATCCATCCGGATGATGCCCGCATTCGTGGCGTTCACCATGCGATATGGTGCGATCGTCCGGTCAACGATGCCTCCGATGGCCGTTGCGCGGTGTTTTATGGTGAAAAGGCCATCGATCGGTCGCCGGGCGGCACCGGCACATCAGCGCGGATGGCGCAATTGCATGCAAAGGGACGTCTGGCTGTCGGATCGACATACCGTCATGAAAGCTTGATCGGAACCATCTTCGAAGGCCGGCTCGAAGCCGAGGTTAGTATCGGAGCTTATAAAGGCATCCTTCCGAGCATCGGAGGCTGGGCACGCGTCATCGGCCACAACACGATTTTTGTCGATGAACGCGATCCACTCGCGCACGGCTTCCAGATCCGATAAAATAGGTCTTTGCGGTCTTTGGAAGCGGCAGGGAGATAAAGAGATGCTTGAGAAATATCGGCCGGAAGATGACGTCGTCACGTCCGCCAGCCGTCTCAAGGTGGGGTTCATCTTGGCGCGGTCGTTCACTTTGTCCGCCTTCGCGCTCTTCGTGGATACGTTGCGGCTTGCAAGCGACAAACAGGATCGTTCCGGAAGGGTTCTTGCGGACTGGCAGGTGATTGGAAGCACGAGGCACCTCATAGCCTCGAGCTGTGGCGTCCAGGTCGCTCCGACGTCGGATCTCGTTGATCCCTCGCGGTTCGACTACATCGCGGTCGTCGGCGGCCTTCTGACCGTCGAAAACCCCGTCGACCAGGAGACAATTGCATATCTCAAGCAGGCGGACGCCAAGAAGGTGCCACTGATCGGCGTGTGCACCGGGTCATTCATTCTTGCTGCGGCGGGCCTCATGAAACGGCACGAATCCTGTGTAAGCTGGCTGCATTACGAGAAGTTTCGAGAGCGCTTCCCCGAGCTCAAGGTCCGCTCCGACCGACTGTTCAATCTCGATCGCCAGCGAGGATCGTGCGCAGGCGGCAGCAGCGCCGCCGACTTGGCGGCATTGCTGGTCAGGAAATACATCAGCCGTGACGCGGAGCGAAATGCGCTGGAGGTCCTGCAGATCGAGAAGGCCCGAACCACCGCGGACATCCAGCCCCGTCGTCCGCTGTACGAAGACTATGACGATGCCCGCGTGAAGGCGGCAATGATCGCAATGGAACAGTTCGTCGATGGCAGCCTGCCGATTCCCAAGTTGGCTGCCAAGGTTGGACTGTCACGGCGGCAACTGGAGAGAATTTTCATCGAAAAGACGGGAATGTCTCCTGCCAAGGCATACAACCGGGTTCGCATGGAGCGGGCGAAGTCGATTCTTGCCCGGTCGAAGGCGCCTCTCATCGAGATCGCGCTGGATGTCGGATTTGAAAACACGTCGCAGTTCACGAGGACATTCAAGCGCACATTTGGGCAGACGCCGTCGCAACATCGCGCGGCGGTTTTGAGCGCCCGCTCCGTTTGATTGATACGATCACGGACTTAATGCGGTACCTATGAGGAGACTTCGCTGAACCACCGCGACGCGGCCTCAGCAGCCTGCTCAAGGTTAGGGGCAGCGTCAGCCGCCCAGGCGACGACGCCGTCCGGGCGCACGAGCACAGCGCTTAACCCCAGCCGATCCCTGACATCACTTGCGATATAAGTTATCCGCCCACGCCAGCGGCTTGCAAGCGCGCGCAGGGGAGAGCGCAGGTCAAAGTCCAGCAGGATGCCTTGCCCCTTCCTGAGAAGTTCTCCGAGCGTTGTCCCGTCGGTCAACTCGAAATCGGGTACGCTGCGGCCGATCAGCGGGTGGAGGCTTGCAAGGTCGTAGCGGAGTGAAACGCCCCACACCCGCTCGGCGAAGTATGTCGCGCCGTCGTGCGTGTCGATGAGGTCGCGGATGATGGCTTCGAGCGCGCGCGAACTCTGGGTCGGCCGCATGAGCGCGACCTGGGCGCGCGACCAGTCGAGGACCTGAGCTCCGACTGGATGCCGTTCACGCCAGTAGCTGTCAAGCAGATCGGTCGGGGCATCGCCGCGGATGATGGCAGCAAGTTTCCAGCCAAGGTTCATCGCGTCGCCAAGCCCGAGATTGAGCCCTTGGCCACCCAATGGCGAGTGGATGTGCGCGGCGTCGCCGGCGAGCAGCACTCGTCCTTTTCGATAGGTGGTCGCTTGATAGGCGCGGTCCGTCCAGGTCGTAGCGAGCCCGAGGGCCGTCACTGTGACCTCGGCGCCGGAGACACGGCGCAATACCGCCTGCACATGGTCAAGCGTGATCGGCTGGGTTCGATGGAAAGCGCCACCGTCGAAATCGACCATCGCGATCGTTCCTGGCGGCGCGTAGTTATACATGCCCGTTGGCGTGTAGGTACGGCCCGGTCGGAGCTTGTCCGGATCAGCCAACTCGACTTCGGCCGAATAGCCGGTGAACTCGGGATCCGTACCGACAAAGTCGAAGCCGCCAGCCTTGCGCACAGTGCTGCGGCCGCCATCACATCCAACAAGCCAGCGTCCGAGGATGGTCTCGCCGCCGGCGCGGACGGTCACGTCTTCGTCCGCTTGATCGAACGTCTCGACGCCGAAGCCGCGCCGGATCTCGACACCCATCGCGCCTGCCCGAGCGGCGAGGGCATTTTCGAGCGACTCCATGTCCACCATCATGCTGGTCCCGGCAGGGCTCGGCAGACGATATGGCCACTGCGATGTGTCGATGTTGTCATAGTAGAACTGGATGCCGGCGAAATGACCGGCCGGCCGGCGCGGCTGTTGCATCCAGTGGGCGGCTGATCGCGTTGCGCCCAAGATATCGTTCTCGCGCTGCGCCGCGACGACGGCGTCCAAAAGGCCGCGACGGTGGAAGGCTTCGATGGTGGGAGACGAAAGGCCGCGCATGCCGAACGGCAGGCGCTTCAAGGGGGAGCGTGGATCCTCGGCCTGCTCCAGCACCAGCACTGAAAGATCGAAGAGCTGCAGCTCGCAGGCGAGAAACAAGCCGACAGGGCCGGCTCCGGCAATCACAACATCATAGGGGATCGGGTGGTGGCTGGGCATGAAGTACTCCTGTGTCGATGTTCGACCGGAGCGTTCCTCGATTTTGAGTACCACACGGACGAACGATTGGGCGCCCGGGCGGCGTCCGATGTTCGTCGTGGGGATCTCGTGCACGAAGCCAAAGACCAGAGCTTTCGTTACCGAAAGGACTTGGGCTTACCAGACCAAGTCCGCCTTTTCCGACGTCGGCTGTATAACGGATTGGCGACTGGTCTGCAACGGGAGCTTGGCTTCTCTAGGCGCGGCAGAGCTGAAAGGACAGTGCGGAGGAGCGCTCCTAATGGACGCGATCCGTCAAATCCTGAAGCGAAAATAGGCTTCCAGGTCAAAACGTGATAGTTTTACGACAGCCTTTGAACGGTGCCGACCTATATCCCGACCCATAACAACAACCGAGGATACACCGATGCATAAGCTGCTCATCTCCACCGCGATTGCCAGTATCGTTGGATTCAGTGCGGCGTCGGCCGCGGATGTTGTAACCCAGGCGCCGGAAGCGCCTGTCGTTGTAACTCCGGCAGGTTTCACTTGGGCGGGTGCCTATGCCGGTATTCGTGGCGGCGGCAATTGGGTCAATGGAGATTTCAGTATTCCCGGCGCAAGCGCGTCTGAAGATTTGAGCGGCGGCCTCGTCGGTGGCTTCATCGGCTACAATTGGCAATTTGAGAATAATGTTGTGCTCGGCCTCGAAGGCGACCTCAATTATAACTGGAACAAAGATACTATCGCACCCGGCATCGATGTTTGGACGGACATTGATGGTTCGGTCCGCGCCCGCCTCGGCTATGCTTTCGATCGCGCTCTGATCTATGCGACAGGCGGCTGGGAAGCGACGCGTGGGTTTGTCGACACGGGCAGCAAAGACACCAAAACCTTCAACGGCTGGACGGTTGGCGCCGGCGTTGATTATGCCTTCACCAATCGGGTCTTCGGACGCTTGGAATACCGCTACACCGACTTCGGCGATAAGGATATCAACGGCGTGAACGTCGATCTGAAGCAGAACGCCGTTGTCGTCGGTATCGGCGTGAAATTCTGGTGATTGCTTCAGCAGATAACGTCAGGCGCCTCGCAAGTCGGGGCACCTCATCGGAAGACGGTCCTCAGCCTTATGGCAGCGGGACGTCAGCACGGTCTCTAGGCTGAGGAGGAAGCCATGCTGGCGCGAGCTCCGCTGGCTCATTGGATCTTCTGAAGCGCGCTCCCCTTATGCGCTGCAATATGGTCGGTCTTGTCGCTCTTGATTTCGTACTGCGGATCGTCGGCCGAAGCGCGATGCGTATGGCCTTTATAATCGAAATCGCGGGTGTGAATTTTTGTGATCGTGCCGCTGACATGGCCCGCCTCGGAATTCCAGCTCACGCGATCGCCAACCTTGAATGTTTTTCCCACGGCGCTTTGCTTCCGTACCGGACTCTCTTACGCCATTAACGCGACCTCATGCTCTTTGTTCATTCAGCGCGAAAGTACTGGCGGCCGCTAAAGAGCGTGAACCGTGAACTGCAGATAGGCGGCAAGGCTGGCGGCCGAAAGTCCCACAATGATGACGGGATGGGCGAGGCCCTTGCTGATGGTCGCAAGTGCCAGGCCGAGCAGAACGATCATTCCTCCCAGTAACAATCCTTTGTCGGCAACGGAGAGCGCGAGGGCGGACAGGCAGACGGCCGCGGCGACCATCGTCACCGGCATCTGGTTTTGAAGAGGCTCGCTTCGGCTTGTGAAGGTGAGCAGGAACCTGTTCCAGCTCAGCCCGAGAGAAATGCTTAGAAGCAAGGAGGGGAGAACATGCCACATGAAATATCGTCTCTTCTGATGTCGATCATAGAGAAGCAATCCATGTGCCAAAGGTGAGAAACTGCGATTTCGCAAGGGCAAGTCGGGACGCCGACAAGGTTGGCTGCCTGTTTGGAAGTCGATTTGCCGTTCTCTTCGGCATTCAAGTTGGACATTACGGCTAAGGCCTGAGAGCTCAGCGGTATCGCAACTCGGTTTGCGTGACGACCACATCCATGGGAATGTCGTCAGCAAGGGGATGAATGGTGGCGATCTTCTGGGACTCGAAGCCGACGCCGATGGTAAAGGGCTTGCGGTCGAAACTAGCCAGTGTTCTGTCGAAAAAGCCGCCCCCATAACCAAGCCGGAAGCATTCAGCATCGAAGCCGACGAGGGGCGCTATGACGATGTCCGGAACGGCTTGCACACCTTCCGCTGGCACTGGGATATTCCAAACGCCACGTTCAAGCCGGTCACCCATTTTCCACGACCGGAATATCAATGGTTCGGCTTTGGCGACGACCACGGGCAGCAGGCAAATGGCGCCACGGGCAGTCAAGGCGGCCATCCATCCTCGGAGATCGGGTTCTCCGAGGAACGGCCAAAACAGGCTTATGTGTTTACCGGAGACCTTGGTGACAATCTGGTCAAGATGGCTCGCGATGGCGCGCGTATAGTCCTTGCGCTGCGCTACCGGTAAGGCCCTGCGTTCATCGATCAGCTTCTGCCGTTCCGGCTTTCGCCAGGCAAAGACCTCTGAGTCCGTGGCAAAGGCGGGCGAAATGCCGCTATAGGCGGGATCGACTTCGTGCAGCATGCACGCGGGCGACGCGTATTCATGCGCTTCTTCGTCCATCTCCGATCGATCTGATTTTGTCATCCGCTCTTTGATCTCTCCCGCTTGACGGTTCGAGGCGAAAACCCGCTTGAGCAGCGGCAATGATTTTTATATAGGGAACGATATGGTAATTTAATTCCTGAATCGAGATCTTTTTGGACCTTTCATCGATCGAGATATTCCTCGCCGTCGCTTGCGACCGCAGCGTGACCAAGGCGGCCAAAGCCGTCGGCCGCGCGCCGTCGAATGTGACGACCCGAATTCAGCAGTTGGAAGATGATCTCGGCGTCCTGCTCTTCAGCCGCGACGGCAAAAAGATGACTTTGACGCGAGAAGGCGAGACATTTCTGGTCTATGCCAATCGCCTCGCCGCCTTGGCGCTGGAAGCGAGACAGGCCGTCAGGCCCCTGCAACCTTCCGGGACATTGCGTGTCGGGACGATGGAGAGCACGGCGGCAAGCCGATTGCCGGCAGCGCTCACCCAATTCAACCGGATGTGGCCCGATGTGTCGCTTCATCTGACATTGGGTGCATCGCGCGATCTCACCCGGGACGTTCTTGATGACGTATTGGACTGTGCGCTGATCGCCCGCCCGCCGAAAACGATGCTTGACGAAGATGCGGATTTTGATGCCGAGCTTGAGAGCCTTGAAGTAGAACCTATCTTTGTCGAGGATTTATTGCTCGTATTGCCGTCCGGGCATCCGCCCATTCAATCCGCCGCCGACTTGCGGGTCGGATCGCTCGCCGCACTGGAACCCGGATGCACCTATCGAAGGATTGCCGAAAGCTGGGCGCGAAAATCGAGTGGCTTGCAGACGAGAGAGCTTGGCTCCTACCACGCGATCCTGGCAAGCGTGGCAACCGGGAGCGCGGCAGGTGTCATGCCGAAATCGGTTCTCGATCTCATGCACTGGCCGACGAGTTCCCCAACTCATCAACTGGGAGCCATCGACACGATCCTCATCTATCGCAGGAATGATCGGCCAACCGCCTTCAAAGCGTTTCACGAAGTCCTCAGCGCGGCCAAGAGCCGGGATCCGCGCCTGGTGACGAACTAAACGGCGCCTCCGCCCACTCACAAACAATCTTTCCTAAACTGGTTTCATCATGCAGCACCCAGACTCCCCTAAGGTGGGGCCGAGCCGTTTCCGCTTGTTTTCGCCAATCCTCGCTGGGGCAACCCTGCATGAACGATTGATGGCTTGCCTTGGGGCCTTGATCGGTATCGGCCTTACCGGCGTCATCAGCGGCTATCTCTTCGGGCAAGGACCCCATCTACCGCTCATCGTCGCACCGATGGGCGCATCGGCGGTGCTTCTTTTCGCGGTCCCGTCCAGTCCGCTTGCCCAGCCCTGGTCGATTATCGGCGGCAACACCATTTCCGCCATGATGGGCATCATTGCAGGCTATTTCATTCATGATCCGATTATCGCAATCGGGGTCGGCGTCTCACTTGCGATCGGCGCGATGTCTTTCACCCGATGCCTCCATCCACCCGGCGGCGCGGCAGCTCTGACCGCCGTTCTCGGCGGCCCGGTCGTTGCAAGTTGGGGTTTCTTCTTTCCGTTCATCCCCGTGGCCCTGAATTCCTGCATACTGGTCGGCCTCGGCCTGCTGTTTCACAGGTTTTCCAAGCGCAACTATCCGCATGTTGTCGCAAAGCCGGCGGAGAACACCCATCAGACGCGTGACCTGCCGTCGGTCCTGCGTGTAGGCTTCCGCGAAGAAGACGTCGATGCCGCTCTGGCCGCGCTCGATGAGACCTTCGATATCGATCGGGCAGATCTCAGCCGCCTGCTGCGGCAAGTCGAATTGCAGGCAGCGGTCCGTTCGCACGGCAACATAAGCTGCGCCGACATCATGTCACGCGATGTCGTCGCCATCGGCGAGGGCACCGAGCCGGATCATGCCCGGCATCTTCTGTTGAAGCACAACATCCGCACACTGCCGGTAAAGGATCGGGAAGGCCGCTTGATCGGTACGATTGGCCTGCGTGAATTGTCTGACAGCATCGATAGCATCGCGGGCGCGATATCGAAGCCGGCCGTGGCGGACGCAGCCGATCCTGCACTATCGCTGTTGCCTGTTCTGACCGACGGGCGCACGCATGCGGTGATTATCGTGGACACCGACCGCCGTGTCCTTGGCCTGATATCGCAGACGGATCTTCTGGGTGCCATGGCGCGGCTTTTGTCAAACAACAACGCGGCGGCGCTGGCCGACGCTTGAGGCACGTCATGGCTGCCAATGCCTCTGGGTATAGCCGTCACATTTATGTCCAAGCGATCAGCCAATAACGAAACGTGAGGGCAATATCATTGCTCAGCGTCGCCACTAACTGTGCGCTGCAGCAAAAAAGATATGAAATGCATTGCGCTGCGCAAGACGGGCGCTTGACCATTTCGATTTCGGCGCCATTTGAGCCCCAGCCTTCGATTTCGTGACCTTGCACGGCTGCTTCGGCGGGAACCAGATGGAGTTGTAACATCGCTAATGAATCGGATGAAAGCTTGAGGTCGCCGCCTTCCTGGGAAACGGGAAGCGCGATTCTCGAGTCGGACGAGATCGTCTTCGAACACTTGAGCGAGAACCGGTCCGGCGCGGCGCTGAAAGGGGCGGTCTGGTCGGCGTTGGATACGCTGATACCGACGGCGCTGAACAGCCTCGTTTTCATTGTCACGTCGAGATATCTGCTGCCGCAGGACTTTGGCCTTGTGGCGCTGGCCTTCAGTATCGTGAGCTTTGCCGCCGGCCTTGGGCCGACCGCGTTCGGCGAAGCGTTGATCCAGCAGAAGACCATTCGCCAAAGCCACCTCGATACCGTGTTCTGGCTGTCGTTCGCGTCGGCGGCGATCCTTTACCTCGTGCTTTTCGCGGGATCCTCCTACATTGCGCATGCCCTGGGCCATGACGAAATCGTCGGCTTGCTGATGATTATCGGCTTGAAGATTTTCTTCGACATGATGATCATCGTTCCCAATGCCCTTATCGGCCGCACGATGTCCTTTCATCTCGCCGCCGTCCGCACGGCGATCGCCACGGTCGTATCGGGCCTCGTATGCCTGGCCTTGATTTTCGCCGGCTTCGGCCTCTGGGCACTGGCGATCGCGCAGATCGCCGCACCTGCCGCCGGATGCATAGCCGCCTTCTGGGGCGCGGGATGGCTTCCGGGTGTGCGGATCAAGTGGAGCAGTCTTCGCGAGCTCCTGCATTACGGCGTCTTCGCGTCCGGCAATCGCTTCCTCCAGTCCATGAGCCTCGATCAGCTCATCATAGGCACGCTCGTCAGCCCGGCCGCGCTCGGCATCTATAATTTCGCCCGGCGGCTTTTCGAAATGATCAACAACGTTGTTGCCGGGGGGCTGACCTCGGTCACGCACGTTCTCCTGTCGTCGCTGCAGCATGATCAGAATAAGGTCCGTGAGGCATTCCTCATGGCAACGTTTGGCTGCTCGCTGGTGTCGTTTCCGGCCTTCATGGGTCTTGCCGCCGTAGCAGACGACGCCATTCCGTTGATCTTCGGGCAACACTGGGCGGCTGCGATCTGGCCGGTGCGGTTTTTCTGCGTCATCGGATTGATGAGCGGCATCGGCGTTGTCCAGGCATCCTTGATTACCAGCCAGGGCAAGTCGGACTGGTGGTTCTACTACCAGCTCGTGCGAAACATCGTCACGATCATCACCGTGCTGCTGCTTTACCCATATGGCGTGACCACCATCGTCTTCGCGCTGATGCTCGAAGTGCTGCTTCTTTGGCCGGTAACGCTCTGGATGGTTTCGCGCTTGATTGCACTCAGCGTCGGAGCTTATTTCGCCCAGTTCCTTAGGCCGATAGCTGCCTATGTCGGAATGCTTGCCGCCGTGCTCGGCGCTTCGGCATTGCTGCAGGACTGGAGCCCGGCCTCGCGCCTGGCGATCGAAATATCCGTCGGCGCGATCGTCTATACGAGCCTGATCTTCATCCTTTGCCGGGAGAGAGCTCTTTTCCTGGCAAAGACAATGCTCCGGCGGCGCTAACTTTCGTTCGGCTCAGCGGCCGAGCATCGAAATCGATTGTTTATTCCAATGTCCCTGTCGGATGCAGGGCCGATGCGATCGCAAAAGAGGGAATTATGTCACTCGTTACGTTCATCATTCCGGTTCGACACCAGGACAATGCCAAGGATTGGCCGGCGCTGAAAGAACGGTTGTCCCAAACCGTGGCGTCGATTGCCGGTCAATCGAACCCCGACTGGAGCGCCGTCATCGTTGCGAATGAGGGGGCGGATCTCCCCGATCTGCCGCCGCAATTTTCAGTCGAACGCGTTACGTTTCCCCCGAACCAGCTCCACGATTTGGATAGCGCGGACAGAGAAAAGGTCTACGACGCGTTCCGCCTGGACAAGGGCCGCCGCGTGATGAGCGGTATGCTTTCAGCCCGGGATTCGCGGTTTTTTATGATCGTAGACGATGATGACTTCGTCAGCGCCAATATCGTCAGCTACGTTGCGCAGCATCCGGACACGAACGGCTGGAAGATCGACAAGGGCTACCTCTGGAACGAAGGCGGCCGGTTGATCATGCATTACGATGATTTCGCGAATTACTGCGGCACATCATTGATCGTACAATCGCGTCTCTACGACCTTCCGGCGACACTTGCGGTTGCCGATGTCGACTATGTGAAGTCGATGCTGGGCAGTCATGTGCGTATCGCAAACATATTGGCCGAGCGCGGCACGCCCCTCGAGGCGCTGCCGTTTCGCGGCGCCATTTACCGGGTTGGGCATAGCGGTGCGCACAGCAAGTCCGCCAGTCTGCTGTCGACCTATTTTTTCAATACCCGCGCCCTTCGGCGCCCTCGCCAACTTCTTCGCAATCTCACGCGGGTTCGTCCGCTCGATCGCGGCCTGCGCAACGAATTTTTCGGTGCTGCCAGCGCCAACAACGTGAAATGGTGATCAGTTGTGAAAGCATCCGATAGTTCAGCGACGGGAGAAGACCTTAGGTCGATCCCTGTTCCACCGCAGCGACGCTCGCTTCAGGCGGGTCGGACAAGCCATCGATATGCATCGCTCGACGCGATGCGGGGGCTCGCGGCATTTGCGGTCGTTGTCTATCACCTTCAACGACCTTATGCGCATTTGGCCTATGTCGCGGTCGACTTCTTTTTCGTTCTGAGCGGCTTCGTCATTGCAAGGGCATATAGCGAAAAGCTCGCCAGCGGCATGCCGCTGGCGGCCTTTATGAAAGCCCGCTACGCGCGCCTCTATCCGTTGTTCATACTCGGAACCTTCTATGGACTGGTGCAATTGCTGGCCCATTGGAATTGGTCGACCGACAGTGTCGGCGATTTGCTCGCAAGCTTGATTTCGACCGCATTCATGCTGCCGTCTCCGAGCTTTCTGACGAGATCCGCAACGGATTTGTGGCCGTTATACCCTTTGAACGGGCCTGCGTGGTCGCTGTTCTGGGAGCTGCTCGTCAATCTGGTATTCGCCCTGATGCTTTTCAGGATGAGAACGAAATATCTAGCTATTGTCGCGGCGGCATCACTTGGCTGTCTGCTCGCATCCGTCGCCTTGCACCGCTCCCTCGACCTTGGCTGGGAATGGCGATCGGTCGACGGTGGACTGGCTCGCGTGTTTTTCTCGTTTGTCGTCGGCATGATCATATTCAGGCTTCAGAAAGACAGGCGGCCCGTCACCACCTATTTTGCGCTCCTGCCGATCTCCTTGATTTTCGCTCTGCTGTTTCTGCCGACCTATTCGCTGAAATTCGCCCTGCTCTTCTGCATCATCATCTCGCCGCTTATCGTTCTTGCCGGCACATATCTGGAAATTCCGGAGAAGATTCAGCCGATTGGCATATTTCTCGGCTACCTCTCCTATCCGATCTATATGTGTCACAGGGGCTTTACCGAAATATATGAGCACTTCGTCCACAGCGATCACATGTCGCCGTGGCTCTACATCGGAGGCTTTTTGGTGCTGATTTCGGTGATATCGCTTTTGTCGGCCCAGCTTGTCTCCACCGTGCCGAGATTTGCGTTTTCCGCAAAGGTGCGAACGCCGTAGACGCCAAAGCGTTTGATCGGAGGCGGGAACGATTCTCCCGCCGGTGGTCGTTCTTCATTTCGGTTTGATATATGAGCGTGTATATCTGCGGAAGGGGTGAAGCAATGTTCGTTGAGCGCGCGCAAAATGGGGATTTTATTGTCGATTCTTCGGAAATCGCCGATCGGTTTGGTCTCTCGCTTGCAGAATTTCGCCGCTACATGCAGCGCGGCTCCGTCACCTCTTCCGTGGAGGTGGGCACGGAAGATCACGCGGGAACGAAACGCCTTTCCTTGCGACTAGGCAACCGCATGTGGCGCGCGATTCTCGATGACGAGAACAGGGTGAAGCACGAGGAAATGACATTTCTCGGCAGGCAGCATGCGACACCCAAATCCTGATACGACCCCTTCTACTGCGATGGTATCGAGGAATCCCTTTTCCCCGCGTGTATTGTGCGCAGCGCTGTAATCACCCGGTCAGCCATATTGGCGCAGCGGGCACCATCGAAGGGAAAGAGGGCGGAAAATGCCCCGGAAAACTGCTTTTCTATCGAAAGCCGCATCATCTTGCGGGCACGGTGCAGCCGGGTCTTGGTGGTCTCCGGCTTGATGTTGAGGAGGGATGCCGTCTCCTCCGTGCTGAAGCCCTCCACGTCGCGCAGAATGAAGACCGTGCGGAACTCTGAGGGCAGGGCATCCACTGCATGTTCCAGCAGACGCCTCGTCTGATTTCGCGCCAATTCAGCCTCGGGATCGGCTGGCGCGAGCGAGGAGGGGAAGTGCAACAAACCGCCGCCTGACGCCTTGTTCTGCATGTCGATCTCCTCAAGCCCGGTAAAGTCGCGTCGTCGCTGCATGCGGGCAAACGCTTCGTTGAGCGCAATCCTCGTCAGCCAGGTCGATAAGCTTGAACTGCCGCGGAAGGCGGCGAGGTTGATAAACGCTTGCACATAGGTTGCTTGCACAACGTCCTCCGCCTCAGCGTCGTTGCCGACGATGGCGCGCGCCGTTCGAAACAAGCGCTGGTTGTTGCGCTGGACAATGATCCGGATGGCATCCTCATCGCCAGCCTTGGCGCGAGCGATGAGTTCGGCTTCCGAATAGGTGGAAGGATCCGGCCGTTGTCGCTTGGCTGCGGCGGAGACGGCAGTCATCGTGGCTCCTCTCTCTCCCTACGGCTGTACATTCAGTTCCCCGATCATCATCGGATGAAAGCGGCAGTAAAATTTCACGTCGCCGGTGCGTTCGATGGTCATTTTCTTTTGCGACTTGGCCGGCAGGTCGATGTCGAAGCTGGCATCGCGCGCGGTGGCCGTGTGGCGGAATATATCATCGTTACGCCAGACGATCACGTCGCCGACGTGCAACGTGGCCGGCGGCAGGCCGAATTTCATATTCGCGATGGCGATTTGATATTCGGCCGACTTCGTCACCGTGCTGACCGTCATGAGCAGCAACCCCACGACAATCACCGATAGACGCTTTGTATTCATCGCGCCCATCGCCGGTTCATTTCATCGCCGCGGCAAGATGTTCCGCATGCGTTTGATGTTCCTGGAAGAGTGTAAGGCCGGTCTCCAACAGTGACTTGAGTTCGGCATTCTTTGCCGATGGGATCAGTTGCTTGGAAAGCGCGTCGTTGACCGCCTTGTGATAGGCCACTTCATTGTCGATATAGGCCTTGTCGAAGGCCTTGCCGTCCAACTTGCCGAGCTTGGCCAGTTCCTTGCTGGCTTGGGCACTCAGCGACTTGCTGACGTCATTGTCCTCAGGCGTGACCTTGAGTTTCTTGACCAGCGCCAGCGCCTGCTCGTTAACGGATTTGTGGTCGCGCTCCATAGTCTTGGCGAATTCGACCACCTCCGGATTCTTGCTTTTTTTCACCGCCTGCTCGGCAGCCGTGACGTCGATCTGTCCGGCGGTGTAGGCGATATGGGCGATTTGTGGATCGGAGATTTTCGTATCCGCGGCGATTGCCGCGGTGCTGGCGAAGCCGACCAGGAATGTCGCGGTCAGAATGTGCTTGAACATGATTTCTCTCCCGTTCGTTGTTAATCCCGAGCGAACATTGAATGTCACGCGTCCTTCGTCCGTTGGTCCGGTGTCGGAACTAGCCATTGGATAGAGTTGAGAGAAAAAGGTTCCCAAAAAAATCGCGGACTTTTTGGGGTCAGGTGATTTTTGGGCGAAGGAGCGCTTTGGTTCTTCTTCGTGGAAGAATTTTCGGTCTGAATGATAGAATTCTATCATTCGAATATTTCCCAAGTAGGAGGCCTCAAAAGGAAAAATGTCTGATCCGCTGCTCATTGGGCGCAGCCGCTCTCCATCACGCTCTAGCGAGATCAGCGATGGTTGGTCTGCGCATGGATGGTCCTGAGGTATTCCATCATGAATGAGATGGGCGGTTGATGGAATATGATAGATTCCATCATCGTTGCATTGAGGCAAGCAAAAACTCGAC
>NZ_JBSYVH010000006.1:0-448676 GCF_054114205.1 Rhizobium sp. LEGMi-198b | reverse complement strand
AACATCATCGAATGTCCCAAGCACAACGGCCGCTTCGACTACCGCACCGGCGAGGCCAAGGGCGCCCCCGTCTGCGTCAACCTCAAAACCTATCCCGTCAAGGTCGAAAACGGTGCCGTTTTTATTGATATCTGAGGGGCAGGCGATATTCGACTTGGGCTATCCGCATTCACATGACCATCGGTCCTTGACGAATGGTATCGAGCTATAAATCTCTCCCCATCCAATTCTTATGGGGGACACGATGAAAATTCTCGGCATATCGGGCAGCCTTCGCAAGGGCTCATTCAACACGGCACTGCTGCACGCCGCTGTCGCGCTCGCGCCGCCGGGCGTTGAACTCATCGCCGGGACGATCCATGGCATTCCGCTTTATGACGCCGATGTCGAGGCCGAAGGTATTCCGGAAAAGGTGAGCGAGCTCAAGGAGCTGGCCGCAGCCTCCGACGGCCTGATCCTGTTCACGCCGGAATACAACAATTCGCTTCCCGGCGTTTTCAAGAACGCGATCGACTGGATGAGCAGGCCGCCCAGCGATATTCCCCGCGTCTTCCGGGCAAAACCCGTCGCCGTTCTCGGCGCCTCGCCCGGCAATTTCGGCACGATCCTTAGCCAGACTGCCTGGCTGCCCGTGCTGCGCACGCTCGGCGCCAATCCCTGGTTCGGCGGCCGGCTGATGGTGTCGCGCGCCGGCAGCGTGTTCGATGCGGAAGGTCAAATCGTCGACGAGAAAGTGAAGCAGAACCTCGCCGCTTTCGTCGAGGGTTTCGCCGCCTTTATCGAAGGCACGCAAAAAAGCTGATCGACACATTTCGTGTAGTAAGGCAGATGCGGGAGCCTATGATCGAAAGATCGAATGGCCTATTATGATCGGCAGCGTCGGTTCGGCCGGCGCTTCCGGGGCCGCATACCATCCTTCCTTCGAGCCGAAATGAAATCCAATACTGCCGGTTATGTCTTCACGCTGTTGGCGATCAGCATATTCGCCATACAGGACGGCATCTCAAAACATCTGGTGAGTGCCTATCCGCCGCTCTTCGTGGCGATGATCCGCTACTGGGCCTTCATGCTTTTTGCCGTGGCGTTGGCGTCGCGCTCACCCGGCGGATTGCGTGTCGCCATCCGCACCAAACGGCCGCGCCTGCAGATCGCCCGAGGGCTGCTGCTAGCCGCGCAGATCGTGGTCGCCATCTCGTCCTTCGTCATCGTCGGCCTTGCCCGTTCGCAGGCGATCTTCTCGTCCGGACCATTGATGGTCGCGTTATTGTCCGTGCCGATCCTTGGCGAAAGGGTCGGTTGGCGGCGCTGGCTGGCAATCTGCATCGGCTTCGTCGGCGTGCTGCTGATCCTGAAGCCGGAAAGCGGCTTTTTCGACATTCGTTTCCTGCTGCCGCTTGCCGGTGCCCTGTTGTTTTCGCTGTATGTCGTTCTCACCCGCTATGTCAGCCGGGACGATTCCGCGATGACGAGTTTTCTTTACACCGGCGTCGTCGGCGCCGTTGCCATGAGCTGCATCGGACCGTTCTTCTGGGCACCGGTTGTGCCGTATGACTGGGCTTTCCTGGGTGTGCTCTGCCTCACGGGCATGTCGAGCCACTATTTTCTCATTCGCGCCTATGACCTTCTCGACGCGGTGGTGATCCAGCCGCTCACTTATCTGCAGCTCGTCTTCTCGGCGATCATCGCCGTCTCGATCTTCGGCGAGACGCTCAATGTCTATACTGTGATAGGAGCCATCATCGTCGTGGCTGCGGGCATCTTCACGATTTGGCGCGAACACGTCCTGGCACGCGCCGGTGCCAGGACGTTGAAAGCGTAGGGGAGAGCGGTTCAGCGTTTTACGGAATCGCTTTCCCGCTCTATCACTTTGTTTTTACGCATTCCGGACCGAAAACCGGTTCGCACTTTTCCTGGATTGCTCTAGGCGTCGATTTCTGCCTTCGGTTGTTCCTCGGTGTAGTAGCTGGTGTATTTCTGCCGGTAGCGCTCCGTGCCGCCGAAGTCGCTGTAGCGCGACAGTTCCGACATATCCGTCTTGTTGAGGATGACGCCGAGAACACGCGAATTGATCTGCGGCTCCTGTTCCAGCAAATCCCTGACGAGATTGGTCGGCGTCGCGCCCCACTCGGCAACAAAGAGGAAGGCGTCCACCTGCGGCGCGAATGCCTTGGCGTCGATGACCGGGCCCAGCGGCGCAAGGTCGACGACGATGTAGTCGAACATCTTCCGCGCGCTTTCCATCAGGTTCAGCATGCCCTGCGAAGACAGGAGCTCGCTGGTGTGCAGGAGATGATCGCGTAGAACCACCGGTAGAATAGCAAGCTTGGTGCGCGGATCGACCCTGACGGCACTTGCCCAGGGAATTTCGCCGAGAGCCGCCTCGATGAGGCCGGTCTGCGGCGGTGATTTCAGCATCCGGCTCAAACCGGGATTGCGCAAGTCGGCATCGATCAGCAGCGTGCGTTTGCCGCTGCTCGCGAGCAGCGCGGCAAAATTGGCGGCCGTCGTCGACTTGCCTTCGCCGGGCAATGCCGAGACAACACCGATCACGCGGTCAGCCCGTCCTTGCAGCATGACATCGCTGGCAAGCTTGGCGTTGCGCAGGGTTTCGGCGAATATCGAGCGCGGGGCCTCGACCGAGACACGCATGATCCGTTCGAAAGCGACACCGGTCTCGGCATCCTCGGCCGTTGCCGGCCCGACTTTGAGCTTGCGACCCTTCTTTTTCTTCTTGTCGAATGTCTGTTGGCCGAGCAGCGGCAAATAGCCCAGGAATTTGAGGCCGAGCGCTGCGCGCACATCGGCTTCGACCCGGAAGTACCGGTCGCGGAATTCCTGCAGCGCGGCAAAGGCACCGCCGGCCATCAAGCCGAGCACGATCGAAAGTGCCAGGACGAGTGTCTTTTTCGGGCTTGACGGCGCGGATGGCACACCGGCGGCGGAGATGACGCGGGCCTTGGCGATCGGGAAGGAGCGTTGCTGCGATGCCTCCTCATAACGGCTGAGATAGGATTCGTAGAGCGTCTTCAGCGCTGTCGCTTTCTGGTTCAGCGCATTCAATTGCACGAGGGATTTATTGGCCTCGGAGTTCTTGCCGACCACGCCTTCGATGCTGTTGCGCAGCGACACCGCACGCGATTGTGCTACGTCGAATTCATTCTTGTAGCTCGCCGTCAGTTGCTGCAGTTCCTGGTAAATCTGCCGCGTGATGTCTTCGCGCTCCGCCTTCAGCGCCACGGCCTGGGGATGACTGGCGCCGAAATTCTGCGTCACGTCCTGCTCGCGCTTCTGCACATTGAGATAACGCGTCTTCAGATCCTGCAATACGCTATTGTCGGTCTGACTGGACGAGATCGTCGCGTTTTTCACCGCATTGTCCGGTCCCTGATCGATGATCGATTTGTATTGATAATAGCGCGCCGAGGCGCTGGCAGTATCGGCCTGAGCGATGATCAATTGCTTGTTGAGATCGGAAATCTGCTGTTCCGACATCAGTTCGCCGCCGGTCGAGGTCAGACCGTTCTCGGCCTTATATTTTTCGACATCGAGCGAAGCCTGTTGCGAACGCTCGCGCAGGTCGTTCAGCCGCTCCTGCAGCCAGACGGATGCCCGCTCGGTCGCATCGAAATTGGCATTGAGCTGATCCGTCAGATAGGCGTCGGCATAGGCCGCAGTGACCTTGGCGGCCAATTGCTGATCGGTCGAGCCGAAGGATACGGAGACGACGGAACTGCGGGTGACGCGCTCCACCTTGAGAGCGTCCTGCAATGTCGCGGCGATTTGCTGACGTTGCGCCTCGCGCGCCTCTTCGGCAGTTAGCGGCGGCTTCGCCGGTTTAAAGGCGCTGGCAATCAGCTTCACGCCGGATTTGATCAGCGCTACCGGCGACTGCGGCGGATTGAGGATCGCGTCATTGTTGACGAGGCCCGCCGCATCGACGACGCGCAAGGCCATCTCGTTGGATTTCAGGATTTCGACAGCGCTGGCGATCTCCATGTCGGCCTGCTGGCTGCTGGCCTGCGGCGGCTGGTCCTCCGCATATTTGGTCATGGTTTCGTCGAGCAATATCTGTGTCGCTGACGTATAGGTCGAAGGTGCGGTCAGCAGATAAGCGACCGCCAGTGCGACGAAGATGACCACACCGGCGAGGATGGTGCGGATGCGACGGGTGATGACCGCCATCAGCCGGTCTAGGTCAATGAAACCATCCTGCTCCTCCTTTGGAAGAGCGCTGTGGAAGGTGAAATTCTTCTGATGCATGGCGACCACCTTGTCGGAGAAGCCTAAATGAATAGCGGCAATGGCCTGCGGCCATCGAGGCCGCAGGCGAAAGTGTGAAGCGGCTTAAGCTGCGGTCATCTGCGCTTCGTGCGAGAGAACCAGGCTTCGGATCGAGTCGTAAACGAGACCGCCAATGTCCGCGCGTGCCAGCGCGAAGGCGACGTTCGCCTCGATAAAGCCTTGCTTCGAGCCGCAATCGAAAGTCCGTCCGCTATAAGCCTGGGCATGGAAGTCCTGTGTTTGAGACAGGCGCAGCATGCCGTCGGTTAGCTGGATCTCGTTGCCAGCGCCGCGTTCCTGCCGCGCCAGGATGTCGAAGATCTCAGGCTGGAGAATATAGCGCCCATTGAGGTAAAAGTTAGAAGGCGCCTCCGACGGATGCGGTTTCTCAACCATTTTGGTCACACCGAAGCCGTGGCGAACCGGCGCTCCACGGCCGATAATGCCGTATTTCGAGGTCTCTTCCGGCGCACATTCCTCGACCGCGACGATATTGCCGCCGACTTCGTCATAGAGTTCCATTAGCCCGGCCATGCAGCCGCGCAGGCCATGGCAGACCATGTCGGGCAGCAGCAGCGCAAACGGCTCATTGCCGATCAGGTCTCGAGCGCACCATACGGCATGGCCGAGGCCGAGCGGCGCCTGCTGGCGGGTAAAGCTGACCGAGCCGGCCCGCGGCAGAAGACGCTCCAGTTCGGAAACCTGCTTTGTCTTGCCCGCTCTATGCAGCGAGGAGATCAGCTCCGGCGTATCGTCGAAATGATCCTCGATTGCCGATTTGTTGCGGCTGGTGACGAAGACGATGTGCTCTATGCCGGCCTCGATGGCCTCGTCGACGGCGTATTGCACCACCGGACGATCGACGATCGTCAACATTTCCTTGGGCATCGCCTTGGTGGCCGGCAGGAAACGGGTTCCGTTGCCAGCAACTGGGATGATTGCTTTTCTCACACGATGCTTAGGGTCCATAGCTCTATCCTTTGTTAGAGTGAGGGCCTGCGCCCAAACTGGGGAGGGAGGGGGAGATCGGGGACGCCGACGCGACTTCGCCGCCGCCCTGCAGGACGGTTGTCTCGCCGTTGCCCCGAAGAAGGGCGGCAAGACGACGCAGACGGGCCGCGATCGGCATGCGCAAATGACGAACCGCGCCCGGATTGCAGCAGGCAATTTTCAGCGCGTTCGGTAAGGAACCGTCCTTGATGCTGTCGACAAGCATTAGGAAGGATAGTGTTTCTTTCAGGTTGCGCGTCCGTCGCCGTTGGGCGGCCAGAGCGGCGGCACCGAAAGGATGTGTAGAGAAAAACTTCTGGTCGGCGGCAATCATCGCCTCGACATCTTGCCGCTTCAGCACGCGCGAGATCGAACCTTCGCGAATGTAATAGAGATAACCGGCTGTAGGTTCGACAGCGCAGACGCCGCCTTTAGCCAATGCGGAGGCGAGAAAAATATAGTCCTCGCCGATCCTGAGGGCCTCGTCGAAGCGCAGGTGGTGCTTCTCGAGAAAGGCGCGCTCGAAGACGGGCTTCATGTAGCCGAAATTATGCTCGGAGCGGAAAATCATGTTCGACATGATGAATTTCTGCAGCGTCAGAACCGGCAGACGCGCGAGCACGGCTTCCGGAAACATCGTGCCCGCCGCCTCATCCGCTCCCCTGATAACATCGAGATTGTCGACGACGATCTGGGCCTCGGCCTTTTCGGCCCGTGCAATCAGCCGTGCCATGCGGTCCGGGCGTAGCGCATCGTCGGAATCAAGCACGGCAACCCAACGGCCGCGAGCGGCGTCAAGGCCGGCATTGCGTGCCGCGGCGGGACCGCCGTTACGGGGCATGGCAACGAGCCGAACGCGCGGATCGGGGTGGTTGCCGGCAATCGTCGGGGTATTGTCGCTGGAACAATCGTCGACGACGATCACCTCCATGCTGACGGCACCCTGCGCCAACGCGCTGTCAATGGCGCGCTCCAGGGTGTCCTCGGCGTTGTAGGCTGCGATGACGAAACTGACATCAGGGATGAAATCCGTCATTGCGGTGCTTTCTCCAAATTTCCGTATTGTTCGATTTCGCGGACACCGAACAGGCCGCTGACGACGCCTGCGTGCATGATACCGCGCAGGCCGTAGCGGTGGCGCTGGACGGGGAAAGCGGCAAGAAGCGCAGCGGCGGCAAAGCAATAGCCGGATTTGGCGCCAGCAAGCGCGATCGCCTTCCACCGGCCAAGACCGGCCGACGTCTCCAGCAGCATCCGCCCATGCGTCTGCCCCATACGGAACCGCCGCTTCGTGAGCCAGGCAACCGTCGCCCGCCCGTTCGGCACGGGTTCGTAGACCATGGCATCCTCGGCAAAGGCGATCTTTCCGCCCGCCCTGTGCATGTGGGCGAAATATTCCGTATCCTCGCCACCGCTGCGCCCCAGCGCGATGTTGAAGCGGCGGCCGGCAAGCGACGGCGCGTTGCGCCGCAGCAGGACATTGCAGGTATAGCCCGTGCGGATATCGCCGGAGACCCAGACCGGCAATGTCGAATGGAAATCGCCGCGCCGCATCCAGCCCGGCGCACCGTTCGGATAGACGGCGCTGACGGGGCCGAGCACCGCGTCGGCTCCGGTGGTATCCGCGGTCACCAGTAATTCAGCCAGCCAATCCTCTGATGCGGTCTCGTCGTCGTCGATGAAGGCCACGAAATCGCCGGTCGCATGCTCGAGGCAGGCGTTGCGGGCGATCGAAATGTTCGAAGCGGGGCAATGCACATAGGCAATCTCGAAAGGCACCGCCGAACGCATGGCTTCGACGCGGTCGCGCGCACTTGGCATCACGTCATTGTCGGCAACGATGATACGGACAGTAACGTCCACAGGAACGGTCAAGACCGCCAGCGACAACAGCGTCTGGTCCAGTTCGGCGCGGCGATAGGTGCAGACAGCGATATCGATCCTCACGGATCGGCGCTCCGGGTTCCGCGTCATGACACCACCTTGCGTGCACGGAAGCTGAAGACTTCCATCCAGAAACCCATCGACCAGGCAAAATGCATGACCATGGCCGAGACGGCGGCGAGAGGTCCGTACGGATTGCGCTCGCCGAGCGCGATCCAGAAGCCATAGGCTACGCATGCAAAAGCCCAAAGGCTGATGGGAACGACCGCAATCCAACTGAGGATCGCCAGAAACGCGCCGACGAAGATCGGCACCACCGCCAGCGGCAGCATCTGGCGGACGCTCGGCATGCTGCGATGCTTGAGGATATTGCGCGCACGGCCGCGGCCATAGCCGAGATACTGTCGGAAAAGCGTCGGAACGCTGGAGCGCGGATAATAGGTCATTGCCGTCTTGTCGGTGAGCCAGATGCGATAACCGGCCTTCCGTAGGCGATAGTCGAGCTCGGCATCCTCATTGTGGCTGAAGGCTTCGTCATAGCCGCCGACGGCGCGGAAGGCAGAGATGCGCATCAGCGCATGGTGACCGTGATCGGCCCAATGCCCCTTGGCGCCTTCGCGGTGCTTGGAGCCGCCATTGCCGAGCTTGGAATTCTGCGCCACCGCCGTCGCCTTCTGGAAAGCGCTAAAGCCCATGGTACGCATGGCGACGACAACCGAATCCGCCCCAGTCGCCTGCGCCTCCTGCGCGAGGATCTGGCAGTAGTCGCTGGGATAATCGCCATGGGCGTCGATGCGAATGAAATAGTCGTAGTCGCGGCCAAAGGTTTCGATGGCGAGATTGATCGCAGCACTTTGCAGCCGCTTCGGGTTGTCGAGCAGGAGAATGCGCGGATCGGTCGCGGCGATCTCCTTGACGATGTCGCGCGTTCTATCCGTGCTACCACCATCGGCAACCACGATCCGGGCATCAAGTTCGTCCAGAGCACTACCGAGCTTGGCAATCAGCGGCTCGATATGCTTCTCCTCATTGAGGCAGGGAATAACGATTAAGCAACGCATATCCATGGGAATTCCGGTCTTCATTGCAATCCACCTCTATTGCGATGCATTTGTGGGAGGGCTTTTAATTCGGCGGTTTGGCCACTGGCGCGGGTAAGGGAGGCCAGCCGCTGCACCAATCCTTGGCATTCGGCGCGGTCGGTCATCCATTGCCTGCGGTCCTGCGCGGCCAAGGCGTTGAAAGCGGCGAGGTAGCGCTCCTTATTTATGTCGCCCAGGAGGGCGACAAGGTGCGCAGCATCCGCCTTTTCGAGCGTCAGCCCAATTTTTCGGTTTGCCAGGAACCGTGCGGTTTCAGTGCCATTGAAGGCGATCGGCACGGCGCCATGCAGGCCGCCTTCATAGAGACGGTTCGGCAATAGCCAACTGGAATTCAGTCCTTCTTCGAAGAAGTCGATAGCCCAGGAGAATTGCACCTCGCCATAGATCGCCGCGAGATCCTCGGGATTTTTGTATGGGCCACCGAAGCGCATGAAGGGCGCATCGCGCACGAAGCCATCGAAATCACTGAACTCGGAATAGGCCGGCCGGCCACGCAAGACGATCTCGAAGCGGCCTTCCATCTGACGTGAAAATTCAGCAAGCATTTCCAGTGATTTGCGACACCGAAGCGCACCGAACCAGCCGATCTTCCAGGGCTCGTTGGCGGCTGGCAATCGCGGCGCAACGGTAATTTCAGCCCCGATACCCTCGATCGCCAGGACTTTGTTCTCGAGAAGGAGGATCGGCAGGTCGAGGCCCGAGCGAGAGCGGAAATAATGCTCGACAAAGGCCGGCGAACTGGTCAGCAGCAGCGCCGCATCCGCGCCGAAATGGCGCTCGATGCCACGAAGGGCGCCGCCAAAGACGTCCTTGCGCAGCAGCAGCCGGTGAATATCGAGGCACTCGTAGACAACGGGCATATCGCCGCCGAAGATCGACTTGGCGCGATTGGCCACGGCCAGCATTTCAAGATTGCGGCCGATGATCACGTCTGGCTTTTCAATCGAACGCAGCAATCCGCGCAGTTGCAGAGCAGACTTGGCAACGGCAGCGATACGCTGTGCGAACTGCGCATCACGCGTCCGCCCGAGTTCGATCGGTTCGACACCGTGCACGGCAGCCAACGCGTTGTCATCGCGCCGAAAGCCTGCCAGCGTTACTTTCGCCCCACCCGCCTGCAGCATCAGCACCCGCCTGCGGACGGCGGGATCGGCGAGATCGTGGACGAAATAGAGAATATGCAGCATGAAAACTTCCGCTCTCGTACCCGGCCGGATGCCAGGCGCCTCGTTTCGTTCGTGTTGCACCACGTTCATTGCTCCGGCTGCGAAATCCGCTTCGCAGCCGGAATGTTTCAGTTGATCTTGCAGGCGACCGATTCCGGGAACTGGCACTTATCGCCCGCTGCCGTGAAGGCAACGCGATCGATCTGCATGGTCGCCGGCCCACCGCCATAGGCGAACTTGCCCATCCAGCCGCTCAACGTGTCTGTGCCCCAAAGGCTGAAGAAGATCTTCTGCGCATGCGTTGGGATCTTCGACGGATCGGTTACCTCCTGGACGAGCTTGCCGTTCAGGTAGTAGCGGAGCCGATCCTTTTCCCAGACGAAGGCGTAATCGTTGAAGCCTTGATCGGCGCCGCCGGCGACCGGGACGAGTTTCTCATTGCCGCCTTTGGCGCCAATATATTGATTGACCTGAACCTGTCCGAGGTTCTTGCCGAGCACTTCGAAATCGATCTCGTCGTGCGGTTTCTTGTCGGTCGGACCTATATAGGTGAAGAAAGCCGAATTAAGGCCGGAGCCGGTCGCGGTGCGATAACGCGCCTCATAGGTGCCGTAGCCATAGGTCTTGGTCGTCTGGATCTCGCCGCAGGCATAGTCCCGTTGGCCGGTCTTGGCCTGCGTGAATTGAAGCTGCAGCATGCCGCCCTCGACACTGACCTCCTTCTTGGACCAGGTGCAGTTCTGGTGCGGGCCGTTGTTCCAGCCATCCGAAACGAACCACCGGCCGCTGTCGATCCGGTCGAAATTGTCGACGAAAGACTTGCCGTTCGGCTGATCCTCCTGCGCGGAAACTGCGCAAGGGATGAGACCGACGCTCAAGACTGCGAATGCAACAAGGTTAAGTCCCCGGGAATGGAAGATCGGTTTCGTCATGTGTCACCTTTACTCGGAGGTTGCCCGCCGGCCATCGGCCAGGGCTTCGACACGCGGCCGCATGCGGCTGCCGGTCAGTAGATTGTAGAAAGAGGGCAGGGCGTTGCGCGCCATGCCGTTGGTCAAAGGCAGCACCGTCAGGGTGATGGCGGCGGCCAGCAGGTAGAAGACGGGATAGAGATCCACGCCGGTTCGGTTCCACAGAATCCAGAGGCTCAACAGCAGCGGGTGATGGGCGCAGAAGATCCAGAAGCTCAAGCCGCCGGTTTCCGCCAATTGCTGACCAACCTTGCTCTTGATCAGGATTGCCGACAGCGCCCAGAAGCCTGGAATACCGGCGAGCACCATCATATCCCGGCTGAATTCCAGCCACACTGGCGGTTCCGGCGCGGTCAAATAAGCCACTGTCGCCCACAAAATCGCGAGTGCGAGAAAGGCTGCGCCGATGGGGGCCGCGTATCGGTCGATGATGGTTAGATCGATGCGATAAAGGCTGAGATAGATGCCGAAACTGAAGCTGAAGAGGATGGAGTTCCTGAGCACGATGCCAAGCGGTACCGGCAACGCCGCAAGCATCAGCAGAAATACCAGCGTCGGCAGCGGGTAGTGGCGGATCAGCATCGCCAGCAACGGCGAGAGCAGGATGCAAACGAAGAGATCGCGCAGAAAATAGAGGGGCAAATCAATCGGCGCGCCTTCGGTGGCAAACAGAAGTGTAGCGAGGGTGCGCGGGCTGGCATTCGTCAGATCCGGCAGATAGCCATCGCCGATACCGCTGGCCTGCAGGATCAGCACAAAAAGAAAAAAGGCGCTGTTCCATAGCAGAAATGGCAGGAGAACGGTCCTTGTCTTGCGGCGGACGGTCTTGCCGTAGTCCAGCGAGGCCGCGCCGTGGCGGAAAAGCAGATAGCCGGAAATGGCGCTCAAGCAGGGAACGCCCACGCGAAACAGGCTGTCGCGCAGGAAGACCCGAAGCCAATCAAAGAGGCCATAGGCGCCGTTGAATGGGCTGGAATCCGTATCAAACGGGATATGTACAAATACGATGCCCGAGATGAGCACGATGCGCATGAGATTGATCCGCGAAGACACGTTGGCAGTCACATTCACGATAGCTGTCACCCCTTTTTCGGACCGCTCCCCCCTTGCAGCCGTTTCAACCAGAGCAGACTAGAGCCCGCAGACGTAAGCTAGGGCGATCTGGCGAAAGGAAATATGGCACTGCAGCAAAAAACCGGGATATATGGCCTCGCAGACGTGTCCTGGCGCGATGAAAGAGATGAAGAAACATCTAATTCAATCGGATTAATACCTATGGAAGTGGTTGGTTTAAAACGATTTTAAGAGTGGTATAATGTTAACGCGATAGCGTGGAATTACACGCTGCGGCAGCACCAAATTTTTTTCCACCGGCCGAGGATTTTTTTGCATTGCCGCAGATCGCACGATCAATCGTGATCAAAATAGGGCGATGATGCAAGCTTATTGAGAAAATGCGAATAAGATCACTCACTTATGGGTTGCGATTTCGTTTTCGACCTTCTGCTTGAGCCGACGAAGGTTACGATGTCGACGATGGCAAATGCTCTCGTTCTCGATAAAACGCACTCTCCGTCATTGTTCGGAACAGATCGGGCACTAACTGTTGAGGCCACGGCGACATCCTGTCTTTCGGGACCGGCTGAAAATTCAGCGATGGAGAGTGTCGAAAAGCGCATGGCGGTCCCTGTGAAAAGGGGCCACAAACTCTTTATTGAAAACCGTAAAGGCTTGAAAATGGCGTCGATCACGATTGTTATCCCCTTCTATCAGAGGCAGACAGGCATTTTGCAGCGTGCATTGACATCGATATCCAAGCAGGTGTTTCAGGATTTCGATATCCTCATTGTCGACGATGAATCGCCGCTTCCGGCAGAAAACGAGCTTCAGGCGCTTAGCGAAAAAGAGCGGGCGCGAATTACGGTTATCCGTCAGGCCAATGCGGGACCGGGTGGCGCACGCAATACCGGCCTCGACAACGTGCCGGCTTCAAGCCGTTTTGTCGCCTTCCTGGATTCCGACGACGAATGGGCGCCGCAACATCTCAGCAACGCCTTCGAGGCCCTGACGCGGTACGATGCTGATTGTTATTGGGACTCGATCCATGGCGGCGAGGAATTCTCCTACCATTTCAGCATGGCGGAACTGGCAAAATCAGTGAATGCCACCCGTCTCTCCCAAACGCCGTCGCTTATCGAAGTTCCTGATATCGCCAGCGTCATGCTGAAAGATTGGAGCTTTCTGCATCTCTCCTGCATGGTGATCGGCCGACCACTGTTCGAGAAAATCCGTTTCGAGGCCGCATTGCGGCTGGCGGCAGAGGATGTGTTGTTCTTCTGCGACTGCATCCTTGCGGCCAAACGCGTGTTGTTGTGTGAAGATACCGGCGCGCTGCGTGGCGAAGGCATGAATATCTTTCACAGCATTGATAATGATTCACCGCAATTCCTCCGGCAGCAATTCAACACCTGGACCGCGCTTAATACGCTGGAACAGCGGTTCTTGCGCCGGCCGCAGGATATAGCGGCCATTCGCGCCTATAAAAACCGCGCCCGCAAACAGGCGCTGTGGAGCCAGGCGCGGCAGTTGCGGCGCAAGCGTTTGCCGCAACTTGGGCTACTGGCGCAATGGGCGTGGAAAGACCCGGCAATATTGCAGAGTGCGGTGCAGCTTGCCGCGGGCAAGTTGGCGCCCTAGTTTTCGCACCTGCAGCAAAGCTGTCCATACCTGTTACTGAAGAGCCAACGTATGTTCAGCTATTATCTAAATCACCAAGGAGACCTGCATGAAGCCGTTCCACTGGGAATCCACCCATGGTAATTTCGGTGACGATCTCAATCTCTGGCTCTGGGATTTCCTGCTTCCCGGCCTGCGCGACGTTCATAAAGAAACACTGCTGGTCGGTGTCGGAACCGTACTCAACACCCTGATCCTGCCGCTCGACGGCCACAAGCTCGTGATTGGCAGCGGCTTCGGCTACGGCTCGCTTCCCGACATGAGCGACAGGACCAAGTGGGATATCCGCAGCGTTCGCGGCCCGCTGACGGCGGAAAAGGTAGGCCTTCCGCAGGACATGGGCGTCATCGATCCGGCCGTGATGGTGACCGAAATGCCGGAATTCAAAAACCTGCCGAAAAGTAATCGCCGCACCTTCGTCCCGCATTGGGAGTCGGCGGCAGCGGGCCTATGGCCGGAGATCTGCAAGACCGTCGGCCTCTCCTATCTCGACCCCCGCGGCGAGGCAAAGGCGGTGATCCGCGAGATCGCGACCTCCGAGCTGATTGTCGCCGAGTCCATGCATGGCGCGATCCTGGCCGATGCCTTCCGGGTACCGTGGATCGCCGTCAGTACGTCACGGGCGATCAATAGCTTCAAGTGGAACGACTGGGCTCGCTCGCTCGGCGTCACCTATGCGCCAAAACACATTCCGGTTTCCACCCGCGCGGAAGCGATTGCCAAGGGTGCCCGGTTCTGGGGCGTCGGTTTCGAACGGGACGAGCACGCCACAGAAGAGCTGGAGAAGCACCGGCATGGGGGAACGGTGGTCCTTGCCGATCCCGAACAGACCCGCCTCAGAGTGATGGCGAAGCAGGCACTTGCTGTGCCCTCGGCGCTCGCGCTTTGGCAGGCCAGCAAGGCGAAGCCGCAATTGAGCGCCGACTCCGCCCTTGCCAGCCGAAAGCAACGCCTCTTCGACGTTATCGAAGGCGTGCGCCGCGACTACTTCTGATAGCGAGAAGCATTATTCAGGAGCGGCCTGCAGCAGATAGCGCAGGCCGTTCGTTCCCGAATGCGCGATCGGCACCCCGCCGCCCTTCCGGAAACGTTCCGTTTTGTCGGCAAGAATGCCGCCGGCAATGGCCGGAATGGCGGTGGGCTTGCCCAATGCGTAAGAGGCGGCCGCTGCCAGGCCCGATTGTCCCTTGATATCGAGAAAGCGCCGCAGCTCATAGCGGCTGCGAACATGCTGCTCATGGCGGCGGATGGCGGCTGCGTCGGCCGGGGAAAGCCCGCCGGCTGACAGGATCGCCCGATCGGCTTGGTAAAGCCGATGCAGATCCTCGGTGCGATGCTGGCCGCTCAGGGAGTTGCTGCGCACCACTGCGCCATAGCCGCAGCTATGGATGACCTTGTAGCGTGCAGCCTTTGCAAGCGCCCGTACATAGAGATCGTAGTCCTCACCGAGACGCAGGGCTTCGTTGTAGCGCAGGCCATGAGCATCCAAAAACGATCGGCGCATCAACGGCTTCAGGAAGCCGATCTCGCCGCGCCGGACGCCGCGCTTGGAAATGTTGCCTTCGACAAAGGCGACAAGATCGAGAAAACGCGGCTTCGGATCGAAATGATCGAGCATTGTAATCGCATCGGGAACCGTATCGGCATTGACGAAAGCGATGTTGTCAGCGACGAAATCCCAATCGTCGCTTGCGAGCAACGGCTTGAACCGCCCTGGAAAAAAGAAATCATCGGCATCGAGGATGCTGATCAGGGGAGCGCGCGAAACCTCGATCGCATGGTTGCGTGCTGCCGCTGGGCCGCGATTTTTCTCGAATTCATGGATGATCAGACGCCCGCTGCCGTCGTCCGCGAGGCCGGCGGAGGCGGCGGTGCCATCTACCGAGCCATCGTCGATAACAACGACTTCTGCCACTTCGGGCTCGCGAAGTGCAGAAGCGACGGCAAGGCCAATGGTGTCGCTGGCATTCTTCGCGGCAATAATTACACAGACATTGTTTTCGGCACTGTCAGTCACATCAGCCTCCATTATTCCGCGGGAGACTTAGGACGACATCAGCCATAGGCAAGCACGTCACCGTCAAAAGATGCGCTGGCGGCGACCTCAGGGGTTGAAGCGCTCGGAGCGATTGAGATTTGAAGCGTGTAGGCCGGTGACCTTTTCGTCATCACGCAACGATGTGGCAGCCGTGTTTTGACGCAGCAATGCCTGTCGCGCAGTCCGCTCCTTCCATACGAGGAAGAGGATGCCAATAAAGTAACCGATCTGCAGTAGCACGGCGCAAATTACCGTTTCGACCAACGTGGTCGAAAAAGAATGCGTCAGGAAGTAGGTCGCGATGGCAAATACCGCCAGGGCGCCGAGCATGCTGATGAAAACGCGTGGCGCATACATGGCGTTACCTCGCGCACACAGTCATCAGGAAAAGAGCGATCAAGGCCTTGCCTCCCTTAATAAGACCCACAAGCCAAATATATTTAATGAATCTTTTAGATTCAACTAAATGACTGCGGTCCGTTTACGATTTTGAACGAATACGACTTTAGCGCATCACCTGTTAAAACTACTCCTCCATAATACGTGCAATTGCAGCCCATATGTTTTCTCTTTCTCCATATTTCTTATTAAAGTTGTCCAGTTTGTAAATATATACAATTTTAATGACCTTAGTGATCGGACGCGGCCGAGCCAGAATTTAATCAATTCAATCAACTTTTATTACAAAGTTCGGCCGTCGCGACCGGCAATATGTGCGCCGCAATATGGTGTTGCAACGCAATATTTTCGGTGAAAAATCAAGATTGCGCATGAACGCTCAAGAGTGAGCAAAGCCTATTCCAACAAGACCGGATGAACAAATCCGCGCTATAGCCGTTAACATTCTCTCCCATCGCCATCCGTAACGTAAGATGCGCATTTTTTAGCCGTCTATACAATACATTCTTTAGTATAAATATTATATAAGGAATGTCTAAACTTAAGAAATCTAATGCATCGGGGGTAAAACCCGACCCCGATTCCGCGTTGCCACAAAAATTTGGCTTAAAAAATCATAATCGCCACCTACACTCCTCACTGCATAGCCCTAACTAGGCGACCGAGACATTTCCGACCAATTCGCCAACATGAATGGAGTCATCTCTATGAAGTCTGCGACGAGATCGGCCACATCGGCTTTTTTCAGCGCTCCGGAACGTGACGTCTTTCCGCCAACAGGTGGATTCTTGAAGAGGACGTTCGACGTCACCACTGCATTAACGGCGCTGATTTTCATCAGCCCCATCTTCCTTATGCTTATGCTCCTGGTAAAGCTTTCGGATCGGGGTCCCGTTTTTTACGGACATCGCCGCATCGGACACAACGGCAAGACCTTCCGTTGCCTGAAGTTCCGTACCATGGTCGTCGATGGCGACAAGGTTCTGAAGGCCTATCTGCAGGCCAATCCCAGAGCAATGGAAGAATGGCGTGCAACACGCAAACTGCAGGACGACCCCCGCGTCACCCTTGTCGGCGCGGTGCTTCGCAAACTCAGCCTCGACGAGCTGCCGCAGCTTATCAATATCATTCGCGGTGAAATGAGCGTCGTCGGCCCGCGTCCTGTCGTCGAAGACGAACTGGAGCTCTACGAACACGCAGCGATCTACTACCTCCAATCCCGCCCGGGCCTGACAGGCCTCTGGCAGGTGAGCGGTCGTAACGACGTGTCCTATGCCAGCCGTGTTGCCTTCGACACCCACTACGTCAAGAACTGGTCTCTGAGCAGCGACGTGGTCATCATCGCCAAAACCATTCCCGCGGTCTGCCTATCGCGTGGCAGCTACTGATGGCGAACGCAGATACCGCAGGGAAGCGCCTGCGGTTTTCCCGCAAGTGCGGGCTGCATCCAATAACAGGAAAGATCCTGCATGATTGAAATTCAGTCTCCTGGTAAGTCCGTTGGCACGGCTACACCTTTTCGCTGCACAGCTCTTATGCTTCTCAGCCTCTGCATGCTGTCGGGTAATGCCGGTGCCGATAATCTTCCCGGATATCACCTGGGAGTCATGGACAAGCTGCACATTCGTGTTGCCGAATGGCAGACGGCGGAGGGCTCGGTCCGCGATTGGTCGATGATCTCGGGTGATTACACCGTCGGCCCCTCCGGCTCGGTTTCCATCCCCTTCATCGGTGATATGCCGGCCAGCGGCAAGACGACGGACGAAATCGCCGAAGCGATCGGCGTCGGGCTGCAAAAACAATTCGGCCTGCGCGATCGCCCCTCGGCTTCCGTAGAGCTTTCGCAATTCCGGCCCATCTATCTCACCGGCGAGGTTCAGAATCCGGGCCAATATTCTTTCGTGCCCAACCTCACAGTCCTTAAGGCGGTCAGTCTTGGCGGCGGCCTGCACCGCGCCGATGCCGGCCAGCGCTTTGCCCGGGACTACATCAATGCCAAGGGCGATGCCGTCGTCCTCATGGCCGAGCGTGGACGCCTGTTGATCCGCAAGGCGCGTCTGCTGGCAGAAGTCGCCGGCAAAGATCAGATCGATGTTCCGCCGGAGCTGCAGAAATTGCCACAATCGGCCGACCTGCTCGCCAGCGAAGAAGCCCTGATGAAAACGCGCGGCGAGCGCATGAAGACGCAGTTGCAGGCGCTGGCAGACTTGAAGGTGCTGCTGCAAAGCGAAGTCGAGGCGCTGGGGAAGAAGACCGATACGCTAAGCCGCCAGCTCGACCTGGCTAAGGCGGACCGCGACAAGGTCGAAAGTTTGGCCGAAAGAGGGTTGGAACTTGCCTCCCGCAGAATCTCGGCCGAACAGCGCGCCTCCGACGTGGAGACCAACCTGCTGGATACCGACACGGCATCGCTGAATGCCAAGCAGAGCATCAGCAAGGCCGACCAGGATGAAAATACGCTGCGCAACGACTGGCAAAATTCGCTCGCGCAGGATTTGCAGGACACCGATACCCAATTGGAAACACTGCAACTCAAGCTCTCCACCAGCCAGGCATTGATGCAGGAAGCGGTCGCGCAATCGGCCGATGCCAGCAATCTCGATGCCAACGGGCATAGCGTCAATATCGTCTATGCCATCGTGCGGGATGATAACGGGCAGCCGAAGGAAATTCCGGCCGATGAGAACACCCAGGTCCTGCCTGGCGACCTCATCAAGGTCAGCGCCGGTCTTGCCATGCGTTAAGGAGGGTCGATGCAGATCGCGAAATCGACCTTTATTCGTCCAGGGAGCAACGCCACCTACGGTATGGTGGCGGTTGCGCTCTCTTTCTTCGTCTTCGCTTATTCCTCCCGCTTCGGGCAGGCCTCTATTCTTGCCTACTATGGCCTCTGGTTTCCGCTGGTCCTGATCGGCTATCGCAGCACGCTCGGCAACTATCAAAAGCAGCTCTGGCTCTTCGCCTTCGGCGTGTTTACCTGCCTGTCGATCTTCTGGTCTGCCGTGCCATCCATTACGGCACGCGCTGCGATCCAGTACATGACGCACATCATCTGCGCATTGATCGCCATGCGCACGCTGGATATTCGCACTCTCACACGCGGCGGGATTGCCGGCGTGGGCCTCGTGCTGCTCTATTCGATCCTCTTCGGCTATTACGCCTATGACCCGCTCGACGGCACCTACAGCTTCGTCGGCGCCTTCGACTCGAAGAACCAGCTCGGCTTCTACGCCTCGCTCGGCATTTATTTCGCCTTCGCCGCCGTCTTCATCCTCGGCGAGCGCCGCATCTGGCTGCTGGGCGGTGGCATTGCCGGCCTGCTATCCGCCTATTGCCTGCTCGCCTCGCAATCGGCGACCTCGGTTTTGACCACAGGCTTGGTCGTCGTGCTCAGTATCGGCATGCGGGGCATCCTGTTCCTGTCGCCTCGGCAGCGGAAGAGGCTCTTTGTCGTTTTGGCCGTAACCGGTTTGGCGGTCGCTGTAGCCGGTGTCAATTTCGGTGGCGTTGACCTCGTCCTCGGTGCCTTCGGCAAGGACTCGACGCTGACGGGTCGCACCTATTTGTGGCAACAGGGCATCGAAGCAATCTGGCAGCATCCCTTCTTCGGCGTCGGCTACCAAGCCTATTGGGTACAGGGCTTTTCAGAGCCGGAGCGCTTGTGGGACGAATTCTACATCGCCTCTCGTGCGGGCTTCCATTTCCACAACACCTTCATCGAAACGACTGTCGAGACCGGCCTGATCGGCGTCTGCCTGCTCGTCGCGATCCTGCTCACCGCCGTCATCGGCCATATCAAGCGGTTCCTGAGCGACATCAGAAATGATGAATCCTATGTTCTGCTCGGCGTTGCGACGCTGCTTCTGATCCGCGCCTTCGTCGAGATCGACATTCTCAATCCATATCATGTCGGCTCGTTCCTGTTTTATTTCACGGCGGGCAAGCTGACGATGAAGACGCGGGCGCCGAAGGCCGCCCCGCTCATTCCCGACGATCGGATGGAGTTTACGCCATCGATGAATTGGGAGCCGCGGATCAGCAGATGAAGACCCTCTATGGCATTCAATATCTGCGCGGCTTTGCCGCTCTCGCCGTGGTCCTGTTCCACGCCGCAGAGCGCACCGGCAGCCATTTCCGCATTGGAGCGGCTGGCGTCGACGTCTTTTTCGTCATCAGCGGTTTCATCATGTGGACGATGAGCGAGCGCCGGCCGGTGACGCCATTGCGTTTCCTGCTCGATCGCTTGCAGCGCATCGCCCCGTCTTACTGGATCGTCACCAGCATCATGATCGCGGGTGGGCTTGCCGGCCTGTTTCCGAATATGAAGCTGACGGCCGGGCATGTCTTAGGCTCGCTGTTCTTCATCCCCGTGCGCTCGCCGAGCAATGGAGAGATCTGGCCGGTTCTCGTGCAGGGATGGACGTTGAATTTCGAGATGTTCTTCTACGTCATCTTCGCCGCGACCTTGCTGTTGCCGCGCCGTCTGCAGCTTGCCAGCATGGCCGCCATCTTCCTCGCCTTCGTCCTCGCCGGCAACATTTTCAACCCGCAATCCTCCCTGTTTATCACCTATACGCAGCCAATCGTCCTTGAGTTCGTCGCCGGTGCAATCCTTGGCCGGCTGTGGCTAGCGGGGAGGACGCCGGGCGCCGGCCTTGGCCTTGCCTTGGCGATCGCCGCGTTGTCGGGTTTTGCCGCCATCGAGCTTATCGGCCTCGACTTCAATGAAGTGACCTGTGCACCGCTCGCCCTGGCGCTCGTGCTTGGCGTGGTATCGCTGGAGAGGAGCGGAAAGCTGCCAAATATTCCGCTGCTCACCTATCTCGGCAACAGCTCCTATTCGATCTATCTCTGGCACACGCTGGCGATCTCGGTGGTCATCAAAATGGTTGCGTCCACGCAGATGCCCTACGACGTCGCGACGTTCCTCGGCGTCATCTCGGGTACCTTACTCGGCGTCTGCGCCTACGAAGCGGTCGAAAAGCCGCTCCGCAACCTGTTGAGGAACTTGAGCTGGCAAAGATCACGCCCATCGCCGGCGTGATCGATGCTCAAACCTTGGTCTCGATCTGATGCCGGATGTCATTCGCTAGGGGATGCAAATCCCTCGATGTCGAGGGGCCGACGAGGCTATAGCCATGCCGTCGCTCGCCCAGGTGACGCCGGTAGCCGCATCTTCGAAATGTTTGACCACGTGATGCCAACGTGAATCGGCGAGCCATTTCGGCCCGCCGACATCGTCATTCGATTTTGATAGTCCTCAGAGACGCCGCCGCCGCAACTGATCGAAATAGACGATCACGATGATCAGCACGCCGGTGATGATGCGCTGCCAGAAGGAATTCAAGTTCAGCAGGTTGGCGCCGTTGTTGATGGTGGCGAGGATGAAGGCGCCGATCAGTGGGCCGTAGACGGAGCCGACGGCGCCGAAAAGGCTGGTGCCGCCGATGACCGAAGAGGCGATTGCCTGCAATTCCCAGCCATCCGCCTGCGTCGCATTGCCGATGGCGATGCGCGAGGCGAGCAGGACACCGACGAAAGCGGCGCAGGTGCCTGACAGAATATAGGCGAGGTAGATCATCCAGGTGACGTTGACGCCGGAGAGACGCGCGGCTTCGCGGTTCGAACCGACGGCGAAGAGATAGCGGCCCCAGCGGCTGAGATGCAGGAAGATGAAAGCCGGTATCGCCACCAGGATGACCATCCAGAACAGGCTCGGAATCCCCAAGAAATCCGCGACGGCGAAATTGGTGAAATCGTCGTTGACGATATTGATCGTCGAGCCGTTGGTGATGAGCAGGCCGATGCCGCGCAGAGACGTCAAGGTCGCCAGCGTGATGATGAACGGCGGCAGGCCCATGCGGACGATGCCGAAGGCGTGGAATGCGCCGATCAGCACGCCGAAGGCCAGCGTAATGAGAATGGCGGCGGAAACCGGAAATCCGGCCTGCAGCAGCCAGGCGATGATAACGGTGCAGAAGCCGACAATGGCGCCGACGGATAGGTCGATGCCCGCGGTGATGATGACGAAGGTTTGACCAAGGGCCAGGATCGCCGTCATCGAGCCCTGGCGCATCAGGTTGGTGATGTTGAGCGGCGTCCAGAATTTGTCTGTCCAAAAGCCCAGGACGACCCAAAGAGCAAGTAGAAGAAGGATCAGCGTCAAGCTGAAGAGGATATTCATCTTGCGCCGCGGTGCGACGGTGGGGCCTTCTGTAGTATTGGCGGCCATTGTTGTTCTCCCTCTTTCTATCCTTATCTTATGTGTCGTTCAGACGCCGATCGCCTCGCCGAGGACTTCCTCATGCGTGGCAGCGTGAAAATCATGGCTGGCGACGAGCTGGCCGCGGCGGAAGACATGGAGCCGGTCGGCGAGCTCGTAGACTTCCGGTAGGTAGGACGAGATGACGATGATGCCCGCGCCGCCCCGCAAGAGCTTGGCGAACAACCGGTAGATCTCCGCCTTGGTGCCGACATCGACGCCCACGGTCGGCTCATCGAAAATGAAGAGCTTGGCGCCGTGGCTGAGCCACTTGCCAATGACGACCTTCTGCTGGTTGCCGCCGGACATGGCCGAAACAAGAACCCGCCGGCTCGGCGTCTTGATGCTGAGATCGCGGATCTGCCGATCGGCATTGGTCGCTTCGCTGCTATTGTTGATGATTGGCCCCTGGCTCAGTCGCTTAAACACCGGCAGGTTGATGTTGAGTCCGATCGGCAGGTTGAGGCAAAGCCCCTGATCGCGGCGGCTTTCCGGCGCGAGTGCAATGCCGAGGTCCATGGCATCCCGCTCGCTGCGAATATCGACCTTCCGGCCCTGCCAGTAGATCTCGCCCGCAGACAGTGGCTGACGGCCGTAAAGCCCAAGCGCGAATTCGCTGCGGCCGGCGCCGATCAAGCCATAGAGCCCGACGATCTCGCCGGCCCGGACGCTCAGTGAGACATTTTCAAAGCCGGGGCCGGAGAGACCGCGGGTTTCCAGGATGGTCTCGCCGATCGGAATCTCTTCCTTATGATAGATCTGCTCGATCGAGCGGTTGATCATCAGCTTGATCAACTCGTCCTCATTGGTCTCGCCGACCGCGCGCGTGCCGACATGGGTGCCGTCACGCAGGACCGAGACACGGTCCGCCAATTCGAAGACCTCTTCCATACGGTGGCTGATATAGACGATGGTGACGCCCTCGGCCTGCAGGCGGCGGATCAGCTTGAAGAGCTGCGCGGATTCTTTGCGGGTAAGGTAAGCCGTCGGCTCGTCGAAGATCAGGAATTGGGTACCGCGCATTGCGGCGCGGGCGGTGGCTACGAGCTGCTGCTGGCCGATGGTGAGCGAGCTTAGCAGCGCGGCTGCCGGCAGGCCAAAGCCAAGATCGTCAAGCACGGTCTGCGCCAGCTTCTCCATCTGCTTCTTGCGCATCAGCCCCAAGCGATTGACCTCGTCGCCGAGAAAAAGATTGGCCGCGACGGTCAGATGGGGGCAGAGCACCACCTCCTGATGCACGGCATTGATGCCGCGGGCGATCGCCTCGTTCGGATTGGAAAGTCCGACCGGATGACCGCACCAGAATATTTCACCCGCCGTCCTGGTGATGACACCGGTCAGGAGTTTGATAAGTGTCGACTTGCCGGCGCCGTTTTCGCCGACGATGGCGTGGATTTCGCCCGCCAGAAAGGTGATCGTCGCGGGCTTCAGCGCCTCGACATAGCCATAGCGCTTCTGCAGCCCCCTGAGTTCGAGGATGGGCGAACCCGCCGGAACGCGGTTTGCTTCCGTCCGGATATTGTCATCGTGTCGATGACTGATCTCTTCGAGGTTCGTCATGGCTCTCCTCCCTTAACTGATCACTCGCTCCGTTCGTCTCCGCAAACGAAGCTGGAATGAAAACAGGCCGCGCCCGGCCTCCCAGGCGCGGCCCTCAGCTCGTTACTTGACCTTCGGATTGATCAGGGCGTCGATCTTCGGATCGCTCATATTCGCCTTGGTCACGAGGTTTGCGCCGGTGTCGACATTAGCCTCGACCTTTTCCTTCTTGGAGGCGGCGAGCGCCGTCTTGATGCCGTCATAACCCATGCGATAGGGGTCCTGGACGACGAGGCCGGCGAGAACGCCGGACTTCAGGAAGCCGACGGTCTTGTCGTCATTGTCGAAGCCGATGACCTTGATCTTGTCGCCGAGCTTGTTTTCGGCAATCGCTTGGCCGACGCCCTGCGCCATGATCAGGTTCGAGGCGAAGACGCCGACAAGCTTCGGATTGGCCGTGATCAGGTCGGTCATGATGTTGAGGCCGGTCGTGGCCTGACCGTCGGCATATTTATCGGCGACGACCTTCAGGCCAGGATACTTGCTCTTGATCTCGTCCAGAAAGCCCTGGCGGCGCTGATCGAGTGAGCCGACACCCGGCAAGCTGGTGATGATGGCGACTTCGCCTTCTTCCTTGCCGGTCATACCCTTGATCGCTGCGGCAAGACCGTCAGCGGCGATGCGTCCGCCGGCCGTATTGTCGGTGGTCAGGAAGGATACGAAGGCTTTGGAATCGGCCGCCGAGTCGATACCGACCACTGGCACGGACTTCGCGGCCTCATCCACCGGCTTGCCGAGTGCTTTGCGTTCGGTTGGCGCGATCACGACGGCGGCCGGTTTGCCTGCAACGGCGTTTTCGAGAATGCTGATCTGACCGTTGATGTCGGATTCCGACTGGGCGCCGAGTTCCGGCACCTTGACGCCAAGATCCTTGCCCGCCTGGCGAGCGCCGGCAAGAACGATCTGCCAGTAGAAGGATGTCGTATCCTTGACGATGATCGGGATGGTCACATCGGCCGCAAAGGATTGCACCGGCATGGCGACGGCAATGATCGCCGCGCCGGCAAGACCGGCAAAAGTGCGGCGGGACAGAAGGGATTTGGCGATGTTCATTGATTTCTCCTCTCAACGCGCTCTGCTCCTGCACACCGGCCGTTGAACGCTTGCGGCTCGGTATCGTGAGCCCTGACGGGCTCACGCATCGCGGAGATGTTTGTTGCGCAATCCTCATATTTTTCGGGACCACGCGGTACCATCCACGCCAAAACAGGCTTTCCTCCTCCTCGGAGCCGCCTCTCGCGGCGGCCCGATAGCTCCTTATTCTTTTTCAAACCCGGACAGCTTCGTCTCCCAAGGGTGGCGCGACCAGGGTCAATCCTTCGAATTCTGCATAGAAGCTGGCCGGAAGCTCAGGCTCCACGAGCTGCATATTGCGGATGAGACTTTCCGGTTTCGCCGTGCCGATCAGCACCGAAGCCACCGACGGATGGCGAAGCGGAAACTGGATCGCCGGTGCGGCAAGCGGCAAGTCATGGCGGCGGGCGATATCTTCCATCGTCTTGACCTTGGCCAGAACGTCCGTTGTCGCCGGAAGATAGTCGAAATGCGCGCCGGGCACGGGGCCGGTCGCCAGAATGCCGGAATTGAAGACGCCGCCAACCACAAGCGACGTGCCCTTCCTCTCGCAGAGCGGCAGCAACTCAGCCACCGCCGAACGGTCGAGCAGGGTATAGCGGCCGGCAAGAAGGATGCAGTCGATGTCGGCCTCATGCATGACGTCGAGGCAGACAGGCACTTCATTGACGCCGAGGCCATACGCCTTGATCGCGCCCGAGGACTTCAGCTCCTCCAATGCCTTCAGCCCAGAGCCCAGGAGCTGGCCGAGGTGATGTTCATTCAGCGCCTTGCCGTGGGTGTAGCCGCCAATATCGTGGACGTAGAGAATGTCGATGCGGTTGAGGCCGAGGCGGGCATAGCTGAAGTCAACCGACCGCATGATACCGTCATAGGAATAATCGTAATCCGCATCGAAGGGCAGGGGGTCGACATAGCCGTAGTTCGGGACCTTGTCGCTCGCAACCGGCCGCATCAGCCGCCCGACCTTGGTCGAAAGGACATAGCTGTCTTCCGGCTGGTCGCGCAGGAAATCGCCGACGCGGCGTTCACCGAGACCGAAGCCGTACCAAGGCGCAACATCGAAATAGCGGATACCGCTATCCCACGCCGCCTGCAGGGTGTTCATGGCCTGGTCACGTGGGCAGGTGCGGTAAAGACCGCCGAGCGCTGCGGCCCCGAAACTGAATTCGGTGACCTCCAGGCTTGTCCTGCCGATTCTTCTCCTCTTCATCACCTCTCCCTTGTGATGGCATGCATTACCTATTTAAAGCGTCGCTCCGAGGTGCCAGGGAACGAACTCGTTGTCGCCATAGCCGAAGGTTTCGCTTTTCGTCTTCTTGCCCGACGCAATCTCGATGATCAGTTCGAAGATCTCGCGGCCTTTGCCCGATATCGTCGCCTCGCCAGTGGCTATGGTACCGCAATCGATATCCATGTCCTCTTCCATAGATCGGTAAAGCGCCGAATTGCTCGACAGCTTGAACGAAGGCGCTGGGCGAGAGCCAAAACAACTGCCGCGACCTGTCGTGAAGGCGATCATATTCGCTCCGCCTGCCACCTGGCCGGTTGCCGAAACTGGATCATAACCGGGCGTGTCCATAAAGACGAGGCCATGGTCCGTTACCCGTTCGGCGTAGCTGTAAACGGCTGTCAGGGGCGAGCGACCGCCTTTGGCCACAGCGCCGAGCGACTTTTCCAGAATGGTCGTAAGCCCGCCGCGCTTGTTGCCGGGTGAGGGATTATTATCGAGTGAGGCGCCGTGCATGGCGACATATTTTTCCCACCAGTCGATTTTCGCATCGAGTTTGGCGGCGACCGCGTCGCTGACCGCGCGGCTGCGCAGCAAATGCTCCGCACCGTAGATTTCCGAGGTCTCCGACAGGATTGCCGTGCCGCCCGCAGCCGCCAGCAAATCGGCCGCGGCACCCAGCGCCGGATTGGCGGTGATGCCAGAGAAACCATCGGAGCCACCACATTGCAGACCGACGATGATCTCGCTGATCGAGATGGGCTCGCGGCGAGCCTGACCGACTTCCTCAGCGATCTCCTTCAGGACACCCATGGCAAGCGCCACAGCGCGGCGCGAGCCACCGGCATCCTGAATGTTGAAATGCCGCTTGCTGGCGCCGGCGCCGCTCTGGCCATAAAGCGTGAGCTGGTTGACCTCGCAGCCGAGGCCGATCATCAGCACGCCACCAAAATTCACATGACGGGTGTAGCCGGCAAGCGTGCGATGCAGCGTCTGCATGCCGTCGCCGGTCGAACTCATGCCACAACCCTGGTCGTGGACGATCGGCACGAAACCATTGATGCCGTCATAATGGGGCAGGAGCGTCCGGTTTGCCTCTTCTGCAATGGCGCGGCAAACCGTGGTGGAACAGTTCACGCTGGCAATGATGCCGATATAGTTGCGCGTTGCCGCCCGGCCGTCGGCACGGCGAAAGCCCATGAACGTCCGAGTCTTGTCGGCCTCAGTCGCTGCTTCCGGTGCCGCATTGGCGGTCGCAGCAAGGCGATCATTTTCGAAGTGAAGGTTATGGCTGTGGACATGATCTCCAGCCTTGACCTCGGCCGTCGTGCGGCCAATTGCCTGGCCGTATTTCACGACGGGCATGCCGATGGCGATGTCTTGAATGGCGAACTTATGGCCGGGATCGATCTTGTCGCGTGTCACAACCCCATTGGCGACCGTAGCACCAGCCGCAATCGCCGCCGTCGCCACCGCAACATTGTCGCCTTCCGACAGAAGGATCCAAGGTTGGCTGTTCAATGTCCTCTCCCTGAACAATCTTGTTTTTCGGCATCGGCCTGGAGGCCATTGCCGATTGATTTTGTTTTTTATCTACAATAAACATTTTGGTGTCAACGAGGAAATCGCTCACCAACCTGGGAGGAGGTCGGGCGCGACAGGAGAGGACACAATCGCGGCGCATCCGGCGGCATTCCCGAATTTGACTGCCACTCGATCATGGGTCAGACATCGCCGTCGACGTGGGGCCGCGGACTATAAAAGAGGGGGAAAATGGCGAGACAAAACACGCTCTTCAAGGATGCGTATAATCGCTATGTCGCCGGACTGAAGCTGGACGCCGCCTTGCCGACCGAGCCTGAAATCGCTGCCGAGCTTGGTATTAGCCGCAGCACGGCGCGCGCCATTCTGCTGCGTCTAAGTGACGCTGGCATCATCCGCTGGAACAAGCGGCAAAAAACCGTGCTGCGTCAGCCGACCGAAGCCGATTTCTTTCCGGAAGAAGAGACCAATTCGCTGCACGACATCATCGAACGCAGCTTCATGCTGCGCATCCTCTCCGACGAAGCGCAGCCCGGAATGCAGATCAACGAATTGGAACTGGCGCGCGAAATCGGCACGGGAACGTCTGTCGTGCGCGAATTCCTCATCCGCTTCAGCCGCTTCGGTCTGATCGAAAAGCGGCCGAACAGTCATTGGATCTTGAAGGGGTTTACCAGCGAATTCGCTCTGGAGCTTGCCGAGGTGCGCGAAATGTTCGAGCTGCATTCGGCTGCCGAGTTCGGGCGCCTGCCGGCAGGGCATCCGGCCTGGGCCGCTCTGGCGGCCATCAAGCAGGAACACTATGACTTGCAAGAGGATTTCGAGGCGCGTTATCGCGATTTCTCGCAGCTCGACGAGCGCTTTCACCTTCTCATCCATCGCGCCTCGAACAACCGCTTCATCGCCGATTTCTACGACGCGATCGCCATCGTTTTTCACTATCACTATCAGTGGAACAAGGCCTTCGCCCGAGAGCGCAATGCGCGCGCCATCACCGAACATCTCGATTATATCGAGGCGTTGCAATCCCGCGATCCGGAGCGGATCGACAGGGCTTGCCGTACCCATCTTGCCTCGGCGCGACAGACGCTGCTGCAATCCATTCCGCAGAATGCAAGCGAGGCTGCAGGTTCAAGCGTTCCGAATATTCGAGGTTAAAAAGTATTTCGCCAGCGCCGCGTTTAAACGGCACCGGCGAAGCTTGTTGGCACGAAGCTGATACTATCTCACGAATTCCCTGATCTTGTAGGCGACTTCCGTCCGGTTCGTCGCATTCAGTTTCTTCATGATATTGCGGATATGTACTTTGACCGTGCTTTCGCAAAGGTCCATTTCATAGGCGATGATCTTGTTGGCCTTGCCGCGCCGAAGAGCTTCGGCGACGACGACTTCACGCGGCGTAAACAGACTGTCGGCGCAGCGTGTTCCGCTGGTTACAGAGGCGATGACCTCCTTGGCAGCGAGAATGCTGCTGGCCGGCACGAACACGCCGCCTGCACGGGCGAGCGCTACGGCTTCGGCGGCGACATTGATTCCGACGCTGGTCGGGATGTAACCGCGAGCGCCGCATTCCAGCGCTTTGAGAAGTTGCGCAAGTTCGTCGCTCTCAGCCCCGACAATAACGGGGCTTGCCTTGAACCTCTCCGCAAGGGCGGAGATCTTATCGCAGACGTCTGCATCCGAAACCTTGCGTCCGCCGATCATGAAAAGAATTGCGGACGGTTCGCTCTGCATACGGCGCTTCTGCCATTCCTCGAATGATCCGACGGTGACGATATTCATGCTTTCGTCATATTCCGTCAGGCTCCGGGACAGGCATTCCCTGTCCAAAGCTCGGGCATCGATTAGGAGAAGATAGTCCTCGCATTCGTCGGTGCTTACCGCGCCTGCCGCGGTGAAAGCCCGCAATGAATCCGACGCGCGGACTGAAATAAGACGGGTTGCTGTTTCTGTCCCAAATTTCTCATTCGCTAAAGACTGCCTGTCCATGGCCGTTACTCCTTACTCCACACTTGGCCTCTATTCTTCAGAATCCATATGAGTAGGTATTATTTCAAAGTAACTGAATAGATATACCGAACCAAACCGATAAATTTCGTGTTGACTCATAGCATTCCTCCTGTCCTTGAAATGTAACTTACCTGATCACAAGAAGGATAATCGCTGATTCTATTTAGTCGGACATTAACATATGTTAATAAAGTCTAAAAATATTCGCCTCACGATTGTTATCGACTTGAAATAACGCGAGCGCGCTCGCGCCGGACTTTAAATCATATGCGGCGTGAAATAGGATTCGTCGAAATCGACGAGTTCCGCGAGCTTGTGGCGGTCGAGAAATTCGACGATGCCATTGCGGAACGACAAAAGTCCGCCCAACCTCATATCCCTGAGGACGCGGTTGATATGTACCGTCGACAGGCCGACGGCATCGCCGATATCGGCTTGCGTCAGCGGGCATTCGAAACCATCGAAGTTCGGCTTTAGCCGCGACGGACCAAGCCGGGTCGCCAGCTCGAGCAGCAGGTGGCCAGTGCGCTCCAGAGCGTCACGGCGGCCGATATTGGCGAGCCGCTCGGACATGCGCGCCTGCCGCCGCATCATCTCGGTGAGTACGATGCGATAGAGTCGCGAAGAAACGTCCAGGGTTGTATGGGAGGTGAAATCCGGGAATTCCATGACGGTGACTTTGGAGAGAGCCTGTACCGTCTCGCGCGCCAGTTCTACCGAAGGAGTGGAGATCATGTCACCACGGAGCGCAAACTCGATGACGATGCGCGTGCCGTTTGGCAGCATCTTGCTGGAAACCGCCCATCCGCTGACGAGAAAAAGAAGACGCGGCGTATCGTCGTCATAATCGTAGATGGTTTCACCGGGAGCATATGTGCGCGGAATGCCGCCCGTCAGTTCTGATTTCTGACGATATAGATCAGGACTCACGGCCTGTTGTAGACGCCCTATGGAAACCTGCGTTGTCATACGTGCCCCCGAACCAAATACCATATCGGGAAGGTTCTCAATAACCTGTCCCTTGAAGGTATATCACGTTACGTATGGCAAGTATATAGCACGCAACTTTCGGCGTGGCTCGTAGTCTATATTGCTTATGTGAATTCTCTTCGAAATCACACGGCGATTAATTTGCCTGTCATATGATTAAAGCATCTAACATCGCTCATTATACATGGTAATTACCCCGGAATTTCTTGGTATTAATTCGATGCCGCCGCGCGATGATCATTTCGTATTACGGATGACATCTCCGCGGCGATATTCTGATCCCTCCGGGTGAGATTCCGACGCATATCGGCAATTCCAGCTTCTGCCTCGGCCATAATCACCCGATGGTGGTGCGATTCGATTCCTTCCGAATCGGCCGCCCTTAACAATCGAGCAATATCAGATACCGACGTCCCGCTGCCGTTGAGGAAGTAGGACTGCCGGCCAACCGATCGGAAGAAGCCCTCGACCTTCTTGTCCCAGCCCAGCCCGACATGAGGAATCCCCAGGGAATAGGCGGCGATACAGGCATGCAGCCGATGGGCAAGGATGACATTGGCCGACCGAAGGATCCGAATCAGCTCTTCCGGCGCGCGTGGACGCGGGGCGAGCTGCAGCGCGCCGGATAGGGCGAGACGGTGCATCAGGACCTCGTCCATTATTCGTTGGGCGAAGATCTGGTCCTCGCTGGCGCCGTTGCAGAACAAGCACACGCGATATCCATCCTGCACCAACAGTCGAATGAGATCCCGATATTCGGCGATGTCCTGCAGCGGAATGGCAGAGGCCTTCTGGCTGGCATGCCGTTGCAGAATGACCGGCTCCGTCACGCACAGGCCGATGATTGGCCGGCGCTTCGGCGACGCTGGACTGTAATCATCACTGACGAGCGTCCGTGCGAGCAATCCTGGATCGTGAACGACCGTCGCTTCCGGCCCATTAGGAAAGTGCCGGCGCCAACTGTCTTGGGCGAAGCTGTCGCGCACGGAGAGGTGGACGAGATTGGTCTGCTTCAGCCGGCCAAAGAGGCGCGCCGCCGGTGCGGACCAATGGCCGCTGACACCGACTGCATAGATCGCCAATGGCCGATTGTGGCGCCGGACGCTATCGAGCACGGTGCCGACTTTCAGGGGGAAATTGAGATCGTCATCTTGAAAGAGATTGCCGCCGCCAATCACCACCGCATCCGCGGCAGCGATCTTGGCATCCCATCGGCCTCGCAATTTCCGAAGCGAGCGTCCGAGAACATAGCCCACGGCCCAACGTCGTGCGAAGCCGGGCAGCCGGTGCAGCACCTTCAGCGCCTGCTGACGCCGGCCGCTTCCTCCGCTCGTCCCGAAACCTTCCCGTCCGGCGAGATCGATCGTCTCCACCTCGATATGGCCGCCTTCCTTGGTCAGCCCAGCCTCGACGCATTGCGCCAGCAGACCGTCTCCAAGATTTTCGCTGTATTTGACGTTGAATACGACAATCTTCACGGCAATCTCCCGACAATACCAATTTGCCGCATGCGCGCCGCCGGCGCGTCGTGCGCGCGAACCAGAGATGGGACCGTGAGGGCGGAGACGCTGCCTGCGAGAATGTAGAACATCAATCCGAGATCATAGACGGTGCCTGACGTGGCCGCGGACACCAGCACGGTGATGAACCCGGCCTTGGCGGCCCGGGCAACGGCCGCGGCTTCCCGGGATGGCAGGTTCCTCGGCCGGGTATCGGCTTTCAGGATCAGCAGCACGAAGAGCGCAAAGATCAGCGCGCCGGGAATGCCGAGATTGGAAAGCAGCACGAGGCCGAAGCTCGATGCACGCGCGCTGCCCAATCCCGCGCCGAAGCCTTGGGTGTCGATGAATGTCTGATAGGCCATGGAATTCCACATGAAGCGTTCGCGACCGGACTGGCTGTCGGCTTTCGAGAACAGCATCTCGTCGAGGAAGTCGTGCAAGCCGTTGGCAAGATCGGGCATGGCGATCAGGACGAAGAGAATGACAAGCGGCATTGCCGCCATGATGGCGACGATCATAACCGGCCGCCCGGTGCCTGGTTCGTTGCGCGAAGCCAGGAAAGATTGCAGGCAAAGCACCGGCAGGACCAGGCCAAGGCCGACGAGGGCTGTTGCCGATGTCGAGAGGATCAGGGCCACCAGAAGCAGGCCGGCGATGATGCCGGTCGCGCGGGATCTGATGCCGCTTAGCCATAGACTGGCCGTCATCGCAAAAAGCACGAGCGTGAAATCCGCAAAGGCCGACGCTTCAGGAAATGTCCCCGAGATCCGCTTCAGTCCGCCTTTCTCGGCGTTGGTCAGCAGCGCATAGTTGGCGGTTCGCACGAAACCGAGAAGGAATTCCGTGTGACTGAAATAAGTAATAATGTCAGCAAGGGCGAAGCCGAGATTGACGCTGGCGACCACCAGCATTCCATTGATCAGATTGGTGGGAGTGCCGCCTTTGCGAATGAAGGCAAAAGTGGCCGCAAAGCAGACGAGGCCACCAATCGCATAGACGGATTGGGTGATATTGTTTGACGAAAACTTCAGCGGCACCAGCGAAATGAAGTTGCGCCCGCCTACCGCCCGCTCGACGGTCATCGTCTCCGTCATGCCCTGGAACAGCCGCGGGAAAAAGACGGCTGTTGCCAAGCCGAAGAGGGTCAGCACCAGAAGGCAGAAACCGGGACGCGGCGGCGCCAAGGCAGCAAAAAGCGGTCCTTCGCCATAGGCCAGGAACAAGCGCACGCCGAAGAACAGCAGGAAAAGGCTCGGCACCAGAACCGATGCGCCGCCAAGGCCCGGCACGCTGAAGGCGGCAGCCGCACCGAACACCGTAGACAGGATCATGACGGTAAACGACCATCGAACGGGCGCAGCCAGCATGGCCACGCCGACGACAAACGTTAGTAAACCCATGAAATTCATATGCCGTCCGCTCCGAAATATCGTCTATTTCATCAGGACAAAAACTATCACGGCGCCGGCTGGCTTGTATTTCCGCCGCGCTTAAGCCCTTTGGGGTACCGCATAAACCGAAATGGGTTCTGTACCGGATAGGCGCCGCCGCGTTAGCGTCAGAGTATGGATCACTTGTTCAAACATAGACGACCATGGTCGATCGGCCGCCGCGGATTTCTGCGTGCAGGCTTTGGCGCCACGCTTGCATTGCTCGGCAGCGATCTTGCCGCGCAAGCGGGCGACACGGGAGACGCGCTCGACATCAGCAATATGACGCTGACCTTCGAGGATAATTTCGACAGCCTCAGCGTCTCACCCTGGGGGCCGGGCACCCGCTGGATCGCGCACACACCCTGGAACGGCGATTTCGGCGGCGCGCGCTTTACCGACCCCAAGGGCGATTTCCCCTTCAAGACGGAAGACGGCATGTTGCGCATCACGGCGGCGCGCGACGGCAAGGGCGAGTGGCGCTCCGGTCTGCTCGCTTCGGTCGATGCGAAGGGCAATGGCTTTTCACAGGAATACGGCTATTTCGAAATGCGCGCTCGCTTGCCGGACGGCCCCGGCGTCTGGCCGGCCTTCTGGCTGATCGGCAAGGACCGCTCGAAATCCACGGCCGAAATCGATGTCATCGAATACTATGGCGACAAGCCGGGCGCCTATTCCTCCACCGTGCATGTCTGGCACCGCGGCGGCAAGCATGAGTCCGATTTTTCGCGCATCAATGTCTATGAAACGACAAGCCCGACGGACATGCATACCTACGGCGTAAAGATCGATACCGATTTCATACGCATGTATTTCGACGGCAAATTCGTTTGGAAGACCAAAGTCCTGCCGGAACATCGCCAGCCGATGTATATTCTTTTGAATCTGGGCATCGTCGACAGCGTCACCAAAATGGTCGCCCCGGATCCCTGCTTCATGTTTGTCGACTATGTCAGGGCCTATCAATTCAAATAGGCGCCTGGCCTTGGTGCATTCTCTCTGCAGAGTCGCCTCGTAGTCTGCACTCCTTGATATGCGCGGAAATAAAGAAACTTCCTTTTGAGGCGGGGTGCGTTCGCACGACCCGCCCAATCTTCTTCACCCGTAATGCTTTTGGCCAGCTCGCGGCCGCCTCGGCGGCCTCCTCCGACGAAATGTCTACGTCGGCTAAGGCTTAAGACTTTCGTTGAGGAGGGCAGTCATCCCAATGATCAACTGGTGATTTTCCGGCAGCGTGAAATTCTGCAGGCGACGATAAGGCACAGATATCGTGCCGTCGCAGGCAGCAAACGTAGCCCGGAGCACAGCGATGATCGATTTCGATTCTGAAGAGAAAGCCAATTCTCCCGTAATCATGCATTACGACCGAGACCGCAACCTTCATGACATGGTGCATGAACAGGCGCTGGCCGCGCCGCACGCCACCGCTGTCGTTTTCGGCGATTCGGCACTCAGCTACCGCGAACTTGACCGGCTCTCCGACTCATTGGCGGCCTATCTCGTAAAACTCGGCATCCGCAAGGCCGACATCGTCGGCCTGTTCCTGCCACGCAGCCTCAATGCCATCGTCTGCAAGCTCGCCATTCTCAAGGCCGGCGGCACCTATCTCCCCCTCGATCCTGCTTTTCCGATCGAGCATCTCGATCACGTCATCGGCGAATGCGAGCCGAAGGTCGTCTTTGTCGATTCGGCCTATGGCGACAAGATCAGCATCGTTCCCAGCATGCGTGGCCGCGTCATCGAGGCGAGCGCCATCATTGCGGAAATGACCATCCGTCCGCCCCAGCCGCGGCCTTCCGTCAAGATCGGCGGCGATGATGTGGCCTATGTCATGTACACCTCCGGTTCGACCGGCCGCCCGAAAGGCACCGCGATCGCGCATCGCAGCATCTCGCGGGTCGTCCTGGATCAGACCTATGTCGAATTTCGGCCGGATGATGTGGTCCTGCACACGGCAACGATCGCCTTCGACGCGGCGACCCTGGAGATCTGGGGAGCATTGCTCAACGGCAGTGTGCTTGTCGGCATGCCGGACACTAGCTTCTCCGTCGCTCGGCTCTGCAATCTCATACGCGAAACCGGCGTCAGCATCATGTTCCTGACGACAGGGCTCTTCAACGTCTTTGCCGACCACGCGGACGGCGACCTGCCGCAGCTTCGCCATGTCCTGTTCGGCGGCGACGTCGGATCGGCGGTTCATGCGCGCCGTTTTCTCGACCGCTTTCCTGGCTGCAAGCTCACAAATGCCTATGGACCGACCGAAACGACGGTTTTCGCGACAGCATTCGAAGTGCCTCCGAATTTTTCCGGGCAGGAATTGCCGATCGGCAGAGCCATCGCGCATACGGGCATTGCCGTTCTCGACGAGGAATTGCGGGAGGTCCCGTACGGGACCGAGGGGCAGTTGGCGATATCGGGCGACGGGCTTGCGATCGGCTATTTCAAACGTCCGGAGATGACCGCGGAGAAGTTCGTGACGATCGGCACGAACAATGGACAAAAGCGGTACTATCTGACGGGCGATCTCGCCGTTCTGCATGCGGACGGCATGGTCGCCTTCAAGGGACGTCGCGACCGGCAGGTCAAGATCAATGGCAAACGTATCGAGCTCGATGAAATCGAGGCCACGCTAAGACGCGATCCGCGCCTTGCCGACGGCATCGTCCTTTGCCACGTCCAAAGCGCGACGCTGAAGCGCATCGTCGCCTACCTGTGCCCCCGTCAGGGGAGCGCAGGTCCCGATTTCGTGCCAAGCGTCATGGCAGCGCTACGCGCGGCACTTCCAGCCTACATGATCCCGAGCGCGGCCGTGGTCGTCGACGCATTTCCGCTGACGCCGGCCGGCAAGGTCGATCGCTCCAAGCTTCAGCCGCCGCCTATGGAGCAGATCGAGATTGCGCCTGATGCCATCGCCAAGAGCCAGACAGAGACACTTCTGACAAGGCTCTGGCAGGACGCGCTGGGCACGGGAAAAATCGATCTCGACAGAAACTTCTTCGACCTCGGCGGAACTTCGCTTCAGCTCATGGAAATCCATGCAGGTCTTGAGGCCGAGCTCGAACGTTCCGTCGACGTCGTTGCCTTGTTCAAGCATCCGACGATCCGCGAATTGGCGCGCCACGTCGACGGCAAGGCTTCGGGTTCGGCACGGGCGATCGCCGCCGCCCAGCGCGCAGCTCTTCAGAGAAAGACCATGTCCCAATTCCGCAGGAGTTCTTCATGACGAGAGATTATGAAACCGGTCATGCCAATGGCGATGAGAGTGATTTCGATAGCAATCAGGATTGGGACAATCAGGATTCGGGCGGTATCGCAATTATCGGCATGTCCGGTCGCTTCCCGGGAGCGCCTTCGGTAGAAGCGCTTTGGCAACTGATTTGTGAGGGGCGGAATGCCTTCTCGCAATTCTCGCCGGAAGAACTCGAAGATGCCTTTACCGACGAGGAGCGCGCGCAGCCGAATTTTGTTCCGGCCCGGCCGCATCTTCGCGATGTCGAGCTGTTCGATGCTGATTTCTTCGGAATGTATCCGCGCGAAGCGGCGCTGACTGACCCGCAGCACAGGGTCTTCCTGGAAATCTGCTGGGAAGCGCTCGAAGATGGCGGCTACGATCCGCAGCGTTATTCGGGAATGATCGGCGTCTTCGCCGGCTCCTCGATGCCGACCTATCTGATCAACAACGTTCTGGGCGATCGCGCCAAGGCGGAGGAATTTACCTCCAACTATCAGATCGGCTGCTTCCAACATCTTGTCGGTGCACTCAACGACACGCTTGCGACACGCATCGCCTATAAATTCAATCTGCGTGGTCCCGCCTTTACGCTGCAATCGGCCTGCTCGACCTCGCTGCTGGCCGTGTCGCAAGCCTGCCAGAACCTGTTGACCTATAGTTGCGACATGGCGCTTGCCGGCGGCGTCTCGATCACCATCCCGCAAAGGCGTGGCTATATTTATCAGGAAGGCGGCATGGCCTCGCCTGATGGCACCTGCCGTCCCTTCGATGCAAACGCTGCCGGGACCGTCTTCGCGAGCGGCGCCGGCGTCGTCCTTCTGAAGCGTCAGGAAGATGCGCTGCGGGATGGCGACCATATCTATGCGGTTATCCGAGGCTATGGCGTCAACAATGATGGCTCCGACAAGGTCGGTTTCGTCGCACCGAGCGTCGAAGGCCAGGCCGAAGCGATTTCGGCAGCCTTTGCCAATGCCGCCGTCTCACCAGCAACCATCGGCTATGTCGAATGCCACGGCACCGCGACGCCGCTCGGCGACCCCATCGAATTCAGCGGCCTCAAGGGTGCCTTTTCGGAGGATCCGCCCGCGCCGGCAAGCTGCGCGCTTGGATCGGTGAAAGGCAATATCGGCCATACGGACGCCGCCGCCGGCGTTACCGGCCTCATCAAGACCGCGCTTGCGCTGGGCAAGGCGAAGATACCGCCCATGCCCAACTACGAGAAACCGAATCCGCGCATCGATCTCGATCACAGCCCCTTCTATATTCCGACCGAGATGATCGATTGGCCGGAAACGGAAGGGCCACGCCGCGCCGGCGTCAGTGCGTTCGGTGTCGGCGGCACGAACATTCACGTCATCGTCGAGGAACCGCCGGTTCGTCACGATGAGCCTGTCGATGAGCAGGAAGGACCATATCTTCTGCCGCTTTCGGCATCCAATCCGGCCGCCCTGTCGGCCATGCGCACTAACCTCGCTGACCATCTCGACAAGAATCCCGGGCTGCCTCTAACGCGGGTGGCTCATACGCTGCAGGCCGGCCGGCGTGAGTTCAACCATCGCCTTGCCATTGCCGCCAGCACTACGGAGGAGGCGATCGATCGCCTGACGGCGGAGCGCTACCAACCGCTCATTACCTCGGATCAACCGCCCGTCGCCTTCATGTTTCCGGGGCAGGGCGCTCAATATGCCGGCATGGGCGCCGGCCTCTATAGCGCGGAGCCGGAATTCGCCCGCTGGATCGACCGCGGCGCCGAGCTGCTGAAGATGACGCTGGGCGTCGATCTGCGCGACTATATCTGCCATACCGGTCCGGTGACCCAGGCCATGGCCGACGAGCAGCGTGAGACGCGCATCGCTCAGCCCTGCCTCTATCTCGTCGAATACGCGCTGGCGCGGCTGTGGTTGAGCCGTGGTGTCAAGCCCTATGCGATGATCGGCCATAGCGTCGGCGAATTCGTCGCCGCAACGCTCGCCAATGTCATCTCCTTCGAAGACGGCTTGCGGCTGGTCGCCAACCGGGGGCGGCTGATGCAGAACCAGCCGCAGGGTGCAATGGTGTCGGTTCGCGCCGATGCCGAAACCGTCGCCATGCATCTGCGGGGCAAGGTCGAGATCGCTGCGATCAATGCGCCGAAACTCTCCGTCATTTCGGGGCCGTTCGAAGATATCGATACGGTCTGCACCGTGCTCGAATCCGCCGGCATTGCCTTCAGCCGGCTGCATACTTCGCATGCCTTCCACTCGGCGATGATGGATGAAGCCGTTATTGCCCTGCGCGAAGAGACGGCAAAGACCACCTATGGCACTGCCACCATGCCGTATATTTCCTGCGTCACTGGCGACTGGCAGACCGGTGAACGCGGAACCTCGCCGGACTATTGGGCAACGCATTGCCGCGACGCAGTTCACTTCGCCGATGGGCTCATGACGCTCTGCCGTGGCCGCAAACCCGTGCTCTTGGAAGTCGGCCCCGGCCGAACGCTATCGGTCTTTGCCGCGCAGACGATTGCCCGTGACGGTGTTGCCGCCATCGTGCAGTCCTTGCCTGAGCATGACCGTGCTTTTGCTGCTTCCGAGACCCTGGCGGAAGCACACGGAAAACTCTGGATGGCCGGCTACCCGCTGGAATGGCCGGCTCTGCCCGCCAGCGCCCAGCAGCGCCTGGGCCTGCCGACCTATCCATTCCAGCGCCAGCGTCACTGGATCGACGCTCCGCAATCCTCCCGCCGCGCGGCGAGCCAACCGGCTCTGCCCGCTCAAGTTCCTGTGCCCGCTGCCTCTTTCGCAGCCGATGTCAACCTTGTCGATGAGAACAAAGCCATGAACGTCGTAACACCACTCTCCCTTTCCGATCGCGTCCTCACACTTGAAACCTCCCTGTTGACCTTGCTCAGCGAAATGTCAGGGGAGACGTTGGGGGTCACCGAGCGGGCCGTGACTTTCCTCGAACTCGGTTTCGACTCACTGTTCGTGGGCCAGTTCGCGCAGCGTATTGAGAAGGAATACAAGGTTAAACTCTCCTTCCGTGAGCTGCTCAGCAACATTCCCTCGGTCGCCGATCTGGCACTCCATCTCGACCAGCAGATGCCGCCGGATGCCGTGAAACCAGTCGCGGCGCCGCTGGCGGCGCCGGTTGTCGCTCCCGCTGCGCCGGCTGCAGCGGCACCCTCACCAATCGCTATTCCGGCGGCTCTTCCCGTCGCGCCGATGCCGATGATGTCTGCCGCGTCGCCGGATTTGGCAGCCGTGCTGCAATCGCAGATCCAGCTCGCACAGTCGCTATTTGCCCAACAGTTGCTGATCCTGCAGGGCGGTACGGCGCTGGTTCCGGCCGCCGCTGCGGCAATCCCAGCAGTTGCACCGCCGGTTTCTGTGCCCGCCATCACTCCTGCTGCCGCGCCTGCCGCTCCAGCAGCCGTCAAGCCGGCGTCGGACACAGCGGAGACCGAATTCGGCACGGAGCGTATCAAGCTCTACCGTCCCGGCGCAAAGAGCCTTGCGCCGGAAATGTCCAATGCGAAACGGGCCTTCATCGCCGATCTGACCGCCGCCTATGAAGCGAAGAACGCCAAGTCCAAGGCCTTCACCAAGGCCAATCGCCATTGGCTTGCCGACCCGCGCACGGCTTCGGGCTTCCGCGCCGACTGGAAGGAAATGGTCTTCCCGATCGTCTGCGACCATTCCAAGGGCGCACATATTTGGGATGTCGACGGCAACAAATACGTCGATCTGGTCAACGGCTTCGGGCAGACCGCCTTCGGTCACGCCCCGGATTTCGTCATCGATGCGATCAAGGCCCAGGCCGATATCGGCTTCGCCATTGGCCCGCAAACGCCGCTCGCCGGCGAGGTCGCCGGAATGATCGCCGAAGTGACTGGTCATGAGCGCGTCACCTTCTGCAACACCGGTTCGGAAGCCGTCATGGCCGCCATGCGTCTCGCCCGTGCCGTCACCGGCCGTGACCGCATCGTGGTCTTCGCCAATGACTACCACGGCCAGTTCGACGAAGTGCTGGTCAAGGGCCGCAATCGGGCCGACCGGCCGATCGCCTTGCCGATCGCTTCCGGCATCCCGATGGGCTCGGTATCCAACATGACCGTGCTGCGCTACGGCGCACCGGAAAGCCTCGATTTCATCCGCGCCAATGCTGAGGAAATTGCGGCCGTTATCATTGAACCTATCCAAAGCCGTCATCCCGAACTGCAGCCGATCGAATTCGTTCGTGAGCTGCGTGATGTCGCCACCAAGTCTGAATTCGCCCTGGTCTTCGATGAAGTCGTCACCGGCTTCCGTGTCGATCCCGGCGGCATGCAGGCGATCTGGGGCATCAAGGGCGATATGGCGACTTATGGCAAAGTTGTCGGCGGCGGCATGCCGATCGGAGTCTTGGTTGGAAGCGCACGTTTCATGGATGCTCTCGACGGCGGCCACTGGAATTACGGCGATGACTCCGTTCCCATGACCGCCCCGACTTTTTTTGCCGGCACATTCGTACGTCACCCGCTGGTGCTTGCCGCGGCACATGCCGTCCTGCATCACATCAAGGGTGAGGGTGCGGAACTTTATGGACGCGTCGCCGAACGAACCCAGGCACTCGTCGCCGAAATGAAGGCGGAACTCGCAAGGCGCGGCATTGCCGATGTCGTTCACGGCTATAAGAGCTGGTTCGCCGCCGACTTCAGCAGCCAGGATTCGCTGGGATCGCTGTTCTACGCCCAGATGCGCCTGAACGGCGTCCACATCCAGGAAGGCTATCCATGCTTCCTGACCACGGCCCATAGCGAAGAGGATTTCCAGACGATCGCCAAGGCCTTCCGCGACACTCTCGACGCGCTGCAGTCGGTGGGAATCCTCGCCCCTGCCGAAGATAGACCAGCCCCATCGGTTGAAACGAAAGTACCCGTGGTAGCGCGCGCTCCGCGGCCGCAATCCGCACCGCTGACGGAGGCGCAGACGGAAATTTGGCTGGCGGCGCAGGCTGGCGACGAAGCCTCGTGCTCGTTCAACGAATCCTTTTCATTGAAGCTCGAAGGCGCTTTCGACGAGAAAGCGTTCCGCAAAGCCATCGATACCGTCGTTGACCGCCACGATGCCTTCCATATCCGTTTTGATCGCAGCGGCCAGTTCTTCCATTTCATTCCGGATTTCAAACTCGATCTGCCGCTGGTCGATGGTGCCAACGAAGCTCATCTGCGTCAGATCATCGAAGACGAGGCGCTGACACCCTTTGACCTCGTGAACGGTCCTCTGGTCCGTGCCAGCATCGTGAAGCTCGGTCACGACAAGCATGTCTTCGTCTTCACCGGCCACCACATCGTCTGCGATGGCTGGTCGATCAACGTGTTCGTCGATGAGTTGTCGACGGCTTACGCCGCCTACCAGCAGGGCGACACGCCGCACTTCGAACCGGCTCTGTCCTTCGCCACCTATTCGACCGACTTCGCACCGAAGCCGGAGAAGTCCGGGGCTACGGAGCAATTCTGGCTCGACCAGTTCAAGACGGTTCCCGATCTGCCGGAAATGCCGCTTGATCGGCCGCGCCCGGAATATCGCAGCTTTGGCGGCGGAACCTGCACCGGCTTCATCGGCGAGGAAGTCTATAAGACCCTGAAGAAGGCGGGAGCAAAATCGGGTGCAACGCTGTTCTCCACCCTACTTGCCGCCCTGCAGGTGACGATCTCGCGGCTTTCCGGCCAGGAGGACATCGTCATCGCCATCCCTTCTGCGGGCCAGAGCCTGGTCGGTGACCAGATCCTCGTCGGCCACTGCGTCAACCTCCTGCCGCTGCGTCAGACCGTGACGTCAACAGAATCCTTCGTCACCCACCTGAAGGCAACGCAACAGTTAGTCTTCCAGGCGTTTGAGCATCAGGACTACACCTACGGCACGCTGGTGCGCAAACTCGGGATCAAGCGCGACTCGCGGCGCCTGCCGCTCACCGAAATCCAGTTCAACCTGGAGCGGATGGCCGGCGGCGGCGCCTTCGGCAACCTGAAGCCGACGATCGAGCCGAATGCGAAGGCCTTCTCCAACTTCGACATGTTCTTCAACATGATCGAGGCCGCGGATCACATTCGCATCGATGTCGACTACAACGCCGACGTCTTCGACCGCGCCACCATCGAGCGCTGGATAGGCCATTTCTCGACGCTGGCTGCGGCACTCGCGAAAGATATGGAGCGCAAGGTTTCCGAACTGTCGCTGCTGACGGCGGACGAGAAATCCTGGCTGATCGAAAGCCTCAATCATACGGCGATGGACTACAATCATGATGAGTTTGCCTTCTCGCTCTTCGCCCGCAAGGCAGCAGAACATCCGCATGCCGTCGCCGCCGAACATGACGGCCATACGATCACCTACGGCGAACTCGAAACCCGTTCCAACCAGCTTGCCCTCTATCTGCAGATGGCGATCCCCGAGCCCGGCCAGCGCATCGCGCTTCTCGTCGAGCGCTCGCTGGAAATGATCGTCGCTCTCTTGGCGGTCATGAAGGCCGGGCACACCTATGTGCCCATGGACCCGGCCCATCCTGAGCCGCGGTTGCGTCAGACTCTGGATATCGCCCGCGTCGGCGGCCTGATTTGCGATAGCGACGAGATGGCACGGCTTGCAGCCTCAGGCACGCCGATCATCCGTACCGACAAGGACGCGAAGGCGATCGGCTCGATGACGGGGGCCACCCTGAAGAGCCTGCCGACTGACACCACGGCGCCGGCCTATATCATCTTTACCTCCGGCTCGACCGGTATGCCGAAGGGCGTCGAAGTGTCCCACCGGGCGCTGACGAACTTCCTCCTTTCCATGGCGAAGGAGCCGGGATTCACCGCCGATGACACGCTGATTGCGGTAACGACGATCTCCTTCGATATCGCCGGGCTGGAAATCTATCTGCCGTTGATATCGGGCGGAAAGGTCGTCGTCGCCAACCGCTTGCAGGTGCAGGATGGCTTCGCGCTGGTGCGGCTGATCAATGAGCATAATGCGACGGTGCTGCAGGCAACCCCGACGCTCTGGCAGATGCTGACGGAGGCGGGCCTCAAGGAGCGGCCGAACCTGAAGATGCTCTGCGGCGGCGAACCCTTGCCGAAGGAGCTGGCGAAATCGCTGCTGGCGATCGGGGGCGAGCTCTGGAACATGTATGGCCCGACGGAGACGACGATCTGGTCTTCGCTGCAGCGGATCACCGATGCGGATCAGCCGATCACCATCGGCCACCCGATCGCCAACACCCAGCTCTATATTCTCGACCAGAACAACAGCATCGCGCCGATTGGCGTAACCGGCGAGCTGCATATCGGCGGCGATGGCCTGGCGAACGGTTATTTCGACCGGCTTGACCTTACCGAGAAAGCCTTCGTGCCGTTCTGCTTCGCCACCGGCAGGCCGAAGCGGCTCTACAAGACCGGCGATGTCGGCCGGCGCCTGGCCGACGGGTCGCTGCAATTGCTTGGACGGCGCGACCAGCAGATCAAGCTTCGCGGCTTCCGCATCGAACTCGGCGATATAGAAGCCGTCGTCTCCAAAGCCGAAGGTGTTCGCCAATGCGCCGTCGTCGCGGCAGAGAACCAGAAGGGCGACCGCTCTCTCGTCTGCTATGTCGTACCCACGATCAGCGGCATCGAGCTTTCGCCGGCCAATCTTGCCGCACATGCCAAGGCCAATCTTCCCGGCCATATGGTGCCGAGCTTCTGGGTGACTGAAAGCGAGCTGCCGCAGACCGCTAATGGCAAGCTCGACCGGAAGACCCTGCAGTTGCGCGGCGTGCCACAGCGCGAGGCTGCAGTCGTCAAGGTTCAACCCAAGACAGAGACGGAGCGGCGGATCCTGACGATCTGGGAGGAGGTGTTGAACCTCGGAGATATCAGCGTCGACGACAATCTCTACGCGCTGGGTGCCGACTCGCTGACTATCTTCCGCATCGCCGCCCGCATGCTCGACACCGGCCTGCCACTGGAGGCGAAGCATCTGCTGCGTCATCCCTCGGTAGCCGAACTGGCGGCCTTTGCCGACAGCCAAGGGGAGATCAAGGCTGACCCGGCTCAGTTCCACGTTCCATCATTGAAAGACTTCCGTAACGGCGCACGCCGCGGATTGGAGAGGGCAATATGAGTAGTGTTGAAAACAGCCCCGTAGGCCAGGTTGCCGATCTGGAGATCATCGGCGAGTTTCCCTGCACGCAGACGCAATTGCGCTGCTGGATTCTCGACCAGTTGCTCCCCGGCAATCCAGCGCTCAATGTTGCGGTTCGCTGGGAAATTCGCGGCGCGTTCAAAGCCGCGACCATCGAGGCGGCCTTTCGCAAGGTGATCCAGCGTCATGAGATTCTGAGGACGCGATTCATCGAAAGGGAAGGCCGCCCCTTCCAGCAGGCGGTGGACCGGATCGATTTCAAGATGTCGGTGATCGATCTTCGCAGCATGGCGGCCGATCAGCGCCAGACAAGAATCCTGTCGATCGGCGAGGAGACGGCACAGGCTCCTTTCGACCTCAGCAAGCCCGGGCTCTTTCGAGTCTCGCTGCTGATGGCCGAAAATGACCGCGGGGTTCTCCTCATCACCGCCCACCAGAGCTGCTTCGACGGTTGGTCGATCCGCGTGCTAGGACGGGAAGTGGGGGAAATCGCCGCCGCCATCGATGCCGGCCGGCAGCCTGTCCTCCCTGATTTGCCGCTCCAATATGGCGACTATGCTCTCTGGCAGCAGGAATATCTGCAGAGCTACGGTTTCGAGACGGAGAAGACCTTCTGGCGGGAGAAGCTCACCGGCGCGCCTTACTTCGAAGTGACGCCGGACCATCCGCGCGGCCGTGTGAAGACCAATCACGGCAATATTCTCTCCGTCGCGCAGCCTCTCGCCTTCAGCGAGCGCATGGATGCCGCCGCACGCGCTCATCGCGTCTCGCAATACAGCTACGGCGCCGCCATCATCAGCGCCATGCTGCATCGGCTGACGAATGCCGAGACCGTGATGTTCGGCTCACAGGTGGCAGGCCGCGAACATTCCGATCTCGAAGATCTGATCGGCGTCTTCATCAACAATCTTGTGCTGCGCTTCGATTTTTCTTCCGACATCTCGTTCGCGCAGCATATCCATTCGGTCAGCGAGACGGTGGAGGGGGCGCTGAACCATCAGCGTATGCCGTTCAACAAGCTGGTGGAGCTGATCAACCCGGTCCGCGATCCCTCGCGTAATCCGCTGATCTCCGTGAATTTCAACCTGCAGAAGGCGTTTCTGGAGGATCATCGCTATGGCGGCTTCGAGCTGATCAGCTCGCCGTCGCAATCGCCCGGCGTCATCTACGATCTGAGCTTCATCATGATCGGCCGACCGACGGGCTGGCGCATGTCGATCGAATACAATGCCGATCTCTTCGATGCGCGCACGATCGAAAGCCTGCTGCAGCTCTGGCAGAAGGCGTATGAGGTCGCCCTCGACCATCCCGAGGCAATGCTGTCGTCGCTGACCGTGCCCGAACGGCAAGCAGTTGCTGCCGCCAAGGACGCATCGGCAACGGAGCTTTCCGGGAGCCAGGCTTCGGCCGATACGCCGGTGGCGAAGAAGATGGCTGCGCTGGCGGCCCTCTGGCAGGACATTCTCCAAGTTCCGCAGGTACGGCCGAAGGACGATTTCTTCGCGCTCGGCGGTCATTCCCTGCTGGCGCTGCGGCTGCTGTCGGCCGTGCGGGACAAATTCAACGTCAAGCCGACGCTGGAACTTCTGTTCAAGGAGCCGACGCTCGAGGGCTTTGCCGCCGCGATCTTCGACACGCCGAAGGCGGAGGAACCCGCCGCCGCGATCGCCAATCCCTGGGAAATGATCACCTGCAAACGCGGCACAGGGCCGGCCTCGGTTTATACGCTCAACCATCCCTTCCTCTATTACCGCCTGGCAAACGAATTGCCGGATACGGTGTCGGTTCACAACATCAACATGTTCAATACCGATCTCGGAAACCTGGCTGGTATGCGGCTCGAGGATATTGCCCGCTATGCGGTCGATGCCATGCAGATCGATGTCAGCGCCGGGCCTGTTGGCCTCGCCGGGCTGTGCGTCAACGGGACGCTGGCGATGGAGGTAACCCGGCAGTTGCGGGAGAAGGGGGCTGATGTCAGCTTTACCGCCATCATCGATACATGGGCGCCAGGCTACTTCCGCTCGCTGCCGAAAAGGGAGCAGAAACGATGGAACAGGGAGCGGCGCGTCAAACGCCTCGTCTACTTCACGAAGAAGGTATTGTCGGGCCGGATGCCGCTGATCGTGTTCCTCAAGGAGTTCAATTTCTCGCTCGCGCTCCTGAAAATGTTCGGCGTCAAGGCTGGGAAATATACCCCTGAGGAAGAGGCCAATGCGGCGGTGACGGATCTGCTGGTGGAGGCTGCGCGCAGCTATAAGCCGGTGCAAAACAAGGATCCTTCGGTTATCTTGCTGCGCAGCCAGGCCAACCATCCCCGCGCCCGCAAACTGCTGTTCGGCTGGGGCGATGCGGTGGCGGCAGATACGACCGTTCTCGATATCGATGGCTGGCATGAGGACTCGGTGGCCGAACTCGCATCGGTCATCTCCAAGAAGTTCGGCGGCGCTTAGGCGCCGCCTCGAAAAATATCCGGCGAAACCGCATAGGAAACGCGATCATGGATATGACCAGGCCTTTGAGGATCGGTGTTCTTGCCGGGCATAAGGACGGCTTTGAGAATTGGGAGCTGATGGTTTTTGACCGGGTTCTTGCCGATCCGCGCTTCGAACTCGTTACGCTGCTCGTTCATCCACGGGCTTTCGGTAACCGGAAGACGTCGTCGCTGTTTGCCTTGGAAGCACGGCTGGAGGGTAAACTGCTAGCCCGGCAGCCTGCCTATATCCCGAAGCATTTCGATGCCGGCCGCCAGCGCGTCGACTATCTCGAAGCCATTGGCGGCCGCAACACGACCAATGGCAGCGTCGCTTCCGCATTACTCAAGCGTCTCGATCTCGATCTGGTCATACGCACTACGCCGGAGGGCTTGCCCGACGATGCGATCCGGGCACTGCCGTTTGGCGAATGGGCCTTCAATTTCTCCGATCAGCGATCGGAACATGTCGATTGGTACAGCTATGCCGATGTCATTGCCAGGGCACCGGTGACGGACCTGACGCTTTATGCCAAGCGCGGCGATGAAACCCAGCTTGCCCAGATTGCTACCTCCTCATTCAACATAAAATTCAGCGCGGCGCGCAATGCCGCTTTCGTGCGGGAGCGTGGCGTGACGCTTTTGATGCGCGAACTTGGGCGTTTGGCCGATACGCGTCAGCTCGACACAACGGTATTGGCGCGCCCGCCAGTCACTTCAGCCCCATCATTCGGCGATCTCTTCCGCTATACCGGCGCATTGTCAGGTTATCTCTCAGCAAAAGCGCTTAAAGCATTGAAATCAAAACTACGCTTCGGTTCGTCCATTTGGACGCTCTATACCGGTCGTGGGCGGATAGATGATTTCGATCCTAGCCAGGCGATCGAAATCCCGCCGACCAGGGGCGACATCAAGGCCGATCCCTTCCTCTTCCAGCATGATGGTGAATGCTACCTGTTTTACGAAGCCTATGCGGATGGCGACCGCAAGGCGCATATCGCGGTTGGCCGCTTCAACGGCGACAAGATTGAGCGGCTCGGCGTAGCGCTCGATTGTCCGCACCATCTCTCCTATCCATTCGTGTTCCGCGACGGCGACGACATCTTCATGATGCCGGAGGCGCATCAGTCGCACCGTCTCGAGATCTGGCGTTGCACCGAATTCCCATTGAAATGGGAGCTTTATTCCACCGCCCTCGAAGGCCAATCGGCTGCCGACAGCATTCTGACGCGTCACGGCAACAAATGGTGGCTCTTCACCAATCTCTCGGATCATCACGCCTATGAAGATCACTGTAACGAGCTCTATGTCTTCGAGGTCGACGGTCCGGAGCTGAAGCGCGTCGTGCCGCATAAACGCAATCCCGTCGTCATCGGCAGCACCGTGGCCCGCAATGCCGGGCGCATCTTCGAGCGCGATGGCAAGATCTACAGGCCGTCGCAGCGAAATTCCCATGGCCTCTACGGCTACGGGCTGAACATCATGGAGATCGAAGAGCTCACGCTCGATCATTATCGCGAACGCTGCATCCGCACGATCACGCCGGACTTCAAGACCGGGCTTCTCGGCTGCCATCATTTCGATGCAGCGGGCGGGCGCTATATCATGGATGCGAGATTGAGCATTTAAAACCTGTCGCGCGGGTGATGATCATCAAAGAACTGTTCTTGCACGAAATGCTGGGCAAAGGCCGTCCAGCGAGGGGGAGGCAGAACTGATGGACAAGGACGCTGACAACAAGGCCGATCATGTCGGCCCACAAGGGTTTACGCGCAGGGCGGTGCTCACGACTGGCGGTTCGCTGGCGGCGGTGCAAATCGCTGGCAGGATGGGCGTGGGTGGATTGGCCGCAGCGCTTGCTTCCGGAACAGCCGCGTTGGCTCAGTCGACCAAGCCAAACATTGTTTTTATCCTCGCCGACGATTTGGGCTGGAAGGATGTCGGGTTTCACGGCTCTGACATAAGGACGCCAAATATCGACCAACTGGCGGAAAAAGGCGCCCGGCTTGAGCAATACTACGCCCAGCCCATGTGCACGCCGACCCGGGCGGCGTTCATGACGGGCCGCTACCCGTTCCGCTACGGCATGCAGACCGCCGTCATTCCCCAGGGCGGTACCTACGGCTTGGCGCTCGATGACTATCTCTTGCCGGAAATGTTGAAGGAAGCAGGCTATGCCACCGCGGCGAGCGGCAAATGGCACCTCGGTCACGCCAAAACGGCATTCTGGCCGCGCCAGCGCGGCTTCGATTCATTCTATGGCGCTCTGCTTGGCGAGATCGATCACTTCACGCATAAGTCGGCGAACGGCAATGCGGATTGGTACCGCAACAACGAAGCCATCGAGGAGGAAGGATTCGACAACGTCCTCTTCGCTACCGAAGCCGTGCGAGTGATCAACGAGCACGATCAGTCGAAGCCTTTGTTCCTGTATCTGGCCTTCACGTCGCCGCATACGCCCTTCCAGGCGCCGAAGGAGTATATTGAACGCAACAGCCATATCGCCGACGAGAGCCGGCGAAACTATGCGGCGATGATCTCGGTGATGGACGATGGCATCGGCAGAGTCATCGAAGCTCTCGAAACGCGCGGCATGCGCGAGAACACGCTCATTGTCTTTCACAGCGACAATGGCGGCGTGGTCAATGCTTTCTTTGCAGGGGAAAGCGACGTCAAGGGCAAGCTTCCGGCCGACAACGGTCCTCACCGGGAGGGCAAGGGGACGACCTATGAAGGAGGTACGCGCGTCGCTGGCCTGGTCAACTGGCCGGGAAAGATCAAGCCTGGCACCGCCGGCGGGATGATGCATGTCGTTGACATGTACCCGACCTTGGCGGCTCTGGCCGGTGCCAAGCTCGGCAAGAACAAGCCGCTGGACGGGATGGACATGTGGCCGATGCTTGGCGAAGGAAAGCCATCGCCACGCACCGAGATCGTCTACAACATCGAACCAATGACGGCCGCCGTCCGCCAGGACGATTGGAAGCTTGTGTGGAAGGCGACGTTGCCGCCGAAAATCGAACTCTTCGATCTTTCGAAGGATACGTCCGAGACCACAAACCTTGCCGATCAGAGCCCCGAAATGGTCCAGAAACTGCAGGCGCGGATCATCGAGCTCGCCTCACAGATGGCTCCGCCGCTCATCATGCAGGACGCCGTGCGATTGCTTTTGCATTCGGACACGGTGCTGCCCGACGCGGCTGAAATGTTCAATGTCGGAGATTGATGGGCAATTCTTTCGTGGCGGCAAACGCGGTTTTGCGATAGCGACACGCGTAAAATAAAGAACCTAAAGCGCGCGGAGCGAATCCCAGAGATCGCGATGCGCTTTAGGCGTCTCATCCTCATCGCTGCGATAGCGCAGGCCGACCGGACAACCCTTTGTGAGAGCAACAACAGCGCCGGCGAACGTCGCCGGTGTTTCAAGCTCTAGAATCCGCCAGTTGAAAGGCGCGTCCGGATCGCCCTCTAGCCGCTCCAGTCTCGGTTCACTTGTCCAATCGAATGTTACGTCGAAACCGTCGAGCGCCAGCGAGAGCCCCTCGCCATGCGCCTTGACGAAGGCCTCCTTGCGCGTCCAGCAGCGGTAGAAACCGTCGAGATAGGCCTCCGGCGGCAGTGCCCGCAGGGTCAGGCATTCCTTACGGGAAAAGAAACGACCAGCGATGTCTTCCTTGAGGAAGCGGATTTCCTCGACATCGATGCCGAGCTCGTAGCGATCAGAGATCGCCAGCGCCGCAAGATCGGCGCTGTGGCTCAGATTGAAGTGGAGGGGAGTGCCGCCAGGGAAAGCGACGTAAGGCTTGCCATAGTCGTTATACGTGAAGGACACTTTTTGCGGCGACAGGCCGAGATACTGCCCGAGGATGGATCGCAACCGTCCCCTTCCAACTATGAACCGTTGTCTGTCTCGTTCGCGCACGAAGCGCGCAGCTCTTGTGAGCTCTTCAGCGGACAAGAGCGCTGCGAACTCATCGATCTGCCGGGACGGCGCATCGAGGCTCCAGGTCCAGACGTCGATAACGTCTGGACCGATGATTTCGAAACTAGGTTGTTGCATAGGAGAGCTTGCCGCTGGCGGTCGGGCCTTGGCGAACCATGCGCCGTGCCAAATATGCCATCAGCGCCGCCGGATAGTTCTCGCCAAGGCTGATGCGGCAAGTGCGCTTAAGGATATCCAGCGTCTGCGCGCACATGTCAGGCGTATATTCGATCTTTCGATCCGTCCAATTATAGGGGTTCATTGCAGGGTGGCCGCTGCGCTGCTGCAGCACCGGCTGCCAATTGGTGTAGACGTGGCGGCTGGAATCGTAGAGCCGATAGACGCCACGCCTGTTTTCCTCGGCAAACTGTCTGGCGTCGTCGGGCGTTTCGAAGATGACATGCAAGCCGGCGGCGTTGGCGACATCATTGTGCGGACCGATGCGCATCCTGTCACTCTTCGACAGGATCTCGGTCATCAAGTCGTAGCGCCTACGCATCCGTGCAATCATCGGATCGAGCCGCTTCAGTTGGACGCGCAGCATGGCACCCTGGATTTGGCTCGCCTTGAAATTCACGCCGAGCATCGGCGGTTCGTTGGCATTGTCGAGATGGCCGCGAAACAGCGAGCCGATGTCGTGGTACATGCGCGCCCGGGCAAAAAGGTGCGGATCGTTGGTAACGACAGCGCCGCCTTCGCCGATATTCATGTTCTTGAACTGGTTGAAGCTATAAGCGCCGAGGTCGCCGATCGTGCCCGTCCGCTTGTTCTTGTAGGTAAGCCCGACGGCCTGGCAGGCATCCTCGATGACAAGCAGATTATGCTCGCGGGCGATGTGCATGATGCTGTCCATGTCGCAGACCATGTTCGACATGTGCACGGGAATGATCGCCTTCGTCTGCGGGGAGATTTTGCGGACGATGTCGGCAGGGTCCATCGTCAATGTCTGGTCGATGTCGACCAGGACCGGCACGGCGCCGGCGGCCAGAGGCGCGGCGGCGGTGGCGATCCAGGTATAGGCGGGCACCAGTACTTCGTCGCCGGGGCCGATGCCGGCCGCGACCAGCGCCGAAATCAGCGCCCCGGTACCGCTGCTCATCGTCAGCGCATGCTGTACGCCGAACTTGGCGCAGAAATCGGCCTCGAACCGCAATAGGGGACCGCCTGTGTCGTCGCCATAGCGCGCCAATTTTCCCGACGCAAATACCGGCGCAAGCGCCATCCATTCCCGCAATCCGACTTTAGCCATATCTTCGCTCCCGATGAAATCAGCGGCTCTCGTCTTTGAGCCTAGCGCCCGTTCGCTCTGTTTTCAGCATGGCTTTCCGGCCAGAAAGGCTTGGTGCAGAGCCAATCGACCTATCCAAAATCGGTAGCTCACATACGCATCTATGCCTGATTGGACGATTATCCGCGAAGCCGCGATTCCGATAGAAAAACAAGGAATTGTGGGAGAATGTTATCATGGCGATCCGCGACCTCAGATCAGCCCCGGACAATACGCTGCTACATGCCGATATCGCCATCGTCGGCGGTGGTCCCGCGGGCATCACCATCGCACAGGAATTTGCAAATACGCCAGTTCGCATCCTCGTCATCGATAGCGGCGGCCTCGATTACGAGCCCGAATTGCAGACACTGAACGCGGTCGAAAATATCGGCGAGCCTGTTGCGCGCGCCGGCATCGAGCCGGTTGGGCGCGGTTACAGCGGCGGCTTGGAGTGGTTGAACGAGATACCGGCCTTCGAGCTGCGCAACCGGCTTCTCGGCGGCAGCACTCATACGTGGGTCGGCAAATGTGCTGCTTTCGACGAGATCGATTTCGCAAGGCGGCCGTGGCTGTCGCTGTCCGGCTGGCCGATCGGGCGCGATGAGCTGCAGATAGCGCTGGATCGTGCCGGCGACCTCCTCAATCTCGGACCCAATCTTTACGACGAGCGCCTTTATGAACGGCTGCATTCCCGCCCGACCGATCTTGGCATGAACAGCGATCTTCTCCGTCCGTTCTTCTGGCAATTCAGCCACGAGCGGGATCGGCGCGGCGAACCGATGCGCTTCAACAGATGCGCGCGCAAGATCAATGCGACGAATATCGATTTTCTGACACATGCGACGGTGACGGAGGTCGTTCTCGACCACAATGGCCGCCGGGCCACGTCCTTGAATGTGACGAGCCTTGAAGGAAACAAGGCCATCGTCGACGCCAGGACGATCGTACTTTGCGGCGGTGGTATTGAGAATGCCCGGTTGCTGCTGGCCTCAAACACGTTGATGAGGTCCGGCATTGGCAACAGCCGGGATGTCGTCGGCCGCTATCTTGCCGATCATCCCCGCACGTCGCTTGCCCGCGTCACCGGGCGCGATATCGAGCGGATCGCCCGGCATTTCAATTTCTATGGTCTGTCGCACGAAGGGCGGACGCATTTTTATCTGCAGGGACTGTCTCTCAGTCCGGACATGCAGGTGCGGGAAGGTCTTACCAATTGCGCGGCCTATCCGGTCCAGATCCACGCTGACGACGACCCGTGGGTTGCGCTGAAGCGCGTGGCGCACGGCTCACACCGGACATTGGCGCATGATCTTTCGGCCATCGGACGATCGCCCGGAATGATCGCATCCGGCCTCTACAACAGGCTGATTCGCAAACGCGGCTTGCCGCACCGGTCGACCGAGCTGCGCTTTGACGTCATGGCGGAGCAAAAGCTTGACCCCGAAAGCCGGGTCACGCTTTCGCACACACGTGATCGCTTCGGCAGGCCTCTGCCTCGAGTGGATTGGAAGATAGGGCCTTGCGAAATCAAGAGCATAAAGCGACTGGCGCAAGTGATTTCAAAGGAATTCGGCCGCATCGGCTTGCCGCGGCCGCAACTCGCCGACTGGATCGCCATGGATGACGACGGCAGCGCGGCTTTCATGGATATGGCGCACCCATCCTGCACGACGCGCATGGGAACCGATCGCGCGACCAGCGTGGTCGATCCGAACGCGATGGTCCATGGTATCGACGGATTGTTCGTCGCCGGCAGTTCGGTCTTTCCGACGGGCGGGCACGCCAATCCGACATTGATGATGTTGACGCTGGCAATCCGCCTCGCCGATCATCTTAAGGCGAGGCATGCAATCGAGAGGCCCTATGTCATTGCTGAAGGATTATCGTCGGTCATGGTGAAGACAGTCTGATGTCTCTATTGACCTTCAGGTTCAAGCTGTCTCACCTCGGTGGCATCTTGTCGAATTTCGGCAGTGCAGGATCGAGGTGATCCCAGGCATATCCGGCCGCGGTCCAGGATACCAATTGCGGCTCATAGCGGCTTGGCTCATCGAGGCTTGCCGGCGTGACGATGAACACATCCGGCATGTCGGGAAACGTCATATAGACGGACGAGCCGCATGTCGGGCAGAAGCCGCGCCGCTTCACGGTTCCGCCGTCACCAACGGTCTGCCAGTGCGACGCTTCTCCCTCGACCTTCACCTCAGCCGCAACAAAAGTCAGATGCGATTGATGGCCGGTGCCGCTGTCGCGCTGACATTGCCGGCACTGGCAGTCAACCATGACGGCTGGTTCGCCGGCGATTTCGTAGCGGATCGCGCCGCAGGCGCAGCCGCCGACATAGTGCTTGTTCATGTCGTTCTCCTATTGCTTCAATGCGATGTTTGCGAAGACGCCTCTTCGGCGACCACCATGTCGAGCCTCTTGACCACCTTTTTCCAGCCTTCGCTCATGTTGCGGTAGGCGGTATCGTTCTTCGGAAGCACGAAGCCGGAATGGACGAGGCGCAGGCGCGTGCCCGCCTCGGCCTTGGAGAGGGTGAAGGTGACCACCGTGTCCAGTTTTGAGCCGTAGCCATCATTGGCCGCATGGCCGCCCCTCCAGGCATAGGACAGCCGCTCATTCGGCACGACCTCCAGCACTTCGCAGTGAATGGTGCCGTCCCATTCGCCTGCGGGCGTGGTTTGAAAGGTGAAGTGGCAGCCGGCCACAGGCTCGAAACCCTTCGGCGCCATCAGCCAGCGGCTGATCAGTTCGCCGCTGGTCAAGGCCTTCCAGATTATCGCCGGCGCATGCGGGAAAACTTCTTCGGCCACAATGGCCTGCGTGTCTTTACTCACGGCTTGGTTCATGGGTCGATTTCCTTCAGCAGGTTTCTCAGATCGGCAAAGCGTTCGCGCCAGAAGACGCCATAGTGGCTCATCCAGTCGACCAGCGGCTCCAGGCCATCTGGCTGGGCACGATAATAGACGTTGCGACCCTCGGGGCGCTCGCAGACAAGGCCAGCCTGTTTCAAGGACTTGAGATGTTGGGAGATGGCGCCCTGCGTGACACTGCTGCCGCGGGTCAATTCGACCACGGTGATCTCGTCGGAATTGACGATGCGCTCGAACACGGCCCGCCTCGTGGGATCGGCAAGGGCGCGCATGACGGCAGTTATGGTGTCGGTTTCGATCATGGGAAATCAAATAGCAATGACTAATCAATTAGTCAATACTATTTGATTTGACCCATGTACGAAGGGGCGGCTCTCGCCGCCCCTTCGACTGCGTTCCGGGAATATCTCTAGCCGAGGCGGAAATAGAAGCCGGCGCTTTCGCTTCGTCCCAATTCCGGATGGGTGTCGATGAGGTGAGACAGAGATGGGATCGCCCAACGGTCGACCTGCGTGTAACCGAGCTCTGTCAAATCGCTGAGGAAGGTGGCTTCGTCGCGCATCTGATAAGGCACATAGGCGCCGCTTATTCGTTCCAGCGTCACAACCGTGCCTCTCTTGTGGAGGGCGACCTTGTTGAGGATCACATGCCGGGGCAACGCCGGCAGGCGCTGCAGCAGGCTGGAGAGCGGCACATCCAGATACTGCATCAAGCCGGAGCCCAGGAAAAGCGGTATGCCGGCGGCTTCCTCGATTCGGTCGACGAAGGTGAGGCCGGTCAGACCATCGCGCTCCGCCAAACGCCGTCCAGCGCGGGTGAAGGAGGGAAGATCATAGACGACCCAACGGAAGGAGTCGTCGAACTGCAGTAACGGCCGGAAAGCCCTGTATTTCGTTCCCATATGGCCGCCGGCGTCGATTACACCGTCAACCTCCTGCATCAGGTTGCGCATCCAGAACATAACCGGATAGTCCCATGGCAAGACCTGGCACATTTTGGAAAAGCCGACATTGGTGATTTCCTCGTGGTCGTAACCGGCCATCGGCATGGTCTTGGCGGCGGCAAAGGCAGCTTCGTAGGAACTGTAAGCTCCGGTAAATCGCCGCGGAAATGGCGATAGATACCGCAGGCGCCCGCCGGCCGCACGCAGCGGCGACAAAGACCGGCCAAGACTGCGGACCGTTTCGCCAAGGATCGAGCGCTTGTTCTCTGACAAAGATGCCGTCGCCATTGTCATGTCCTCAACTGGCCTCGAACGGCCTTTCTCGTTTTGAAAATTGTCAGGCCTATCGTCGGCCGACCGCAAAGATCGGGATCGGGATCCCCATCAATTTCTGAAGGATCGCAAGGGTGAGAACGTAGGTCGCTCCGCCGGACACCACTTGGATCGCCAATGTTGCCAGGTGCCGCAGCGCAGATGCTTCGGCGAGATAACCGAGCGAATAGACCGTTGCCGCCATGGCTGCGATGGCAACGGCAACGTAGGCACAGTCGCTGATCACCCGCCTCCATGCGAGGCCGCCATAGTTGCGCTGCAGATGCATCGATACCACAAAGGAAATCAGCGATGCCAGGCATTGACTCAAAGCCGCCGCCTCGACGCCGAAGGGCGCGAAGAGAACGATCAGGCCGACCGAGATAGCGCCGTTGAGCAACAGCGCGGCAGGCATATGCCTGATATTGCCCGACAGAGAAAGCAGCGGCTCGGTGACATAGCCGGGCGTCAGCAGCACCTGCTTGACCGAGAGGATCGTCACGAGGATCGCTGCCGGCGCCCATTTGTCGCCGAGCACCACGTCGATCAAGCTGGATGAAATCAGCGACAGCCCGAGATAGATTGGCGCCGAGATCGCCATCAGAAGGGTCATGAAGGTGGTCGCGGCGGGACCGACATCGCGGGATGTTTTGCCGTTGGCATCGATCTTGACGGTCGCCCGGCGGAACAACGTCCAGGCGAGCATGCGCGCCGGCTCGCCGATGAGCTCGGAGAAGGCGGCGATGATCCGTTCGGCGACGCGATAATAACCGGCTTCCGCGAGGCCGAGAAAGCTGCCGATCGCCAGTGTGCCCGAATAGGAGCGCAGGAAGATGATCAGCCGGTTTGCCAGAATATGACGCGAGAACTCGAGGATTTCGCGCGCGAACGGCACGGTGAGGCGTGGTTTGGGACACCAACGTGCGACGATGGCAGAGGCGAATACGCCGACGAGCAGTGTCGCAAGCCTTCCCGCCACGAGGGAGAAGACGTTCCAACCTATCCACAGGCCGAGCATAGTCACGCCCAGCCCGGTAAGCTCGGATGCGATACGGATTGCCGCTTGTTTGCGCAACTGCCCCCTCGCGACCAGCAGTCCGTCATAGACGACTGAAAGCGAGGAGGGCAGGAACCAGCAACTGAAGAGGCAGAGCAGCATGCCTTCCCAGGGCTGATGGAAGACAAACCAGACGACCGCGGCAATCGAGAGGCCGACGATCGTTATCAGGATTCCGGAGATGACCGAGATCGTGCCGACCTGGTCGAGCTCGTCCCGCGTGCACTCCGTTTTCATGATGAACTCGCCCCAGCCGCCCTCGGCAACAACGACGAGCAGGATCACGATGGCGGAGCTATAGGCGTAGAGGCCGAATTCGGCAGACTCCAGCACACGCGCTGCGACGAGGAAAACGACGAGCTGCACGACCTGGGAGACGATCTTCGAAACCAAGGTCGAAGCACCGTCGCCGATGACGGACGGCAAGCGCAGGCGAAGCCATCGCGGCAAACCGAATCGGCCGGAAGATGGAGGGGGAAGGGGCATCCCGTCCATCAGCGCACCGCCTGCGTCGGAGAAAAGAAAGGCAAAACCCCTCCGTTTTTCCACCGCTGACTCATCGCGGCCCCATAATATTGTGTGGGTTTCTTTAAGAAAAACCAGATTTTCTTAAGATAAATCATGTAACGTTCCCATTCGGAACACAATCTTGCGCCAAGGGGAACGCTCCAAAAACTAAGCAAACTGGCGTTGAACGGCCTAACGTTACGTAAGTTGCGACCTGGGCCTGAGAAGATGTTTTTGGTTGGTGTTCGCCCAACAGAGGGTTTTTCGTAAACTGTCATGAGACAACATGCAGAACAGGTTATGAAGGACGTCGATCCCGATCGCACGGCAGCCGGGCGCCGGCGCTTTCCGCGCCGGAAATTCGTGCTCCGTTGGCTGCTGATACTGTTTTGTCTCGCGGTCTGGGCTGCGGTCGCCATCTTCTTCATTTGGTGAGTCGTTCCTTTTCATTGCGGGCAAGCAGCACGACGCCGACGGTCTTCCAGAGAATGGCGACGTCCGTCCAGAATGAGCATGCATGGTAGTAGTCGACATCGAACTGTACCCGCTCCTCATAGGAGGTGTCGGCGCAGCGGTTGACCTGCCATAGGCCGGTGATGCCGGGCTGTAGTGCCAGGTAGCAGTACAATTGCGATCCGTAGCGCTCAAGTTCCGCGGCCACCACCGGGCGTGGCCCGACCAAGCTCATCTCGCCACGCAGCACGTTGAGAAGCTGCGGCAGTTCATCGGCGCTGCTCATGCGCAGATATTTGCCGAGCCAGTGAACGCGCGGATCGTTCATCAGCTTCTGCGTGGCCAGCCATTCCCTCTTCCGTTCCGGCTCCCGCTCCAGCAACTCAGCCAGGCGCTTGTCTGCATCCTTGCGCATTGAACGGAACTTCAGGCATTGGAACGGGCGGCCCTCTCGGCCGACGCGCGTATGGCGGTAGATGATGGGGCGGCCATCGACCAATAGCAGCGCGATGGCGATTACAAGAAGCGCCGGGGCGAGAAACAGCAGGCCTACGGCCGAAAGCAGTATATCGACGCTACGCTTGGCGCGGCTGCGCCTTGCTGTCTGTTTCAAATCACGAAGCGGTTGCTCATCATGAGCATAGCCATCAAAAGCCGACAGCATCTCTTGAACCTCTCGACATTGCCGAACCGTTTCACAAAGCTGCCAGTTGCCCTCAAGCTTGACAATTGACCCTGCGGGTATTGCCCTAGTCCCATTGACGTAAAGCCGGGAAAGCACGGCTAGGTCGGCAGGTAATTCGTCTACTCAACTAACCGATTGGTGATTGTCCAGCAGCTTCCGGATAGTCCTCGGCGAGGGCAGCGGAGGCGGCCGTGCGCTCGAGAATGCGGTCGTAGAGGGTGATCAGTGCGTCCCGCCAGGAGGCCGGTGTATGGGCAAGACCACTGGACCGGCGCATGCAGTTGACGCTCATCAGGCGGATCAACATGTTATCGCCTGCAAGGCGGCGCATCGCGCCGGCAAGGGTTTCCACCTTGCCGCTTTGAAAGGTCAGTCCACAGCCGAGCTCGGCAATTTCGTCGCCGAGAAGCGCCGCGTCTGGAAGGATGACCGGAATACCGCTGGTCACCGCTTCCAGCGCGGCGAGCCCGAAAGGCTCCGGAACGCGCGAGGAAACGACGAGCGCTCGCGCATTGCCGATGATGTCGCGCATCTCCTCCTTGGATTTCCAGCCGTGAATGACCACCTCCGGATAGTCGCGCTCCAGCAGCGCGCGGCCCGCGCCATCGCCGATGATATGGAGACTTATGCCGGCAAGCCGCGCCGCCATGGCGGCATCTTCGAATCCCTTTTCCGGTTCGAGCCGACCGACAAAGAAGAAATCGCGTTTCTTCCATGGCTGCATCGGCTGCTTCAGAAAGGGTTCGACCGGATTGCGGATGATCTCGATATTGTCTGTTTCGATACCGCTACGGTCGAAATAGTCGCGCATGCGCTGGTGCACGATGACGATATTGGCCGGCGTTTGATGAGTGGGGTAAAAGTGCTCCCGCAGCACATGCCGCGCCGATCGCCAGACCTTCTCGTGATAACCGCGCTTGTCGCACTGCGTCGTCAGGCATTGCATCGACATGGGCGTGAGGCGGCACACATCGTTTTTTCGATAGTTCGCAAAGCCGCCGTTCGGGCAGGATAAGAAATAGTCATGGGCGTGCAGCACGACCCGCTCGCGCACCGGCCACAGCGCCCGAAAGATCGACGGCGAAAGGATCTTCGACCAGCCATGTACATGGTAGATCGTAGCTGGCGTGTCCTTTCGGGTGATGAGATCCTGCAGCGCAGTATAGGCGCTCTTGCTGTATAGTCCGCTGGCGAGGGCGTTCATCCGGCCTTGCTGGGTCAGTGGCAGGCCATCGAGATTGATGGTGTCCAACGCCGGCGGATTGTCGCCGGCGGTGTCGCCGGCGAAATAGGTGACTGGAATTCCAGCGTGTTGCAATAGATCGGCAGAAAGGATCGCCAGATTCGATGCTCCGCCAACTTTGACGGAGCGATCGTTGATGATGACGACCCGATCGGGACGGGGTGGGCTCACGAGATTACTCCAGCGCTTCGACGTTTTGCGGCGCAAGCCTGCCCTTCAGCAGATCGAGACAGGCCATCGCATTGCCCTTCAGCCGTCCCTTGCGGTCGACCCACGGCTCGGGCCGCCAGGCTTTGACGAGGTTGGCGGCTAGGTTGCGGCCGATCTGGATGGACGCGTGACGGACGCTCATGGTTCGCTTGCGCATGAGATAGACGGGATTGGCGATTTGCGAATAACCGAGCCGGACGCCGGCCGAGCGGCCGACCTTCGTGCCGAGATGTACGCCTTCCAACTGCTTGGCGCTGACCACCTGGCCGTAGCGGGCGACGATCCGGCTGAAATCGACATCCTCGAGCCAGCCATAGAAGGGCAGGTTCTCGTCGAAGCGCAGATTGCCGGCTTTGATGATCGTGGTGCGGACCGCCATGTTGCAACCATAGGCGTTGTAGACCGGCTGGAACTGCGCCGTCGGATCCGACCGCCGCCGGCTCTTCGATTCGACCATCCGCAGCCCGTCGCGAACGGAGATGCCGGGGCCGGTGATCCCGTCTGCAAGCACCGTGCCGGTGCACATGACGATGTCCGGATGGAATTGGAACAGCCGTTCCGTCTCCTCGAGGTAGTTCGGCGTCATCAGGAAATCATCATCGACGAAGAGGACGACGTCCGAATCTGGAATGTTGTCGAGGATCCGGTTGCGCTGGCGGCAGAGTCCCCGTTCGGAAATCAGCACACGTACCGGAAAATCGAGATCGCGCAGGCAGCTCGGATCGATGTCCTCCGGCGAGGCGAGGCAGACGACCACTTCGTCCGGCTTGCGCGTCTGGCGCGCCATATGCGGAAGGATCGAGGACAGGATGTCCCGCCGGCCGGCACTGGCGATGCCGACGACCAGCTTGAGCGGGCGGCCAGCCGGACGGCCTTCGAGCCGCTTGGCGGAAAAGCGGGTTTCGCGCGGCTGCGGCTTGCGCCACCAGTGATGGCGCTCGGCATGCCGGCGCTTTTCGCTGCTGCGGTTGGCGATGATGCCGAGGATATTGATCGGCGTCGTACCAAAGCTTGCAAGCGCGTCAGACAGCCGCTCCACCGTCATCTTGTTGGTATGGCCGACAACGACGACGATGCCTTCGAGATAGGAGCAGATGACGCGTGTATCGGCGGAGTCTTCGAAGGCCGACATGTCGACGATGACCACCTTGTAGCGCCGGCGCAGTAGATCGATTTCCGCCTTGAGCGCCGGCAGATGGCCATAGCGCTGGAATGCGGCAACGGATTTCTCCGTCTCGTCGACCGTGACGACGGGAATGCCGCTGCCATAGGACTGCGACGATAGCCTGTCGATCTCCGGATCATGATCGATCGTTGCGATGGACAAGCCGTTTTCATGTGCGACTGAATAACGCCGCGGCACTTCGTTCATGCGCAGCAGATCCATGCCGAAATCTGCGCCCGATTCCATTGCGACGCCGCTGAGGCGGGCATTGAGGAAATCGGCGTCGACCAGCACCACGGATGTGCCCTCGTTCTGATAGAGCTGAGCGAGATTGGTCGCGATCGTCGTCTTGCCTTCGCCTGTGCCGACCGAAGTGATGCCAATCACCATCGGCGCATTCGGCTGGAAGGCGGAGTCGACCGAATGTTTTACGCCACGCAAGGCTTCGGAAAATTGCGAGTAGGGCGTGTCGAGCACGGATCTCAGCGGTGACATGGTTCGTCGCCACGTCGAGCCACCGCCTACGATATGGCCGGGCACGAAGGACGGGCCGGCATAGACAGGCACATGGCCGAGCGAGGTGATGCCGAGTTCGCGCCGCAGCTTTTCGCTGGAGCTGACGCGCCGGTCCATGCCGTCACGCAGCAGCGCCACCCCAAGTCCCAAGGCAAGGCCGAGCATGGCGGAGAAAGGAATGACGATCGAGGATTTCGGCCAGTTCTTCGTCAGCGGCACGGCGGCAGCCGTGACGATGCGGGCATTGCCGAGCGGGAAGGATTCCTTCTGCAGCGCGCCGATCAATTGCTGCAGGATGCTTTCATACATGCGGCGATAGGTCGTTGCGCGGCTCTCCATTTCGGAAAGTTCGACACGCGCCAGGTTCTTGTCGGTACCGGTTTCCGTCAACGCGGCCAGCTCGTCGTTGAGCAGCTTCTCCCGGGTTTGGGCTACTTCCAGATTGGAGCGATAGACCGCTTGGATGCGGGAAAACTCCCTCTGCATCTCGCTTTTCAGCCGATTGATCTCGTCCTGCGCAGCCGCGATTGCCGGGTTGCCGGCATCATACCGGCTGGTCAGGTTGTTGAGCTTGGTCGTTGCAGTGCTCAGATCTTCCTGCAGTTTCTGTATGCGCGGATTGTTGATCGTCTCGTCGACATCGCCCTCGACCTTCTCGCCGGCCATAAGCCGGGTGAGCGTCGCAAGCTTGGCGGATTCTGCGGCCGTCTGTGCCCGGGCTGCCAGCGCCTGGCTACTGATTTCGGACAATTGCTGCTGATCGAGCGAGGAGGAGGCGCTGATTTCCATGATGCCGTTCTTGGCACGGAACTCTTCGACGCTCATTGCGGCCTCGCGGGCCTGCCGCCCGACCTCGATCAGCCGCGTCTCCAACCATTTCGCGCCGCTTTGTGCGGCGGAGGCGCGCTCGGTCAGCCCCGTGCGGATATAGGCGGCGGCGATCGCGTTCGCCGCCAGTGCCGCCTTACGCGGATCGGTGGAACTATAGCCGATTTCCAGAATGTAGGATTGGCCGACACGGTTGACCGAGACCCTGGAGAGAAACGAGGCCATAGTGCGGCGCATCAGATCGTCTTGGGTCGGGACAGGCTTTACTTCTTCGTCGTGGCTGTGGGTGAAATAGGCGCTGATGCTATGCAGTTTGTCACGCAGGGCTCCCTGCCACGACATGCCCCCGACGATCTCGGGGTCTTCACTGAGATTGAGCTTCTCGATCACCGCGCGGGCGATGGCCTCCGATTTGACGATCTCAACCTGGCTGGCGATTTCCGCAGCCTCGATGATGACCGTGCCGCTGAAGGCGTCCTGGGACGCAATGCGGCCTTGTTCCGGATCCATCACCAGGCGGGTTGTAGCCTGATAGATCGGCTGGGTGGTCATCACGTAGTATGAGCCGATGCCGAGCCCCATCGCGGTAAAGGTGATGAAGATCAGCACATGACGCTGCATGAACCGCCAAATATCGCGAAAGGAAATATATTCGCTTCCGTTTGATCGCTTGGCCTCGGATTGAGCTCCGGGTACGCTTTTACCAATCTCGTGAACTGCCATGATACTTCCGCCCGACCTTGCTTTTGATGGTGGTTATTGGGATTGCGTGGGATCGATCGAGGACAGCACCGTGCCGTCCAGGCTGCCGGAAACGTTGTAGCGAACATCCAGCACATCGCCCGGCTGCACCTCCGTCGTTTCTTGCACCTCGGTTGTGGTGCCTGCATCGCCGCCGCGCGTGATCCAATATTCGAGCGGCTGGAGATCGATCGCCTTCATGCTCTGGGAGCGAGACAGCGAAGCGCCGGCGATCTGCAGCAGTTGCAGCGTCGTGTTGCGCTTCAGCTTGGTGTCTTCGATTTCGGTTTCGGTCGCCTGCAATTGCTGTCCGACCTCGGTCTTGCGCTGCCCTTTGAGGTTCAGCGCATCGCGTTGGGTCTCGCTGAGCTTTTGCTTGGCCTGCATCGAGGCGACGACGAGATCGAGCTTGCCGCTCTGCATGTCAGCGACGACGCGTTCCAGGGAGGTCTTGCGCGAGGTGGTGAGGATCTTCGTGTCGACCAGCTTGGAAATGTCCTGCAATTCGTCCTGGGCGATCTTCACCTGCTCGTCCTGGGATGTCATTTTCTCGTCGAGAATATCGATCTCGTTGCGCAGCAAGGTTTCGAGCTCGGCGGCAGCTTGAAGCTGTTGGCGCATCGCCTCGGCCCTGGCATTGAAGACATCGATTTCGCTGGTCATGATCTGCTTGATGGCCGAGCCTTCGGGCGCCGCCTTGATTTCCATCGGAAAATCGATGGTCGTCTGGTCATTCAGCTCAGCCATCAACCGGGCGCGCCGAGCGCCGAGCTGCTTCAATTGCAGCTCCATCCGGTTAATCTCGCCGGCATAGCTGATCTGCTGTGCATTGTTATATTCGCCGGTCGGACTGGTGCGGCGCTCGCGGCCGCCGGCCATGGCAACGGCCTGCTTGACCGTAAGCCCCGGCCGGAATTCCAGCTCGCTCGGCTTCTCGACTGAACCGGTGACGTAGATCATCGGATATTTCACCACTTCGACGGACGCCGTCGGAGCGGTGGCAAGCCCGGTGATCTGCTTCAGCCGATCGCCGATTTCCGCGGAGACACCCACAGTGGTCTTGTCGAGGACCGTCATCTCGCCGATCATCGGAATGGAGATCGTGCCGGATTGCGAAACGACATATTCGCCGTTCAGCGCCGTCCATTCCTTATATTCGCCGGTCGCGGCGACCCATTCGACGATCGCTACCTTCATCCGCGTCTGAGGCCTGATGTGGTAGACATCGTCCGACGCGGCATTCGCTTTGTCGATAAAGGCGGTTCCCGAAAGTGCCAGGGCGAGGAACAGGCCGAGGATGGTGCCCGGCGTCTTCCGGCGGGCTTGTGCGTGAAGAGCAGAAATTGTCAACATGAGGCGCGATCTCGTTTTCGTGTCGGTCGCGCCACCGCCAACCCTGCCGCAGCGCTATGGACTGAGATCATCCCTTGAACGCTTTTCGAGTAAATCCCCTGCCGTAGGGTTACGGCTAATCCCTTCTGAGGAAGGAAAGGGTGGGGCTCAGCGTTCGGGTAACAGCGAATATAACATTGAGTTTAAACTGTTTTTGGCCGCCTAGACCTTTTGGTCATGACCTTCCACCATTTGGATGCGATGGAGGACCGATGTGGGTTCTGTCGCATTGCCCGCCGCCCGCACAATGATGTCTCGATCAACGGCGGAGGAAGAAGGATGCGGGTAGCCATCGTTCATTATTGGCTGGTGTCGATGCGGGGCGGCGAGAAAGTGGTCGAAGCGCTCTGCGACATGTATCCGGACGCCGATATCTTCACGCTCGTCTATGATGAGAGCCGCGTCTCCGAAAAGATCAGGAGACACAAGGTCACGGCATCGTTCCTGCAGCGCATTCCCGGCGCCATCAAAGGCTACCAGTCGCTGCTGCCGCTGATGCCCTTCGCGCTGGAGAGCTTCGATCTCAGCGGTTACGACCTGATCATCTCCAGCGAATCAGGCCCGGCAAAGGGCATTATCCCGCCGCCGCAAGCAACGCACGTCTGCTACTGCCACTCGCCGATGCGCTACCTCTGGGACCACTATCATTTCTATCGGTCCAATGCCGGCCTTGCCTCGCGGCTGATGTTGCCGGTGCTGGCGCCGCTGTTGCGGACCTGGGACGTCAACACCAGCTTGCGCGTCGATCGCTTCATCGCCAATTCCCACCATGTCAGCGCCCGCATCGGCAAATATTATCGTCGCCCGGCAACCGTGCTTTATCCGCCGGTCTCGGTGGACGATTTCATCCCGGCGGCGGCAACGGAGGACTTCTACCTCTGCGCCGGCCAGCTCATTCCCTACAAGCGGATCGACCTCGCTGTCCGGGCTTTTACCAAGATGAACCGCAATCTGGTCATCATCGGCGAGGGCAAGGAAATGGAGAAACTCAAACGTTTGGCCGGACCGACCATCACCTTCCTCGGCCGTGCGCCGTTCTCGGTGCTGAAGGAGAAGCTGGCTCGCTGCCGCGCACTGATTTTCCCGGGCGAAGAGGATTTCGGCATCGTTCCGGTCGAGGCCATGGCCAGCGGCCGTCCCGTTATCGCCTTTGGCAGCGGCGGCGCGCTGGAGACGGTCGTTCCAGGCCTCAGCGGTATATTGTTCGAGGAACAATCCGTGGAAGCGCTTATGGACGCGGTGCATGATTTCGAAGACCACGAGGATGCTTTCCGTCCGGACGTCCTGCGCGCGCATGCGGCTCAATTCAGCCTTCGCAATTTCACGACAGGCATGCAGGCGATAATCGATGAGGAATTGCTGGCACGTAAACCGGTTCTGCCACGCAACGACCGGAGCACCGCTGCCATCCAACGTCTGTTCGAGGGACAGTTCCCCGCGCCGGCAGCGGAAACGCCGCAACGCGTCGCCACGACCGACCCGGTGACGGTGCACGCGCCGACTTTTTGATTTATATTCGGCCACTGGAAGATGTCATTCGAATGCATGACATTGTTCCGCAGCCGAGGGAGGCTGAAATGGCATCGGATGTATTGGTCCAGACTCAAATCGACGCTGAAATCAAAGAACGCGCAGCGGCCGTTCTCGAGACCATGGGATTAACGGTCTCGGATGCCATCCGCATCCTGCTTACCCGTACGGCGAATGAGGGCGCCCTGCCACTCGAACTCGTCAGCAACAGCGCTGTCCACGATGCATGGCTGCGCGCGAAAGTTCTGCAGGCGCTCGAGGATGCCAGACCCGATGTCGATGATGCCGATGAGGAAAGGCATTTTTCCCCAGGGCGAAGGCACGCTTGACGTGCCCGACTATTGAAGGCGGACGCCTCGACGAAGCAAATGCACTTTCCGGGATGCGCCAGCATTCGGAGCGGTGTATGGGATCAGCAAGTCCTGCCGATCTCTTGAGATATCCCCGTTATGCGCCTCAGCAACATTGCCATGTATACCGGTCAGCCGCCGCTTGTTGCTGCGACGGACGCTCTCTGGGCCTATATCCGCGACCGGCTGCAAAAAGCGGGCGTGGCGGATATTCCCGAGACATTGGAGAAGGGCATCACGCATGACGAGGCCTGGGTGCAGCCTGGGCTGCTGCTGGCGCAGACTTGCGGCTTTCCCTATGTCAAACACCTGCGAGGCAGGGTCCAGCTTGTGGCGACGCCGGTCTATGACCTGCCGGGTTGCGATGGCCCGTCGATGCGCAGCTTCATCGTCGTCCGCAAGGATTCGCGGACAGAGACGCTTGCCGATCTTCGCGGATTGATCGCTGCCATCAACGATCCCGGCAGCAATTCCGGCTCCAATCTCTTCCGCGCGGCCATCGCACCGCTCGCTGAAGGCGGCAGCTTCTTCGGTCGCGTCATCGAAACCGGCGGGCATCTGCGCAGCATCGATGCCGTGACCGACGGCAGAGCTGACGTCGCCGCGATTGACTGCATCACCTTCGGAAACGCCAAACGCTTCGATCCGGACCGTGTCGCTGATATCCGCATTCTGGCGGAAACGGTCAGCGGGCCGGGCTTGCCGTTCATCACCGGCATGGAAACTTCGGCGGAAGAACTGACGCTGCTGCGCCAAATTCTCACCGACATCGCAAGCGAGCCCACGCTTGCGGATGTCCGCGATACCTTGTCGTTGCGGCGCTTTGAAGTGCTTGGCGATGCCGATTATGAGGCGCTGGCCGAGCTGGAGCGGCAGGCGATCACGTTGGGCTATCCCGTCATCGCCTGAGCCTGCTTTTAGGTCGTCACTTCGCCGCCAGCGTGACCGTTTGCGTCGCAAAGCGCGAGGATGAAACTTCGACGGTGATTGCCCCCGCTTCGCCCGTCGACTGGAGCCAGAAGCCGGTGGTACCGCCCTGGAAGGCTATCGTCTGCGGGCCGATGACCTCAGCAGGGCCGGTGACTTTTATCGTCGCGACATCGTTAAGGAAGGGCAGGCGGGAGCCTGCCTGGTCAAGAGCACGGACGATGATACGCGTCGTGTCGCGATCGCCGGCGCGAAGCGTCAGGCCATCGGCCTTTACCTCGAGCGTCGTCGGAAGGGGATTGGCGACCATGTGCAGCGTTGCCACCGCCTTGCCACCAATAAACCCGGTAAAATGCGCGTCCTCCCATTCCATGCCCCAGACGCCCAATTCGTCCTTCGTGAAATGGCGATGGTCGAAGACGACGGGCGGATGCGGCAGATGCGGGAAATTCTCCCGGTCCGGGCTGATACGCTTGACGAGCGAGCCGTAGCGCAACTCGATTTCATCGCAATTCGTGAGCACGATCAGCGGCAGCACGCCGCCGATATTGCGCTCGCCGCGTGCCCATTGGGTCACGGGCTTCATAACGACCTCGTCGGAAGGCTCGCACTGGCTGATATAGGCGTAGGCCGCGAATTTCGGCTCGCGGAACATGTCCATGACGCCGTGATAGCAGATGCGGTCGCCGGAGCCGAAATCGCTATGGGTATTGTAGTCGAACATGCACCAGCCGATGGCGCCTGATATCGACGGGTCGCCATAGGCGGCGTTCAGCACTTCCAGATGCCGGCGCACATGCTCGGCCTGCCGTTGCTCCTGATCGTAGATCTTCGTCGGATACATGTGGCCGCCGAATTCGGTGATCAGATAGGGCACGTTCTTAGAGAGGCCGGTATTCTCCTGCTGCGATCTGAGAGGTGTGCGCGGGCGGTTGGCGCCCGGCAGCTCCTCGTTGCCGAGAATGAAGTCGTTCATCGTATAGACGTCTTCAAGCAACTCGCTCTCGGTGATGTAGCGCACGCCACCGGTCTGGCGCGTCGGATCGAGTTCGCGGGCAAGCCTGTTGGTCTCGACGTAAAAATCATGGGAATCCTGCGATTCGTTGATGCGCACGCCCCAGATGATGATCGAGGGATGGTTCCAGTCGCGTTCGATCATGCGGCGGACGTTGCGGATCGATTCCTGTTTCCACTCTTCGCCGCCAATATGTTGCCAACCGGGGATTTCCTCGAAGACCAGTAGGCCGATGCGGTCGCAATGATCGAGGAACCAGGTCGATTGCGGATAATGCGATGTGCGCACCACGTTGCACTTCAACGTGTGCTTCATGATCTCGGCGTCACGCTCCTGCGCGGAGCGACCCATGGCATAGCCGGCATAGGGGAAGGCCTGGTGACGGTTGAGACCGCGCAGCTTCAGCTTGCGCCCGTTCAGCAGGAAACCTTCGGCGGTGAACTCAGCGGTGCGGAAGCCGAAATTTACCGCGTATCGGTCTGCCCCATGGTTGGTTTTCAGCTCGGCATCGATCGTATAGAGCAAGGGATTGTCGAGTTCCCACAGCGAAATGCCGGTCAGATTGTCGAAGGCGAAGGTAACGCTGCCGCCCGAGATCTCGGCGACGGCCGAGGCCAGCACCGTGCCATTCGCTGCGCGGAGGCGGGTTTCCATCGCGCCGTTGAAGGCGAGGCCCTGCGGATTGGCGATGTCGCAGCGAACGGTCGCGGATTTGGCAGCGGCAAGCACATTGCCGGTCTCGACCTTGATGTTGGCGATCGAGACGGGCGCTGCCACCTTCAGCCAGACATCACGGTAGATACCGGCATAGGTGAGATAGTCGATACGGCCGCCGAAGGGCGGGATTTCCGGGTTCTCGCTGCCGTCGATCTTGACGGTGAGGAGATTGTCGCCCTCCCGCAGGCGGCCGGTCAGCCGCGCTTCGAAGGGTGTGTAGCCGTCTTTGTGGGCGACGACTTCTTCGCCATTGAGATAGACGACCGCATCGGCCATCGCAGCATCGAACACCAGCGATACTTCGCGCCCGGCGAAATCAGCGCTCCAGGGCAGGATCTTCTGGTAGGTGAAGGCGCGCTGATAGGATTTCTCGTCGAAATAGTTGAACGGCAGCTCAACCGCGGTGTGCGGCAAGGTGACGGGCTGTCCCGCCTGAAGGCGGCCAACTTCGGCAAGCGAAAAACCTTCCTGAAAACTCCAGGATTCATTGAAAGCGACAACAGAGCGCATGTTCATTCCTATCGATGGAGCCCGTCGCAGCCTGGACGAACGCGTATTGCTTGGAAAAGGCGCGGTTGCGATGCGAAGCATGGTCGCAGCCGGGCGATATCTATACAGGCCTGTCGCGACGGTGCAACGAAATCGGATCCCGGATCGGCATTTCCCGGCGGTCACCCTCTTGCTCGCGACGCAAAAACCATACAATATGCATACATTCCTTTGGAGATACCGATATGAGCGATGATCAGGCAGCGCCCTTCTGGGCACCCTCTATCAGCAGGGTGGCCGGGCCGGTCTATCTGGCGATCGCCGATGCCTTGCAGGCTGACATCCGCGCGGGCCGTCTGGCAACTGGTGCGCGTTTGCCGCCGCAGCGCGCACTGGCCGAGGCGCTCAGCATCGATTTCACCACCGTCACCCGCGCCTATGCCGAAGCGCGTAAACGGGGTTTGGTGGAAGGCCGGGTCGGGCAGGGGACCTATGTCAGCCAGGGCCGGGCAGCGCCGCCGCCTCGACAAAAAACCGTTCCCAGCGGGCTGGTTGATATGAGTATGAACTTACCGCCGCGCTTCGATGACGAAGCCCTGACGGCGCGGATGTGGCAGGGGATCAGCGGGCTGGAATTCAGCGATGGGCTGGATCTGCTGCTGCGCTACCAACAGCCAGGCGGCGCCGTCCGTGACCGCGCGGGCGGAGCGGAATGGCTCGCAGGCCGGCTGCCCGGTATCGGGCCGGAACGCATTCTCGTCTGCCCCGGCGCTCAGGGCGCGATACTCGCCATCACCCGCATGCTGACGGCTCCAGGCGACACAGTCTGCGCCGAGCCGCTGACGTATCCAGGCTTCCTCTCCGTGGCGGCGCATTTGCGGCTTAATGTTGCTGCTATAGAAACCGACGATAAAGGTCTGATTCCAGAAGCTTTTGAGGAGCTCTGCCTGAGTAGGCGTCCAAAGGCGCTTTATTGCAATCCCACCATCAACAACCCGACGACGATCACGTTGCCGCTGTCGCGGCGCGAGGCCATTCTCGACATCGCCGCCCGTTACGATGTCGCTGTTGTCGAGGACGATGCCTATGGCGCGCTGCCGATACAGCCGGTCGCGCCGCTGGCGGCGCTTGCGCCGGAGCGGGTCTATCACATCGCCGGCCTCGCCAAGTGTCTGTCGCCCGCGCTGCGCATCGCCTATCTCGCTGTGCCGGATCTGCGCGCGGCAACCAGGCTTGCCGGCGTCATCCGCGCGACCGCCGCCATGGCTTCGCCGCTTTCCGCCGCGATCGCCAGCCGCTGGATCGAAGACGGTACGGCCGAGGCTGTGCTGGCGGCGATCCGCCAGGAGACGAAGGCACGGCAGGCGATTGCGGCGGAATTGCTGCCTGCCGCCAATCTGCTTGTCGATCCGGAAGGCTTCCATGCCTGGCTGCGGCTGCCATCCGAATGGTCGCGCGGCGAATTCACGGCGCGGCTGCGCTCTGCCGGCATTGGCGTCGTCGCGAGCGATGCCTTTGCCCTTGGTCCGGCGCCGGAAGCGGTCCGCCTTGGGCTCGGTGTTGCGGAAGATCGCGACCATCTGCGCCAGAGCCTCGGCATTGTCGCCGATCTGCTGGCAGAGACACCGGCCGCTTCGGCGATCGTCATCTGATCGGACAAATTGCCGCGCCCGTAATAGTCCCTCGAACAATATGCATACAATAATTGACAATGTATGCATATTGTGCCATACATCTTTCAACAGGACGGCAGGCGGCTTGAAGGTCGCCCACAGTGCCGCCCGGCTTCGGGACGATCCGCATGGGGCGCTTCGCCCGCGAGGCTCTCGGGCAATACGCTCCAGAGCGAATGCCCGGTTCTTGGAAGGGACAAAACAATGTCATCCGAAGATTCATGGCCGCCGCTTCCACCGCTCCAGACCGGTTTGCGCAACCGCTGCCCGCGCTGTGGGCAAGGTCATCTGTTCAAAGGTTTCCTGACGCTCCGGCCGTCCTGCGAGGTCTGCGGCCTCGACTATTCCTTTGCCGATCCGGCCGATGGTCCGGCCTTCTTCGTCATCTGCTTTGCTTGCATTCCAAGCGTCGCGCTTGCGGTCTGGCTCGAGGTGGCTTTCCAAGCTCCCTATTGGGTGCATGCCTTCACGACGCTGCCGTTCATGCTGCTCACCTGCATCCCGCCGCTGCGTCCGTTGAAGGGCTGGCTGGTGGCGAGCCAATATTTCTACAAGGCGGAAGAAGGAAAGCTGGTGCGGCTGGAAACGCCTGGTAACGACGACCTGCATCCGCATTCCGCATAGGCGGAGCTATCTTGTCCGCGCATTCTTGATGTCCTCTCCTGGGCTCCGCACTGCCGCGTACATGCCGGTGGTGCGGAATTCCGTAGGGTTGATGCCGTAGGTGCGCCGGAAAGCCTTTGAGAAATAATTGGCATCGTCGAAGCCAGACATGATCGCGACTTCCTTGACCGGAATGAACGCTGCCTTGGTCAGGAGCTTGGCGGCCCTCTGCATGCGCTGCTGCAGCACGAATTCCGCCGGCGGCAGACCTTCGCTGTCGGCAAAGACACGCGAGAAATGGGCGCGGCTGAGGCCGCTGACCCGCGCAAGATCACTGACCGGCAAAGGCTTGTCGAGGTTGGCGTCGATATAGTCGATCACCGTCTGCATGGCGGATCTATCGGCAGCGATGGCATGCGAACCAAAGACATCGTCATAGAGCGCCATCGCGGCTTCATAGGCCACCGCCGAGGCAGAGGCTGGCGTCGTGGCGCCCCTTACGAGGCGGAGGCTGCAATCGGCAAGATGATCGATCGTCGACGGCTGCAGTTTCAGGAGCGGCCCGGCGGCGGTGAGGATCAGGCGATGAATACGCAACGCCTCCTCGCCATTCATCGATATCCAGAAATATTCCCAGCGCTCGCCTTTTTCCAACCAATAGCGATGATTGTGCGGCACCAGCACCAGCAGCGTGTCACCGGGGCCGACACGGTAGTTGCGGTTTTCATAGCGCAGCCGGCCGCTGCCGCCGATCGTGTGCTGCAGCACCGTAAATGGCGTCTGGCCGCGCCTGCGTCCATCCCAATCGTAAAGCTCGTTGTCCCTTATTTCGTAGCCCGCGCTGGTCGGCATGGCGTGCAGCCGGTGGCGTCCACGCGGCAATGAGACGGTCCGCATGGTCTGGCCGTTGGCGATCAAATCTTGCAGCACAAAATTACCCTTGAAAGCATAATAGTTCTCTGGTCGACCCGACGATTATAGGCATAATTCCTCTCAGAAAACAGCATGCACCTGCCGATGAGGACCGGCAGAAGGAGGAGAAGGTGCTGATTTTACTGTGTCGCGCTGTCTCTGCGATCATGGAATGAAAACACCAGCCTCTTCTCCGCTGCTGATTGTTCGACCGACTTTAAGGTGAGGATCATGAGTTTCAAAATCGCCATCATCGGCGCAGGCAGCGTCGGCTTCACGAAAAAACTGTTCACCGACATTCTCTGCGTGCCGGAGTTCCGGGATGTCGAATTCGCGCTGACCGATATCAGCGAGCACAATCTTACGATGATCAAGGCGATCCTCGACAAGATCGTCGAGGCGAACAAGTTGCCGACGCGGGTGACGGCCACGACAGAACGGCGCAAGGCTCTCGATGGCGCGCGCTACGTCATCAGTTGCGTGCGCGTCGGTGGGCTGGAAGCCTATGCCGAAGATATCCGCATCCCCCTGAAATACGGTATCGACCAATGCGTCGGCGACACGATCTGCGCCGGCGGCATTCTCTACGGCCAGCGCAACATTCCCGTCATTCTCGACTTCTGCAAGGATATCCGCGAGGTCGCTGAAACAGGCGCGAAGTTCCTGAACTATGCCAACCCGATGGCGATGAACACCTGGGCGGCGATCGAATATGGCAAGGTCGATACGATTGGTCTCTGCCATGGCGTTCAGCACGGGGCCGAGCAGATCGCCGAAGTTCTCGGCGCCAAGGACAAATCGGAGCTCGACTATATCTGCTCGGGCATCAATCACCAGACTTGGTTCGTCGACCTGCGTCTCAACGGCCGCAAGATCGGCAAGGACGAGCTGATTGCCGCTTTCGAGGCGCATCCGGTCTATTCGCAGCAGGAGAAATTGCGCATCGATGTGCTGAAGCGCTTCGGCGTCTATTCCACCGAAAGCAACGGGCATCTTTCGGAATACCTGCCCTGGTATCGCAAGCGGCCGGACGAGATCAACAAGTGGATCGACATGTCCGACTGGATCCACGGCGAGACGGGCGGCTATCTCCGCCATTCGACGGAGACCCGCAACTGGTTCGAGACGGAGTTCCCGCAGATCCTCGAGAGCGCCTCGAAGCCGATCGACCCCGCCAAGCGCTCGAACGAGCATGCAAGCCATATTCTCGAAGCGCTGGAGACCAACCGCGTCTATCGCGGCCACTTCAACGTCAAGAATAATGGCGTCATCACCAATCTGCCTGCAGACGCCATCATTGAATCGCCCGGCTTCGTCGATCGCTTCGGCATCAACATGGTGGCAGGCATCACGCTGCCCGAAGCCTGCGCCGCGACCTGCATTTCCTCGATCAATGTTCAGCGTATGTCGGTTCATGCGGCCGTCAGCGGCGATCTCGACCTGCTGAAACTCGCGGTTCTGCACGATCCGCTGGTCGGCGCCGTATCGACACCGGAAGAGGTCTGGCAGATGGTGGACGAAATGATTGTGGCCGAAGCTCGCTGGTTGCCGCAATATGCGGATGCAGTCGAAGGCGCCAAGGACCGCCTGTCGCGCGGCAAGGTGAAAACCCGCGACTGGAAGGGTGCGGCCAGCCGCAACGTACGCTCGATCGAGGAGCTGAGAGCGGAAAAAGCAGCCGTGAAGCAGGCTGGCTAGCGAATGGACATTCGGGACAAGTTGGCTGCGGCGGGACTTTCAGGAGGAGGCCCGTCGCGCAAAGCCAACCGGTTCCCGTTCGATGGAGGAGTGCGGCGCACCCGCGGGGCGCTCGCGACAATGGGAGAGAGAAAACGATGAGACATTTTCGACCGATCAGCATTCTTGCGGCGTTGACGATTGCCACATCCGCGATCGCCATGAGCGCCTACGCGTCCGAACCGACGGTGCCGCCCGTACCGCCAGTTTTCCCGGCCGAAGGCAAGATCAAATATGTGGCACGCGATTCCATCCTGGAGTTCAAGACGCTGCCGGAATATCACGAGCCGGACTGGGTTACCGAGAAATTCGTCAAGACCGGCAAGTTGCCGCCGGTCAAGGATCGCCTGCCGAAGGAACCGCTCGTTTTCAAGACCGGCAACATGCCTGACGGCACCGGCGTCTATGGCGATACGCTGCGCCATGTCATCGGCGGCCGGCCGGAAGGCTGGAACTATGGCGCCGGCCAGACGCAAGGGTGGGGCGGCATCGATATCGGCCTCTCCGAATGCCTGACGCGCACCGCGCCGCTGTTCCAGGTCGAGGCGAAGGACACCGAACCGCTGCCGAACCTTGCCAAGGGCTGGGAATGGTCGCCGGACGGCCATAAGCTCACCATGCATCTGATCGAAGGCGCGAAATGGTCCGACGGCGTGCCCTTCAATGCCGACGACATCATGTTCTATTGGGAAGACGAAGTCATCGATCCGAACGTCTCGCCGCTCGGTGGCGGCGCATCGCCGGAAGCTTTCGGCGAGGGCACGACCCTCAAGAAGATCGATGACTACACGATCGAGTGGACCTTCAAGGATGCCTTCCCGAAACAATATCTCTACACGATGGCCTATCCCAATTTCTGCCCAGGCCCGTCGCACATCCTGAAGCCGCAGCATCCGAAATATTCGAAGAACACGTACGACCAGTTCAAGAATGCTTTCCCGCCGGAATATATGAACATACCGGTCATGGGCGCCTGGGTGCCGGTCGAGTACCGATCCGATGACATTATCGTCCTCAGACGCAATCCGTATTACTGGAAGGTCGACGAGAAGGGTAATCAACTGCCTTATCTCAACGAGCTGCACTATAAGCTTTCGACTTGGGCGGACCGCGACGTGCAGGCGGTTGCCGGCTCCGGCGACCTCTCCAATCTGGAGCAGCCGGAAAACTTCGTCGCTTCGCTGAAGCGTGCCGCCCAGCCGGACGCTCCCGCGCGTCTCGCCTTCGGACCGCGCCTCATCGGCTATAACCTGCAGATGAACTTCTCCGCCAATGGCTGGGGCAACCCGGACCCACGCGGCCAGGCAATCCGCGAGCTGAACCGCAACGAGGATTTCCGCAAGGCCGTGACCATGGCGCTCGACCGCAAGGCGATCGGTGACTCCCTGGTCAAGGGGCCGTTCACGGCGATCTATCCGGGCGGCCTTTCTTCGGGCACCAGCTTCTATGATCGCAACTCGACCGTCTATTATCCCTTCGATCTGAAGGGCGCCAAGGAACTGCTTGCCAAGGCGGGCCTCAAGGACACGGATGGTGACGGCATCGTCAACTTCCCGGCCGGCACCGCTGGCGGTAAGGATGTCGAGATCACGCTCTTGGTCAACAATGACTACACCACGGACAAGAGCCTTGCCGAGGGCGTCGTGGCCCAGATGGAAAAGCTCGGGCTTCGCGTGATCATCAATGCACTCGACGGACCGAAGCGCGACGACGCCAACTATAGCGGCCGCTTCGACTGGATGGTCCGGCGTAACACCACGGAGCTGGCCTCCGTCGTACAGAACACCGAACAGCTCGCCCCGGTCGGCCCGCGCACGAGCTGGAACCACCGCGCGCCCGAAAGTGGCCAGTTGGACCTGATGCCCTTCGAAAAGGAGATGGTCGATGTCGTCAATAAGTTCACGACCTCGCAGAATAGCGACGAGCGTGTGGCCCTGATGAAGCAGTACCAGAAAGTCTCGACCGAGCATCTCTACAATATCGGTCTGACGGAATATCCGGGCGCGCTCATCATCAACAAGCGCTTCTCGAATGTTCCTCCGGGCACGCCGATCTTCATGTTCAATTGGGCGGAAGATTCCATCATTCGCGAGCGCATGTGGGTCGCGGCCGACAAGCAAGGCAAATACGAGTTGTTCCCGCAGCAGCTTCCGGGCGCGCCGGGCAGTGCCGGCCCGATCAACTAACGGAGCAACGGTAGCCGGCCCCATTGGGCCGGCTACCCGCTAACCAAGCAAAAATTCCGGCTGCATCGCGGTGCAGCCGGGCAAGGGTGAACTCAGCCGGTCCGTGCTATCCTCAGGGGATGCAGACCTCCGGCGGCAAGAAGAGAAGCGAACCGTCCCATGTTGCGATTCCTGCTCGTGCGCATAGCCTCTGCCATACCTGTGCTCGTCATTCTGAGCGTGGTGACTTTTGCCATCATCCAGGCGCCGCCTGGGGACTATGCAGATTTCATCCGTTCGCAGTTGATGAACCAGGGCGGCGCGTCCTTCGCCCAGGCTGATGAGCAAGCGCAAATCTACCGTCGCGAACACGGCCTCGATAAGCCGCTGGTCGTGCAATACTTCAACTGGATCGGCGGCATCGTCACCAAGGGTGATTTCGGCTACAGCATGTTCTACAACAAGCCGGTCGCGGATGTCGTCGGCGAACGCTTGCCGCGCACCCTGGCGCTCGCGCTTGTTTGCCATCTCTTCGCTTCCGTTCTCGGCATCGGCTTCGGCATATGGGCCGCTACTAGGCAATATAGCTGGATTGACAGCCTGCTTTCCGGCATCTCCTTTCTCGGCATGACGGTGCCGCGCTTCCTGATGGCGCTGATCATCGTTTATATCCTCGTCTTTCAGCTCAACGTCTCGGAAATCGGTAGTTTCTATTCGCCGCAATATGGCGGCGCGCCGTGGTCCTGGGATAAGTTCGTCGATCTGGTCAAGCATGTCTGGCCGGTCGTCGCGATCGCCACTTTCGGCGGGCTTGCCTACAATATGCGCGTCATGCGCGGCAATCTGCTTGACACGCTGAATGCGCAATATGTCGAGACCGCGCGTGCCAAAGGCCTTTCCGGCGGCGCCGTCGTCATGCGTCATGCCGTGCCGAACGCTTTGCATCCGCTCGTCATGTATCAGGGTGTCGTGCTGCCTTATATGCTGACCGGCGAGATCGAAACCGCAATCATCTTCGCGTTGCCGACCGTGGGGCCTGCGATCGTTGGCTCGATGGCTGTCGGCGACGTCTATGTCACTGCCACCTTCATGATGGTGCTGTCGGCGACGCTGATCATCGGCAACATCATCGCCGACATGCTGCTCGCTTTGCTCGATCCCCGCGTTCGCCAACAGGGAGGGATCCACTGATGCTCGCCTTCAGTACATCCGCGCCACCGCTCGATGACAACAAGATCAAATCGAAAAGCGGCAATGAGAGTTACATCGCGCTTGTCTGGCGTCGCCTGAAGCGCTCCTGGACAGGCATGGGCGGCCTGATCCTCGTCATCCTCCTGCTGCTGATGTCGCTCTTTGCCGAATTCGTCGCCCCCGACGACCCCAAGGCGACCGACACCGGCTTTGCACCGCCGCAGGTGATCAGCTTCCATGACAAGGACGGCAATTTCGTCTTCCAGCCGCGTGTCTATGCGCTTGCAGAAACCGATGAGCTTGATCCCGTCACCTTTCAGCCGGTGGTCGGGCCGGACTACAACAACCCGCGTCTGCTCGGCTTTTTCGTCAAGGGCGCCCCCTATAACCTATTTGGCCTGATCCCCGGCAATCGCCATCTCTTCGGCTCAGTCGACGGCCAGCCGGTGCATTTCCTCGGCACTGATAAGTTCGGCCGCGACGTGCTTTCACGCGCCATCTATGGTTCGCGCATCTCGCTGATGATCGCGCTGACCGTCGTCTTCATCGTTACGATCGTCGGTACCACTGTCGGCATGGTCTCAGGCTATTTCGGCGGCACGCTCGACACCTGGGTCCAGCGTTTCGTCGAGCTGGTGCTCGCTTTTCCGCAATTGCCGCTTTATCTGGCGCTGACCTCGTTGATCCCGGTGACGGCGCCGACCAATGTCTTCCTCGCCTTCGTCATCATCGTCATGTCGGCGCTCGGCTGGGCGCAGATGTCGCGCGAGGTGCGCGGCAAGACCTTGGCCTTGGCGCGGATCGATTATGTCCGCGCCGCCATGGCGGTAGGGGCGACGGACTGGCGCATTATCCTGCAGCACATTTTCCCGAACGTGATGAGCCATGTCATCGTCACCGTGACGCTGGCAATTCCGAGCGTCGTACTGCTCGAATCCTTCCTTGGCTTCCTTGGTTTCGCGGTCAAGCCGCCGCTGATCTCCTGGGGGCTGATGCTGCAGGATACGTCGACCTATTCGGTCATCGGCTCCTATCCCTGGATCCTCTCGCCCGTCGCCTTCGTGCTCGTCACCGTCTTTGCATTCAATGCGCTCGGCGACGGTCTGCGCGACGCCATCGATCCCTATTGAGAGGAGACAGACCATGGCTCTCGCACTCGTCAATCCCTTTGCCCCCGATATCAGGCTTGATGCGGCCAACAAGACCGTGCCGCCCGTCATCGACGCCCGCAATGTCGCCGTCAAATTCAAGGTGGAGGACGGCATCGTCGACGCCGTCAAGGATATCTCCTTCCAGCTCTACCGTGGCGAAACCATCGCTATCGTCGGTGAATCCGGCTCGGGAAAATCGGTGACCGCCCGCACGGTGATGGGGTTGCTTACCAAACGCGCCGTCGTCTCGGAGAAATCCACCGTCAGCTACGACGGCAAGAATGTGCTGAAGTTTTCCGAACGCGCACGCCGGCAACTGCGCGGCGACCGCATCTCGATGATCTTCCAGGAGCCGATGAGCTCACTGAACCCGATCTACACGATCGGCAGCCAAATCGTCGAGGCAATCCGCGTCCATCGCAGAATTGGCCGCCGCGAGGCAGAGAAGCGGGCGCTGGCGCTGCTGCAGCAAGTCCAGATTCCCGATCCTGAGGCACGGCTGAAACAATACCCGCACCAGCTTTCCGGCGGCCAGCGCCAACGCGTGATGATCGCCATGGCGCTCGCCAATGATCCGGATGTGCTGATCGCCGACGAGCCGACCACCGCGCTCGACGTTACCGTGCAGGCGCAGATCCTGAACCTGATCCGCAACCTGCAGAAACAGCTCGGCATGGCGGTGATCCTGATCACCCACGACCTGACCGTGGTCAGGCAGTTCTCCGACTATGTCTACGTCATGCAGCATGGCGAGATGCGCGAGCACAATACGACGGAAGAGCTCTTTGCCCGTCCGCAACATTCCTATACGCAGCATCTGCTCGCCTCCGAACCGAGGGGACAGGCAAAGCCGTTGCCACCGGATTGCGACACCATCCTTGAAGGCAAATCCGTCAAGGTCGCCTTCATGCTGCGCCACGGCACCTTCCTCAAACCGGACATGCGCGAGCTGGTCGCCGTCGATGGCCTCAGTCTGGAGCTCCGCCGGCACGAGACGCTGGGGCTCGTCGGCGAATCCGGCTCCGGCAAGACCACCTTCGGCCAAGCCCTGTTGCGGCTGATCGACGCCGATAGCGGTGAAATCTATTTCGACCGGCAGGCCATCCACGGCCGTTCGCGGGCCGAGATGCGGCCGTTGCGCTCACGCATGCAGATCGTTTTCCAGGACCCGTTCTCCTCGCTCAACCCGCGCATGCCGATCGGCCAGATCATTGCCGAGGGGCTGGTGGTCAACAATATCGGTACCAACAAGGCGGAGCGGCTGGAGCGGGTGAAGGAAGCACTGGTCAGCGCCGGCATGCCCTCGAATATCCTGTCGCGCTTTCCGCACGAATTCTCCGGTGGCCAACGCCAGCGCATCGCCATTGCGCGGGCTATCGCGCTCGAGCCGGAATTCATCCTGCTCGACGAGCCGACCTCGGCGCTCGATCTCTCCGTTCAGGCGCAGATCATCGATCTCTTGCGCAAGCTGCAGGACGAACGGGGTCTGAGTTATCTTTTCATCTCCCACGACCTCAAGGTCGTCCGCGCCCTTTGCCATCGCGTCATCGTCATGCAGCACGGCAAGATCATGGAAGAGGGGCCGGTCGACGACGTACTTTCCCATCCCAAGACCGCTTACACCGAACGCCTCGTGAAGGCGGCGTTCGAGGTAGCTTCATAAGCATTCAGGAGACTTTCACATGGCAGGCAATCCCAAGATCACCTTTATCGGCGCCGGTTCGACCGTGTTCATGAAGAATATCATCGGCGACGTTTTGCAACGCCCGGCGCTTACGGGCGCGAAAATTGCGCTGATGGATCTCAATCCGCAGCGGCTGGAAGAAAGCGCCATCGTTGCCCGCAAACTGGCTTCGACGCTTGGCGCATCGGCCGTTGTCGAGACCTTTACCGATCAGCGCAAGGCGCTGGACGGAGCAGATTTCGTCGTCGTCGCCTTTCAGATCGGTGGTTACGAGCCCTGCACCGTGACCGATTTCGAGGTGCCGAAGAAATACGGCCTGCGCCAGACGATCGCCGACACACTCGGCGTCGGCGGCATCATGCGCGGGCTTAGAACCGTGCCGCATCTCTGGAAGATCTGCGAGGACATGCTCGCCGTCTGCCCCGAGGCGGTCATGCTGCAATACGTCAACCCGATGGCGATCAACACCTGGGCGATCGCCGAGAAATTTCCGACGATCAAGCAGGTAGGCCTTTGCCATTCCGTTCAGGGCACGGCAATGGAATTGGCCAAGGATCTCGACATTCCCTATGACGAAATCCGCTACCGCTCGGCCGGCATCAACCATATGGCCTTCTACCTGAAATTCGAGCATCGCCAGGCGGATGGTTCCTATCGCGATCTCTATCCCGATCTCGTGCGCGCCTATCGCGAGGGGCGGGCGCCGAAGCCCGGTTGGAACCCGCGTTGCCCTAATAAGGTCCGCTATGAGATGCTGACCCGGCTCGGCTATTTCGTCACCGAAAGTTCGGAGCATTTCGCCGAGTACACGCCTTATTTCATCAAGGAAGGTCGCGAAGACCTGATCGAGAAATTCGGTATCCCGCTCGATGAGTATCCGAAGCGCTGCATCGAGCAGATCGCACGCTGGAAGAACCAGGCCGACGAATATCGCAGCGCGGACAAGATAGAAGTGAGCCAATCGAAGGAATATGCTTCCTCGATCATCAATTCGATCTGGACCGGCGAACCTTCGGTCATCTACGGCAACGTCCGCAATAATGGCTGCATCACTTCGCTGCCCTATAATTGCGCCGCCGAGGTTCCATGCCTGGTCGACGCCTCCGGCATCCAGCCGACCTTCGTCGGTGACTTGCCGCCGCAATTGACCGCGCTGATCCGCACCAACATCAACGTGCAGGAACTGACGGTGCAGGCCTTGATGACCGAGAACCGGGAACACATCTACCATGCGGCGATGATGGACCCGCACACCGCCGCCGAGCTGGATCTCGACCAGATCTGGTCGCTGGTCGACGAGCTCTTGGCCACCCATGGCACCTGGCTGCCCGAATGGGCGCGCAGCGACCGCAAGGTTCAGGCCGCTTGAAACCACTCTCCCGGTTTTGCGGCCGGAAAGGCCTCGCAGCATCGCTGCGGGGCCTTGCTTTTTTGCCGTCATGGAGAAGGTGAAAATCCAAAACCCTGCTATCCTTCGAGCCGATCCAAGGTGGCAAAGCCTCTCTGCCTGCGCTAAAAAAATGGGGTGAACCTGGGAGAGAGCAAACACATGGCAAGTTCTGACATTTTCAGCACGGGAATCTTTGTCGGCCGCATCTGGCGTCCTGATGTTAAAGGCCCGGCTGTTGTCGTCGTCCGCGACGGCGCGCTCTGCGACATCACCTCGAAAGACACGCCGACCGTGCGTGACCTCCTCGAGAAGGACGATCCGGTCGGTTTTATCCGCGCACAAAAGGGCGAAGCCGTCGCCAAGCTCGATGATCTGCTTGCCACCAAAGCCGACCTGTCAGTCTTCCATCTGCTTGCCCCCGTTGACCTGCAGGCGATCAAGGCCTGCGGCGTCACCTTCGCCCGCTCGATGCTGGAGCGCGTGATCGAGGAGCGCGCCGCCGGCAATCCGGATCTTGCGGAGGCAATCCGAGGCAAGGTCACGGCCCTGATCGGCGACAGCCTTCGCAACCTGAAGGCCGGTTCGCCGGAAGCTGCCAAGGTGAAGGCGGCACTGATCGAGGAGGGAGTCTGGTCGCAATATCTTGAAGTCGGCATCGGCCCGGATGCCGAGGTCTTCTCCAAGTCGCAAGTCATGTCCTCCGTCGGCACGGGCGCCGATGTCGGCCTGCACCCGATCTCGAAGTGGAACAATCCCGAGCCGGAAATCGTGCTGGCTGTCGACAGCCAGGGCCGCGTCAAGGGTGCGACGCTCGGCAATGACGTTAACCTGCGGGATGTGGAGGGGCGTTCGGCGCTTCTGCTCGGCAAGGCGAAGGACAACAACGCCTCCTGTTCGATCGGCCCATTCATCCGCCTGTTTGACGAGACCTATACACTCGACGACGTGCGCAACGCCGATCTCGACCTCAAGGTCGAGGGCGAGGACGGCTATGTGCTGCATGGGCGCTCATCAATGAAGGAAATCAGCCGCGATCCCCTCGATCTCGTCTCTCAGACCATCGGTCGCCATCACCAATACCCGGACGGCTTCGTCCTCTTCATGGGGACGCTCTTTGCGCCCGTCGAAGATCGCGACACGCCCGGTCAGGGCTTCACCCACAAGGTCGGCGATATCGTCACCATTTCGAACGACAAGCTCGGCGCATTGAGGAACCGGGTGCTGTTGTCGACGGAATGCGCTCCCTGGACGTTTGGAACGTCGCATTTGATGCGCAATTTGGCTGGGCGTGGGCTGATTTGATGGAGACGTGAAGGGAGACTCGGCTGCCATAATGCCCAGGCGAAAGGAGGTACGGTTTGAGCAATCAAAGGTGATTTGCTACGGCCATGCTTCAGAAACCCAAGTAGCCGCCTGTAGCCTATGGATTGTCGGGGCCAGCGCCTCCAACAAAGCACTCAAAGGCTGTATGGCTGCACAGGGCTTTGCTCCAAAGATCCAACATGCGGTCCAGATCGCCGCGATATCGACACAAGCCGCCGACATTCCGAAACCGTCTTGTCAAGCATAGCGCCGGAGAGAAGCATACCGCTTGTTCTGGGATAGGGCATGCCGTCGTCCCGGAGTATCTCTATGAGGCGATCCAATTCAATCTGTTTCTCACGCTCGGTCATCGCTCTATAGTTCCGATCGCAAAGGATGAACACCATGACCAGTCCTTACTGCATCAGAGAATTTGAGCGCGTCGAATACTAAGGACAACGTGACAATCAAGGCAATGAGCCATCCATTATCCGTATGAAGGTTGTAGGAAATATGGGACCGAAGATCCGAAACCTCACCCGCTAAGACGTACGTTAGGGGAAAGCCTTCCTGATGTGGTCATGCGATGGAGGTAGCGGCACGCAGCATCATCTCGCCCATAGCTATGAGTAAAGCGAAAGGTGCCCATCAAAGCGGGTGCTTGCGGATGAAGTATGCACTCGCGCGAGACCTGAAAAGGTCGGCACAACGGCTCAATCTCAATGCGTCGACACTGACTGCTGCTGGTTCTGGCGGCTGCGGGCGGCGGTGAGTTCGGAGGTGGTGTGATTGAGGCGGTCGGCGAGGACGCGCATGATTTCGACGGCCATTTCGGGAAAATCGCTGAGCAGTTTCAGGAAATGCTCCTTGCTGATCTTCAGCGCCTCCAGCCGCGACGTCGCCTTGACGGTAGCGGTGCGGGAGACGTCGCAGAGAATGGCGATTTCACCGACGATGGAGTTGATGTCGACTTCGGCGACCTTGATCTCTCCAGCCGGGCTATCGACAAGAATATCAGCAGTTCCGGAAAGAACAACGTAGGCGGCATCGCCCTGGTCGCCCTGATGAAACAAAACTTGACCGGCATTGTAGCTGACGCGATCCGACGTAAATGCCAAAAGCTTCAACTTTGCGGGTGCGATGCGCGAAAAAATCGGCACCCGCTTTAGCATTTCAACTTCGTCTTTCAGAAGCATGAGCTTCAAACCCCCAGTGTCGGGCCCCAGATACCACCGTTGCAATAGGATATTACGATAACAGTTCTTTGAACATACCGTTTTTCTCTAAAAGATCGGTGGAGGTGCCGCTTTCAACCAGGCTGCCGCGATCGAAAACCAGAACGCGATCAAACAGCTCCGCAAAGCCCGGATTGGATAGGACCCAGACGACGGCGGGCGCATATTCGCTTCTGTCGAGCCCCGTCAGGACAGCGCGGGCGATCTGATCCTGAACGCGATGGTCGAGCGCCGGCAGCGGCCGGTTGCAGATGATGTAATCTGCCCGCTTCAGCAAGGCGCGGCCAAGATTGAGTTTCTGCCGCTGCACGTTGGTCAGCCGCTTGCCGCCGGAACCAACGTCGAAATCGAGGCCGATCGACAATACGCTATCCTGCATGCCCAGCCGTTCGAAGACATCATACAGGATGGTGTGGATACGCTCGGGCGCATCGGCCTGCTGGTGGGCAATTCGGCCGAAAAGCACGTTGTCCATCAATGTCGCCGAGGCGGTGAAGCGCTCGGGGTCGTAGCGCTCGATCACGCGCGCGAGATCAGCCGGGATATGTTCATGGAACTTGGCGCGCGCCTTGACGATCTTGTCCATCAGCGTCTGCGTCAGGAGACCGAAGCGGTGACGGGGTTCGATGTAGGAGAAGCTGAGGCGGATGATGGCCACTCGCTCATCGGGCGTCGCGGCGCTGAAGCCCTTGCCGTTCAGCTTCTGCAGCAACGCTTCGTATGTCGGGATATCCTCCGCAGTCATGAAGGTGAGTTGCTGGAAGAAGGGGTGATCCGGCGGCAGATCGGTGAAGAGTTCGACGGCGTTCTCGGCGATCTCCAGGCCCATGTCGTAGAGGTCGGTCTCGAGCCCGGTATCCGTAAACAGCTTCTGGAAATAAGGATGGGCGGCGAGCTTGCGGTTGGTCATCAGCGGCCGCTTCAGCGTACCGAACAACAGGTTTTCGCCGACGGTTGCCTGCGGATTGTAGGCGTCAAATTCGAACGGCACGACAAGCCCGTCGAGATTCTCCTCCTGCAGCCTGAGACGCAGCGCCTGGCGCAGCTCGACGATACGAGAGGTAAGATCATCATGCGCGGCCGTATCGACATTCGAGCGCAGCGCCATGTCGAGAATATCCTGGGACATGGCGACAGCATCGAGAACAGGGCGGATGACCGAGTAGATATCATCCGGACCGGTGGCGCCGGCAGCGCCATAATCGACCCAGTCGCTGCTGAGATCCAGCTCTGGATTGCCGGCGCGCCGTGCCTCTGCCATCTGCCATTTGAGCTTGGTGGCCGCCTCGTCGTCATAATCGGCCGCGGTCAGCGGCGCATGCTTCAGGCCATAGAGAAGATTGTTGCGCAACGTACCGTGGAAGAAGAAGGTGTCCGACGAGGCATAGGCGATACGCCGCCCCGTCAGCGATTCCGGCAGTTCCAGCAAGTCGCGGCCATCGATGGAGATGCGGCCGGTATCCGGCCAGACCAGTCGACCGAGCGCTTCGGCAAGGTATTCGCCACCAGCGCCGCTGTCGCCGACGATCGCGACCGTTTCGCCGGGATGGATCTCGACGGAGACGTGATCCAGCACGCGGGCACCGCTGTCGTCGATCACCGTGAGATTGGTTGCGACCAGCGGATGGGTGATGCGGCCGGCGGGCGCGGGCGAGATAACCTGGATCTTCGGTTCGATCAGGCCATCCACGCTGAACTGCTCGACGACCTGATTGTATTTGACCTGCACGTCCTGGCGCGATTGATCCCAGTCGATGAGTTCCTTCAGCGGCCCCGGCAAGTCCTTGTAGGCGTTGATGACAGCCACGAGCTGTCCGATATCGAGCCGGCCCTGCAGCGCAAAGAAGCCACCGATGGAATAGAACAGGAAGGGCGTGACCTGAGCGAGGAAGTTGTTGATGAATTTCACCAGGAACTTCCACTGATAGAGGTCGTAGCGGATCGAGAAGATCAGCCCGAGACGGTAGGCGATGTCGGCACGCTCCAGGTTGGTGGTATCGTTGGCATGGATGGTGCCTATGCCTTCGACGATTTCGCCGACACGGCCGGACAGTTCGCGCGCAGTGAGCTGCCGTTGACGTCCAAGTTCCAGCAGCCGCTTGCGCATGCGCGGGATGACGACCGCCTGCACTGCGACGATGCCCGCGGCGATCATGCCCAGCCAGAAATTCTGCATGATGATGAACACGAGCGCGGTGATCGCCTGGCCACCGAGAAGCGCCGGCTGCACAAAAGCGTCGCCGGTGAAGCCGCCCATCGGCTCCACCTCGTCCTTGATCATGGTGGCGATTTCGGCCGGCTTCACCCGCTTGAAATGCGCGGGCGGGAAACGCAGCACGCGGTCGATCAGCTCGAAGCGAATGCGGCGCAGCATGCGCTCGCCCAGCCGGCCCTTATAGGTGTTGATATAAAGCTTGAAGAGACCATTGAGGATGACAAGCGCCAGGAAGACCAGGCTGAGCGCGATCAGCATCCAAAAACGGGTGAGCTGCAGGCCCTGAAAGACTTCGAAGTGCCCGAGCACCGGCACGTCGAAAGAAATGTGCATGAAGGTCTGGGTTTGCCCCGGACGCTCGAAACCCTTGCCCTGGATTGGTCCATTGACGATCTGCTTCGGCAAGTCGAAGGACAGAAAGTAAGGGATCATCGAAGCGGCGACGATCGTCAGGATCCAGATTTGCTCCAGCCGGGTATTCGACCAGATGTAACGCGCTAGACTTTTTTCCATCGCTTATTGCATGCTTCCAAATTCAACAGTCTTCGCCGCCGGTGTTGACGCCGATGTTGCAGAGGTGCGGGAGGAGTTCATCGTGAATGCGCGCCCCATCTTGAAAACGAAACGTCGCCCGGTCTTCGTCCAGGTGCCCTTCCGATTCATTGATTTTTCAATTTATATCACAGGATCGCAGAAAACGAGGGGGCAAAACGATAGGTATTGCGACGGACGCATTGCTGCAACCGTTATGTCTGGCGAATGACCGCCGAGGTTCGCTCGGCGCCGGCAAGATCGATATCAGGGTTTGACGGTTTCGGCCGCGACAGCGCTGTCTCCACCGCATTGGCGAGCTGATCCGTCGTCAACCCCGCTTCCGGCAAGGCCAGTGCTAGCCCGAGCTTCTCCAGCCGCTCGGCGCGCACCGATTGCTCCGTCTCGCCGCCCGCCGTGAACGGAACCAGGATAGAGCGGCAGCCGGTGACGAGGAGATCGCCGACCGTGTTATAGCCCGCCTGCGAGATCGACAGTTCCGCCCCCCTCAGCAAGGACGGGAAATCCTTGCGGAAACGGACGAGGTCGACATTGCCGGGTGCGTCGCTCGTCAACGCGGCGAAGTCTTGTTCCGGCAGGTTCGGCCCCGTGACCAGCAGCCAGCGGCGATCGACAGCCACGCGACTTGCCGCCTCCAGCGAGGCGCGGATCAGGTCGCGCCCGACGGCACCGCCGCCGGCGGAAACCACGATATCGAAGATCTCGGTCGGCTCGGGCGGCAGTGGCGGCGCTACCAGGCCGGTATAGGTGATCTTGTCAGATATCGCCGAGGTGAGCGGAAATGTCTCCTCCAGTCGAACGAAATTGGGATCGCCATGGACGAGAACGCCATCGAAATGATCCCGCAGCAGCGCCACCGTCTCTTCATCGCGCCCGGGCTTCTTCTGCTGCTGCAGGATATCGCGCACAGAAGCGTAGAGTTTCGGCTTCGGATTGGCTCTGGCGACGGCATCAAGCAGCGGCAGGAGTTCGAAGCGCATTTGACGGCGGCCGAAAGGAAATGCCTCGATGATGACGATATCAGGCGAAGCCGTCCGAAAAGCATCCAGCAATTGGTCGCGGCGCGCGGCCAGAAAGTCCTCGCCGACGGCATTTCCCAACTGATCGGCGAGTCCGGAGAAACCGGCGCTGCTGGCCACCACCGGCGGCAGGGTGACGGAGGTGACATCCGGACCAGGAAAGCCGTTCACCGGCACGCCGCCGGTAACGACCGTTACCTCGCAACCATCCTTCGCCATGGCGCTGGCGATACGGCTGGCGCGGGCGAGATGGCCGATGCCGAGCAAGTGCTGAACATAGAAAAAAACGCGGGGGGACGACGTGTGGAGGGGCGTCATGCGGATTTGCGCCATTGCTCTTCTTTTTGCCACTGTTCCTCGAACAGTCGCGTCAATTGCCAGATGCTGGAATGATGGTCGAAATGCTCGCGCACCCGTTTCTCGGCGGCGTCGCCGAGCCGATGGCGCAGCGCCGGGTTGCGTATCGCCCGTTCCATTGCCGCCGCCAGCGCCTTCGGATCTTCCGGCGGCACGACGAAGCCATTTTCGCCATCGGTCAGCAGCTCCGGCACGCCGGAAATATTGGTGGAGAGGCAGGCCAGGCGCTGGCTGGACGCCTCGACCAGCACGTTCGGCAGACCGTCGCGGTCGCCATCCGCCGCCACACGGCAGGCAAGGGCGAAGAGATCCGCCTGGCGGTAGTGCGCCAGCACATCTTCCTGCGCCATGGCACCTTTCCAGGTGACGCGGTCGGTAATGCCCAGCGTCTCGGCGAGGGCCTTCAGCTTCGCCAGCCCATCGCCACCGCCAATATGGGTAAAGCGCCAATGGAGATCGTCGGGCAGCAGCGCCAATGCCCTCAGCAGCACATCGTAACCCTTCTTCTCCACCGCACGCCCGACGCTGAGCAGCAAGGCAGGCTCCAATGCCTGCGAGCCATCGCGATCGGAGTGGTGGCCTGTGAAGGGTGCGAAACGAACAAGATCGAGGCCGTGATAGCTGAGATGCACATTCTCGGGCATTGCGGTCAGATCACGCATGTGTTCAAAGCCGCTGCGCGTGCAGGTCACCGTCCAGCGGGCGCGTTCGAGCTTTTCCGACAGCTCCCAGTCCGGCGAGGTCCAGATATCCTTGGCATGCGCTGAGCACGTCCAGGGAATACCCGTCATAATGCTGGCATAGGCCGTCACCGAGGCTGGCGTATGGATGAAATGCGCATGCAGCCACTCGCCATTGTCGGGCCATTCATGCGCCAGCACCAGCGCCTGGCCGAAACGTCGAACGCGGTTCGGCGTGATGTCGCGCTTGAGATCGGCCCAGAACTGCCTCAGCAACGGCTTGAAACCGGGCTTTCTGATCCCGGCCAGGAAGGCGCGCAGCACGCGCAACGGCTCGTTGTGCAGATATTCCGGCAGGTAAACGACCCGCGCCTTGATCTCATCATGGACAGGATGGCGCTTCTTGTCCGTCGGCTTACGCATCGAGATCAGCGTCAGGTCGAAGCCGGCTCGCTCCAGGCCAAGCAGCTCCTGTGCGATGAAGGTCTCGGACAAGCGGGGATAGCCCTTGAGAACCACCAGGATTTTTTTCCGCATCGATCGGTTCCGATGCTCTATTCGGCGACGATCGACAGTGGCGGATAGTGGTCGCGGTCGTCAAACCATTCGCCGACGATGCGGGAAATATGGACCAGACCTTCCAGCCGCATGTTCCCGCCGCTCGCCGATGGTGGTGCGCGGGTCGGCAAGCGCTTTAGCGCCGCCGCAAGCTGTTTCGGATCGGCAGACTCCTCCGGCAGCAGCATGTCGACAAGGCCGAGCTCGCTTGCCCGCTGAGCGCGGATCAACTGTTCCTCGCGTGGGCGCGTACGCGGAATGATCAGCGCCGGCTTGTCGAAGGACAGTATCTCGCAATAGGTGTTGTAGCCGCCCATGGCGACGACGCCTTTGGCGCCGGCGATCAGCTCTTCCATCTTGTTGTCGAACTCGATCACCTGCAGACAGGCAATTTTACTCGCGCGCTCCAGCAACTGGTTACGCTCCTTGGCCGGCATGTAGGGACCAAGCACGATCAACGTCTTGTGTTGTAGCGTATTGTCATGCTCGAAAGCGCCGATGACATCGCTGACCAGATCGGCGCCGTCGCCACCGCCGCCGGTCGTGACCAGAATGTAATCCTCGTCAGGCACATGTTCCGACTTCGTGCCCAAGGTGGATACACTGCGCTGCAGGAATCCGACGAACTCCATCTTCCGGCGCACGCCGGGCGGCACATCGAGGCCGACAAGCGGATCATGGAAATCCGGCGGGCCATAGACCCAGACGCGATCGTAAAACTGATCGATCTTCTGCAACGCGTTGTTTTTCTTCCACTCCGCTTCCAGCAGGTGCGGCGCGTCCATGACGTCGCGCATGCCGAGCACCAGCGTCGTGCCACGCGCCTTCAGATATTGCAGGGTCTCCTCGACCTCGCCCTTCAGGCCCATAGGCTCCTTGTCGACGATGAAGATGTCGGGCTGAAAGGTCTCCGCGGTGTGGCGGATGATCGACTGGCGCATCTTCAGCGTTTCCTGAAGATCGATATGGCTTGCCATCGACGTATATTCACCGTCGCGCAGTTTGATGACGCTCGGCACCTTCACGAAATCGACTCGCGCTCGATAATCGAAAGCACCGGCGATCGTCGCGCCGGAAACGATCAGGACGTTCAGCCCGCGATAATCCTCGACAAGCGCGTGCGCGATGGTTCGACACCGCCTGAGGTGACCGAGACCGAACGTGTCATGACTATACATGAGGATTCGAGCATCTTCTAAGCGCCGCTTCATGGGCAAAACCTCAGGAATGAAAGTCATTTTCGCACGTTGTCAGCAAACGACGTCCGCGGCCGCTCTTCGAATTGCAACTCATTTCTGGCCACGCTTTCCGCTATTTGTAGGGATCGGCCGCGTCGCGCAAGCCGTCTCCTAAAAAGTTGAACGCCAAAATGACCAAAATTACCGGGACCATCGGGAAAAGGAGCCACGGGTAAAATGCGATGACGCTGACGTTCTTTGCCTCCGTCAGCAGAATGCCCCAACTTGTGATCGGGGGGCGAAGACCGAGCCCCAGGAAGCTCAGCGCGGTTTCGCCAAGGATCATGCTGGGGATCGAAATCGTCGCCGTCGCGATCAGATGCGACATGAAGCCTGGTATAAGATGACGCGCAATAATACGCGGCGAGCTTGCACCCATCAATTGTGCAGCAAGTACATAGTCCTCTTCGCGCAAAGACAAGAGCTTGGAACGAACTGCGCGTGCCAGTCCGGTCCAATCGAGAATACCGAGGATGATGGTGATGCCGAAATAGACGATGATGGGGCTCCAGGTCACCGGCATGATCGCCGCTAGCGCCATCCACAAGGGCAGGCTCGGCAACGACTGCAGCACTTCGATGACCCGTTGGACGAGAAGGTCGAAAACACCGCCATGATAGCCCGCAAGCCCGCCGATGACGATCCCGAGCACGAAGCTGATGGCGATGCCGATCAGTCCGATCGTTAGGGAGATGCGCGCGCCATAGATGATACGGGACAATACGTCGCGACCCAGTCGGTCGGTGCCGAGCAGGAACATTTGGCCGCCGACGGCGGGGCAGACCAGATGGATGTTCGCGTCCACTAGACCCCAGAAGCGATAGGCGTCGCCATGACAGAAGAAGCGGATCGGCTGCACGTCCTCAGTCTTGTCGGTATAGATCCGCCGCAACGTATCGAGATTGAGCGTCATCTTGCGGCCATAGACGAAGGGGCCGACGAATTCGCCGTTGTTGAAGAAATGCACCCTCTGCGGTGGCGAATGAATGTATTCGACATTGCGGGTATGCAGGCCGTAGGGCGCCAGGAATTCCGAAATCAGAATCATGGCGTAAAGCAGCAGCAGGAAGATGCCGGAGGCGAGAGCAAGCTTGTGCCGCTTGAACTTCCACCACATCAGCCGCTTCTGCGAGGCCTGGTAGTAACGCGCCTGACCGGCCGACATGGCCTCGAACTGCTCCGGATCGAAGGCGGCGGTTGAAACGTAATGCTCTAGCGGGGCGCCTGGGCGCGGCAGGGGTGCGTTCACTTTGTGCTCCTGCCTTGCAAGCGGATGCGGGGATCGAGGAAGCCGAGGGCGATATCGGAGATCAACACGCCGATAACGTTCAGGAAAGCGAGGAACATCAGGAACGAGCCGGCGAGATACATATCCTGGCTTTGCAACGCCTTGATCAGCATCGGCCCGGTCGTCTCCAGAGACAGCACGATGGCGGTGATTTCGGCGCCGGAAATGATCGACGGCAGGATCGAGCCAATATCGGCGACGAAGAAATTAAGCGCCATGCGCAGTGGATATTTCACCAGTGCCCGGAGCGGGTGCAACCCCTTCGCGCGGGCGGTGATGACATATTGCTTCTGCATTTCGTCGAGCAGGTTGGCGCGCAGGCGTCTGATCATGCCGGCGGTGCCAGCAGTGCCGACGATGATGACGGGAATCCACAGATGCGAGAGGATCGAGCGCGCCTTTTCCCAGCTCATCGGCTGCGATAGATATTTCTGATCCATCAGATGGCCGATGGTGACGCCGAACCAGATATTGGCGAAATACATCAGGATCAGCGCCAGCATGAAATTCGGAATTGCGATGCCGAGCAGGCCGAGGAAAGTCAGGCCGTAGTCACCCCAGCTATATTGATGGGTGGCGGAGTAGATGCCGATGGGGAAGGCGACCAGCCACGTCAACATGATCGTCGTCATCGAAACAAGGATCGTCAGCCACAACCTGTCGCCGACGACCTCCGAGACCGGCAGTTGATATTCGAAGGAATAGCCGAAATCGCCATGCAGCATGCCGGCGACCCAATAGACATATTGCAAGGCAATGGGCTTATCGAGCCCGTATTCGTGGCGAAGGTCCTGGATCTCTTGCAGATTGGCACTCTCGCCCTGCGCGCGAAGTTCGGCGATCTGGCTTTCGAAGAAATCGCCTGGCGGCAACTGGATGATGGTGAAGACCAACATCGAGATGACGAGCAGCGTCGGAACCATCACCGCAAGGCGCCAAAGGATATATTTAAACACGCGGTTGATCCTCCTTCAGCCAGAAGGTGTCAGGCATATAGACGCCGAGATAGCAGGTCGGATCGAAACCGTAGAGCGCTTTTTCCGGCACATTCTGCAAACGTGACGCACGCACGACCGGCTGCAGCGTGCCATTGATCAGGCCGATGGAAAAGACCTGATCGGTATAGATCTCCAGCATCTGATGCCAGATTCCGGCCCGCTCGAAGGATGAAGTCGACTCGCCCCATTTTCCCAGCAGCTCGACGAGCTTCTTGACCTCCGGCAGATCGGGTGCCGTGCCCTGAGTGCCGCGGGAGAGATAATACATGCCCCAGAGCGGCCATTGCATCTGGTCGTCCATGGTCGGCGCAAGCTGGCCGGGATTCATGTCGGCGGTCGCCACTCCATTGTCGAGGCCGTACCAGATCGACATCATGACGCGCCCGCCCATGGCGCGGCTGCGGAAGATATCGCGCTGCGATGTGCGGGTGAAGAGCGCGATGCCGACTTTGCGCCAGTGGTCGATGACGAGCTCCAGCACATCGGTGTCGAGGGTGCTTTCGCCGGCGGTCTCAACGGTGATTTCTGCCCGTCGACCATCCGGCAGCAGGCGAATGCCGTCCGCATCGCGCTTATCGAGGCCGGCGGCATCGAGCAAGGTGTTGGCCTGGGCCGGATCATGGGCGATCCAGGCCTTGGCATATTCCGGCTTATAGAGCGGGCTTTCCGGCAGCACGGTGTCGGCGCTTTCGGTGCCGAGGCCATAGAAAACCGCCATATTGATCTCGTGGCGGTCGATAGCCAGCGACAAGGCGCGGCGCACTCGCACGTCGCACAACACCTGCCGCCAGACTGGATCGGCGCTATTGAGGTTTGGCATCAGCGCCACGCGCGACCCGCGCGTCGCCTTCCAAAGATTGACCTTGATCGGGTAACGTTTCTCCGCGTCCCGCAGGAAAGTGTAGTCGTCGAAATCGATACCGGTCGCCTGCAGATCGCTTTCGCCGGTGCCGGCCTTGGCCGAAATGATCGCCGATGAGCTGACGTTCAGAACAAAGCGATCGACATACGGCAATTGCTTGCCGTTTTCATCGATGCGATGGAAATAGGGATTGCGTTCAAACACGAATTGCTCGGCCGGCGGTGCGGTCGTGTTGTGCCAGGGATCCAGCACCGGCAGCTCGGGATTTTCCTGACGATAAACGCGAGCCATCTTGATGTGCAGGTCAGCGACTTTCTTGACGCGATACTGCTTCATCAGCGCCGAAAGGCGGATATCGTCCTGATATTTCGGATGGAACTGCTTGAGATAATGGCTGGGGCCGACCAGCACCAAGGCCTGCGGCGCGGCAAGGTTTGGCAGGAAATACGGATTGGGCTGGTCCCAACTATAACGCACCGTCAGCTCATCGATGACTTCGAAGCGCGGCAGATCGCCGTGCGGGCGCAGTTCCAGCGCGCCTCCGCCCGGCGTCAATTTCTTATTGAGAATGACGTCTTCCCACCAGTAACGGAAATCGTCTGATGTGAACGGATGGCCGTCCGACCACCTATGACCCTCACGCAGCTTGAAGGTGAAAATACAGTCGTTTTCCACCGTGTAGGATTCGAGAATATCCGGCTGCAGCGTCAGCGTCTGATCATAACCCACCAGACGGGCATAACCGTAGACATTCATAAGACGCAGATCGTTCTGGCCGCCGATGAGCATGCGTATCGAGCCGCCATAGCGGCCGGGCTCGCGACCGAGTGCGGCGAGATTGATGATACGGGGCATCTTCGGCAGGCGCTGCGCCAGCGGCGGCATCTGGCCGGCCCGCAGCCAGTCGTGCAGGAAGTCGGGTTCATTGTCGGCATCCGCCGCGACAGCCGGCAGCGGCAACACGGAAGATGCAAGAAAACCGAGAAAGGTTCGACGGGTTACCACGTGCGTAATTCCTGAACATCGGCGCCGCGGCGAGCGCGCACGAAATGACCGCCGCCAAGATCGGCGTAGGCGAGGTCACCGCCTTCGTCCTCTGCAAATTGCGGTCCCCAACTCTGCTTGGCGGCCGGACCTTCGGCATTCAAGGCGGAGAAATCAAGCGGCCGGTCGAGATCGGGGAAGGGGACTGCTGCGAGCAGAGAGCGGGTGTAGGGATGGACAGGATCGCGCAGGATGATCTCCCGCGGCGCGATTTCGACGATGCGACCGCGGGCCATGACGGCGATGCGGTCCGCCATATAGTCGACGACGGCGAGATTGTGCGAGATGAATAGATAAGTGAGGCCAAGTTCCTTCTGCAAATCCTTGAGAAGATTGAGGATCTGCGCCTGAACTGAGACGTCGAGCGCCGAAACGGGCTCGTCGAGGATCAGGAGCTTCGGCCCGAGCGCCAGGGCGCGGGCGATGCCGATGCGCTGGCGCTGGCCGCCGGAAAAGCTGTGGGGGTAGCGGCTCAAATAATGCTGGTCGAGCCCGATCGCCTGCATAAGTCCCTTGACCTTCTCCTTGCGCTCACTGCTGTCGCCGTGCTCATGGATTTCAAGGGGTTCGCTCAGAATATTGCGGATGGTCATGCGCGGTGACAGGGATGAAACCGGATCCTGGAACACCATCTGGATCTTGGTCCGGAGCTCCATGAGATCGTCGCCCTTGACGGCCAGCACATCGATCTTGCCGTCGCCGTCGTCGAACGTCACCGAACCGTCATCCGCGCTGACGGCGCGCATCAAAATCTTGCTGATCGTCGTCTTTCCGCATCCACTTTCACCGACGAGACCCAGACATTCGCCGCGGCGGATGTCGAAGCTGACATCGTCGACGGCGCGGAACTTCGTGCCCGCCCGCCGTCCGAACAGCCCCCTTCCTTTCGAGGTATAGGTCTTGGTGAGATTGCGCACCGAGAGCAGCATCTGCGCGGCGTCGCCGTTGGTCTTGGCCGATTTCTTCTTGCCCGAGAACGTGCCGATATTGACCGGCACGTCGCGAAGCGATTTCAGCCGCTCCCCGGGTTTCATGTCGAAATGCGGCACCGCCGACATCAACGCCTTCAGATATCGATGCTGTGGCTGGCGGAAGATCGTATCGACCGGTCCGACCTCCATGATCTCGCCATGATAGATGACCACGACCTCGTCGGCCATATTGGCGACGACGCCAAGATCATGGGTGATCAGCAGTATGGCCATGTTGAACTTCTGCTGCAGGTTGCGCAGCAGGCCGAGGATCTGCGCCTGGATCGTAACGTCCAATGCCGTCGTTGGCTCGTCGGCGATGAGAAGCGCCGGATTGCAGATCAGCGCCATGGCGATCATCGCGCGCTGACGCATGCCGCCGGACAGTTCGAACGGGTACATGTCGAAGGTGCGGTGCGGGTTCTGAAAGCCGACGAGGCCCAGCATCTCCTCGGTCTTTTCGCGCTGCTCGGCCTTGCTGATGGCCGGATTATGGATGCGAAGCGCCTCGCTGATCTGATTGCCAACCGTATGCAGCGGCGAGAGCGAGGTCATCGGCTCTTGAAAAATATTGGCCATACGCGCGCCGCGAAGCTGGCGCATCTCCATGCTGTCGCGTGGCAACTGCAGAACGTCGGTTGTCACGCCATCGAGCGGATCGGTAAAAAGAATGCGGCCCGTTGCCTTAGCCGGTGTCGGCAGGATACCCATGATCGACTGGCTGATGATCGATTTGCCGGAACCGGACTCGCCCACCAGCGCCGTTACCTTACCGGGAAGCACCCGGAGATTGGCGCTTTTGACCACCCGCAACTTGTCGCCGTAGATCGAGAACGAGACGTCGAGGTTCTCGATACGCAATAAATCAGTCCCTGACGCCATACTATAGTAGTTCCCGCTTACACGACCTTATGGCCCCGTATGGCACACTAACGTAGCCCATAACGGGTGTCCAGTTAGTCAAAGGGCTGTGCATCAACCGTTAAAAAACTGTCGCTTTTCCAGTGATCTATAGGAGGATGCTCAACTATGAGCTCCTGAATGTCACTGGATGAACTTCTCGACTTGCTGGCGGTTCTCGAACTTCTTGGCATCCCGGTGCAGCAGGATGACCTGTTCCGCCTCCGACAAGCCGTCGGCGGCCACATCATGAAAGACTTCCGTCGTCCCATTTGCATCGGCTATGGCTTTCGGATGTACGACCGTGAAGCGTTGGCGGACGCCGCGCAATCTCTCTTCGCCGAGCGTTACCCATTCGCCGCCGGTGTAGCCCGCAAAGGCCTGGCTTGCGACCACCTCCGTCGAATACTTTTTGGTCAGCGATTGCAGCCGCTGCACTTCATTGACGGCGGCGCCGAAGGCGGAGAAGGTCAGGCGATCCTTCAGCCCGACATTGCCGAACATGACATTGCCGACATGCAGACCGATGCCGTAGCGCACTTCGCTGAGGCCCCGCGTCTTGCGATCCTTGTTGAGGGCGGCAACACGGCCCTGCGCATGGAAAACGGCTGACAGTGCCGCCTCGCAGGCGACCTTGGAGGGGTCCTTGTGCCGCCCGCAGGGATAGACGGCAAGGAAACCGTCGCCAAGGAAACTCAAGATCTCCCCGCCGTTACGGTTGAACGGCGCAGCGATGGCGTCGAAGAATTCGTTCAGCGTATCGATATAGGCTTGGCGCCCTTCTTTCTCGGCATAGAGGGTCGATTGCCGCATGTCGCCCATGACGAGGGCGGCGCGGATCGTCTCGCCGTCGCCGCGGCGGATTTGCCCATTCAGCACGCGCTTGCCGGCGTCGCCGCCGAGGTAGGTGGTGAGCATATTGTTGGCGAGCTTGCCAAGCACCGCCATCTTGGCGGCCATGGCAAGATGATTCTGCATGCGCATCAGCGCGCCGATCATCTCCTCACTGAAGCCGCTGATGCTGTCGGTTGACCATGAGCCCATCATGCCCTGGGCGGAACCGGCGCCGAAGGTCTGCACGAAGGCGATATAGTCGGTGATCTTTTCCTTGCGCAGGTCCTCGAAGACGGGAAACTCCAGCGGCCCGTCGACATCGACGCGACGGCGCAGGTGCAGGAGATTGTTGGAGAGCAGATAATAATAGGGGCTCTGCACGAAGCGCTCCGGCTTGTCGTTCACATGCCGATAGCCTTCGATCGTCAGGCCACCGGCGCGGCGCCAAGTGAAGCCGAGGGCATCATAGAGCGGATGCAGCATCGAGAAGGTCAGGTGCACGCGGGCGATCGGCAGGCCTGAAGCGGCGATGCGTTCGCAAAAGCCGCGAACGATGCTCTCCAGATTTTCGCCTGTCAGCGCCGACTGTGTCAGCCATTCGGCGACCTTGTCGAGAAAAATATCGGAAACACTCGAATGAACGGTCATCATCCCGTGGCCTATTCCTTGCAATCCCAAATGCTCCGACCCGGCAACGCGCCATCTACCAAATGATATGGGCGCGGCGTTAAGGTCGTGTCCAAGCATTTTGGCACAGGTCGAATGAGCGAACCATGCAACAGACGACGGCACATTTCCCAGAAGGTTTGAGTTTTGCCGGCGCCGTGAAAAATTTGCTGCGCCTTCTACGCGTCCTGGTGGACACATGGCACAACAAAAAAGGGCCGCCAGAACTGCCGGCTCTCGTTTTGTTCTTGTTTAGATAAGCCTCTCATGCCGCTGAAACAATGGCCAAAAACGATGCGATCCAAGAAAATTTTCCCATAGAGAAGAACCTCATGGTGTGCCGGGCGAGGCCAGCGGTGCATCCAACGCCGGGGAAACGGCGGCACACAACTTTTCCCGCAATGCCATAGCCGCCATCGCATAGCCGCCGCTGGCCCCGTCGATGAAATGCATGTGATCGCGCATCAGCGGCGTCGGCACGAAACATGTCATCAGTGCGCTTTGCTGCCGATGCAGGCCGTAGCGGCAGACGCCTGCGGCTTCGGCCTCGCGCAACCGAGCTTCAATCCGGGAAAGATGCGCGGCGTCCACGTCGATGGTCATCTTCAGGCCATCGTCGAATTTGCGAAAATCGGAATTTGCGGCAAGGTCACGCCGGTAGATCTTGGCATCGAAGGTTGCCGCGCGAATGCCGAACTTGTCGAGGATATAGATGACAACGATCTGGGCGGCGATCGAAAGTTTCCGCAGCCAGCGATTGGCGACCGACGCCGTTGCGCGGGCCTCGATATCGGCGCCTTCGAAGGCAAGTGCCGGTGTCGGCCCTTCGACCGGCACGGGATGGCCGCCGCGGTTCTGCTCCATGGAAATGGCGATGATATCGGCAACGAGGCGTTGGAATTCGGGGCCGTTGCCGGCAGCATCGGGAACGGCGATGATCGAGACGATCTCGCCATTATGCGCGTCGATCGGATTCCATCGGCAGGAGAGACCGGTCAGATCCGGCCGCGTCTCCTGTGGCGCCGCTTCGACCGCAAAGCGTCCCGCCTTCATCTGCTTTTCCGCCCAGCTCGCGCCGCCGCCGGAAAACATGGCATAGGAGACAAAGTCACTGGGGCTGAAGCGGGCGACCCGCACATCCAGCCCCTCGGCGCGAACGTCCGCCATCGGCACCAGCGCGGTACGCAGGCTGAGCTCCAACTCCTCCGTGACCCATGTCCGCACCGCGGCCAGTGCCTGCCGCACACGATCCTCACCGGAGGGAGGAATGGCCACCAGAGCGCCGTCGCCGCCAAAGACAAAGGGATAGTCGCCATTGTCCAGCGCGTTGAGCACGGCTGAAATCACGCTGGCGCCAGCCATGTTGACGGATTTGTAGTGGCCCGATGCGATCGCCTTGGTCGAGCTGACGATATCGGCCACTGCCAGGAGCCAGTCATCGGGAAGCGGCTGATAATTATTGCTGTCGGTGACGCCTTCGAAATCGGTGAAAACCGGCAACGTACGGAAGAAATCGTCGTTCGATAGATCGGCCATGACATCCCCCTTAAGCGCGCGACGCATATCCCTACAACAACTGCATCGAAAAACCAGCAGGCGGTCGACGCGGTATCATTCGCCATGCTACTCCGGCTGCGGGAGAGACACCACGACGCCAAGGACGTATACGAATGAGCCGCCTGGATAGTTTCATCCGCCGCCTGACCGCACAACGGGATATTCTCAATGCCGTTGTCGATGAGGTCAAAGCGCTGGACGGCCCCGTATTGGAGCTTGGGCTCGGCAACGGCCGCACCTTCGATCATCTGCGCGAGCTTTTTCCGGACCGCCGCGTCGTCGCCTTCGATCGGGCTGCCCATGCATACGGCTCGTCAATGCCGGAGGACGGCAATCTCGTGCTCGGCGAAATCAAGGATACCGCCAGAGATTTCATCGGTATCGGCGCGTCGCTCGCCCATGCCGATATCGGCACAGGTTACGAGGACAAGGACGCGGTGACACTGACTTGGCTGCCCGAAATCATGGCCGGTGTTCTCGCATCGCATGGTCTCGCTGTCAGCGGCCTGCCGCTCGATCATCCCGATCTCGAAGCACTGTCCTTGCCGTCAGGTGTGAAAGAGGGGCGCTATTTCATCTATCGCCGCAGATAGCCGTCAGCGCAGGAACAACACGTCGAACTGGTCGCCTTCGACCGGCAGGTCGGTAACCTTCATCGCCACGCTGCGGTCCTCGAAAAAGACGAGGCATTCGGCGTAATAGCCGGCGAGATCGGCGACGAAGGTGATCGCCTGATCCCGGCCGTAAAAGGTGGGCGTAAACTCCATATAGAGCGGCACTTTGCGGGCCATCAACGCCTGCATCGACCTGACGGCAACGGGCTCGTAGCCCTCGATATCCATCCAGATCAGCCCGATATCGGCGGCCTCGACGCCGGCATCGGCAAGAATATCGGCGACGGGACGGACGGGTACGGAGATCTTTTCGTCACTTGCGCTCTGGCGAAAGACGCTGCTTTTGCCGTGGTTCTTATGGTTCAGGTAGAAATCGAGCTGTCCTTCGCGATCGCCAGCGGCGCAATTGACCGCCGTGACCATATCCTGCATGCCGTTATCGGCGATATTGACGGACAGAAGCCGAAAATTACGCGGGTCCGGCTCGATGGTAACGATATGGCGATACGCGCCGCTTAGGGCGAAATAGCTGGTCTGCGTGCCGATATTGCCCCCGAGTTCGAGCAGCACCGTGCCCTTTCTCAGCAGACCGCTCTCGCGCAGAATCGTCAGCAACCGGTCGACATGGTCGCGCTCGAAATGGCCCTTGCGAAACACTTTACGGCCGATGTAGTCAGCGGGCGAGAAGGTTAGAACATGATCACCGCAATCGACCGTCATCGTCTTCACGCGCGGGCCGATGGCGCTGATCAGGATCTCACGGCCGAGACGTGTATCGAATAAGCGTGTGGCGATGCGATCCCTGATCTTGCGAAGGGTTCGTCTCCAGTACTTGGCGGTCAAAATCTTACGGTCGGACATGGTGGCCATCCCTACACGCCCGAACGGCCTATGCAAAGCGACCGCTCTCCTCCTTCGGAACGATATAGACGCGCAAAGGCTCGCCGCGGCCGCGAACGGCGATCTCCCGGCTTTCGATGCCGGCGATATCGATGCCGGAAAGGGTCGCCACCGGCTCGGAGAAGACCAGGGCGCGGCTGAATTCTTTGGCGACGCTTTCCAGGCGGCTCGCCACATTGACGGTGTCGCCGATCGCCGTCACGTTCTTGACGTTGCCATAGCCCATCGAACCGACCACGGCCAAGCCAGTATGAAGACCGACGACGACTTCGAGGGGGACCGATAGCTCGACTGCCAGCTCCTCGCCGAGTTTGCCGATCTCCCTGATGATCTCGGCGGCTGCTTTGAGCGCCTGCCGGTTGGCTTCCTGCGGCGTGGTGCGCAGGCCGAACAAGGCCATGGCGCCGTCGCCGATAAACTTGTCCATCCGGCCGCCATTACTCTCGATAATACGCCCGACGATCGCGAAATAGCGGTTGAGCAGGAAGACGATATCGAAGGGCAGGCGCGATTCGGTCAGCGTCGTGAAATGCCGCAGATCGCAGAAAAAGACGACGATCTCACGCTCGCGGCCAGGGCTTGCCGTTTGGCTGTAGACGGGAATGTTCGATTCCGCCATCGGCGTCAGAAGGGGCAGGACGCTGACGTTTCCTGTCGGACGTAACTGGCAGGCGAGGCGGACGTCCGGCGTGGCGCCGATGCGGTTCAGCGTCTTCTGTTCCAGCGCTTCGGGCGGCGGCAGATTATCCGCGCCCTCGATGATCTGGACGCGGCAGGTGGAACACTGACCCTTGCCGCCGCAGACGGAGTAATGCGGGATGCCGCCGAGGCGGCTTGCTTCGAGCACAGTAAAGCCGCGCGGCGCATGCACGACTTCGCCGCCGGCATAGCGGACCGCGAACTGATGCTGCCGTTCGCGCAGCCTGCGATGGGTGCGGAAAGCGAAAAGGCTGATGATCGATGCGCTGAAGGCGCCGTAGAAACCGACGCGATAGGGCCATATGGCGCTGACCATCTGCCTGCCGGGTATAGACCCGGCTTCGCCATAGCTGCGCATGTCGCTGTAATAGCCGCCTCGAAAACCGCGTTCGTCATTTTGCGCCGCCTCATGCGACACAGTTCGGCCCATGGCGGCGAAACCGAGCAAAGCGAGAACGGGCAGGACGATGGCGAAAGACAGCATGAGGGGTGCGATAGCCGTATACCAGGAGCGGTATCGCAGCCAGAAATGGATACCGATACAGCCATGGATCCAGACGACCACCAGCACGACCGCCTGGCGCACGCCGTTTGCCGGCGATGTGATCCAGAGACTGTGGACGATAGCGCGGTAATTGTCCTGATAGCCGTAGATATCATGCAGGATGCGCGTACCGATAATGTGGTCGATCAAAAGAACCGGAACCAGCAAACCGGTGACGATCTGGAAGGCCTCGCCGGCCGGCATGACCAGAGTGCGGCGCTTGTAAAGCATGCGCAGGACGAGCAGGATATGAACGATCAGCGCGCCGTAGAGAAGAACGGTGCCCACCGGATTGCGCCAGACGGCCATGAACCAGTGCTGTGCGTGATCGGCGACGCTCAGTGAAATCAGTCCGAGCGAGTGATTCGCCAGGTGCATGATTACGAAGACGAAGATGATCAAACCGGAGCCGAGGCGGAACTTTCGCGCAAGACGATCGGAGATGATGGGTTTTCTCGCCTCGGTGGTCATCAAATCCAGATCATATTGCCCGTTCACAAAAGAACGGAAAGCGGTTATCGCCTAAATCATCTAGCTCCAATGCCGCATGCTGTCGAGGATGCGGCTTTTGAAGCGGGAGCCTTATTGTCAAGCAACCTGTCGGAATTCGGGCAATTTCCGGGCCAAACTATCACGTTTTTGTCAATTATTCGCTTGTGCCATGAAGATCGCCTTCTATGCTCCATTGAAATCGCCCAATCATCCGGTGCCGTCGGGTGACCGGCTCATGGCGCGCCTGATCATCGCGGCCCTGGAGATGGCGGGACATAAGGTCGAGATCGCCTCTGAGTTGCGCAGTTTCAGGCCGACGCCGGAGGACGCATCGTCTGCCGAGATCGCCCGGAAAGCGGCGGAAGAAACAGATAGATTGCTGGAGAAATGGCGGACAGAGCCGCGGCCGGATTTATGGTTTACCTACCATCCCTACTACAAGACGCCCGACCTGATCGGCCCCCCGGTTACGGCGTCGCTCGGCATTCCCTATGTCACCGCCGAGGCATCCTATAGCAGGCGGCATGATGCTGGCGGCTGGGGCGAAAACCAGCGCCTGATCGCCGAAGCCGTACGGCAGGCTGCCGTCAATCTGTGTTTTACCGAGCGCGACCGGATCGGCCTCTTGGACGCCGTTCCCGAGGGGCGCTACGAGCGCTTCCTGCCGTTCATCGATACGGCGCACTTTGGGCCACCTGCCGATGAAGTCGCTCCGCACCGGCTGATAACCGTCGCGATGATGCGGCGCGGCGATAAGTTCGACAGCTATGTGATGCTCGCACAGGCGCTGGAACTGATCCGGGATCGCGAGTGGACACTGACCGTCATCGGCGACGGGCCGATGCGAGGGGAGGTGCGGACGCTGTTCTCCGCCTTCGATGCCGGCCGCATCACCTGGCTCGGAGAGCGTTCAACGCCCGAGATCGTCACCGAGTTGCGGACAGGGGGCATCTATGTCTGGCCGGGCTGCGGCGAGGCCTACGGCCTTGCTTATCTGGAAGCACAGGCCGCCGGCCTGCCCGTAGTAGCGCAGGCAACCGCGGGCGTGCCGGAAGTGGTGATGGATGATGTCACCGGGTTTCTGACACCCGAAGGTGATGCACGAGCCTATGCCGACGCGATTGCGCGTTTGCTGGACGACGACCAGAAGCGGCGGGCGATGGGCAAGGCGGCCCACCGCTTTGTTCATGACGAGCGGTCGTTGACCGCCGCTTCGAAACGACTTGAAGCCATCCTGCGAAAGCATTTGGGAGATTCCTACTATGAGCAATAGAGCCGCATGGCAGCCCCTGCGCAATGAATTGCAGCGCTGGGCCGATGCCGGACGAAGGGCGAAACTATGGTTTCGCGACGACGACGCCGTCGAGCCAACCGGGGCGCTCGACCGGTTGCTGGCGCTTTCGGATCGTTATTCCGTACCCGTCGCCCTGGCTGTAATCCCCGCCCATACCGGCGAACCGCTGGCGACGCGACTGGCAAGCCAGAAAGATTTGACGGTGACCGTGCATGGCTGGACGCATCACAATTATGCGCCGGACGAGGCGAAGAAGCAGGAACTCGGCCCGCATCGCCCGCACGCGATCATCCTCGATGAACTCCGCCAGGGCTTTGACAAGCTGAAGGCGCTCTATCCCCAGCAATTCGCGCCGATGCTGGTGCCGCCGTGGAACCGGATCGACAAGGCGCTGTTGGCCGGGTTGGCCGCTTTCGGATATCGTGCTGTTTCCGTCTACGGATTGGCAAAGCCGGATCAGCCAATCGCGTTGATCAATACCCATGTCGATATCATGGATTGGCACGGGACCCACGGCGGCTGGCCGCATGCCGAGCTGGTTGGCTATCTCGTGCGGGAACTGCAAAACCGCTTCGACGGCAATAGCGAGCCGATCGGCATCCTCACCCATCACCTCGTCCACGACGCCCTGGCGTGGGATTTCATTGCAACGCTGTTCGAAGAGACGGCTGCTCACGCGGCCATCGATTGGCGCCACGTCGGCGACTTCATGGGTCAGCAGCAGCACGCATAATCTTACCCCAAAACCAGTTCGCAGTTTGGGACAGGTGCATCAAAGCTCGAGCAACTGACCGTCAAAGGCGGCAAAAGAGCCCGGGAAGCTCGCTCGCGCATCCCGCTGCATGTCGTCCAATTCCTTGTCCGTGCGTGCCGGCGCATGGTGGAAGAGCGCAAGACGCTTTACGCCCGCTTTTTTCGCCAGCTTGACGCCTTCCTTCCAGGTGGAATGCCCGAAGCCGATATGTTTCGCCATCTCCGGCTCGGTGTAGGTCGTGTCGTAGACGGCGAGATCGGCATCCATCATCAGCGAAAGGACTGCTTCATCCATCTGGCCGGCCATATGCTCGGTATCGTAGACCAGGGCTATAATCCGGCCCGCCCATTCGACGCGGTAGCCGATGCAGCCGCCTGGATGATTGAGTTTGGCGGTATGGATGACGATGCCTGGATGCGGCTTCAGCGTGTCACCGGCCGCGAAATCGCGAAAGTTCATCGTTGCCCGGCAGATATCGGGCTCCACCGGAAACCAAGGCGGTCGCATGAACTGGCCGATCAATTGTCGCGTCGTCGTCTTGCCGGCGAGATGACCCGTCCAGAGATCGACGCTGACCTTCGGATCATAGATCGGGTTGAAGAAAGGCAGACCTATGATGTGATCGTAGTGCGAGTGCGTGAAGAAGACATCGACGTCGCGGACACCTTGCTTGGCAAGTGACAGTGCAGCCTCGCGTGCGCCGGTTCCGGCGTCGAAAATAATGTGCCTGCCGTCATGCCGCAATTCGATACAGGATGTATTCCCGCCGTAACGCTCGAATTCCGGTCCCGATACGGGAACACTTCCTCGCACACCCCAGAATTTAAGCTCGAAACTATCGTTTTTCATAGAAGTTTTGACACCATTCCCCTTTCCGTCAACGTAAGCACACTTTTCCTATCGTGCGAAGCCAGCAATTTTCGCAAAAGTCAGACTCTCGTGAAAACTAAATCCCGCCGTTTCATCGACGCAAAATGCTTCGGCCAGTGTTCAGCAACGGATCGCACAGAGCTAATATAGGTATGATGCGACAAAAAAAGGATGAAGCCTCGAACAACAAGTGATGAGGTGTTGGCGAGACAGCAGAAAGTCACACCTGCAATGGATGTCGTTGGATTGTTGTCGGTATGCCTTCAGGTCCCAGTCGGCAAGCTCAGAGGGTTGCCGCCGACCTTGCTGCCTGTTCGTAATAGCCCGACAGAGCTCTCAAATGTGATGCCATGTCGGAAAGATCGTCCTGAGAGAGGCCGGAAACCTTGGTCGCTTCGACCAGCAGCCGTTCGCGGATTTCGGAATAGCGCGTCAGTGCCTCCAGGCCCTTATCAGTTACCTGGATCATCTTTTCCTTACCCGCCTTGCCCGTCTTGACGAGACCGGCGGCCTCCAGCTTCTTCACGGCGTAATTGGCGACATGGGTGTCTTCGATGTCGAGCACGAGGCAGAGATCGGACAACGTCTTCGGCCGGCCCCGGTGCCGCACCGAATGAATGATCAGAATTTCAATCGGGGAAAGGCTGGGGACGCCGGCAGCCGCCATGCAGCGCACCATCCAGCGGTTAAACGCATGCGAAAAGAGGATCAATCCATACTCCAGCTCGGAGAGGGCCGGAGAACTGCCAACCGCCAGATGAGCGGATGACACGATCAATTCGCGGGAAGATTTCCGTTCCTTCGACTTGCCCAAAGAGTACTCACATATCCGGATTGAAGTGCGTGAGGCAGACTATGTGACAAAGGTATTTTGTCAACAAATTATCGATAAGATTCAATTGTTGACAATCGTCTCTACGCCTCCGGTTTGCCGTAACCGCCGCCGGTCGGTGTGACGACGGTGAAAGCTTCGCCGGCGTCCAGCACCGTATGGGCGGCGCCTATCAACTCCTCGATTGTACCGTCGTTGCGCCGGACATAATTGCGGCCGGTCTGGCCCGGTTCGCCGCCCTTTGCGCCGAACGGCGCGACGCGGCGATGGCAGGAGAGTATCGCAAATTCCAGCTTCTCGCGGGTGCGGATGGTCCGTTGCGTGCCGTTGCCTGCGTTCCACTTGCCGCGTCCGCCGGAGTTCGGGCGAATGTGGAAATCCTCCAGCACGACGGGAAAACGGGTCTCGAGAATTTCAGGGTCGGTAAGGCGTGAATTGGTCATGTGCGTATGCACCGCATCGGCGCCGTTGAAGCCCGGACCGGCCGGCGCGCCGGAGCAGATCGTCTCGTAGTATTGATAAGCGTCATTACCAAAGGTGAGGTTGTTCATCGTCCCCTGTGCCGCGGCAAGCGTGCCGACGGCACCGAACAGGCAGTTGGTGACGGCCTGGCTGACTTCGACATTGCCGGCAACGACGGCAGCCGGATATTTCGGCGTCAGCATCGTACCGTCGGGGATGATGATCCGGACCGGCCTCAGGCAGCCGGCATTCATCGGGATATCGGCTTCGACCAGCACGCGGAAGACATAGAGCACGGCGGCACGGGTCACCGGCTGTGGTGCATTGAAATTGTCGGCGCGTTGCTCCGAGGTGCCGGTGAAATCCACCGTCGCCTCGCGCTTATCTCTGTCGATCGAAATCTTGACGACGATCTTGCAGCCCTGATCCATCTCGTAGCTGAACTCGCCATCCGGCAGGCGATCGAGAACGCGACGCACGCTTTCGGCCGCATTGTCCTGGACGTGGCCCATATAGGCATCGACCACCTCTTCGCCGAAGTGGACGATCATCTTTTTCAGCTCGGCGACGCCTTTCTCATTGGCGGCGACCTGCGCCTTCAGGTCGTTGACGTTCTGCGCCAGCGTGCGCACCGGATATCGGGCTCCGGTCAAAAGCTTTGCCAGCTCGTTTTCGCAGAAGCGGCCGCGATCGACGAGCTTGAAATTGTCGATATAGACGCCTTCCTCTTCGATATGGGTGGCAAGGGGCGACATGGAACCGGGTGAGATACCGCCGATATCGGCGTGATGGCCGCGGCTGGCGACCCAGAAACGAATCTCCTTACCGGCATCGTCGAAGACGGGCGTGCAGACAGTCAGGTCCGGCAGGTGGGTGCCGCCATTATAGGGCGCATTGATCAGGAAGACGTCGCCGGGATGAATAACCGGGTTTTCGCGGATGGCAGTCGCGACGGAGGCGTCCATGGAGCCGAGATGTACCGGCATGTGCGGTGCATTGGCGACGAGATTGCCCTCGGCATCGAAGACGGCGCAGGAGAAGTCCAGCCTCTCCTTGATATTGACGGAATAAGCAGTGTTCTGCAGCGTCACGCCCATCTGCTCGGCGATGGACATGAAGAGATTGTTGAAGATCTCCAGCATCACCGGATCAGCCTTCGTGCCGATAGCCGTGCGTTGCGGCAAGGCCTTGATGCGGGTCAGAATGATGTGATCCTTCGCAGTCAACATCGCCTGCCAACCATCCTCGATGACAATGGTTTGGTTCGGCTCGATGATGATGGCCGGTCCGGTCACTGTCTGCCCGGGCAGGATCGCCTCGCGCAGTACGACGGCCGCGTCATGGCTTTCGCCCTGGGAATGGAAGGATGTGCGGCGAGTGGCATCGGCTTCGCCTTGACCTGCCTCTGTCCGCTCGGCGTCGACTTCGGCGGCTGCACCTCCGATCGTCTCGACTTCGACCGCCTCGATCACCAGCGGCTTATCCTCGGCGACGAAACCGAAGCGGCGCTTGTGCAGCACTTCGAATTCGCTGCGCAGTCGCGCAGAATTGTCGATCTCGGGGAAGGTGACCTCGACGGCCAGCATCGTATCCGTACCGGCATAGCGAATATGAGCGCGCTCGACGGTGCGGATATCGCCTGTGGCGACGCCCTGCGCCTGTAGCTCCGGCACGCATTCGCCCAGCAATTCTTTGCCCAATGCGGCGATGGCGGCCGGCGCGGTATCGTCAAGCGGCACGCCAAGCGCCTTCTGTCGCGTAGCCCTGATATCGGCAAGGCCCATGCCATAGGCCGAGAGCAGGCCGGACATCGGATGCAGGAGAATGCTTTTCATGCCGAGCGCGTCAGCAACTAGGCAGGCATGTTGGCCGCCGGCGCCACCGAAGCAGTTGAGGGCATAGCGCGTCACGTCATAGCCGCGCTGCACCGAAATCTTCTTGATCGCCTCGACCATGTTGGCAACGGCGATGCGGATGAAACCATCAGCCACTTCTTCCGGGCTGCGGCCATCGCCGATCTCGGCGGCCAGTTCGGCGAACTTGCCGCGCACCGTTTCGACATCCAGGGGCTGGTCCTGGTTCGGCCCGAAGATCGCCGGGAAGAATTCCGGCAGCAGCTTACCGGTCATGACATTGGCATCGGTCACGGCCAAGGAGCCGCCATTGCGATAACAGGCGGGGCCGGGAAAAGCGCCGGCAGAATCCGGGCCGACGCGGAAACGGTCGCCATCAAAATGCAGGATCGAGCCGCCGCCGGCCGCCACCGTATGGATCAGCATCATCGGCGCGCGGACGCGGACACCGGCAACTTCCGTCTCGAAAGCGCGCTCATACTCGCCGTCGAAATGCGCTACATCCGTCGACGTGCCGCCCATATCGAAGCCGATGACATTGGCGAACCCGGCCTGCTCGCCGGTCTTGGCAAGACCGACCACACCGCCGGCCGGGCCTGAGAGGATGGCGTCCTTGCCCTGAAACATGTCGGCAGCGGTCAATCCGCCGGACGACATCATGAACATGACGCGCGCGCCCGTGCGAGCAATATCAAGCTCTTCCGAGACTTGGCTAATGTAACGACCGAGCACCGGCGAGAGATAGGCATCCACCACGGTCGTATCACCACGACCGACCAGCTTGATTAGCGGCGAGACCTCATGGCTGACCGAGACCTGCTCGAAGCCGAGACGCCTTGCGATCCTGGCAACGGCTGCCTCATGCGCCGGGAATTTATAGGCATGCATGAAGACGATGGCGATGGCGCGATAGCCTTTGGCGCGCAGATCGCGCAACGCCGCTTCCGCTGCCTGCTCGTTGAGGGCGAGCTCCACCGTGCCATCGGCAAGCACGCGCTCCTCGATCTCCACCACATCATCGTAGAGCGCTTCGGGCTTGATGATTTCGGTTGCGAAGATCTTCTTGCGCTCCTGATAGCCGATGCGCAGCGCGTCACGGAACCCCCGCGTCGTCACGAGCGCCAGACGCTCGCCCTTGCGCTCCAGAAGCGCATTGGTGGCAACCGTCGTGCCCATGCGCACCTCGCCGATCAAGCCGGCGGGGATCGGCTCGCCATTCGTCAGGCCGAGATGTAGACGGATGCCGTACACGGCGGCGTCGCGATAAGCCTCCGGATTTTCCGAAAGGACCTTCCGCGCGTGCAGTTCTCCCGCGGGATCGCGTCCGACGATATCGGTAAAAGTGCCACCGCGATCAATCCAGAAATCCCAATGACCCGCTACGCTGCCCGACAAGACCGCCTCCATCAAAGCCGCCCGAATTTCGATTATAAAATATCGATAAATCGTCGATGTTTTATCGTCAACGATGAATCCGACTCAAGGCTGGTTTGTTCGCGGCAATGCCAGGGGGATTGTTTAGTGCAGGTCGCCGACACCAAGCAGGCGTTCAACGGCACTATGATCCTGGGAAAGAGCGTCAGGCGTTCCCTGCCAGGCTAGCCGTCCGCGCTCAAGGATGATCACCTGATCGGCAAAATCGAGTGCGCTCTGAATGCGCTGTTCGACCAGCAGGATGGTCATATCGCCAGTCTTGGCGAGATTGGCGAAGGCGGCCATCAGTTCTTCGCAGATCACGGGCGCCAAACCCTCCAGTGGTTCGTCGAGGAGGAGCACGGAGGGGCGGCCAAGGATAGTCCGTGCCGTCGCCAACATCTGCTGTTCTCCGCCGGAGAGCTGGTTGCCGAGATTTCTGCGGCGTTCCTTGAGGCGTGGGAACATGTCGTAGGCTTCCTGCAAGGCGGTCTTCGGGCGACCCTTCAAACCGACAGAGAGGTTTTCCTCGACCGTCAGCGTCGGGAAGATGTCGCGCGTCTGTGGCACATAGCCGAGACCGTGATGCGCTCGTTTGGCACTCGGAAGGCCAGTCACGTCGGCCGCCCCCATCCGGATGCGGCCGTCATAGCGGCGCGTCTGGCCGGCGAGTGTTGCAAGCAGTGTCGTCTTGCCCATGCCGTTGCGGCCTAGCACGGCAAGCCGCGCACCGGCGGGAACGGAAAAGGAAACACCTTCGAGCACCCGCGTCGGCCCATAGCCGGCGCACAGATTTTCCACTTCAAGCGGCGTGGCCGGCATTGGCATAGCTCCCCAGATAGGCCTCGCGTACCCGCGCATCCCTGGTGACGTCGGCGGGCGAGCCGTCGAAAATGATGGTGCCGGCGGCCAGTACGACAACACGTCTGGCGAAGCGGAAGACCAGATCCATGTCGTGCTCGATCATCAGCACGGCGAGATCGCCGGGCAGATCGGCCAGCGCCTGCTCGATGCGGCCGGTATCGCTCTGCGGGACCCCGGCGGCGGGCTCGTCGAGTAGCAGTACTTTCGGCTTCAACGCCATGGCAACGGCGATCTCCAAAAGCCGCTGCTGGCCATAGGCGATCTCCCTGGCCTTGCGATGCATGAGATCGCCGAGGCCCAACGTGCCGAGCAGATCGCTGGTCTCCGTCATAACGTCGCGCATGGCCAGGAAATTGCCGAACATACGGCCGGAGCGGCCGGAGCGCTGCAAAATGGCAAGACCGACATGCTCGGCCGGCGTCATGTCCTGAAAAAGCCGCGTTACCTGGAACGAGCGCACCAGCCCGCGCCGGACGCGGCCGATGGCGTCGACCTTTGTCACTGTCTCGCCGCCAAGACGGACGGCACCAGAATCTGGCCGCAGATTGCCGGTGACCAGATTGACGAAAGTGGTCTTGCCGGCACCGTTCGGTCCGATCAGCGCCACACGATCGCCCGGCGCCATCGACAGGCTGACATCGTTGGTCACAGTCAGTCCACCGAAAGCCTTGTTCAGATGATCAACCTCGAAAATCGCGCTCATGAACGCGCCTCCCGGCTGCGTGCGAGATAGGCTGCGGCCGTGCCATAGATGCCCTTCGGTGCAAACAGCACGACGACGATCAGCAGCAGGCCGACTATGGTCAGCCAATGGAAGGGATTGGCGGCCGAGACATAATCTTCGAACAGCATGAAGATCAGCGTGCCGGCGAGCGCCCCGAACAGGGAACCGGTGCCGCCGAGCACAAGCATGACCAGCGCCTCGGCCGATTGTGTGAAGGAGAGGCTGTCGAGGCCGACAACCTGAGTGGAGATTGCGTTCAGCGCGCCACCGACGCCGGCGACAGCGCCCGAGATGACATACATCTTGATCAGCGCCATCTTTGGCGAGGCGCCCATGGCGCGGATACGCAAGGGGTCTTCCTTGATACCGCGGCAGAGCATGCCGAAGGGTGAGCGCACGATAAAGCGCAGCAGGATCAATATGATCGATAAAAGTGCTACAGCATAGATATAAGCCGTATGCCCATAGAGATCGAATTCGAACAGGCCGAATAGCGGATCGGCGGAGATGCCGGAAAGTCCATCGCTGCCACCAGTCCAATCCGAGGCCTTATTGGCGAATTCGTGGAAGAGATAGATCAGCGCGATCGACAGCACGAGTTGCGGCAAGCCCTGTGCTCTGAGGATGACGATGCCACAGATCAATCCGGCGACCGCACCGCCGACGATGCCGGCAAGCGTCATGACCAGGGGATCGTTGATGCCGTAATGCGCCGATGCGATACCTGCGGCATAGGCGCCGGCCCCGAACAGGGCCGCATGACCGAGCGTCGCCACGCCACAATAACCGGTCACCAGATCAAGCGACAAAACCAGCAGGGCGATGGCAATCAACCGCGTCAGAAGCGCGAGATTGTCGGGAAACAACAGATAACCGGCTGCTGCCAACACGAGGATGATCGCTATGGCGACGGCATCGCGACTAAGTGCCCGGCGTTTGCTGGCGGCAGCGATGGCCGCGCTATCCATGGTCAGTGCCATATCACTTCGCCCTTCCGGCTAGGCCGCGTGGGAAGACACAGACGATGGCGATCACGGCGAGATAGAAGAAGAATTCGCCATATTCCGGCATCAGATAGCGGCCGGTCGTATCGATGCAGCCAAGGACGAGGCAGGCCAGCAGCGCCCCGGAAATGGAGCCGGCCCCGCCGACAGAAACGACCACGAGGAAGGTCACCATATAACGCAGGGCATAATAGGGCTCGACCGGCAACAGCTCGGCACCGACAACGCCGCCGAAAGCAGCAAGCCCGACGGCAATGGCGAAGCTGACGGCATAAACGATCTCCGTGCGTACACCGAGAGCTGCCGCCATCGAAGCGTTGTCGACGGAGGCGCGGAGTTTTACGCCGAACGAGGTCTTCTCGATCGTGTACCACAGCGCCAACGCGACGATCAGCCCGCAGACGATCGCGAAGAGACGATGCGTGCCGATGGTGCGGAAGCCGAGATTGACGGAACCCTGCAGCTCGTTCGGCAAGGGAATGGTCTTCAAAGTCGGCCCGAAGACATAGTTGGCGATACCGATGATGCAGAAGGTGATGCCGATGGTCATCAGCACCTGCGTCAATTCCGGCGCCCCATAGATGCGGCGGTAGAGCAGCCGCTCGATCGGGATGGAGATGATCACCGTGCCCACCACGGCAAGCAGCACCGCAGCCGCATAGCCGATGCCAAGATCACGCGCGGCATAGGAGGCGATGTAGCCACCGATCATGGCGAAGGCGCCGTGCGCCAGATTGACGACGCGCATCAACCCCATGGTGATGGAGAGGCCAATGGAAATCACGAACAGCACCATGCCGTAGGCGAGGGCATCCACTGCTATGCTAAGCACGGTTTGCATGATGCTGGTCCGACTACCTTTTCTGGTCCTGCCTTAATCCTTCTCCACCGGAGCGGACGCAAGCCGCCCGCTCCTGCGCAACCGGGAGAATGAAATGAAGGCAGACCTTATTTCGCTGCGGCAAGGCCCGGATCGCCTTGCTTTTCGAAGGTCTGGATTTCCTTGTTGATGTATGTGCCATCAGCCGTCTTGGCGACCTCGCGCAGATAGATATTCTGCGTGATATGGCGGCTCTCCGGATCGATGATGACCGGGCCGCGAGGGCTGACCCAGGAGAGCCCCTTCACCGCATCGACGGCCTTCTGGGCATCCTGCTTGCCGCCGGTCGCCTCGATCATCTTGTAGATGACATACATGCCGTCGAAGGCGCCGACGGCCGGGAAGGTGAGTTCGGCCGGATTGCCGATCGCCTTGCCCGCGGCAGCGACAAAGGCCTTGTTTTCCGGAGAGTCGTGCGAGATCGAATAGTGGAACGTTGTCTGCATGCCGAGCGCCGCATCGCCGAGTGCCGGCAGGTCGGATTCCTGCGTCAGGTCGCCGGGCGAAAACAGTTTGATGCCGGCGCCTTTCAGGCCGTTTTCGTTGTAGGCCTTGACGAAACCGAGCGTGGTCGGACCCGAGGGCAGAAAAGCAAAAACGCCCTGTGCGCCTGAATCCTTGATGCGCTGCATGATCGGGCTGAAATCATTTGTCGACAGCGGCATGCGGACAGCCTCGATAACCTGGCCGCCTGCCTTCTCGAAGCCTGCCTTGAAGGCATTTTCGGCATCGATGCCCGGACCGTAGTCGCTGACGACGGAGATGGCCTTTTTGACGCCGCTGTCATGCGCGACCTTTGCGATCGGCGTCGAGGTCTGCCAGGTGGTGAAAGACGTGCGCACCACCAGCGGGCTCTTGGTGACGATCGCCGATGTCGCGGCGTTGAAGATCACCATCGGCACATTGGCTTGCTTGAGAATCGGCGTCACGGCCATGGCGTCCGGCGTGAAATAGAAGCCGGCGAGATACTGCACATGCTCCTTGACGACCAGTTCCTGCGCCGAGGATTTCGATTGTGCCGGATCGGCTTGCGGGACATCGCGATAGATCACTTCGATCTCGTTGTCGCCGACCTTATTGCCGTGCATTGCCACATAGGCGTCGATACCGGCCTTGAAATTCTTTCCCTGAAGGGCGAACGGGCCTGAAAACGGACCGATGACGCCGATCTTGATCGTGTCGGCATAGGCCGCACTGCCCATGGCAATAGCCGCGATCGCGGCCAGAACGAACCGTCTCATATTTTCTCCTCCCGCAGCCAGCCTGCTCTCGGACCAGCTTGCCTTGATGAACCGCTTCAACTGCCAATCTGGCATGTGAAATGGTGATGTAAAATGAAATAAATGCTCGTATTCATAATTTATGAGTTATGTTTCTGGATGACGGAAAGCATAGGGCGAGAAGCGAAATTTTGAAATCGCTATTGTTGAATTCGGTAGGACCAGGTGCTACATAAATCCATGATCGCCCGAGTATTCAAAACGAGTTGGTTCGGCAAGGCCGCGCGCAAAGCCCATATTTCGGATACCGAGCTTCTAAAGGCGATCAAACAAGTTGCCGAAGGCAAGGTCGATGCTCTCGGAGGCGGTGTTTTCAAAAAGCGGTTGAACGACAATATGCATCGCTCGATCATACTGGCAAACGCTGGGCGCTTTTGGGTCTACGAATATCTGTTCGCGAAACAGGACCGAGAAAACATCGAAAACGATGAATTGCTCAAATTTCGGAAGCTCGCCAAATCATATGCCAGCCTTTCCGAAGAGCAGCTTCAGCGTTTGGTGGAAATCGGACATTTTGTGGAGATCGGCAATGACAAAAACACGTAAATACAAAAGTGATGCCTTTGAGGCGATCCACACTTCCGCCGAAGCCCTCTACAAGGTTGGCGCGATTGACAAGGAAACATTGCGCTCCTTTGACGAGGATTGCCTTGCTGTTCCGCCAGCGCTCGAGCCGGCAGATATCAAAGCGCTGCGCGAACAAAATCACGTCAGCCAACCGGTTTTCGCGCGCTATCTCAATACCAGCGAGTCGACCGTGCAGAAATGGGAAAGCGGCACCAAACGGCCGAGCGGTATGGCGCTGAAATTGCTGGCGATCGTGCAGAAACACGGCCTTGAGGTCCTGAGCTAAGCCGCCGCTCCCAATCGCCTCACGTTGCCGATCAGCTCCCGCGCCAATCGCAGCGACGCGGCCGTTGCCATCACCATCGGCGGCAATAGCAGCCACTCGAGCGTCCAGGCGGCGCCCGAGCGTTCTTGCTCGTGCACGAGGGATTGATGGATGCCGGAAAGCTGGACGGCGTTGAAGCGGGCAAGCGATATGAGGACTTCGGCGGCGACCGGGTTCTGCTTGTGCGGCATGGCAGAAGAGCCGCCACCACCGGCGAGCTCGATCTCATCGCCGGTCTGTGCAAGAAGGGCGATATCCTGGCCGATCTTGCCGAGGCTGCCCGAAATCAGCGAGAACAGACCGGCGAGTTCAGCAACCCTTGCCCGCTGGCTCTGCCATTGCGGCTCGTCAGTGAGGTCAAGCTCCTGTGCCAGCGACACTCGAACGTCCGCAGCTTTGGATCCGAGCTTGTCCAGCGTGCCGACCGCGCCGCCGAATTGGATTGGAAAGGTCTCCTGCGTCAGCCGATCGCGATATTTGTCCAGCGGATCGCGCCAGGCGCGCAGGCGGTCAGAGACAGTAATCGGAATAGCGGCCTGCATGCGGGTATGGCCCATCAGGCGGTTCGAACCATACTGCTTGTCGAGTTTTTCAAGCGCCGCCGCAACAGCGAAGAGACGGCCGGCGAGCAGAAAGGCTACCGCCTTCAGACGGATCATCAAGCTGCTGTCGATGACATCCTGGCTGGTAGCGCCGAAATGCACATGCTGCCCGGCTTCGTCGCCGACTGCCTTGCGCAATTGCTTGATAAGATCCGGAACGACGACGCCATCCGTCGCCGTCGCGGATTTGAGGCTGAAAATATCGGGCTGGAAACTGGTAGAGATCTCGGCAATCCGCTGCGCCGCCTCCTGCGGAACGATACCGTGCCGCGCCTCGGCTTTCGCGAGCGCCGCCTCAAAGGTAAGCATTGCCCGGATATCGGCTTCCGCCGAAAAATAAGCGGAGACCTCCTCATCGCCGAGGAGGCTGGAGAGGAACGGGTGATCGAAGGCGGAAATACTCATGGCCTATACATCGAGGAAAACCGTTTCCTTGTCGCCCTGCAAATGCACGTCGAACGTATAGACCGATCCTTCCTTGCGGGCGATCAGGGTGGCGACGCGGTCGCGATGTTCGATGCGGGCAAGCAGGGGATCCTCCGCATTGGCCTCGGCCTCATCCGGAAAATAAATGCGCGTATGCAATCCGATATTGATGCCACGTGCGACGATCCAGAGGGTGATATGCGGCGCCATCCGGCGTCCGTCCTTATAAGGAACGCGACCGGGCTTCACGGTTTCGAAGCGGAAAACGCCGTCTTCGGCGCTGGTCGGGCAGCGGCCCCAACCGGTGAAGTTCGGATCGGCCGTGCCGCGCATTTCAGCAGGGCTGTTATAGAGACCGGCACTGTCTGCCTGCCAGATCTCGACGACGGCATCCTTCACCGGCACACCGGCACCGTCTAGAATCCGGCCCTTGAGCGTGATGCGCTCTCCAAGCGTCTTGTCGTTGACCATGGATATGCCGAGGTCGGTGTCGTAGATACCACCGATCTCGCAATAGTTCGGCGTGAGGCCGATATGGACATAGGGACCGGCCGTCTGCGACGGCGTCTCCTTGAGGTAGCCGATTTGCTGCACCATCAGTTTCCCTCCAGCCGATTTTCGAACAGGGTCGAGCGGCGGCCACGCAGTACGATATCGAATTTATAGGCGCGCGCATCCATCGGAATGGTGTTGCCCCAGTCAAGCGGCGCGATCAGTTGCTCGATAGCCGCCTTGTCAGGGATCGTGCCCACGATCGGACATTTCCAGATCATCGGGTCACCCTCGAAATACATCTGCGTGATCAGCCGCTGCGCAAAGCCGTGACCGAAGATCGAGAAATGAATATGCGCCGGCCGCCAGTCATTAACGCCGTTCGGCCAGGGGTAGGCCCCCGGCCGCACCGTTCGGAAGGCATAATGGCCCTCCTCGTCGGTGATGGCGCGGCCGCAGCCGCCGAAATTCGGATCGATAGCGGCAAGGTAGGTCTCTTTCTTGTGGCGATAACGCCCACCGGCATTGGCCTGCCAGAATTCCACCAGAACGCCAGGAACCGGCCGGCCCCGCTCATCCAGCACGCGGCCATGCACGATAATGCGCTCCCCGATCGCGCTTTCGCCCGGCTTGGCGAAGTTATGGATCAGGTCGTTGTCCAGTTCGCCGAGGATAGAATGCCCAAATACCGGCCCGGTGATTTCGGAGATCGTTCCATCCAGTGAGAGGAGCGCCCGCTGCGGCGAGCGCAGAACCGAGGTCTTGTAGCCGGGTGTAAAGGCCGGTGGATGCCAGGCACGGTCGCGGGCGAAAAAAGCGCCGGTCTCCGGTTTGCTATTGGTTTTGTCGGACATGTCTGCCTCGTTTCAGGCCGCTTTCTCGGCGTCCATCTGTTCGAAAACCTGCTTGGCGATCTTGATCGCGTGATTGGCAGCCGGCACGCCGGCATAGATCGCCACATGCAACAGCGCTTCGCAGACGTCGTCGCGCGTCGCGCCGGTATTGCTCGTGGCGCGAACATGCATCGCTACCTCTTCATCCTGACCCAGCGCTGCCAAAAGTGCGATCGTCACGATCGAGCGCTCACGCTTGCTGAGCGTCGGGCGCGACCAAACGTGCCCCCAGGCAGCTTCCGTGATCAGGTCCTGGAATGGCCGGTCGAAATCCGTCGACCCCGACTGGGCGCGGTCGACATGGCTGTCGCCAAGAACGGCGCGTCGCGTCGCCATGCCCTGGAGGTAGCGCTCGGAGGGGTCATTCATGGGCCTTTTTCTCCATGCAAGGCAAAATCGATGAAAGCGCGGATGACCGCGGTCAGGGCCTCGGGTTGCTCGATACAAGGGATGTGCCCTGCATCCTTGATCACCTCGTAACGCGCATTCGGAATGAGCTTGGCGGTCGACAGCACGAGTTCTGGCGGTGTCGAACCGTCCTGGTCGCCGACGATGCAGATGGTCGGTACCGCAATCTTCTTCGCCGCCTCGGTGAAGTCGGTGTCACGAAGAGCGGCGCAAGTGGCGACATAACCTTCCACCGGCTGGCGGATCAGCATGTTGCGATAACCGCCGAAAGCAGTGTTCTCGGGACGTCGAAAAGCGGGCGTGAACCAGAGTTCGAGCACGCCGTCGGCAATCGACTCGATGCCCTCGGCCTCGACCCTGGCGATGCGGTTGTTCCAACTCTCGACGGTGCCTATCTTATGGGCCGTATCGCAAAGGATCAGCGCCCGCACCAAATCCGGCCGCCGCTGATAGAGCGATTGCGCAATCAGACCGCCGACCGAGAGGCCGCAGATGACGGCATCTTTCACCGCGAGCAGATCGAGCAGCCCTGCGAGATCGGTGGCGTGATCCTCCATCGTGTAGGGCATCTGGCCAAGATCGGACAGGCCATGGCCGCGTTTGTCATAGAGAACGATGGCAAAATCGCCTGCGAGCCGAACGATCACATCACGCCAGATCCGGAAATCCGTGCCGAGCGAATTGGCAAAGACAAGCACTGGCTTATCGCCGGCAGCGCCGATGATCTGATAGTGGATCGTGACATCATTGATACGGGCGAACTGCACTGGAAATCTCCTCTGCAATGAGATTGGAGGTTTAATCTGGTTAGGTAAAATGATATTTATTGGCTTTTCGATAACCTATGAGTTATGAAAACCATGATCGACTCCCGCGTCAAATTCCGCCATCTCCAGACCTTTGTCGAGGTCGCGCGCCAGAAAAGCGTGATCAAGGCGGCCGAACTCCTGCATGTCAGCCAGCCCGCGGTGACCAAGACTATCCGCGAGCTGGAAGAGGCGCTGGGCGTCGCCGTTTTCGAACGCGACGGGCGCGGCATCAAGATTACCCGTTACGGCGAAGTCTTCCTGCGCCATGCCGGGGCGGCGCTGACTGCGCTCAGACAGGGCTTCGACTCCATCTCGCAGGAGCGCTCCGGCGAAGCGCCGCCGATCCGGATCGGTGCCTTGCCTACGGTCTCCACGCGGATCATGCCGCGGGCGATGGAGTTATTCCTCAAGGAGGAAACCTGGAGCCGCATCAAGATCGTCACCGGCGAAAACGCTGTGCTGCTGGAACAACTCCGCGTCGGCGATCTCGATCTTGTTGTCGGCCGCCTGGCCGGTCCCGACAAGATGGCCGGCTTTTCCTTCGAGCATCTTTATTCCGAGCAGGTGGTCTTCGTGGTGCGGGCAGGGCATCCGCTGCTAGTGGCGAAACAATCGCTGTTTTCCAATCTCGGCAAATATACGGTCCTGATGCCGACGCGGGGCTCGATCATACGGCCCTTCGTCGAGAGTTTCTTGATCGCCAACGGCGTTGCCAGCCTGCCGAACCAGATCGAGACGGTATCAGATTCCTTCGGCCGCGCGTTTGTGCGATCGAGCGACGCCATCTGGATCATCTCCACCGGCGTCGTCGCCAGCGATGTCGAGGATGGTCTGCTCAGCCTGCTGCCCATCGACACTAGCGAGACCAGAGGCCCTGTCGGTCTTACCATGCGCACCGACGCTATTCCCACCATGCCGCTATCAATCCTGATGCAGACGATCCGCGAGGCGGCGAGCGAGGTGGCAAAGAAGAGCTAGGCGGCCTCAATAGGGCAGGCCGACATAATTCTCCGCCAGCACGGTCGAGGCGGCGCGGGAATGGGTGAGATAGTCCAGTTCCGCCTCCTGTATTTTCTGGTCGAAATCGCTGGTGTCGGGAAAACGATGCATCACCGTCGTCATCCACCAGGAGAAGCGCACCGCCTTCCAGACGCGAGCGAGCGCATGGGCTGAATAAGCGTCCAGGCCGGTATTGGAGCGATCCTGATAATGTTCGGCAAGACCCGAGAAGAGATAATGCACATCGCTCGCCGCAAGGTTCAGGCCTTTGGCCCCGGTCGGCGGCACGATATGGGCCGCGTCGCCGACGAGGAACAGGCGACCGAAGCGCATAGGCTCGGCGACGAAGGAACGCAGCGGCGCGATCGATTTCTCAAATGAAGGCCCGGTGATCAGCGCCTCGGCATGATGCGTGGGCAGACGGTGGCGCAGTTCGTCCCAGAAACGGTCGTCGCTCCAGTTCTCGATTTTCTCATCCAGCGGACATTGTATGTAATAGCGGCTGCGCGTCATCGACCGCATGGAGCAGAGCGCAAATCCGCGCGGATGATTGGCATAGATCAGCTCGTGATTGACCGGCGGAACGTCGGCGAGCAGACCGAGCCAGCCGAAAGGATAGATTTTCTCGAAGCTGCGGATCGATTTTTCCGGAACCGATTTGCGGCTCGCGCCATGAAAACCATCACAGCCAGCGATAAAATCGCAATCAATATGGTAGGTTACCCCATCTTTCTCGTAGGTGACATAAGGTGAGCTTCCGTCGAAATCATGCGGCTGAACATTGACGGCCTCGTAGATTGTTAAGGCGCCGCTCTGTTCGCGATGGGCCATCAAATCGCGGGTGAGTTCCGTCTGGCCGTAGACCGTGACGCGCTTGCCTCCGGTGAGATCATGAAGATCGATGCGATGATCGCGGCCGTCGAAGGCAAGTGAAAAGCCGTTATGCGGCAAGCCCTCAGCATGCAGACGCGCGCCGGATTTTGCCTTGTCCATCAGCCCTACCGTACCTTCTTCCAGGACGCCGGCGCGAACGCGTCCGAGGATATGGTCCTTGCCGACGCGATCGAGGATGACGTTGTCGATCCCGGCTTCCGTCAGCAATTGTCCCAAGAGCAGGCCGGACGGACCTGAACCGATAATGGCGACCTGAGTGCGCATAATGTCCTCCCACGCTTCGTCTTTTTTCCCCATTCTGCGCGGCGACGAGGGCGCCAACAATGGACATTTCACCCAAGTAATTGCACAAATCGAACATGATGGAGGGAGGGTAGCTTTGTCGAAACCAGTGCCGACCTATGAACTCTACGGTGAAAATACGGGCAAAAGACCGGATTTCTGGCTGCATTGCGAGACAATCCCGTCGCGCAGCAGCCTGCATCATTGGGAAATCCGACCACATCGCCACGAAAGCTTCTTTCAGATCCTGTACATAGATGCCGGCTCTGGCGATGCGATCTTTGACGGCGAGAGCCACGCCATCATACCGCCCGCGGTCATCACCATCCCGCCGCGCCTCAATCACGGTTTTCGTTTTTCCAGGGATATCGACGGCTTGGTCATCACCGTGCTGATCTCGCATCGTAAGGCAGCGCCGGGTGATCGCAGCCGGCTTGGCGAATGGCTGGCCGCGCCGCATCTGACGCGGCTCAATTTGAGCGATCCAGATGCGGCCTATGTCGCCGGAACCTTGAAGCGGCTCGGCGGCGAGTTCGCCAATCGCCGTGGCGGCCGCAACGACCTGCTCGAAGCCTATCTTACCTCGGCGCTGCTACTGACCGCTCGTCTTTCGCAGCAGGAAAGCGAAGGGCAGGGTGCGTCCGACGAAGGCGAACAACGGATGGAAAAACTAAACGGCCTCATCCAGCGGCATTTCCGCTCCCACGAACCCGCCGCCTTTTACGCCGAAGCGCTCGGTATCTCGCCGACACATCTGAACCGCATCGTGCGCCGCAAGACCGGCCATGGCGCCCATGAGCTCATCGCGCGCAAGCTGGTGGACGAGGCCAAGCGCGAATTGGTCTTTACCTTGGGCAGCGTGCAGGAGATCAGCTATCGCCTCGGATTTAGCGACCCCACCTATTTCTCGCGCTTCTTTGTGAAGCAAACCGGCCAGACACCCCGCGCATGGCGCATTGAGGAACGAGAGAGGCTCGGAATGTAAGCAAGGCAATCGAAAATCGGAGTCCAATCACCCGCCCCCGAGGGACGTGAAGGCTAACGCAGAACCAGCCGCAGCATCTTCTGCGTTTCCCGCAGCAGCGGCAGATAGCGCTCCGCCATCTCGGCAGCGGCAACATAGGCCGCCGGCGCGCCGATATTGATTGCCGCAACCGTCTGGCCGCGATCGTTCTCCACGGGAACGGCAATGGAGCAGAGGCCGATTTCCAGCTCCTGGTCAATGACGGCATAGCCCTGAGCCCGTACTTGGCGAAACTCGGCCATCAACACTTCCGGATCTGTTTTCGTATTCGGCGTATTGGCCTTGATCTCCGTGCGGGCAAGCACGGCGCGCGCCTCATTTTCCGGCAAGGCGCCGAGCAAGACGCGGCCCATGGAGGCGCAATAGGCGGGCAGGCGGCTGCCGGGTGTGAGGTTGATCGACATCACCCGGCGTTGTGAGGCGCGGGCGATATAGACGATTTCTGTGCCGTCCAGCACCGAAGCGGAAGCGTTGTGACCGGCGCGCTCTGAAAGTTGATCGAGATAGGGCTGGATGATCGTCGGAAGCGGCGTCGCCGAAAGATAGGCATGGCCGAGCCGCAGGATTTTCGGCGTCAGCGCGAAGAATTTTCCGTCATAGTCGGCATAACCAAGTTCGGCGAGCGTCAGCAGCGAGCGGCGCACCGTTGCGCGATCGAGTCCGGTTAGCTTCGACGCCTCGGCGATCGATAGTCTCTGGCGCGTCTCGCCGAAGGCTTCGATTGTTTTCAATCCTTTGGCAAAGCCGCTTACGAAATCAGTTTCACGCATAGTCTTCCTCCAGGTAAGGGCATTTTGTGCGATATATGAACAAAAGTCAAATAACGCACAAAATATTTGACGTCGGTCACCTGGAGGCGCTTATTGACGCCCATACCACATGACTATTTTGGGAGGCCTCATGGCGAAGATCGTATCGCTTTCGGAAGCGGTGGCAGAAAATGTGCGGGATGGGGATACCGTCGCCATGGAAGGGTTTACCCATCTCATCCCCTATGCCGCCGGGCACGAGGTCATCCGGCAGGGGAAGAAGGATCTTTACCTGATCCGCATGACGCCGGACATCCTCTACGACCAGTTGATCGGCGTCGGTGCCGCGCGCGGCATGAAATTTTCCTGGGGCGGCAATCCCGGCGTCGGCTCGTTGCATCGCTTCCGTGACGCCGTCGAAAACCAGTGGCCGCGGCCGTTGGAGATCGAGGAACATTCGCATGCGGCGATGGCAAACGCCTATGAGGCGGGGGCTGCCAATCTGCCCTTCGCGATGCTACGCGGCTATATCGGCGCTGACCTGCCGAAGGTCAATTCGAACATCAAAAGCGTGACTTGCCCGTTCACCGGCGAAGTGCTGGCCGCTGTTCCCGCGATCCGGCCGGATGTCACGATCATCCACGCGCTGCGCGCCGACCGAAAGGGCAATGTCTTGCTCGAAGGTATTGTCGGCGTGCAGAAGGAAGCGGTGCTTGCTGCCAGACGGTCGATCGTCACGGTCGAAGAGATCGTCGACGAACTGAACCCGCCATCGCCGAATTCCGTCGTGCTGCCGACCTGGGCGGTAACCTCGGTTGCGCATGTGCCGGGCGGCGCCTTCCCCTCCTATGCGCAGGGCTATTATGCGCGCTCGAACGCCTTCTACATTGCTTGGGACGAAATCGCCCGCGACCGTGACAGCTTCCAGGCCTGGATCAGGGAGAATGTCATGGAAGCCGGGCCGGAAGATTTCGCCAAATATGCAAAAAAGAACGCAGCGTGAGGAGGCAGAGATGACCGATTTTACCCCCACGGAAATGATGACCATCGCCGCGGCGCGTGCACTCACCAATGATGACGTATGCTTCGTCGGCATCGGCGCGCCATCGGCCGCATGCAACGTTGCGCGACTGACGCATGCGCCCGACATTACGCTTATCTATGAAAGCGGCACCGTCGGCACCAAGCCGGATGTGCTGCCACTCTCGATCGGAGACGGCGAGCTTTGCGATACCGCGCTCTTCACGGTCTCGGTGCCGGAGATGTTCCGTTACTGGTTGCAAGGCGGGCGGGTTACGACGGGCTTTCTCGGCGGCGCGCAGATCGACCGGTTTGCCAATCTGAATACCACGGTCGTCGGCCCTTATGATCATCCGAAGGTTCGCTTGCCGGGCGGCGGCGGCGCGCCGGAAATCGCCAGCAATTGCGGCCAGATTTTCATCACCATGGCGCTTTCCAAGCGTGGCTTCGTCGAAAAGCTGCTCTTCATCACCTCGATGGGCCACGGTGAAGGCGGCAACCATCGCGAACGGCTTGGCATGAAGACGAAAGGCCCGACTCGGGTTATCACCGATCTCTGCATTCTCGAGCCGGATCCGGTGACCAAGGAGTTGACCGTCGTGTCGATCCACAAGGGTGTCACCCGTGAGCAAATATCGGAGAATTGCGGCTGGGCGATCAAGTTTGCCGACGAGGTTATCGAGACGCCGGCGCCCACCGAAACCGAACTCTCCGTTCTGCGCGACATCAATGCACGCACCAAGAAAGCACATGAGGCAGCCTGATGACCGAAGCGTTTATCTGTGACTATATCCGCACGCCGATCGGCCGTTTCGGTGGTTCGCTTTCCTCTGTCCGCGCCGACGATCTCGGTGCAGTGCCGCTGAAGGCGCTCATCGCGCGCAACGGTTCGGTCGATTGGGAAGCGGTCGACGACGTGATCTACGGCTGCGCCAACCAGGCCGGCGAGGATAACAGAAACGTCGCCCGTATGGTGGCGCTGCTCGCCGGCCTGCCGGTTTCCGTTTCGGGCACGACGATCAACCGCCTTTGCGGCTCAGGCATGGACGCCGTTATCACCGCAGCACGCGCCATTCGTTCAGGCGAGGCCGAACTGATGATCGCCGGCGGCGTCGAGAGCATGTCACGCGCGCCCTTCGTCATTCCGAAGGCCGATAGCGCCTTTTCCCGCAATGCCGAAATCTACGACACTACCATCGGCTGGCGTTTCATCAATCCCGTGATGAAAAAGCAGTATGGCGTTGATTCAATGCCGGAAACCGGTGAGAACGTTGCCGAGGACTATAAGGTCAGCCGCGAAGACCAGGACGCCTTCGCCGTCCGCTCGCAGGCCAAGGCTGCGGCCGCGCAGGAAAATGGCCGTCTCGCCAAGGAGATCACGCCGGTAACGATCCCGCAGCGCAAGGGCGATGCGATCGTCGTCGGCAAGGACGAACATCCGCGCGCAACGACGATGGAAGCGCTGGCAAAGCTTGGCACGCCCTTCAAGAAGGAAGGCGGCACGGTGACCGCCGGTAATGCCTCCGGCGTCAACGACGGTGCGGCGGCGCTGATTATCGCTTCGGAAGCGGCGGCGAAGAAATACGGCCTGACGCCGATTGCCCGTATCCTCGGCGGGGCTGCCGCTGGCGTGCCGCCGCGCATCATGGGCATCGGCCCGGTGCCGGCATCCCGCAAGCTGATGGCCCGACTCGGCCTGAAACAGGAGCAATTCGACGTCATCGAACTCAACGAAGCCTTCGCCTCGCAGGGTCTTGCGGTGCTACGCGAACTCGACATTGCCGACGGGGACGCCCGCGTTAATCGCAACGGCGGCGCCATCTCGCTTGGCCATCCGCTCGGCATGTCCGGCGCTCGCATCACCGGCACGGCGGCGCTGGAATTGAAGGAGACCGGCGGACGCTATTCGCTCTCGACCATGTGCATCGGTGTCGGCCAAGGCATCGCGATCGCGCTCGAGCGGGTCTGACGGCATCACGGGAATTTGACGGCGGGCGACCGGGGGGGGGCCTGCCGCCCGCTTTTTGTTGACGCCGCATGCATTGCCTGATCGCAATTCCGACTGATATTACCAATTCCAATTGTTTTAAGCTTTTACGTTTTTGACATTCAGGAGGAGCTGTCATGGCAGAACTTGCGCAACTACTCGCTTCCGTCCGCATTCCTGATCTCGCCGGCAAGCGGGTGTTGATAACCGGTGCATCGACCGGTATCGGCGCAGCTCTTGCCCGTGCTTTTGCCCAGCAGGGGATGAAGGTCGGCATCCATTTCAACGCCAGCCGTGAACCAGCCGAAAAGCTGGCAGCGGAGATCACCGCCGGCGGCGGCCATGTGCATCTGGTCCAGGGCGACGTCTCGCAGGATGGCGAGACCGAGCGCGTCGTCAATGAGACGGCGGAAGCATTCGGCGGCCTCGATGGCCTGGTGAACAACGCCGGCGGCATGCTCGGTCGTGTGCCGACCTCCGCAATGACCGATGAACATTACGAGCGCGTGATGAACCTCAACGCCCGCTCGGTCCTCGCCGCAACGCGCGCTGCCCATCCCCATCTCAAGAAACAGGGCGGTTTCATCATCAATACTACCTCGATTGCCGCCCGCAACGGCGGCGGCAACGGTGCGATCCTCTATGCCGCCTCCAAGGGCTTCGTTTCGACCATCACCCATGGCCATGCCAAGGAATTCGTCGCCGATAAGATCCGCGTTAATGCCGTGGCACCGGGCGTCATCGCCACGCCCTTCCATGAGCGCTACACCAACGATGAGCAGATGGAACTGCAGCGCAGGACCATCCCGATGGGCTTTGTCGGCACCTCGGAAGATTGTGTCGGCGCCTATCTCTTCCTCGCTTCGCCGACCCTTTCCGGCTACATCACCGGGCAGGTCATCGAGGTCAACGGTGGCCAGTTGATGCCGTGAGGCGAGGGCCGGCAATCGACTTCCTGCAGCGGGGAATGGAACCTATGCCCGGCGCGGTCGTTTTAGGCGGCGTCGATATCCATGATGGAGCGTACGCGATATGGCAAAGACGCCCACACGAGACCTTGTAAAGACTTCCGTGCAATTGACGCATCCGGAGCGGATCTATTGGCCGGATGACGGCGTCAGCAAACAGGATCTGGTCGATTATTACGCGCTTGCCTGGCCGCGCATGGCGCCTTTCGTCGTCGATCGGCCCTTGGCATTGCTGCGTTGCCCGGATGGCATAAAGGGTCCGCGTTTCTTTCAGAAGCATGCTTGGAAAGGCATCAATCCGCATATCGAAGAGATAGCCGACCCGGAGGAAAAGGACGGGGAAAAGCTGTTGCGGATCAAGGATTTCGACGGCCTTGTTGCACTGGTCCAATCCGCCTCCCTCGAAATCCACCCCTGGGGCACGACAACGGCGCATTGGGAAAAGCCGGACATGATCATCATGGATCTCGATCCCGGCGAGGATGTTGCCTGGAGCGCGGTCATTGCGGCGGCTAAGGAAATCAAGGAACGGTTCCAGGCTTTGGGCCTTGCCTCCTTCGTCAAGACGTCCGGCGGCAAGGGATTGCATGTCGTCGCCCCTCTCGAGCCAAAGGCTGCGTGGCCGGATGTCAAAGCCGCGGCGGAAGCGATCGCGGAGGGCATGAGCACCGACAATCCCGAAAAATACCTCTCCGTCGCAGCGAAGGCGAAACGGACCGGCCACATCTTCATCGACTATCTACGTAATGGCCGCGGCAATACGGCCGTAGCAGCCTATTCGACGCGCGCAAGACCGGGAGCGGCGGTGTCGATGCCGCTCAGATGGGACGAATTGACGGATCGCACCGGCCCGTCTTCATTTACGGTAAAGAATGCCGCCCGACGGCTCGGCGAACGCTCCGCCGATCCATGGGCCGATTTCTTCGAGGCGGCGGAACCGCTGAGAGGCTAGAACGCGTTGCAAATGATTTGATCTAGCGCACCAGTGGACTGTCCCAGACGTCAAACAGTAGCGCCTTGAGTTCGGCGAAACGCTCCGGCCCGAGCTCGACGCGCCACTCGTCCTCAATGTCGCGCAATATGTCGACCATCTTCCCGAATGCAGCGTGTCCGCGTTCAGTAAAGCGGACGATACGCGCGTTGCCTTCGCCTGGAACATCGGAGCGGACAATATAGCCGAAGCCCTCGAGGCTGCGGAGTAGCTGGTTGATGGCTTGTTTGCTCATGCCGGCGCGTTCGGCGATCGTACCCGGCCTTGCCCCGTCCGGTCCTGGAAATTGCAGAACCGCCATATGCGGCAGACGCAGTTCCTCAAAGCCGGTGGCGTTGAGCCCCTTAATCAACCGGCGCTGAATTGCCTGGGCCGGCACGCGTAGCAGGGCCCCTATCAGTATATCTTCGGTCTTCATCGGCAAGCTTTCGTGACTGTTGACATTGACGACCCGGTAAACTTCATTTACTTCTAGGCGGTAAATTTAATTTACCGATGGGAGCTTTGCAATGCCACATGAAACCGTTAATCTCCGTGTCAATCCTTCCGACGAAACCATTGGTTCCAAAGGGTTCGCCGTTCGCTTCCTTGTGACTGCGGACAACTCGAACGACAGCATTGCGGCTTTCGAACTCATGGTCCCCGCCGCGCTGCGACTGCCGGCGCCGGCTCACAGCCACAATCACTACGAGGAGACGATCTACGGCCTCGAAGGGGTGCTGACCTGGACGGTGGATGAAAAGCAGATCGACGTCGGCCCGGGGCAGGTACTGTGCATTCCGCGCGGCGCCGTTCATCGGTTTGATAACAACGGCGGCCAGGACGTAAAGGCACTCTGTGTGGTCACACCGGCAGCGATCGGGCCGGAATATTTCCGCGAGGCTTTCGCGGTGCTCAACGCGGCCGCCGGAGGTCCGCCAGATCGGGCGAAAATGGCGGAAATCATGATCCGTCATGGTCTTACGCCAGCGGTGCCTCCGACATAGAAGCTAGTGGGGCGATACCGGATAGTCGAACCGCCTTTCAATAGGATCAAGGGGTGCCGGCATATCGCAACGCTTTACGACAAGTCCTACGCGACGAACGGCACCAGCGCTGGCGTCTCGGCCTTGTAGTCCGTATAGGCTTGGCCGAATGTCTCGCTCATCCAGCGCTCCTCGATGCGGACACGGCGCAGGACGGCGTACAGCATGCATGCGATCGCGAGCATCGCGCCGATATGGCCGCGGGTGATTGCAGAGCCGATGACGGCAAGCAGCAGGCCGGAATAGATCGGATGGCGAACGATGGCGTAGGGGCCGGTGCGGATGAGCGCATGATCTTCCTTGACGGTGATCACGCCACTCCAATTACGGCCGAGGTGATAGCGCGCCCAGACGGCGAAGGCGAGGCCGATGACGGTCAGAGCCGCGCCGATGCCGTAATAGATCAGATCTTGCGGGAGGAGCCGGAAGGACAGGAGGCCGAGCCAAGATGGCGGCGCCGCCAGCAAAAAAGCGCCGATCCAGATAGGTGCCGTGTTTGATAGCCGTGACAACGGATCTTCGCTCCGCGTCGTCTTCTTGACGCGGAACGATGCAACAAACCAAATTACTGCCCAAATGCCCCAGCAGACCGGCAGGAACCGAGCCAACAAAGCTGCTTCGCTCATGCCGCATTTTTATCCAATTCGGGATAGTGCCGGAAGATGCCGTCTTCATTAAAAGGAATGCGGCGCTCAGATTTGAGATAGCGGGCGATGTTCGGCCGTTCAGCGACGGCATCATGCAGAGCTGCTAGGTGCGGATATTGAGTGCTCAGTTGCGACGTCGCACGAGGAAAGGCGTAACGCAGTCCTTCGAACACCTGGAATAGAGACAGATCGACATAGGTCAGCCGATCACCGAATATGTGCGCCGGCCCGTGCGGGTTTTGCCGCAGAACGCGTTCGAAATAGCCGAGGAATTTCGGCATGCGATTATCGATGAACTCGGCAGCGCGGGCCTTGGCCTCCTCCTTCTGCTCCTCATAATATTTTGAGGTGGCGATCGGATGGTGCGTATCGTGCACTTCGGCAACAAGATCGGTGATCGTCAGTTGCAGTCCGTTCACGACATGACGCAGAGCCGGATCCTCAGGTGTGAGCCCAAGTTTCGGACCGAGATACATCAGGATGTTGGCGACATGGGAGATGATGAGGTCGCCGTCTTTCAGGAAGGGTGGGGCCAGCGGTATATGCGCCTCGGATTTGCTCTTCATCACCGCCATCATCGCGTGAATGCCTTGGCCTTCGCTCGCAGGACCCCGGCAGATGTCGATATAGTCGGCGCCGGCCTCTTCGAGCGCCAAGCGCGCAAACTCGCCACGGCCTTGGATGCCGTCCCAGTAGTAAAGCTCATAGGGCATTCAAGAATCCTTCCGTCCCGTTGCAGGTCTATTTCGGTTCGCGGCCAAAATCCTTGCGCAACTCATCCTTGGCGGCTTCGAGCGTCTGTTTCTGCCGCTTGCTGAGATGGCTGCCGGCGCGATTGATATAGAAATTTAGCATCGACATAGCGGAACGGAAGGGGCTGGACTTGCGGCGATCGCTCGCCTCTGCGGAATGCTTGAGAGAGTCGGCAATGGCCTTGGGATCGCGCGATTTGAAGACGCCGTCTTTCAAGCACAAGGCGTCGCTGTTCTCGGTCACGTCATGTGACCAATTCTTCTTTTGGGATCGGACCATAGCAGGGCTCCTTCCTCAAGAATTTGACGTTAGTGATGAGCGCGGTGCTCGTTGCGTTTGCGCGTTGCAGCGGCCTTCTTTGCCGATGCGGAACGTTCGCTCGCAGAGCGGCTCGCGGATGCCTTGCCGCCGATGCGTCCGCCCTTTTCAGAGGATGCGTGGCTTTCGCTATGGCCTCGGCCGGAGCCGGATTTTTTACCGCCGCCGCTTTCCTTGTTTACGGTCGCCCAGGCACGACGTTCGGCTTCTTCATCGGAAACGCCACGGCTTTCGTAGCTTTCCTCGATATGTTCAGCCTTGCGCTTCTGCTTGTCGGTATATGCGGATTTGTCTCCTCGGGGCATGATGTTTCTCCTTGTCGCCTATGAGAAAACCAACCCAAGGCCACGGAAAAAGTTCCGATTTCAGCAGGAATATGGGCGATCAGTTCGAAGCATCTGGGAGGGGAGGGTGCGCCGCGGAGCGCGCATCATCGACCGACGCGGGAAACATGATGCCGACGGAACGGTCGATGATGAAGATCAGCACCAGCGTCGCAAAGAGATAAAGAGTGGCGAGAAGGAGGAGGGATAGCATGGGATTACATCGATCCAGCCGCCAAGCAGCAGCCTGCCCCGACAGCCAGAACAAAGACTTCAACGCGATTCATGTCGTTATTACCCTGGCGAAGTTCCCTTTTCGCTACGTACCATGGATATGTGACATCTATTCGCGCAGGACGCGTAATTTACCGAAATCCTTGCGAAAGTTCGGCAACATGGCGCAACAAGCCAACGGCCCGAACTCAACCCGGGCCGATCATGTCGCCGATTGTCTCACCAACCGCGAAGTTTACGTCAGATCTTCGCGTCACCGGTCTTTTTTGACGCTCGTTTCGTCGCGGCCTTTGCGGTCGCTCCGGCAACGGCCGCAGCCATTACAGCAGCCGCTTGACCCTTTATCTTGGGTTTGGAGTCGGTCTTAGGTTTAGTGTCGACCTTCTCCTTCTTTCCGGCCTTTTTCTCAAGCGCGATGCGCTCGCTGCTCGCCTGTTCCCAATGAACCGTATCACGGCCGGAAGGATATCCTTCTTCCTCCCATATGGCGTAGGCGCGCTTCTTGATCCATTCGTCCCGGGATTCCAACATTGCCGTCCTCCGTTCGCATTATTGAACATGGTTGAAGAAAAATGCCCGTCTTGAAATGCGGACTTTCATGCCTTCCCGAGCAGCCGGCATGCCGGCTCTGAGGGACCACGGAGCAAAACTCTCCCTGTCTCAATGCCCAGGCTGCGCCAGGTGCTTCGCTCGTGTACTGTGATGGACGATAGCGAAGCGACCGAACCGCCAATATGGCGAGAGCATAATCGTCATTCAATTTAAAAACATCTAATACACAGTCTTTTCATAGAACGTTTTGTCGACGGGGCCGGGAATAGACCTTGCGATCGATTGCAGCTTTCACGGGCAAAGTTATACTCCCCCCATGTTTGACCTGGTGATTGCCCATTGGGGCCAAATCCTCGCTGTCCTTTCCATCGCCATGGGGGCGGCAGCCGCCATTCATGCGGCGATGACGAAGGAAGAGGTTCGCGCGGCGATCGGCTGGGTCGGCGTCATCATCCTGTCGCCCATCGTGGGGGCTCTGCTCTATGCAGTGGCCGGTATCAACCGTATCCGCCGGGCTTCGCTAACCTCGCAGCGCAACGTCCTGTTCCAGAAGGATGCCTCGGGCGTGCTCGCGAGCTTCGATGCGCAGGGCGAAGTCGTGCGCCGGATCTTTGGCGAGCGCTTCGGATCCATGAAGACGCTTGGCGACCGCGTGGCGCGCTATCCGATGAGTACGGGCAATACCATCGAAATGCTGGAGAGCGGCGATGTCGCCTATGCTGCGATGAAAGCCGCCATCGATGGCGCCGAACGCAGCATCCTTCTGGAGACCTATATTTTCGATCGCGATCCAATCGGCCTGCGCATCGCCGATTCGCTCATCGAGGCGGTCAAACGCGACGTCAGCGTGCGCGTGCTGATCGACGCTGTCGGCGCCCGTTATTCGGTGCCGAGCATCATGGGCTATCTCAAAGAAGGCGGGGTGCAGGTGGACGTCTTCAACGGCAATGTGATCATCGGCCTCAGGTTGCCCTATGCCAACCTCCGCACCCACCGCAAGATCCTGGCCATTGACGGCCGCATTGCCTTTACCGGCGGCATGAATATCCGCCAGGGTTTCGCCAGGGAGTTCGCCGGGGATCATTGCGCCCGCGACATGCATTTCTGCGTCACCGGTCCCGCCGTCGCCGACCTGTTCAATACCGCCGCCGAGGACTGGCGTTTTGCCACCGGCGAGGCGCTGAGCGGTGATCATTGGCGGATTGCGACGCCCGCGAACGAACCCGGCGCGCCAGTCTTCATGCGCGTCATCGCCTCCGGACCCGACCGCAGCGTCGAGACAAACCATAAGATGCTGATCGGTGCATTTTCGGTCGCCCGCACCTCCATCCGCATCATGTCGCCCTATTTCCTGCCGGATCGCGAGTTGATCAGCGCGCTGGTGACAGCGGCAAGACGTGGCGTCGAGGTGGATGTCGTCGTGCCGGCCGCCAATAATCTTGTGCTTGTCGACCGTGCCATGACCGCGCAGTTCGATCAGATGCTGAAGGATTATTGCCGCATCTGGCGGGCCGATGGCCCTTTCAATCATTCGAAGCTGCTGACGGTGGACGGCACCTGGGCCTATGTCGGTTCTTCCAATCTCGATCCGCGCTCTCTACGGCTGAATTTCGAAGTCGATCTGGAGGTGATGGACCGCGGCTTTGCGGGCGCGCTCGATGCGCGTATCGGCGCGATCCTCGAAACGGCGATCCCGGTCGAGCTCGGCAAGCTGCGCGCTCGCCCCTTCATCGTCCGCCTGATAGAAAAGATCCTGTGGCTCGGTTCGCCCTATCTCTGAACAAAGTGGCGCGGTCCGTCTTTCTACAAACAAGCCTTTTCACATGACAAGGCCGGCAATCACTCCCTATACTCCTCCTGAAGACGCCGCTCGGCAGGCTTTGACAACGGAAATGGTCAACGGACAGATGCGGAAAAAGAACGAGAGTCTCCGTGCAAGCATTTTCGAAACGTTGAAGAACAGAAAGAAGTCGCGGACGATGCATGCCGGCGAACGAGCACGTCCCGCAGGCACATTGATCGCCTCCTACAATGTTCACAAATGCGTCGGCGCCGATCGCCGTTTCGATCCGGAGCGGATCAGCCGGGTCATCCATGAAATCGATGCCGATGTCATCGGCTTGCAGGAGGCCGATACGCGGTTTGGCGAACGCACGGGTCTGCTTGACCTGCGGCGGCTCGAGCTGGAAACCGGCCTAATTCCCGTGCCCGTGGCGGGTGTCAGCAAGGCGCATGGCTGGCATGGCAATGTCGTGCTGTTCAAGCAGGGTACGGTGCGCGATGTACATCAGATCAACCTGCCGGGGCTGGAGCCCCGCGGCGCGCTCCTTGCCGAAATCGAACTGGCCCGCGGCGGAGCGCTCAGGATCATCGCTGCCCATCTCGGGCTGCTGCATAGCTCCCGTGCCCAGCAAGCGCGTTTGATCGTCGACCTGATGAGAACCGACAATGACACGCCGACCATCCTCCTCGGCGATCTCAACGAATGGCGGCTCGGCGACCGCTCGTCGCTCAACACCTTCCAGGCCGCCTTCGGCCCGCTGCCACCGGCGGTGCCAAGCTTTCCCTCCACCCTGCCGCTTCTGGCGCTTGACCGCATCATGGCCAATCGCCGCGGGCTGATCTCGACAGTGGAGGTTCATGACTCGCCATTGGCGCGTGTCGCCTCTGATCATCTGCCGATCAAGGCAGTCGTCAGCCTGGAAACACTGAGGGCGGAAACAGAGGCGCGGGCCGAATCTGCTTGAAATCGGACATGCGGCGTTAAGCCGAAAAGGTCGGCTGCCGTTTCGATCCATCCCATGAAATCATCGGGGGCAGGGAAGCTAATGCGTTGCGCACTCTGCGCTTCCCATTCATGATGAGCTCGATTTCAGATCGGACAATGCGGATTGTTGATGCACATCTTTCTCGTTCGACACGGCGAATCCCTTGGCAACATCAGCGAGCAGGCTTACCGGCAGTTCGGTGATCACAACGTTCCGTTGACGCAGTGGGGCTATCGGCAGGTGCTGGAAGCCGGACGTGTGATCGCCTCCCATCTGAAAGCCCGACCAAGCGCTGAAGCGTCAAAACTGAGCATCTGGTATTCCCCTTATCTGAGGACGCTACAGAGCAAGGATGCTTTGCTCGAAGTCCTGCCGAGCGAGTGCGTCACCGACTCTCGGGAGGATTACCTGTTGCGGGAACAGGATTTCGGCCTCTTCACCGAAATCTATGATCGTGCCGAACAGAAACGGAAATTTCCTGAGGAATTCGAAAAATGGGCCAGGCTGCGCAACAACAGCGGCAAATTCTATGCAAGACCTCCCGACGGTGAGAGCAGGGCGGATGTGGCGCAGAGGGTCCGCCTATTCCTCCAGACGGTCATGCACGAGGCTAAGCATGGCAGAAACAACGTCATTATCGTTGGCCACGGCGTCACCAACAGGGCGTTCGAAATGAATTTTCTGCATCATTCCGTCGATTGGTTCGAGTGCTCGGACAATCCGGGAAATGCGGATGTCACATTGATCGAGGGCACCGCCACGGAAGGTTATACGTCGATCCTGATCCACAAGGCGGTCGATCGGGCTAAGGGTGAGGAGGGCGAATTGCGGGATGCCTATGGTTCGGAGCTGGTCACCGCGAAGATTGGGTGATGTGGTATGGCCCAAAACAGGGGTCTTGGGCCACAAACAATATCGATAGCGTTCAGCCGCAATGGCCGAAATTCCTGCCGAATTTATCCGCTCAATCCTTCAGCCGGTATTGCTCCAGCGCGTCGCGGTTGATCTCGATGCCGAGACCGGGGCCATCGGGAATGGCGACGACGCCGTTCACATGATCCAGCGGCTTTGTCAGCACGGCCTGGCGGAATGGATTGTGGGTGCGGTCGAATTCCAGGATCGGCGGCCGGCCATTGCGGCGCGGCGGATCCGGCGGTAGGGCAGCGATGAACTGCAGGCCGGCGGCGATGGCGACACCCGTTCCCCAGACATGCGGGACGAGGCGAACGCCGTTGATGGCGGCCATATCGGCAATCCTGCGCATTTCGCTGAAGCCGCCGGTGCCGCAAATATCGGGCTGGATGATATCGACGGCACGGGTTTCCAGCGGCTCGCGCATGCCGAAGCGGCCATGCCAGGTCTCTCCGCCGGCGACAGGGATCGGCTGCCCGGCGCGCACCGCGCGATAGGCGCTGAGCTGTTCCGGAATGACCGGCTCTTCGAACCAATCGACGCCGTATTTCGCAACCGCCTTGCCGACCGTGCAGGCTTCCAGCGCGTCATAGCCGTGATTGGCATCGATCATCAGCCGTATATTGGGACCGATTGCTTCGTGCACGGCGCGGATGACGGCGATATCCTCTTCGACATCAAACCCGATCTTGATCTTCACCGCATGGAACCCTTGGGCAACATAGGCGGCGGTTTCGGCGGCGATATCGGAGACCGGGTCGACGCCATCCTTTCGGAAGGAACCGGTGGCGTAGGCCTTCACATTCTCGCGGAAGCGGCCGCCGAGCAGCCGCGACACGGAGGTGCCGTGGTGCTTGCCTTTGATATCCCAGAGCGCGATGTCGATGCCGCTGAGCGCCGTCACCGTCAGGCCGCGTTGGCCCTGATCGCGTAGGAGATTGTAGAGTTCGAGCCAGATCACCTCAGTATCGCGCGGATCGCGGCCGAGCAGGCGAGGGGTATAGGCTTTCACCACCGCGGCGTTGGGGCCTGCCGGGCCGAGGCATTCGCCCCAGCCGACGGTACCGTCATCGCAGACGATTTCGACGAGGCAATGCTGGCGGCGGTCGAAGCGCATGGAAGCGCTTTCGAAGGCGTGATCCAGCTTATGGTCGAGCAGATGGGTGTGAACAGCGGAGATTTTCATGGGCGGTACGGCCTGATCAGATCATCGAGCATGGCAACTTCTTGTTCGGTCAGGTCGGTCAGCGGTGGGCGAACCGAGCCGGCGTCGAAGCCGAGCAACCGAACGCCGGCCTTGATGGCCGACACGGCATAGCCCTTTTGGCGGTTGCGGATGTTCATGAAGGGATAGAAGAAATCGATCAGCAGCTTGTTGGTCGCCACCGTGTCGCCGGCGCGCAGCGCCTTGTAGAAATTCTGCGCCAACGCCGGTACGAAGTTGAAAACGGCCGAGGAATAGGTGGTGACACCCGCACCGAGATAGGCGTCGGCGAAAAGTTCGGCCGTCGGCATACCGCCGAGATAGGTCAGCCGCTCACCCATCGTCGCGGTGATCTTGCGCACCAGGCCGATATCGCCTGAGCCGTCCTTGAAGCCGACGAGGTTCGGGCAGGCATCGCAGAGCCGGGCAAGCGTTTCAGCCGTCAGGATGGAATTGTCGCGATTATAGACCATGACGCCGATCGAAACGGCATCGCAGACTGCCTTGATATGCTGGAACATGCCGTCCTGCGGCGCCTCGATCAGGTAATGCGGGAGAAGCAGGATGCCGTCTGCCCCGGCTTTCTCCGCCGATTGAGCGATCTGAACGGCGATGCGCGTGCCATAACCGCAACCCGCGACGATCGGCGTATCGCCCGCGGCCGCCTTTGCGGCGCTGACGATTGTCGGGATTTCATCCGGCGCCAGCGAGAAGAATTCGCCGGTGCCGCCGGCGGCGAAAAGCACGCTTGCCTTGAAGCCCGAAAGCCAGCCGACATGATCGCTATAGGCAGCGCGATTGAAATTGCCATCGTTGCCAAACGGCGTCACGGGAAAAGACAAGAGCCCGGCGCCAAGCGCGGCCTTGAGAGCTTGCGGGTCCATGGACACGATGATCCTCCAAAATCCTTCTGAGTTGACGGGATCATAGATGACATATGACAACAGTCAATCTGTTATCATATGTCTACGTTCAAGTTCCCCTTCGGATCAGGCTTCGATACCGCTGCTGGCTGCCCTTCAAATGCAGTCGCATTGCCTCGCGTGCGCCGTGTTCATCGCGATCTGATATGGCTTCAGCAATGCGCCGGTGTTCTGCTTGGATCTGCGCCAGATAGTCGGCGGATGCGATTTCGTCCAGCTGATCCTGCAGGAAGGAGCGGGGAATCGCCCTCTTGCCGGTCAACTCCAGAAACTCACGGAAGCGCGGATTGTTGGTGGCGTCGGCAATGGCGAGATGAAACGCGAAATCGGCCTCCGATGTCGCGATGCCGCGCTCCATGGCGTGATCGATATCTTCGAACCGCTCGATGATGGCCTCGTCCTGCGCCGGCGAGCGGCGAGCGGCGGCAAGGCCGGCCGCTTCGGTTTCCACCGCGGCGCGCAATTCCAGCATTTCGATGATGGAGGAGATCCGACCTGGATCGGTGTCCAGCAAGCCCGCGGCGGGGAAGGGCGGCCTTGCGTGAAGGACGAAGACGCCGATGCCGTGGCGCACCTCAACTAGTCCATCCGCACGCATTGAAGCGATCGCTTCGCGAATGACGGTGCGGCTGACCTTATATCGTTCGGTGAGGCCGCTTTCGCTCGGCAATTTTTCGCCAGGCTTCAAGACGCCGCCAAGTATCTCCTGGCGCAGTTGCTGGCCGACAATGTCCACCAGATTGCGCCGGCCCGCGGGCCGTTCGTTACGCTCTCCTGTCTTTATCGCTGCGTTCCTCGGCATTCCGACATCCCCAAGTTTCGAACGGGGAGATTACAGATATATGATGACGAGCGGAAGCCCATATTATAAGTTCCACTTCGATGATACCGATATGGGAGAAAACCATGCTGAAAACTCTGTTGATGACCGGCGCTGCCGGCGGCGTTGGCCAGGCACTGCGGCCGCTTCTTTCGCAGATCGCCGAAACCGTCGTGCTCTCGGATATTGCGCCGATCGACGATCTGCGTCCGAACGAACGCTTCATTGCCTGCGATCTCGCTGACCGCGCCGGCGTCGAGGCGCTGGTCAAGGGTATCGACGGCATTATCCATCTTGGCGGGATCTCTCTGGAAAAGTCTTTCGACCTGATCCTACAGGGCAACATCATCGGCCTCTACAATCTCTATGAAGCCGCCCGCGCCGCCGGCAAGCCGCGCATCGTCTTTGCGAGCTCCAATCATACGATCGGTTACTATCGCCGCGACGAGCGCATCGACAACACCGTACCGACCCGGCCGGATTCCCTCTACGGAGTCTCGAAAGTCTATGGCGAAGCCTTGGCGAGCCTCTATTTCGATAAGTTCGGGCAGGAGACCTTGTCCGTACGCATCGGCTCCTGCTTCCCGGAGCCGCGCAATCCGCGCATGCTGGCGACGTGGCTCAGCGCCCGCGATTTGATGACGCTCTGCGACCGCGCCTTTGAGACGCCTCGCCTCGGACACACGATCGTCTACGGCGCCTCCGATAATGACGAACAATGGTGGGACAATCGCAATGCTGCTTTCCTCGGCTGGAAGCCGAAAGACAGCTCCTCGCCTTGGCGGGCGGAAGTTCTGGCGAATGCCGCGCCGGAAGACCCGAATGATCCGGCCGTCATCTATCAGGGCGGCGGCTTTGCCGCCGCCGGCCATCCGGAAGATTGAGAACTAAATGAGATCAGCAATCGTCGGGGCGGTGATCCGCCCCCTTAACCTCAGTCACCGTTCCGAAACAATTTCCAACGCGTCGGCCTGAAAGCGATGCGGTTGCGGTCGAGCGCGCCGGCCTTGTCCGGCGGCAGCTCGATTTCGACGGGTTCCTGATTGGCGCCGATGTTCATTTCGATATGACGAGTACCGGCAACACGGCGACTGGAGGTCAACAGTCCGGCGATACAACCGCCATCACCGTCGCGAAGCTCGATATCGTGCGGCCTAAAGTGAAGATAGGCTTCACCATCGGGCTCGTGCGGCGTGCTGAGTCCGAGTGGCCGATCGTCAAACCAGATTTCGCCGCTGGAAATACGCACCTTCACGCGGTTGGACTGGCCGATGAAGCCATAGACGAAGGGCGAGTTCGGCGTGTCGTAGATCTCATCCGGCGTGCCGACCTGCTCGATGGCGCCCTTGTTGAGCACGACGACACGGTCAGCCAGTTCCAGCGCCTCTTCCTGATCGTGGGTGACGAAAACGGTGGTGTGACCGGTACGATCATGGATTTCACGCAGCCACTTGCGCAAATCCTTGCGGACCTGCGCATCGAGCGCACCGAAGGGTTCGTCCAGAAGCAGCACGTTCGGCTCGACCGCCATGGCCCGGGCGAGCGCCACGCGCTGGCGCTGGCCGCCGGACAACTGCGCCGGGTAGCGCTTTTCGAGGCCGCTAAGCTGCACCAGTTCAAGCAGCTCGAGAGCACGGCGATGGATTTCAGCGCGGGGAGGGCGGCGCGAAGCGGTGCGCACCTTGAGGCCGAAGGATATGTTATCCAACACCGTCATATGGCGGAACAGCGCATAGTGCTGAAACACAAAGCCGATATTGCGCTGCTGCACCGTCTTCTTCGACGCATCTTCATCACCGAAGAAAATCCGACCTTCGGTCGGCGTCTCCAATCCGGCGATCAGACGCAAGAGCGTCGTCTTGCCTGAGCCAGAAGGGCCGAGGAGCGCGATAAGCTCGCTAGAGCGAATATCCAGGGAGACATTATGCAACGCCGGAAAGCGACCGAATTCCTTGCGCAGGTTTTGAACGCGAACTTCCATTAACAATTCCTTCAGTGACGTCGGCTGGCTGCGATTTCTTCGCTATAGCGCATTTCCAGCAGCGTCTTCAGTACAAGTGTGACAAGGGCAAGCAAGGCGAGAAGCGTGGCAACCGCGAAAGCGCCCGAGAAATTATATTCATTATAGAGAATTTCGACCTGCAACGGCATGGTGTTGGTTTCGCCGCGAATATGGCCGGAGACAACCGACACGGCGCCGAACTCGCCCATAGCGCGGGCATTGCAAAGGAGAACGCCGTAAAGCAGGCCCCATTTGATGTTCGGCAAGGTGACGTGCCAGAAGGTTTGCCAGCCATTGGCGCCGAGCGACAACGCCGCTTCCTCGTCGGAATTTCCCTGTTCCTGCATCAACGGGATCAATTCACGGGCGACGAAGGGGAAGGTGACGAACATCGTCGCCAGCACAAGGCCCGGAACCGCAAATAGAATCTGGATTCCGTGGCTTTGCAGCCAAGGTCCGAGCACGCTGTTCGAGCTGAACAACAACACGAAGACAAGGCCCGATATGACCGGCGAGACCGAGAACGGCAGGTCGATGAGCGTCGTCAGGAATGCTTTGCCCTTGAACTCGAACTTGGCGATTGCCCAGGCGGCCGCGACACCGCAAACGAGGTTCAGCGGCACGCTGATGCCGGCGACGATCAGCGTCAGCCGGATGGCGGCAAAGGTTTCCTCATCCACCAAAGCGCTGAAGAACTCTTCGACACCTTTGCGGAACGCTTCGACGAAAACGGCGGCAAGCGGCATCAGCACCATCAGCGCCAAGAAGGCAAGCGAGATGGCGACGAAAATCCAGCGCGCAAATCTGCTCTCGGTGATGACGGATTGACCTGTGTCGGCGAGGGAAACGGCATCATGCGCCATAGCCGTATCTCCTTCTACTCCAGGATTGAATGAGATTGATGACCAGCAACATGATGAAAGAGATGATCAGCATCATGGTCGCGATCGCCGTCGCCGCAGCGTAATTATATTCCTCAAGCCGGATGACGATGAGCAATGGCGCGATTTCGGAGACGTAGGGCTTGTTGCCGGCGATGAAGATTACCGAACCGTATTCGCCGGCCGCGCGCGCGAAAGCGAGAGCAAAACCGGTGAGGGCCGCCGGCGCGAGACCGGGCAACAACACGCGGGTGATCGTCTGGAAACGATTTGCGCCAAGTGTCGCTGCAGCTTCTTCCACCTCACGGTCGATCTCCTCCATCACCGGCTGCGCCGTCCGCACGACGAAGGGCAGCCCGACGAAGATCAGCGCGATGATGATGCCGGCCGGCGTGAAAGCGATCTTGATGCCGAGCGGCTCCAGGAACTGGCCGATCCAGCCGTTTGGCGCATAAAGCGTCGTCAGCGCGATGCCGGCGACCGCCGTCGGCAAGGCGAAAGGCAGGTCGACCATGGCGTCAATAATGCGCTTGCCGGGAAAACGGTAGCGCACCAGCACCCAGGCGAGGATCAGACCAAACACCGCATTGACGATGGCGGCGATGAAGGCGCCGCCAAAGCTCATGCGGAGTGCATAAAGCGTGCGGACATCGAGCGCGAGGGCCCAAAACTTGGACCAGCCAAGAGAGCTGCTCTTCCACAACAATCCCGAGAGCGGGATGAGAACGATCAGGATGAGCCAAGTCAAGGTGACGCCGAGCGCCAATCCGAAGCCCGGAATGACACTCGGCTGCCTAAACCGCCACCGTTTGCGGGTTATTATATGCATTAAGAATTACTGTCCCGGCTTGTATATCTGGTCGAAGACGCCACCATCATCAAAGAATTTCGGCTGAGCTTGGGACCATCCGCCGAAATCGTCAATCGTTGCCAGCTTCAAACTTGGGAACCGCGCAATATCCTTGGGGTCGGCCGCTTCCGGCTTGATCGGCCGGTAGTAGTGCTTGGCGGCGATCTTCTGACCCTCGTCGGAGTAGAGATAGTTCAGATAGGCTTCGGCAACCTTGCGGGTGCCCTTCGCGTCGACATTGCCGTCGACGACCGCGACCGGGGGATCGGCGCGGATTGAAACCGTCGGAGTCACGATCTCGAATTTATCGGGACCGAGCTCCTCGAGCGAAAGATAAGCCTCGTTTTCCCAGGCAAGCAGAACGTCGCCGAGGCCGCGTTGAACAAATGTCGTGGTGGCGCCGCGAGCACCGGTATCGAGCACCGGTACGTGCTTCAACAACTGCGTGACGTATTCCTGCGCCTTGGCATCGTCACCGCCGTTTGCTTGCTTGGCCCAGGCCCAGGCTGCCAGGAAGTTCCAGCGAGCTCCGCCCGAAGTCTTCGGGTTCGGCGTAATCACCTGGACATCGTTCTTGACGAGGTCCGACCAGTCCTTGATGCCCTTCGGATTGCCCTTGCGCACCAGGAAGACGATGGTCGATGTGTATGGAACGCTATTGTTCGGGAACTTGGTCTTCCAGTCGGCTGGGATCTTCTTTGTCGCCTTGGCAATGGCGTCGATATCGCCTTCCAGTGCCAGCGTCACCACATCGGCATCAAGACCGTCGATGACCGAGCGGGCCTGCGCGCCGGAGCCGCCATGCGAAGCTTTGATTTTGATGCTCTCACCCGTGTCCTTCTTCCACTTCGCGGCAAAGGCTTCGTTGAAATCCTTGTATAATTCGCGCGTCGGATCATAGGAAACGTTGAGAAGCGTCGTATCCGCGGCCCATGTCGGCGCTACCGCTGTGAGCGAAAAACTGCCGATCAGAACTGCGGCGGCGAGAAGCCGCGAAAGCTTTATCGTCTGCATGGTGACCTCCTTCGTTGTGCTTTAACTCTATCAACTTGGTCGTATAAAGTAACGAAGATTGTTCCCGCCGGACGCGATTACATAGAACGACATCCCATAGAATCAAGGAAAATGAAATCGCATTCCCATCGTTTGGCCGTAGTACACTGATAGCGCGTCAGCAGATCGAGTCGGACATGAAAACGGAATAGAGTTCGTCGGCACTTTTTGCCTGGCGCATGGCGGCCAACACACCGTCAGTTCTGAGCCGCCGGGCGATGGCGGCAAGCACGTTCAGATATTCGCTGCGACCATTTTCAGCGAAGAGCAGGACGAAGGCAAGATCCGTCGGAACGTCGTCGATCGCCTCGAAATCGAGGGGATGGCCGAAACGAACCATCAGCCCGCGCGGTCTCGTCATCCCCACGATTGCCGCATGCGGAACGGCGATGCCATTGCCGATGCCGGTCGTTCCGAGCTTTTCGCGAGCCTCCAGCGCCCGCAGCACCGAGCCTTCATCGAGACCGAGGCAATGAGCCGCTTTCGACGACAAGATCTGCAAGGCTCGCCACTTGGTCGGCGCGGAAAGGCCGACGAAGACGTGCTCAGGCAGGATGATGGTGGAAAGGTCCATTGTCACTCTCATGCTCGGACATTGATAGTTTTGGCATGGCCTCGCATAGCAGGCCCGTCGCAACAAGGCCGGCGATCGCACAAACCAGAGGATTACAGCTTCATTCCGGCTCACGCAGACGATAGCCGACGCCGGTCTCCGTGGTGATGTATTGGGGCTGATCCGGAATCTGTTCTACCTTCTGCCGGAGCTGACGGACATAGACGCGCAGATACTGCACATCCGCCGCCGGACCCCAGACCTGCTTCAACAGGAACTGATGCGTCAGCACCTTGCCGGCATGCTGCGCCAGCACGCGCAGGATGTCATATTCCTTCGGCGAGAGTTTCACTTCCTTGCCATCGACCTTGACGATGCGCTTGACGAGATCGATCGACAGGCCGCCGGTCTGGAAAATCGCTTTTTCGCCCTGCTGCTGCAGACGGTGGCGAAGCGCGACGCGTATGCGCGCTCCGAGCTCGTTCATGCCGAAAGGCTTGGTGACATAGTCGTCGGCGCCGGTTTCCAGCGCCTTGACAATGCCCGCCTCGTCGGTGCGGCTCGAGAGAATGACGACGGGCATCTGCAATCCATCCTCGCGCCATTCCTGCAAGAGGTCATGGCCCGGCTTGTCGGGCAGACCGAGGTCGAGCACGATCAGGTCGGGCTGATCCTCCTTTACGGAAAGCCGCGCCGCGGCGGCGTTCTGGGCTTCGTTGACGGCATAGCCTTGCGCGCTCAGGCCGACACGCAGCAACTTGCGGATCGGCGGCTCGTCATCGACAACGAGTATCTTGACGGCAGTCGTGTTCATTTCAGGTCATCCAGCTTGGGAACATCCGTTGGTTTCGGCAGGCGAATGGTGAAGACCGCGCCTTGGCGATCCGTGCGGTTGCCTGCCGTGATCGTGCCGCCCATGGCCTCTATGAAGCCGCGGCAGATAGAAAGGCCAAGACCTGTGCCGGCCCGCACCTGATCGCCCTTGCGCACGCGATAGAAGATATCGAAGACGCGTTCGAGATCGGCGGGCGGAATGCCCTGGCCTTCGTCCATGACGCGGAAAACGATATTATCGATATCGGCCCAGGCCTCCAGGCGAATGGCAGACTCCTCCGGCGCATATTTGGCGGCATTGTCGAGCAGATTGAACAGCACCTGCTCGAAGAGCACGGGATCGACCCGAACCATCGGCAGATCGGCCGGAATCTGTACTTCGACGCGATGCCGGGCGAGGATTTTCTCCCCACGCCGAAGTGCGCTGCCAACAATATCGCCGGCATAATGCAAAGCGTAATTCGGCTCCATGGCGCCAGATTCGATCTTGGTCATGTCGAGCAGATTGGCAATGAAGCGGTTCAGCCGCTCGGATTCATCAACCACCGTCGTCAGAAGATCGACCCGGTCCTCATGTGGCAGGGATTCCAGATAGTCGCGCAAGGTGCCGGCAGCCCCGAGGATCGCAGCGAGCGGCGTCTTGAGATCGTGCGAGATCGAGGTCAGCAAGGCAGAGCGCAGCCGGTCGGCCTCGACGGCCAATTTGGCCCGGTCGACATCGGCGACCAGTTGCACGCGCTCGATGGCAAGTGCTGCCTGATCGGCCAGCGCATCGAGAAGGCGCTGCTGCTCCGGCGTCAATAGCGGACCGTCACGGCGGTCGCTGTCGAGGCCGATGACACCGACGGCCGTGCGGCCGGTACGCAGCGGCACATAAAGGCGTTTGGCGCCCGGCAGCGTATCGGCGCCACGCCCGGCGGCATGATTGTGTTCCCAGGCCCAGCGCGCGGCGGCGATATCGGCATCGTCAAGCGTATCGTCAGGCGGGTAGCCGGCCTTTACGGCAATCGTGCCATCCTCCGGCAGCAACAGCACCACACGCACTTTCAGCATCGAAGCGAGCTGGAAGGCCGTCGCCCAGAGCACGTCATCGAGTGTACCGGTACCGGCAAGCTTCTTCGAAAAAAGATAAAGATCCTCAGTCGTGCGCGCCCGCTGGCGCGCAGCAGCAGCCTGCCGTTGCACGGTTGCGGTCAGATTGCTGGCGACGATGGCGACGCCGAGGAAGAAGAAGAAGGCGAGGACGCTTTCCGGATCGCTGATCGTCAGCGTGTAGCGCGGCGGCAGGAAGAAGAAGTTGAAGGCAAGCGCACCGAGAAGGCAGGAATAAAGGGCCGGCCGTAAGCCCTGCGTCACCGCCGAAGCCAATACGGCCATCAAGAAGACTAGGGCCAGATTGCGGACGTCAAGCACTTGGTCGAGGATGACGCAGAAGCCGAGGGCGACGGCGACATAGAGCGTCGCCAGGATGTAGCCGCGAAGCTGGAACGGGGTAGGCGAGGGCGCCGCCCTGACGCCACGGCTTGCCGCCGAGCCTTCCGCGTCGCTGCCGGAAATGACATGAACGCTGATGTCGCCGGCCTTGCGGATCAATTCGTAGGAGACGGAGCGCTTGGACCAATCCCGCCATGTTCCGATCTTAGGCGAGCCAATGACGATATGGGTAACATTGTTGCTGGCCGAATGACGAAGCAGTTCTTCGGCGACCTCGCGGCCGGGAATAGTAATGGCTTCGCCGCCGAGTTGTTCGGCAAGCCGCAACGTCGCCGCAATGGTGTCACGCTGCGCTTCCGTCAGGCTGATAGACCGATTGGTCTCGACATAAACGGCTGCCCAAGGCGCGCGCAGGCGCGAGGCCATGCGGGCCGCATAGCGCACCAGCGAAGTGGAGCGCGGATGATGGTCGATGGAGACCAAAACACGCTCGCCTGCGGCCCACGGGCCGGGGATCGCATGCGCCTGCATATGAGTCAGAAGCTGGTCATCGACCCGCTGCGCCGTACGCCTCAATGCCAGCTCGCGCAGCGCCGTCAGATTGCCGGGAGTGAAATAATTGGTTAGCGCTCGCTCGGCTGTCTTCGACACATAGACCTTGCCGTCATGCAGGCGCTTGATCAGGTCATCGGGCGTCAGATCGATGATTTCCACATCGTCGGCCATGTCGATGATCGAATCCGGCACGGTTTCGCGCACACGCACGCGGGTGATCTGCGACACCACGTCGTTCAGGCTTTCGACATGCTGGATATTCAGCGTCGTATAGACGTCGATGCCGCGGTCCAGCAGCTCCTTGACGTCCAGATAACGCTTCGGGTGGCGGCTGCCCTGGGCATTGGTGTGGGCGAGTTCGTCGACGAGCACGAGGCCTGGACGGCGCTTCAGGATGGCATCGAGGTCCATCTCGTCGAGCGGGCGGCCCTTGTAATCGATATTGACCCGCGGAATGATCTCGAAGCCTTCGAGCAGGGCCTGCGTTTCCCGCCGACCATGGGTCTCGACCACGCCGACGACGACATCGACGCCGTCGGCAATCTTCGCCTTGCCGGAGATCAGCATTTCGTAGGTCTTGCCGACGCCGGGCGCAGCACCCAGAAAGATCTTCAGGCGGCCGCGCGTTTCCTGCCGAGCCTTCTCCAGAAGCGCGTCGGGTGAGGGCCTGCTCAGCGTATCGCGGCTATCGTCTGGCATTGATTATTGCTCTTTCATGACGGCGGAAGTTGAGGTGGCGCTCGCCACCTCAAGCCCTTGGTCTCACTGAGTCATAGAAGCATCCAACGCCTGGTTCAATGCCAGGACGTTGATGACAGGTTCGCCGAGAACCCCGAGTTCGCGCGGCTCGATGGCGGCATCGACGATCGTGCGGACCTTGGCCTCATCCATGCCACGCGCCTTGGCGACACGCGGGATCTGGAAATAGGCGTCCTCCGGCGAGATATCCGGATCGAGACCGCTGCCCGACGTCGTAACCAGATCGATCGGGACCGGCACATTCGGATTCTCCGCCTGCAGTTTTGCGACATCGCCCTTGATGCGGTCGAGCATCTTCTGGCTGGTCGGGCCGAGGTTGGAGCCGCCGGAGGACGAAGCGTCATAGCCGTTGGTGCCGGCAGCCGAGGGGCGGCCGTGGAAATAGCGGTCGGAGGTGAAATTCTGGCCGATGAGCGTCGAGCCGATCACCTTGCCGTCCTTTTCCACCAGGCTACCATTTGCCTGGTAAGGGAAGAGCGCCTGGGCGGCACCAGTCATGGCGATCGGATAGAGAAGGCCGGTGACGGCGGTGGTGACGACGATCATGACGATGGCCGGTCTGATTTGTTTGAGCATGACAAGAACTCCCTAGGCGAGGCCCATGGCGGTAACCGCCATGTCGATGGCCTTGATGCCGATGAAAGGCACGATGATGCCGCCGACGCCATAGATCAGCAGGTTTCGGCTGAGCAGGGCGCCTGCACCGATCGGGCGATAACGAACGCCCTTCAGCGACAGGGGGATCAGGGCAATGATGATCAGCGCGTTGAAGATGATCGCCGACAGGATGGCGCTTTGCGGCGTTGCCAGCCCCATGACGTTCAGCATCTTCAATTGCGGGTAGAAGGCGATGAACATCGCGGGGATGATGGCGAAGTATTTGGCGATGTCGTTGGCGATCGAGAAGGTGGTCAGCGCACCGCGGGTCATCAGCAACTGCTTGCCGATCTCCACGATTTCGATGAGCTTCGTCGGGTCGCTGTCGAGGTCGACCATGTTGCCGGCCTCGCGGGCGGCGACCGTGCCGGTGTTCATGGCGACGCCGACGTCGGCCTGGGCAAGCGCCGGGGCATCATTGGTGCCGTCGCCGCACATGGCGACGAGCTTGCCCTGCGCCTGCTCTTCGCGCATCAGCGCCAGCTTCATTTCCGGCGTTGCCTGAGCGAGGAAGTCGTCCACGCCGGCTTCGGCGGCGATGGCGGCGGCCGTCAGCGGATTGTCGCCGGTGATCATCACAGTGCGGATGCCCATGCGACGTAGTTCGGCGAAGCGCTCGCGGATGCCGCCCTTGACGATATCCTTAAGCTGGATGACGCCGAGCAGGCGACCATCACGGGCGACCGCAAGCGGCGTGCCGCCGGCCTTGGAGATTTCATCCGATATCGTCTGCAGGTCGCGGATCGTCTCGCTGTTGGTGCGCGACATCACAGTCGCACCGGCATCGGAGGCGAAAGCTGCGCTGCCATTGACATAGGCAAGAACCGCGTCCACAGCGCCCTTGCGGATCGAGGAGCCTTCGATATCGACGCCGCTCATGCGGGTCTGGGCGGTGAAGGGCACGAAGGTAGCCTTCAGACTGGTCATATCGCGGCCGCGGATCGCGTATTTTTCCTTGGCGAGCACGACGATCGAGCGTCCTTCGGGCGTCTCGTCGGCGAGCGAAGCGAGCTGTGCCGCGTCGGCCAGATCCTGTTCCGTCACGCCCTTGACCGGGCGGAAGGATGTGGCCTGACGGTTGCCGAGGGTAATCGTGCCGGTCTTGTCGAGCAGCAGCGTGTCGACGTCGCCGGCAGCTTCGACAGCGCGGCCGGACATGGCGAGCACATTAAAGCGCACCAGGCGGTCCATGCCGGCGATGCCGATCGCCGACAGCAGCGCGCCGATCGTGGTCGGGATCAGCGTCACGAACAGGGCGACGAGAACGACGGTGGGGATCGAGCCGCCGGCATAGGCTGCAAAGCTCGGGATCGTCACCGTGGCCAGCACGAAGATAAGCGTCATGCCGGCAAGCAGGATATTGAGCGCGATCTCGTTCGGCGTCTTCTGACGCTCTGCGCCCTCGACAAGCGCGATCATACGGTCGATGAATGTCGAGCCGGCAGCCGCGGTAATGCGAACACGAATCTCGTCCGAGAGCACCTGCGTGCCGCCGGTGACGGCCGAACGGTCGCCGCCGGATTCGCGGATGACCGGAGCCGATTCACCCGTGATCGCCGCTTCGTTGACCGAGGCGACACCTTCGATGACTTCACCATCTGAGGGAATGATATCGCCGGCTTCGACAAGGACGACATCGCCGACCTTGAGGCTGGTACCCGGCACCATCTTGTAATCGCTCCGACCATTGCCGGTCAGAAGCTTCGCCTGGGTTTCGGTGCGCGATTTGCGCAGCGACTCGGCCTGAGCCTTGCCGCGGCCTTCGGCGACGGCTTCGGCGAAGTTGGCAAACAGCACGGTAAACCAGAGCCAGATGTTGATCTGGAGGGAGAAGCCGAGATTGCCGCCGCCCGTCAAAAGATCGCGCAGGAAGAGGACGGTGGTCAGCGCCGAGACGACGGCAACCACGAACATGACGGGGTTTTTGGCTAGGGTGCGCGGGTTCAGCTTCTTGAAAGCGGCGCCCACGGCCGGAATGAGGATGCGAGAATCCAAAATACTCGCGGATTTTAACTGGCTCATAAGAGACTCCAGCGTGAAGAGGGAAACGGCGGATCGGGATTGCCCGGTCAGCCCAGTAAAATTCTGAAGACCACAAGGCCGAGAAACAGCGTGACCATCGCAGCCAGGATGACGTCGGAAGCGCAGGCCATCCGGGCCGTGCCACGCCCCCTATCGAAGGGGCGTGGATCGATGAGCCTTCGAAGCCTGATGAACATGGGCTGCGACATCGCGGATCCTTAGAAGGTCTGTCCGGCAATCATCGACAGGTGTTCGACGATCGGGCCGAGCGCCAGCGCCGGGAAGAAGGTCAGCCCGCCGACGATCAGGATCGTGCCGACCAACAGTCCGACGAACAGCGGGCCATCTGTCGGGAAGGTACCGGCGGAGGCTGGAACCGTCTTCTTGGCAATCAGTGAGCCGGCAATGGCGAGCGCCGGAACGATGACCAGGAAGCGACCGATCAGCATGACGATGCCGAGCGTGATGTTGTACCAGGGCGTATTGCCGGAAAGACCGCCGAAGGCCGAGCCGTTATTGGCGGCTGCCGAGCTATAGGCATAGAGGATTTCCGAAAAGCCGTGCGGACCGGGGTTGCCGATGGACGCAACGGCGGACGGCAGCACGGAAGCGATGGCGGTGAAGATCAGCATGCCGAAGGGCAGGCAAAGCACGGCAAGCATCGCCATCTTCACTTCCTTGGCCTCGATCTTCTTGCCGAGATATTCCGGCGTACGCCCGACCATCAGGCCAGCGACGAAGATGGCGATGATGACGAACATCAGGATGCCGTAAAAACCGGCGCCGACACCGCCGACGATGACTTCACCGAGCTGCAGGTTGATGAGCGGGATCATGCCGCCGATCGCCGTGAAGCTGCCATGCATGGCGTTGACCGCACCACAGGACGCCGCCGTGGTGATGACCGCAAACAGCGAGGACAGCGTGATGCCGAAGCGGACTTCCTTGCCTTCCATATTACCGCCCTGGATGCCGAGCGCATGTACCAGCGGATTGCCGGCTGCTTCAGCCCAATAGGTGATGATGACGCCGGCGATGAACAGCACGCCCATCGCACCGAGGATTGCCCAACCCTGGCGCTGATTGCCGACCATGCGTCCGAAGACGTTGGTGAGCGCAGCACCGATCGCAAAGATCGCCAGCATCTGGATGAGGTTGGAGATCGCATCCGGGTTTTCGAAGGGGTGAGCGGAGTTGGCGTTGAAGAAGCCGCCGCCGTTGGTGCCAAGCATCTTGATCGCAAGCTGCGAAGCGACCGGGCCGACGGCGATCGTCTGCTGCGCGCCTTCGAGCGTCGCGGCGTTGACATAAGGGCCGAGCGTCTGCGGCACGCCGAGATAGACAAAGACCAGCGTCATGACGATGCAGGCGGGAAGCAGGATGTAGAGCGTCGCCCGGGTCAGATCGACCCAGAAATTGCCGATCGCCTTGCCGGAAGCCCGCGAGAAGGCGCGGATGAGCGCAATCGCGATTGCAATGCCAGTTGCGGCGGAGACGAAGTTCTGGACGGTGAGGCCGGCCATCTGCACGAGATAGGACATCGTGCTTTCGCCGCCGTAGTTCTGCCAATTCGTATTGGTCACGAAGCTGGTGGCGGTGTTGAACGAAAGCTCAGGGCCGATCGAGGCCATGCCGGCAGGATTATAAGGCAGGCTCGCCTGGAACCGCTGCAGGAAATACAGCACAAAAAAGCCGGCGAGGCTGAACAGCAGCATGGAGATCGAATAGGTCGTCCAATGCTGCTCCTCACACTCATCCGTTCCCGCAATGCGATAAAGTCCCCGTTCCACCGGACCGAGAACGTAGGAGAGAATTGTGCGCTCGCCCGTGAAGACACGCGTCATGTAACCGCCGAGCGGTTTGACGAGCAGAAGGAGGATCCCGATATAAATCAGAATCTGAAGCCATCCATTGAAGGTCATGGTGGTAACTTTCCCTACCCGGCGCTATCGAATTAGAAGCGCTCAGGGCGAATGAGAGCGTAGATCAGGTAAGCGGTGAGAAACAGGGTCACGCCGCCGCCGAGAATGTAATCCAGGAGCATTGGTGTCTCTCCGACTAAAGGCTGTCGCAGGCTTTGGTGTAAGCGACGCACAGGATGAAAAATAAAACACCGATCCCGATAAGAAGAATGTCCATCATTGATCGTTGATCCTTGATTTGTTCTTGTTGAGCGCCGAAATAGACTGAAGGCACCTTCGAAGAAGGCGCCCTTCACATCCTCCCGGCGGGAGATCATCTTGCGAATATCTCGGACATCAATATGCGGCCGAACAGCATTAAGGTTCGAGACGGCGGGTGAGGGAAAGATATAAAAATCTTATAAATGCCGGGCCGGGTGGCAGACCGAAACCGTAATGGGACACGAGGTCGAGGCCATCAGCGAATCGCTCCGCAATCCCAGCTTTTCGGGCGTTTTCTTTAATAAAATCAATGAAGTTGCGTGTTTTGACGGACGGAAGTGCGGGATTGGCCTAATAAAATGAAATCGGACCGGCACCGGCATACCAATATGGCAGGAGGCGGACGAGCACGCCATTTTCGATATAGGGGAGGGTGAAGCCGTCAGCGACTTCCGACACTCTGCCGACGGCCGGCGCCGCAGCATTTATTGAACTTTTCACCTGAGCCGCAGGGACATGGATCGCCGCTGCGACGTTGCAATCGACCAATCAATGGCAGCAGAACAACGGAAGGCAACAACCTCGCCGCAACGGCAACCAGCTTGGCCGAGATGCCCGGCACGACGAGACGGCGGCCGGATTTGAATCCGCGCCAGGCGCGTTCAGCCACATAAGCCGAATCCAGTTTGGGTAGAATCTTGAATAACGTCGCCCGGCCAGCGCCGGATCTTTCGAGGAATTCCGTGGACACCGGCCCCGGGGCGACACATGTGACGGTCACGCCAGTGCGGCGCAGTTCCTGATGAAGCGCTTCCGAAAAGGAACGCACGAAGCTTTTGCTGGCATAGTATAACGCCATATTCGGCCCCGGAAGGAACCCTGCTATGGAGCCGAGATTGATCACGCCGCCGCGCCGCCGTGCTGCCATTTCCGGCAAAAAACGAAGGGTCAGATCGGTGAGGGCGCGTATGTTGAGATCAACGATCCCGAGCTGATCTTCGATAGGAAGGATGGTTGCCGCGCCACGCAAACCATATCCAGCGCTATTGATGAGAACATCACAGACCAAACCGTTTGCGGACAAGAAATCATGAAGACGCGTCGATGCATCGGACGCGACAATATCCAGCTCCAGTATGTAAGCTTCGCCGCCGGCTTCCCGCACGTCGGCCGCAGCAGCCGCCAGACCTTCCGATGACCGGGCAACAAGCACGACGACAGCCCGCTCGCGAGCAACGATTTTGGCCATTGCCCTCCCGATACCACGCGATGCACCGACGACCACGACTGCAAGGCGCCCCTCTTGCTGAAGACTCATGTCGCAGTTCCAACGGCGGCCGTGTTGGGCACAGCTTCGCTTTGAGCAAGGGCTCTTACTTCACAGGCAACGTCGTCGTTCAATATCTTTTCGAACCGCTCCAGAGCTCGCGCTACATTGGCCCCGTCCATCACTCGATGATCGTAGTGAATGCGCACGGTTACCGTCCCGTTCTTGCTGATCGGGCCGTAGTTCAGCAGCGTCGTCAATGGCGTAAGCGGATTGAGGGACTCTGCTCCGAGGCCCGAATAGACCGACAGTTGAAACGTGCCGAAAAAGCGTGGCCGTTGTCTGCCGATATTCAACCCAAGCCACATCATCAGCCATCTAAGGGGCCCCGGCAGACGCGCAAATTTCAACATCCGCCGGAATTCCTTTATTTCAAGAACCGGACGTGACCGAGCGGCCGTGGTGAGCGCCTCGAGCTCGGTGATGGATCTCTTCTCGGGGCGCTTTATGAGGCTGAGCAATACGACCCTCTCACCCTCATGTTCGCGCTCATGGGCAATTGAGGCCACGCTTTCCGGGTATTCATAAAGCTGCGCTCTGGGCAACTTGACGTAAGCGCGCCGCAATTCCGGAATTTCGCTGGCAAGAAGCGCGTATCCCTTCAGGAAAAGCACGGTCCAAGACGGCCTCATTGGCTGTGTCTGCATCGCTCTGGCGGCCAGCAGCGGACCAAGATTCATCTGCCGCTGCACCGCAACCCGCGGCACGCCGATCGAGAATCTCATCAAATCTCCGACAAGACGTCGTGATGCTGATAGCTTGACGGTTCGCCCTCGCATGGTGCCACCTCTAATAGAGATAAGGGATAATTCGCTTCGTGCGATCCATATAGGCGCGATAGTCGGGGCCGAAATGTTGCAGCATCATACGCTCTTCTTTGTCTACCCGCAGGAAATAAAGGATTGCAAAGCCCAACAGGCCTGCCAGCCCCACCACCCAGTTCGACAGCAAAAAGGCTTGTCCAAGCCCCATGAGCAGGAAAGAGGTGTACATTGGATGGCGGACGAGGGCGTATGGGCCGCTGCAAACCAGCTTGTGCTTTTCGCGGATCTCCAGCGTTATCGACCAGTTCTTGCCGAGCTCCTTATGGGTCCTACGGAAAACCCACATTGCTGCGAAGAACAAAATCGCCCCGACGCCGACGGCCCAAGCATGGGCAGGATAATCGGCAATCCGCGGAACGCCCGTGGCGACATAGATTCCAGGCACAACCGCAAGGCCGAGAAGAGCCGCGGCGAGCCCGATGATCTCGATCTGTGAGCGTTGATCTTGGATAACCCGCAGACGCTTGGCGCGACGCGCGAACGGATAGCGAATAACGTACCAGGCGACGACCCCGAGCACCCAGATGATTTGGCCGGCCCCTGCTGCCGATGCGGTCAAATTGTTCACCAAAGCCTTTCTGCAATCCGCGATCGTCGACGCACCCCAGCGATACGACCAGGCTCGCTCCCCAGTTTCATCGACAATTTAGCGGAAGAATCAAATAGTACCAGAGCAGCTCGCCGACTCGCTGAGATAACGCCTCAAGCCGTGTTCAGCTCTCGAAGCTGCGTAATGAACTGTTGCGGCCTGAGCCAGATACCGGGAGTCTTATATCCCATGTGTCGTGCGATGTTCCCCACCCAGGCATTGCAATTGTCGACCGTTGCTTGCCACAGATGGGAAGTGGCCTGCTGCTTGCGTATGAAGGCGACAACATCAGCGTATTCGGCATCGCTAAGCATGACCCGCCAGCTAGCCGACCTGTACTGTTCTTCCAGGTCACCATCGGTCGCTCCGGTCGTGGCCGGCACCGGTACAAAATGGCCCAAGACGTAAGGCCCAGGATCCGGCGAGGCCGGCGCAAGGCCCGCAACTTCGGGATCGATCATCTTCCCATTCTCGTCGGCGCGTCCAAAGACCACATAGGTATGGCCGTAGGTGAGTGCATAGCGCGAACGAAATTCGATAAAGTGGCCGGCTTTGTTTTGAGCGGAGGCTGTTGCCGGGCCATGGCGGTTGGAAGTGTACCGGGGTTGGGGACTTTTATCTTCCGTCTGGCACGATGCTGTCGCCAACGCCAACAGGATTGCAAGCGAAAGGCCACCCATTCCACGCATCATCGGTACGCTCCATTAGAAAGCCCTGACAAGCGCGGGGCTTGAAGTAAGCGATCAATTCTTCGCCATTGTGATTGTAAGCAGGATCATTTGGCGGGTTTTGGGAGGGGGGGTCTAATCCGGCCCCCCCTCTCATTTAAGGCTAACCTTACTTGTAGACTGCCGCTGCTGCGGGCGGCGGTGCCTTACCCTTTCCTTTGCCAATGTCTGCGCAAGCGCTGAGATTGGCAACGGCTAAAACAGAGATGATTACGATTAGAATTCTGCTCATCAAAGAAGTCCTCTCTCCTCAGGATTGCATTACTTATGGTAGGCAACGAATCAAATAGTAGTCACAACTAACATATAGGCCTAGTGCAGAAAGAACACACTGCGACGGATTATCTGTGTTTTTTCTAACCTTCTTAAGTTGCCCGTGGTCAAACTGTTGGGGTCGATGAATGAACATTCGATCAGATGACCAGCACCCGCGTCCCTACAGGGGCGCGGCTATAGAGGTCGACAATATTTGAGTTTGTCAGACGGATGCATCCGTTAGACACCGCATGACCTATCGACCAGGGAGCGTTTGTACCATGCAGCCGGAACATGGTGTCATGTCCGTCCTGGTAGAGGTAGAGAGCCGCCGCGCCTAGTGGATTGAGCGGCCCGCCCGGCACGCCGTCCGCATACTGCATCAGACGAGGCTTACGTTGCATCATGTCATCGGTGGGCTTCCACGACGGCCACTCCGCCTTACGTCCGATGGTGGCTTCCCCTTTGAAGCTCAACCCCTCTTCACCAACAGCAACGCCGTAACGCGTTGCCCGGCCACCTTGCTCGATGAAGTAGAGATAGCGCTCCGACGTATTGACGACAATCGTTCCCGGCGGTTCGCCTCCATCGTAAGCTACCTCTTGTCGCCGAAGGCGAGAATCGTTATCCGGGTCCCTCCCAAAGACGTTGTATCCAAGCGGAGGTCCATCCTGCGACCCCGACACGCATCCAGAAATCATCAAAGTCAGACTACCGAGCACCAGCCCCCGGCGCGTGACGCGGCTTTCGTCCATTTCCACCTGCCCAACAATAGATCAGCCCTACGCTCGTCTTTAACATCGCCGCGTTTCAGAAGCTATCACCACATTAGCTGATTCTGATTGAGTGATTTGAGAAACATCGAAAACCGAAAGCTGCATCTGTTATGATTGTTGAGCGAGCGGCGTGGGGTCTTACACGGGCTCTACCATTCAGACGCTGGATACGGCTCCGCGCGGCTGCAAATGTGCAGTTGTGTATCGTCGAGGAAACCACTTGCATCAACCATCGGCCTCTGCTCGATTAGCACGAACTAAAAGGGGAGGGATATTATGAAGCTAGGCCTCGACGGAAAAGTCGCGGTTGTGACAGGGGCTGGCTCTGGGATCGGGGCCGCTATTTCCCTTCAACTCGCCGACGAGGGAGCCAAGATTGTCGTTGCCGATCTTGACGCCGATGGAGCGCGGCGCGTCGCCGGCGAGATTTGCGCGCAGGGAGGCCAGGCTTGCGCCTTTGCAGTCGACGTTTCCGATGCAGAAGCCGTCAAGCGGTTAGTCGATTTCAGCGTCCAAACCTATGGTGGCCTACATTTGGCGGTCAACAACGCGGGGTTCGATGGTGTGCGAAAGGCAACCGCGGACTACCCGCTCGACCAGTGGCGGAAGTTGATGAGCGTCAATCTGGATGGCGCCTTTTACTGCATGAAATATGAGATCGCCGCCATGCTGTCGGGTGGCGGCGGCGCTATCGTCAACATAGCTTCCATCCTCGGTTCGGTTGGATTGCCCTTTGCATCGGCGTATACGGCGGCCAAGCATGGTGTTGTAGGACTGACGAAGGCTGCCGCAATCGAATATGCGCGAATGGGCATCCGTATCAATGCCGTCGGTCCCGGTTGGATTCAAACGCCGCTTCTGTCGGAGCATTCGGAAGCAACAAGCACCCGACGTATGGAATTACTCCAGCCCATGGGCAGACGCGGAAACCCTGAGGAAGTGGCGGCTCTCGTATGTTTCCTTCTGTCGGAACAGGCAAGCTTCATCACTGGGAGCTGCCATCTGGTGGACGGAGCTTATACTGCCCATTAAACACGGTAAAACCGAATCAAAGATGGCGAGCTGCTTTGTGCGGCCAACAAACTGCACAGCCGCCGCCCTCGCAGTGAGGTTGCGCTCCCTAAATATTAAGGATTTTCAGCTATTTCCTTCGACAGCTTGTGAGACTCAGACCGGGGCGTGGAAACGCTACAAGGTTAGGAATAAGCATGGTGGACGGGCGTGCAGGCTTAAGCCAAAGGCGTCTGTGCCAGACTAACCTCAGGTTTCCAACGCTCGGCTTCTGCAGCCTTGCGCATCTTTGATCCTCTGATGCGGCTAGTCCGGTTTTTGGCCGGCACACGGGCGGAAGGACGGTGTGTACGGAGGGATGACAACATTGCGGGAAGACTATCGAAGCCAGCGGAATGGCTATCTCGACGCCCCATTGTTTTCTCCGGAACAGTGGCTCAGCTCCCTGACGCCAACCGCCGTTTGGCGACTACTGATCCTCAGCTTAATCTGTATGGCAAGCTTGGATTGGCTTTTCCGGACCAGCGGCATTCACAATGTCGGCCTGCTCTATATGCTGCCAATTTGTGTCGCGTGCTGGCGTTTCGGTTTCAAAACTGGGATGAGCATCGCGGTCGCGGAAATCATATTGTCGGTTGCGACCACACTAGGAATTTCCGGTCGTCTCGACGCAAACGCGATGGTCGAACTGGTAATGCAACTTATCAAGTTCGGATGTGTCGCTGGTGTCGTGACGCGCTTCCGGCAAAGTTTCGACCGGGAACGCCTCCTCGCGCGGCGAGATTGGATGACAGGAATTTTGAACCGGCAGGAGTTCCAACGCCAGGCTGAAGCAATGCTGTCATCGGCAACGACGCGCAATCAGTCTTTGCTACTTGCCTATTTCGATCTCGATGGCTTCAAGGCCGTTAACGATCGGTTCGGACACCAAGCAGGGGACCGGCTCCTGCAATGCCTTGCAGAAGAGGGGAAGGCACTAACCGGCTTGGAAGACTGTTTCGGACGGATAGGCGGCGACGAGTTTGCCATGTTGATAAAGCTATCCAAGGCAGAGTGCGCACCAGAAGTGGCTGAGCGGTTGCACGCGGGATTCATGGCGGCATTGGAGAGCACTGGCCACAGTGTCACATGCAGCATGGGCGCGGTAGTCGCCCTTCCTGGTGACAGCGCTTCGCTGCACGAGCTGATGCGCCAGGCTGACCAGCTCATGTATGCGGTGAAACGCGATACGAAAGCTGGCTTCAGCTTGGCGAGCTGTACTCCTCCGTCTGACTCTGAATCCTTGCTGTCTCCAAGACGTCAGACATGCTCGGCATCATAAGGCGACGGATGTTTTCACGTCGAGGGCGGCGGGATCACCCAAACACGGTAAGTGGATTGGGACTTCTCGCTGATATTTCTGAAAGATTTTAGTTCCATAAGACACATTATGCACTTTTAGGTTTGCGCGGGGGTGGGTTTAGGCGTTTCGTCAGGTATCCCTCTCGTAGCGATTCAGCCAATCTCGTCGCGGTCTCACGATGCGACCGGAGCCGCATCGTTCCTTGTCGAAACTTTCCGGCGCCTTCGGATTGACGCCTCCTGACGCCTCCCAGCGGGCACGTTCTTCAGCCGCCGCAAAGCGGGAAATCGACTCGCGATTCCCTGGATCGCCGTCTGCCAGCATTTCCGCCACCAATTTGACGATTTGCGGGACGGCAACGCTCGTTCCGCTCATGGCGATCACAGACCCGCTTCTCGATCCGGCCCCGAGAATGCCGTTGTGAACCCGTGAATCGTCACTGACGCACGCCGCGTCCGGTCCGACGCGATGAGAAGGCTCGTTGCGGGTTGGCGCGACCGGACCGCCGGCTGCATATTTTGGTGGGGTGAGATCCTTCTGCTGGACCCCGCCGACCACGATTGTTTCATCTCCGGTAGCGATGGCGTTGATGAGGCCGCCTCGCCTGATGATACAAGGATTGCCCTTGTCATCCACGTCCACCACGTCGCCGGTTATAGGATCGAACCGACGATAGCAGTCTGCCTCGAAATAGGATTGCCGACCACGGCGCGAATATCCGTAGATCACATCGTCCCATTGAATCCATGCTTCCAGCTCCTGTTCGGGGCGCAGGCCGGAGTTCGTGATGATGACCTTCCAAACTCCTGCCGGCGCTGTCGCGTCGCCCGCCGCGGGGTTGTCGAGGGGTCGCAAGCGCGCCGTGGGTTGCAGCGAGATGATAAAAACGCCCCGTTTCGTGGGAGACGAACGAAAGGCGTAATGGGCACACGCGACGACATCGTCGTTCGAGACTAGCTGGACTCCCGAGCCCACCTCTTCCTTGAGGGGCGGACTCCGTAGCCCAGACGGTGTTTCGACGGCTACGGTCACCCGGCTCGCACCCGGCTTTCCTGGATCGTACGGCAACCAGATTTCCATCTGGGTTGGCGTACTATCATCGGGCTGAACGCGCCATTTGAGAGACACCGGAGTGCGGGTCCCATTGAATTTAACCGCGGCGTGGCATCGCGAAAGATTTGCATTACCAGCGGGCAAGACAATGCGCAGCGGTGCGCCCCGCTTGGTAACAAAACCGTCGAGAGCTTGCTCGAGATCGAGAGTGCCGTCGTGCGGTCCTGCGAGCATGCCATAGCTGAAATTGATGACAACCGGCAGCGGCCGCCATGAGCCGTCAGCCAGGTGACCCTTTCCTGCGAGCCGATCTGCTCGATCGAGGATGTATTTGATCGCGGCCGTCGCAAATGTCTTGAGGTTCGAACCGGAGGTATCGGCCGTCACCGAAACCGGAAGCTGAACGGCGATGATCGGGCGGTTCATTGGCGCGTCGACTGGATCGTAGCCGGCCGCCTGATCGAGTACATGGGTGCCGTGCGATAGTCGCCAGGCCGCGGCCTTGTGGTCGGGATCACGAAAGTCGATCAGACCTGCCTCACGATAGAGCCCCTCCTCGTCAATCAGCCCAGCTTGGTCGTAAGCCTTCAAGAGTTTGTCGATACCTCCGCGCGGCGGCTGATCGGGTTTACATATATCGAGCTTACATATCTCGCTTCCGAAATCGACGGTTGAACCGTCATCGTCAAAGATGCCGTCCTGACGCCAGACATATTGAACACGTGAGCTGCCGTCAGCGAGCCGAAACCGCTCATGGGCAAAAGCGATTCCATCATCGATGATGCCAATAACAACTGTATCCTTCGGCCAATGGCCAGGGGAGAAGACCGGTGGAGGGACAGGTTTCGATGCTGGCGTGCGGCTCTTCCAGTGTTTGGGCAGCGATTTCGAATTGAGGGGTAGGCTCATGTCGATCTGTTTCGCGGTCGTGCGAATTTGGCCGAATGGCCCCTCCCCGCGTGCTAGGTCATCGAACACGGCTCTTCTCACAAACGCGATCATGTGTTGGCCCTTTGTCGCATCATGATAGAGAGACGGTACGAAGACTCCACTTTCCCACCCGCCTTGCTGAGCATCGACCCTATGAAAGGTCCTCATCATGTCCACCATGGATTCGTCGAGCGGACCGATCGTACAGGGGATCAAGACGTCATCATGACCCCGTGAAAAATCACGAAAGCCAGGCCCGAGAACCCAATCGGCGTTAGGATCTATCCCTTCGATTCGGCAATAGCTGTGTTCAAGGTCGGTTTTTCGCCATTCCATGATGGCTTCTCCCTCACTGTTGGGTTGGAACCAGGGCGATCAGGACCACTCGGCTAGCGCCTTCTCCCACAGCCAGTCGAGGATAGAAGAGGCGGCTCCAAGTTTGTAGCGGCCCAGCTCCGCGGCGCATGGAGACCTCGTATCCGGAGCAGTTTGCCGCTGCTGCCGAACGTCGTACCATCCTGTCCAATCGAAATCGGCATCTCCCGGATAGGCTTCGCCGTTGAAGGACCAGGCATAGAAGTTGGCCGCCCCACTAAACCGACGGCAGAAATATTCGCCTAAGGTCAAACCCAGGAGCGCACCCGCCGCACTGTCGACTGGAAAGTGCACCCCGGCTACCTGCCGATTAACAGCAACCCGCGCCGCCTGCCGAAGCAGTTGGACAGCATAAATGTCCTGCTCGTAGACGGGATTGGACGAAGCCCGGAGAAGCCGCACCAGTACGATGGCCATCGCAAAGGACTCAGTCGAGTGGCCGCTGGGAAGACTGCCGTGTTCCGGCGTAAGGATCATTGGCTGTATCTGTGGCGAGTATTCGATTGGCCGTCGGCAGGCGAGCGCGTGCTTCATGCGAAATTCGACAAACTGAGCGAGCCGGAAGACGGCCCCTAACAGTTCAAGCGTCCAACGCGCACGGTCTGGGGCAATGTATGCGATGGAAGCCAGGAATGCGGCCGGTCCATCGCGTTGCGCCAGAATTTCGGTGACTCGATCCGCGCGCAAATCGGCATAGTTCGCAACAAGCTCAAGTTGGCCACGGAAAACTTGCTCAGTAGGCCGGACCATTCTGACGAGCGGACGATAGGTGACCTTTGGCACGGCGTCGTCCGGGTCAAACTCAACGTCCAAATGCCAGACATTCATGCTTCCTGGAGAAGCATCCGTACCCTGAGAGAAGCCAATGCGGGAATGAAGCTCGAAGTCGACGACCTGCTCTCGCCGTTCCTGAGCCCACCTGGCCATGTTGCCAGAATCTTCGAGATCAAGCTCCGGAGGCACCGCTTCAGGCCGGCGAAAATTGCCGACAATTCCGTCGCGATTGTTTATCAGCGCATCAGCGACCAGCGGCGCGTCCGTTCCGAAGAAGACGTCATCCTCCTCACCGTGTCCGCCATGTCCGCCGTGGCCGCCATGACCGCCGTGTCCACCATGCCCCCCTTGCGATGCCTGCGGTGATATGTTGCTCATTTGCCCATCCCCCTGTTAATGCATCCCTTATTGCGGCACTCCAGCTTTTAGCAGTACGTCGGCGATCAGCTTACCGATTGAGAAAGCTGCGCCTGGCGTGCGGTCCAGGTACCCGCCAACCGTGAATGCGGGCTCCAGCCTCAATAGCTCACGCGCGGATTCTCGCGCTTCCTCATGCATGCCGAGCTGCCACTGTGCCACGGTGAGAACCCGCCAAGTCGAGGTGTGCATTCGGTTCGCGCGCAGAGATCGATTGGCAAGTTCCAAGGCGCGAGCGTAGTTGCCTGCCGTCAGGTTTGCTGACGCGGCCAGCGAATCGTAGAAAAACCGATGCAGATCGAGAGGGGACAGCATAAGCGCCAGCTCCGTATCCCTCACCGCTTGCTCTCCCTCGTCACAAAAGGCGTGCATCATTCCTCTCAGCAAGAGGGCCAGCGCGTCACTCGGGTTGGTGTGAATGGCAAGGTTGTAACGTTCCCGTGCGATATCGAAATGCCTGAGGAGGTTCATATGCACGAAGCCATCAACCGCGAGGGCGAGCGAAAATTCTGGATCAGAATCAAGAGCGCGTTTTGTCAGATTGAGCGCTCGGTGGGCATCATCCATGACGTCGTCGGACCAGCCCTGCTGCACGCGCAGGACATGCCACTTCGCCAACCATGCTTGCGCGAGTGGCTGATACGATCCGCGCTCCAAGATCGCCTCCAGCATTGTGCGGGCGTCGCTGAAGTCCCTAAGCCTCAGGCGATGCATTAAGGTAATGGCGCCCATGAGCAGCGCATAGCTTTCAAGGGTCGGAAGCGGCTGCGAGCGCGTACGCAGCAGTTCGCGTGCCATGATCGCATTGCAGATTTCGGCAACTACGTGACTAACGATTTCTTGGTCGCCTTCGAGAATTCCTATGATCCGCTCCGTGAGGCGATTCTCCCAAACGATTTGCCCCGTCTTTGTTTCTACCAATTCCGCGTCGAGACATACGCTGTCGCCGGTCACGCTGCAGACCCCTGAGACGGCGTAGTTTGCGTGCAGATGCAGTCTCACCTCGTCGAGGTTCAGTCTGCGTCCTGCGAAAGCGGTCGTTGAGAGCCGTGAAATAACGTTGAGTTCCTGCATACGACACAGAGCGCGGATGATTTCGTCGGCCAAGACCTCGCCCAGGATCCCCTGTTCTGCAGCTTCGCCCCGGACGGCGAAAGGGATGACCGCGAGCGTTGGGCGCAGTTCTCCTAGCGACCAGTGCGACTGCACGATGGGATGGGGTCCCGGCGGTCCAATTCTAAAGGCGCGTACGGGGGCCTCGATGTTCTTCAGATAGCACTCGCCCAGATCCTCAACGTCGGCATCGAGGAGAGGCGTCAATTGTCCCCGCGCGCGCGCAGAGACGACGATTTCGCCCGGACCGGCGAGGCCCATGAGCCTGGCGGCGAGGTTCACGCCACGTCCGTAGAGATCTTGGTGCGATATGATCACATCGCCAACGTCAATGCCTGCGCGCAGCAGTATCTGACAATCGGGCGGCTGTTCGGCGTTGTCGCGAACACTTGCGTTCTGAATCTCAAATGCTGCCGACGCTGCCGCCTGCATATTCTCGAATTCAAGAAGCATTCCATCACCGAGATGTTTGACGACGCGCCCCCCCGATCCGGGCAGAATGGAGTTCTCGATACAGTCCATCATGCGGAGCCAACGCAAGACGGTCCCTTCTTCGTCATGTTCAATGAGACGAACGGAATCTACGACATCAATGAATAGAACGGCTCGCGACGCGTGCCCCAACTCGCTTGCGTTCATGTCGCTGCTCTTTTCAGATAGAGTATATGCAGCAATGCATATACGTGCTTTTCCGAGAATCCCGATAAGGATGAAGTTAAGAGCGTTGAACCCCGAGTACCCCGAGAAATGGTACACAACATCACGTAGTATTGATATCACCCACAACGTACTGCCTTTGGGTTAGGTCACGCACTGCTGTGTTTTTTGATCCCGCAGCGCAAGAATATCGCCCTCCTCTCCCCTATTTCTCGATGCGCCAAGATCCGTCCCAGTCGTGGGATGGTGGTTTTGCTTTCAGGTTTTCGATGCGAGCAAGCAGGCCGAGCGATGGTCCGTCATCCGGTATTATCTCCAGCGATGCCTTGAGCGCGCCAAGCGCGTCATCCCATCGACGTTCTCGGTATGCCGTGAGCGCTTCCCGATAGGAGTCCCGTAATGCCATCCGTTCCGGCGTCAGTTCGCCACTGCGTCCAAGCACCTCAAAAATGACCTCCGGACGGGTTTGGCCAGCGACGACGATCCGATCGATCTCCCGAAACTCGAGTGCGGTAGCCGCCGCAGCGATTGTTTTCTCGCTGACCAGATTGCGGGTGCCGTAAACCTTATTTGCGCCTTCCAGGCGAGAAGCGAGATTTACCGCGTCACCCATCACCGTATAACTCATCATGATGTCAGAGCCGATGCTCCCGACCAATGCTTCACCCGTCGCGACGCCTATCCGCAAATCGCATTTCTCGATCGGCGTGCCACGAACGCCGAGCAAGTCGGGGATTTCCCGCCGTAGCGTCTCAATACGGTCAATCATGTCCAGAATGGCCAGACATGCCAGCCGCGCGTGATCTGTCTCGTCAACAAACGGAGGGCCCCAATAGGCCATGATGCCGTCGCCTATATATTTGTCGATGATCCCGCGGTTGGTCCGGATAGGCTCGGACATGAGTGAAAAGTAGCGGTTCATGACCTTGACCAGACCTTGCGGCATCAAGCCTTCGCTCAGGCTCGTAAATCCCCTGAGATCGCAGAACAGGACCGTCATCAACCGGCGCTGACCTTCGGCCGCGGTCAAGTTTGGGCGATCGATAAGACCTTCCACGACGCGGGGATCGATGTATTTGCCAAACGTTTCCCTGACGCGCTGGTTGTCGCGCAACTGAACGACCATTCGATTGAACGCAGCCGCCAGCTCTCCGATTTCGTCGCGCGTCGTTACAGCGATGGGTTGATCGAGATGGCCAGCCTCGACGGCGCGCGTCCCTTCCAGCAGTCCCCGAACCGAGCGAATGATGCCACCGCTGACAAGGTTGGCGAAGATCAATCCGAGGACGGCGGCGAGCAGCGTGGCAATTGCAGAGATCAGGACTGCTTGAGACTGCTCTTTCCTGATTGTTGCGATGGCGCCATGGCTCACTTCCAGCATCTCCTGACGGAGGGTGTCGATCCTTTGATCGAGTTCGTCCCGGAGCGCGTCGACGCGCGGAAGGCGATCTCTCACGCCGGCAAAGTCCCTTGTATCGAGGAGTGAAAGCAGTTCCCCTGTCTCCTTGCGCAGCAGACTGCGGCCATCACTCAGCAGACTATCGATCCTGCTATCGACGCGCGCCAGCGCCGCGTTATCCGAGGGCGTATTCGTATCTGAGATGACCGCATTGATGAGGCTGCGCGTAGCCTGCGCCTCGCGGTCGACTTCAGCGCCCTTAGCGTCGTACATTTCCTTGCGAGCTTTATATCCGATCTCGTCAGGTGGGTCCTGCATCTTTGCGATCACCATGCGACGCAGCGCCAGCGCTCTTTCAAGCGACAGAACATGGATCCGCATCAAATGCTCGTTGGCCGGATTGTACCTTGCCGTCAGCTCATCGAGCAGATGGCCGAGCCGCCCGACCATCACCATCGACAGCACGGAAGTCGCCATCATCAGGACGATCAAGCCGGCAGCGATCGCGACGATCCGCCTTCGGATCGACTGCTTGATCATCGAGCCGGAAATTTTTCTCAGGTTCTGAACAAGGAGAGAATTTGAAATGTTTATTCCCCCGCACGCGCATTCAATCGCACCTGGATTGTCGTAGCACAAAGCCGCTTTTCGTTGAAGATTAACCAGGAGGAGTAGCTTCGCGCCGGGTTCGACAAACGAAGCGATTAAGCCAAGCGATGGAGATATTTTGCGAGGCGGTGAAGGCGATAGCGCTTTGTGCCATCTGGTGGTCGGTCTGACGGCAGTTGACGCGACAATTTGCCTGCGGCGCCATTCTGCTCTTTTCGCCTGAGCGAAAGCCGGCATAAGTTGAATGAACCCGACTTCAGACAAGGCTGACGCTCCATGGCAACACACCATTTTATCCCAATGGCCTATCACAACGTCATTGGTTCTCTTCCTCCAGCATTGCGCATCGCCGACGGAGACACTGTCGTTACGCAAACGCTCGATGCCGCCGGCTACGATAAGGAAGGCGTCCAGCGGGCTTCCGGCCCTAACCCGATGAATGGTCCGATTTTTGTCGAAGGTGCGGAACGGGGCGATTCATTGAAGGTCGAAATCCTCAGCATGGTGCCGACACGCGACACAGGCTTCACCCGAAGCGTCGTTGCCGGCAATGTCGTTGACCCGGAAGACGTACGGACGCTGCCGCCGGGCGAAAAGGTCATCTGGCAGATCGATCGTCAGGCATTGACGGCCCGGCTTGCGGAGCCGGTCGCTGGCCTTGAGTCTTTCGTGTTGCCGCTGTCGCCGATGATTGGCTGCTTCGGCGTCGCCCCCTCGCTCGGCCAGGCCATATCCACTGCCACCAGCGGCGAATTCGGTGGCAACATGGACTACCGGCTGCTCGGGCCCGGCACGACGATCTGGTTTCCCGTCTCTGCGCCGGGCGCCCTCTTCTTCCTTGGCGATTGTCACGCCGTACAAGGCGACGGCGAGATCGTCGGAACCGGCATCGAGACCACCTTCGAAGTGACGGTGCGGCTCAGCGTCGAAAAGAAAAAGATCGTCTGGCCGCGTGGCGAAACGGCAGACGACATTTTCACCGTCGGCAATGCCCGACCGCTCGACCAGGCGCTGCAGCATGCAACCAGCGAAATGCTTAGGTGGCTGACCTCCGACTACGGCCTCAACAAGACCGCCGCCAGTCATTTGCTTGGCCAAGTCGTGCGTTATGATGTCGGCAATGTTTTCGATCCGGCCTATACGATGGCCTGCCGCGTCTCCAAGGCTTGGCTGTCGCGGCGATAAGCTTTCGGGCGGTCAACTCGCGTCCAGCGATTGATCCCGCCTTTGGCGGGATACGTTCATCTCCTGCCGCTCCTGTGCCATGCTGCTGACAGCGGCGCGTAGGCTCGGATGACGGGACATGAAGAGATTGAAGTCGCGGCGTTCCAGAACCAGGAATTGGCAGAAATCGACCGCCACCACATCGGCGGTGCGGCGTGCGCCGGTTAACACCGCCATTTCGCCGAAGAAGGAACCGGCGCCGAGCGGAATCTCGTCGTCTTCGAGCTGCACCTCGACCGCGCCGGACGCAATGAAATACATGCTGTCGCCCCGGTCGCCGGTGCGGATGACGCGATCGCCCGGCGAGGCGGACCTTGGCCGGAAAAGCAGCAGAAGTTCTTCCTGGGCGCTTTCGTCGAGCTCGGCGAACATCGGAAACGTCTCGAGCAACTGCTCGATCTCCAGGTGATGCTGACGGTCCCTCTCCTCGCGCTCCTGGCTGATAATAGCCAGCTCGCGGCAGAGGCGATCGTGCTTTGCCGAACCATAGCCGGCCATGCGCACCGGCCACCGGGAAAAGGCCGATTTTTCCAGATTCTCCACGGCAAGGAAAACCAGCGGGTTGATCGTGATCGACAGAATGGCACCGGCAAGGATCAGATCCTGCCCTTCGCGCGGCAGCAGACCCAAGGAGACGCCGAGACCGGCCAGGATGAAGGAAAACTCGCCGATCTGGGCAAGTCCTGCCGAAACGGCAAAACCCATGCTGGCGGGATAACGCAGCAGCAACACGACGCAGAAAGCAATCAGCGACTTGCCGACAATGATAAGGGCGAGCACTCCGAGGACCATCAGCGGTTCGCGCACCACCACCGACGGATCGAAGAGCATGCCGACGGAAACGAAGAACAATACCGAAAAGGCATTCTGCAACGGCAGTGAATCGGCCGCCGCTCGATGGCTGAGATGGGACTCGCTCATGATCAGACCGGCGAAGAAGGCGCCGAGCGCGAAGGAAACGCCGAATATCTCCGCCGCCCCGAAGGCGATGCCGAGCGCGATGGCCAGAACGGAAAGCGTAAAGAGCTCGCGCGAGCCCGTGCGCGCGACGGAGGTCAGCAGCCAGGGAACGATCTTTGGGCCGATGAAGATCGCGACGGCGGCAAAAGCCGCCACCTTGACGAGGGTAATGCCTATGGTCAGCCAGATCGGGCCGCTGCTTGCGTGCGTGCCCACACCGGCGTGGCCGCCAAGAACGCCGGCAAAGGCCGGCAACAGGACGAGCGCCAGCACCATCGCCAAATCCTCGACGATCAGCCAGCCGACGGCGACGCGGCCATTGGCGGAGCTGACCAGATTGCGCTCTTCCAACGCCTTCAGCAGCACAACGGTACTGGCAACGGCAAGGCTCAAACCGAAGACCAGGCCGGCTCCGAGGTCCCACCCCCACAGCGAGGTCAGGCCAATCCCCAAGAGGGTCGCGATGGCGATCTGGCCGATGGCGCCGGGAATCGCAACCCCGCGCACCGCGAGCAGATCAGCCGCCGAAAAGTGCAGGCCGACGCCGAACATCAAGAGGATGACGCCGATTTCGGCGAGCTGCGACGCCAGAGCGGTATCAGCAACAAAACCCGGCGTCGACGAGCCGATCATCACACCGGCCACGAGATAGCCGACCAGCGGTGGCAGATGCAGCCGGTCGGCGAGATAGCCGAAAATGGCCGCAAACACGAAACCGGCGGCAATCAATGCTATCAATGCGACGTCGTGCGGCACGGCGGCCCTTCCCGTTTTGCGGCGTTTACCGCCTCGTTCCCTCTGTTCGATACTACGCTAGCACCGCTTTTGCGGGAACGTCTACCGGTTCGGGCATGATCGCGAAAGGGCAGATGGTGTTTTCAGACAGGATCATGCTGCGCAAAAGACAAACCCGCCGCGCCATTTATATGACGCGGCGGCAACAGCAGGTGCTTACTGATCCAGGACGATCTGCAGCTTGACGTCGCTCGGCCGTGCTTCCACGGCTCGGTCGAAGGCTTCGATCGACTGTTCGAATTTGAAGGTTTCGGAGATCAGCGGCTTCAGATCGACACGGCCGGACGCGATCAGCGCGATGGAGCGCTCATATTGATGCGCGTAACGGAAGACGGTCTCGAGGCGGATTTCCTTCGTCGATGCCGTGGAGATATCGAGACCGACCGGGGCAACCGGCAGACCGACCGCGACGATAACCCCGCCCGGACACGGCAGTTCCATCACCGTTTCCCAGGCCTTCGGCGAGCCGGAGCACTCGAACACGACATCGGCGCCCCAGCCGTCCGTTAAGCGCCTGACCTCTTCGACCAGGTTCTTCTCGCGGATATTGACCGGGATGACGCCCTGATATTGGGTGGCGATATCGAGCTTCGGCTGGGCAAGGTCGGCAACGATGGCGCGGGCGCAACCGCCGGCAAGTGCGGCGATCGCAACCATGGTGCCGATCGGGCCGGCGCCGAGCACGACGGCGGTATCGCCGGGTGTGATCTTCGCCTTCGTGGCCGCCTGCATGCCCACCGCGAAAGGCTCGACCATCGCACCTTCGGCGAAGCTGACATTGTCCGGCAGCTTGAAGGCATAATTGGCCGGATGCACGACGAAGGGCGTCAGCACGCCATGGATCGGCGGCGTCGCCCAGAAGGTGACAGCCGGATCGACGTTATACATACCGAGCCGGCTGGCTTTGGAATTGGGATCGGGGATACCGGGTTCCATGCAGACGCGGTCACCGACCTTCAGATGCGCGACGCCGGCGCCGACTTCGACGACCGTGCCGGCCGCCTCATGGCCGAGTACCATCGGCGCATTCACGACGAACGGACCGATGCGCCCGTGCGTATAATAATGCACATCCGATCCACAGACGCCGACCGTATGAATCTTGATCTTCACCTCACCCTGCCCGACCTCTTGCGGCAGGTCGATATCGCGTAACGCCAGCTCATGCTGACGCTCCAGTACCAGGGCACGCATCTTGCTCATCACGTCATTCCTCTGTTCGGAAACAATCTCCCATCCCCGCACAGCCGCAAGGACATCCTCAACCGTTATATAGCCATGACCACGGTCACAAAACGACCTTTCTGCGAAGCAAGAGGCAAATAGATACCGCTCCATACAGAGCGAACCCCTCGTCAATCCAATGCATTAGGCGGCACTTGTTAAAGGTCATTCTATTATTCGTATTGACTAGAGCTTGATTTTGTTGCCTTTTAGCGCGCACGGAACGGGGAGACATGTAAAATGGTATATGACTGGACCGGTCAGCGCACGCGCCGCTTAAAAATGTTGCGTGCCGCAAGCATAGCAGTGCTTCTTCTCCTTTTGATCGCCGTGCCCACTCTTCTCTTGCGCTATAACCTTATCAACTATCATTTTTGAGCCGCCGGGCGGCTGCGACCCACCCTGCATACTCCTGCCGAAGGCGACCGTTCAGGCCGCCTTTTTCGCGTTCGGTTTCGGCTTGCGCGAGACATTGTCGCCGGCCTTGGCATCGAGCGGCAGGCAGTCCAGCACGGCCAGCAGCGCGATGATGCCGAGCATGATGAAAGCCAGGCGAAATTCGATCGCTGCGATCCCGCCTACCCCGAGCGGCGTGCTGATCGCCTGGCCAATACGGATGCCGATGGCACCCACGGCGATCCCCATACCCGTGGTCACCTGAAAAGCCGTGCTGAACAGCGTGTTCGCGCCCGTCATCTGCTGCGGCGGGATGTCGGCAAAGGCAATGGTGTTCAGCGCCGTGAAATGCATCGACCGGCACATGCCGCCGATGAACAGGACCGGGATGATGAACCAGAGCGGCGTATCGGCCGAAAACAGCGCGCAGGCGGCGATGAAGATCGCATTGAGGATGCCGTTGACGACCAGCACCGGCTTGAAGCCGAAGCGCCGGAGGATCGGCGTCGTGCCCGGCTTCATCGCCAGATTGCCGGCAAAGACCGCCAAGGTCAGCATGCCGGCGTGAAAGGCGCTGAGCCCGAAACCGACTTGGAACATGAGCGGCAGCAGGAAAGGCACGGCGCCGATGGCGATGCGAAACAGCGAGCCGCCGGAGATGGTGATGGCGAAGGTCGGCGATTTCAGTCCGGCAAGATCGATCAGGGGATGATCGGTTCGCAGGAAATGGACGGTCGCGCCTGTGAGCAACGCGAAACCAACGCCGACATAACCCCATGCTTCCAGCCACACCGGATCGGGACGGCCGATCAGCTCAAGCCCGTACATCAGGCTCGCCAGGCCGAAACCGCTGACGACAAAGCCTGTCCAATCGAAGGGTGGTCGCGCGGAATTCTTGGTCTCCGGGATCAGCATGAGGGCAAAGATGAACGCCAAGATACCGAGCGGCAGATTGAGGAAGAAGATCCAGCGCCAGCTCGCATGATCGGTGATGAAACCGCCGAGCGGCGGCCCGAGAATCGGTGCCACGAGCGCCGGCCAGGTGATCGTCGCGATTGCCGAGATCAATTGATCCTTCGGCGTATTGTTGAGAACCAGAAGGCGGCCGACCGGCACCATCATTGCGCCGCCAATGCCTTGCAGGATGCGCATGGCGACAAAAGAGCCGACATCATTGGCAAAGCCGCAGAGAACGGAAGCCAAGGTGAAGACGACGACCGCGGTAGTGAAAACCAGGCGAGCGCCGAACCGATCGCTGATCCAGCCACTGATCGGAATGAAGACGCCGAGCGTTAGTAGATAGGCGCTCATGCCGATATTGAGGTCGACAGGACGGGCGCCGAAGGAAGCGGCCATCTGCGGCAAGGCGGTGGCAATGACTGTGCCGTCCAGGTTTTCCATGAAAAAAGCGCCAGCCACGAGCAGCGCAATCTTGAGCGGCCGTGAGCTGGAAGCTTGCGCCACCTCCCCCCGTTGGCGCGTGGACATATCAGTCATTCACAAAATGCTCCGAATCCGCTTTTCAACCTCGTCATTTAAGCGGTTCGGAATCGTTTTCGATAGCCTGAAATCGTCCTACCATTCGACAGAATGATCACGTTTCATTCAACGGCCTGATCAGAATTTGATCATGATCCGCGCCTCTTCAATTCGACCGCGCTACATTGAACGCTGTGCCCAGGAGCCGTCGATCCGGCGCTAGTAGGCATGCGCACGCAAGACATGGTAGAGTCACCCCGTCGAGATATGGCGCAACGAGAACGGCCGAATCGGCATCGAGCAACTATGGAACCGCTGCGAGCAAACCGAAAATATCAGCAAGAAGGCCCAAGGGGCCGCCATAAGCTGAAGATTTTCTCGTATCGGCTCTTCAACAGGAATGAGAGTCCCGGATAATGAAATACGGCATTGGCGCAACGACTGCCTCTCGGGTGAGCCCGGAAACGAAACTGATCGTGTCGCAGTCGCCATTCGATGCCTATGTGCGCAAGTATGGCACGATCCCGCGGCGGGGCGTCTTCGGCTATTTCGTGCATGAACTCGGCCGCCGCATCGTCGGCGGCGATTATCCCGTCGGCTCGACGCTTCCGAACGAACCGGAACTCGTGGAGCAGTTCGGCATCAGCCGCACCGTGATCCGCGAAGCGATGAAGTGCCTCGCCGGCAAGGGGCTGGTGGAAATCAAGACCCGTGTCGGCACGCGCGTCAAGGATCGCTCCAACTGGCATCATCTCGATACCGACGTCATGGTCTGGTACTACGAGACCGGCCCTTCGGTGGAGATCATGCGCTCGATCAAGGATCTCAGGCGGGTGCTGGAGCCGGAAGCCACGGCGCGAGCCGCTGCGCGCGGCACCGCCGAGGATCTCGCCGCCATCGCCTCTGCCTATGACGACATGGTTTCCACCATTGGCGACGTCAACACCAATGCCGATGCCGACCTGCGCTTCCATACCGCGATCTTTGCCGCCACCCGCAACATGATCTACGCGCAGCTCATCGATTTGATCGCCGTCGCGATCTACGCCAACCGAGCGCTTTCGAGCCATGACGAAGTGGCGGAAGGCCAGAAACGTTCCCTGCCCTATCACAAGGACGTCCTGGACGCGATCGTCGCCCGCGATCCCGATGCGGCGCTCAAGGCCTCGCATCGCCTGCTCGACGCCTGGCGCATCGATCGCTACGATTTCTGAGGCGGCAAAGACGGCCGTGAATTGTTGCCACGGTGCAGGAAGATCATTATGCAAGAGCTTGTAATACCGACATAAACCCGGCGGAGCAGATCGAATCCCGCCGGGCTGGCGCATATTTCAAAAATGGGCCGACGCTCAGTGCGTCATTGCTTCCTGCGCATCCGTCTTCGGTACCTGCCGGCGGCCGGCCTCATGCGCCACCGGGATGAGCCAGGTGGTCGCGAAGGTCAGGATCGCGACGACGACAACGCCCCAGAAGCTCCAATGCAGGGCCGCATCGAAGACGCCGCGGATTGCCGGATCACTGGCGAGATCAGAAAGGCCGGTCGGCTGGTTCAGGACGCCATGCAGCTTGGCGGCTAGATCGCCGCTGCCGAAGTGGACGATACCGATATTGAGCACGGCGCCCAAGGCGGTCGCGCCGAGCGTATTGCCGAGGCTGCGCGAAAAGATGATCGACGCCGTGGCGCTACCGCGCATCGACCATTCCACACTCTCCTGCACGAGCACGATACTGGTGAGGCTGATGAGACCCATGCCGAAACCCATCAGGAAGGAGCCGATACCGGCCAGAACCGGGCTGCTCTCCGGCGTCAGGAACAGGAGGAAGGCCGAGCCGAAGGGGAACATGAAGCTGCCGACGCGCAGCGTCCTGCGAATGCCGAACGCGCGGAAGAAGCGGCTCGACAGCATCACCGCCAGCGGCCAGCCGACAATCAGCATCGTCAGCGTGAAGCCTGCCACCAGCGGCGAACGGCCGAGCACACCCTGTACGTAGATCGGCAGAATGGTCGTCAGCCCGATCAGCGCCATGCCGGCCAGAAGCGTCGCCGCATTGCTGGTCGCCACCAGCCGCCGGCCCCAGAGCTCGATCGAGATGATCGGCTCCGGCGCGCGCCGCTCTTGCAGGAGGAACAGCACGCCGGTGACGACGAAGACGAGCGCGAGCGTGCCGAGAATGCCGAATCCGGAATCGGTCTCGGTGAGGATCACCAACAATGAGATGATCGATATCGAAAACAGGATCGTGCCGAGATAGTCGATCTTCGCCTCGCGCGGCGTGATCTGCTCATGCAGGAAAAGGGTGAAGCCGATGATGGTCAGCACACCGACCGGCAGGTTGATCCAGAAAATCCAGGCCCACGAGAAATTATCGACGATGATGCCTCCTGCAAGCGGGCCGATGACGGCCGACACCGCCCAGACGCTGGCGAGCACGCCCTGCACCTTGGCGCGTTCCTCCAGCTTGTAGAGATCGCCGACCACGGTCATCGTCACCGGCTGGATGGCACCGGCACCAAGGCCCTGCAGCAGTCGGAAGGCAATCAGCGAAGCCATCGACCAGGCCAGGCCGGCGAGCGCCGAACCGACGAGGAAAATGAGGATACCGCCGATCAGGATCGGCTTGCGGCCAAAAATATCCGACAGCTTGCCGTAGATCACCGTCGTCGTGGACTGTGCCAGGAGGAAGGCGGAGAAAACCCAGCTATAATAGGTAAAGCCACCGAGCTGACCGACGATGCGGGGCATGGCGGTGGCAACGATCGTCGCCTCGACCGCGACCATGAAAGTCGCGAGCATGATCGAGACAATGACCAGCGGACGTCTTGAACGATCGGCCGTACTGGACATGACATTCCTTTCTGACTGTTCCGCCCGGCAGCAAACGCACGCGAACCGTCAAAGACGGCCATGGGCGAACGATAAATTTTGGAATCGACGTCGAAGGATTAAACAACTGCAGGGGCGTCGGCCTGCTGAAACATTATAGTAAGCTTTGCATACTTATGCCAGCATGTGTCAATCGTTTGACAAAGGGCATGCCTTGTTCGCCGATTGGCTCATCTTTGCGGCCGTGACGCCGCAATTCGCGTGTCACCATACGCCATCATGCAATACCGTCGCCTCTTCGCAAAGCATCGGCCCGACAACCTCGACTTTACGCTGGCCCGCTTCGAAGACGACGCGACAGGGCAGATCAAGCGTCGGATTTTCGGGATGATTGCCGATAATCGCCTTCAACCGGCTTTCACTGAGACCATAGACGACACGACCGACGCCAGCCCAATAGGCGGCGCCGGCGCACATGGCACAGGGTTCCGCGGAAGTATACATCGTGCATTGCACGAGGAAACCCGGCGAATATTGCTGCGAAGCCCGTGTCATCAGTACGCGCTCGGCATGGCCGGTCATGTCCTGCGTCGGATTGAAAGCGTTTTCCTGCTCCATCAGCACCGTTCCGTCGGGGCCGACGAGAATGGCGCCGAAAGGATGATTGCCGTGAGTTCGCGCCCGCGACGCGACCTCGAAGGATCGGCGCAAAAAGACTTCGTCGTCGAGAGGTGCGGTCATAGGTCCGGGCCTTGCGATGAAACAGGATATCAGCAGCTTGCGCGTTGCTAACCTGGCTGACAAGTCGCTATTTCGAGGCATGGCAGGAAACGCGCTGCCCTTAGGTGGCGGCGATCACGCTCTTCGGTTCCAGATAGGCCTCCAAGCCAAAGACGCCGTATTCGCGGCCGATGCCGGATTGCTTGAAGCCGCCGAAGGGCGCCATGGGCTCATTGTGAAATCCATTGATCATCACTCGCCCGGCCACGATGCGCGAGGCGACCGCGCGGGCGCGCCCGGGGTCGGACGAAATCACATAGGCTTGCAGCCCGTAGACGGTATCGTTGGCAATGGAGATCGCTTCCTCTTCACTCCTGTAGGTGAGAACGCAGAGGACCGGCCCGAAGATTTCCTCGCGGGCGATCGTCATGTCGTTGGTGACGTCGGTGAAAGCGGTCGGCTTGACGAAATAGCCGCTTTCCATATCGTCCGGCCGCCCCTCACCGCCGACAAGGACCGTCGCACCGTCCTGAATTCCCAACTGGATGTAGCGCTGCACGCGCTCATATTGCTTTTGGCTCACCATCGGGCCGATTGCGGTTGCGGGATCACGGGGATCGCCGACCTTGATGTTCTCGACCGCAGCCTTGAGCATTGCATTGAATTCCGCTGCGCGCGATTCCGGCACAAGCACACGCGTGCCGGCAATACAGGCCTGGCCGCTATTGGCAAAACCGGCGGCGATGACATGCGGGATGGCCTCGGCAAAATCAGCGTCATCGAGAACCAGCGTCGGCGACTTGCCCCCAAGCTCCAGCGTCACCCGCTTCATGGTTTCAGCCCCTGCACGCAGGATCGCCTTGCCGACGGCGGTTGAGCCGGTGAAGGAAATCCTGGCGATGTCGGGATGGCTGCTCAATTCGGCGCCGACCACATCGCCGCGGCCGTTGACGATGTTGAACACGCCGGCCGGCAAGCCGGCATCGTGCAGGCACTCCGTCAGGATTTGCGTCTGCAAGGCGCTCATTTCACTCGGCTTGATGACGGCGGTGCAGCCGGCGGCAATCGCGGTCGCGAGCTTGTTGCAGATGAAGCCGTAATCGTTGTTCCAGGGCGTGATGAGGCCGACAACGCCGAGCGGCTCCATGACTACCTCTGCCGATTCGATCCGCCGCGTGAATTCATAATGCTCGAGCGTTTTCGCGGCATTGAGAAAACAATCTGCCGCATAACGCGTTGCCCAGGCAGCGCGGGAAACCGGGGCGCCATATTCCTCGATCGTCGCCTCCGTCAGAGCTTCAGCCTTTGCGAGAACGGAATCGTGCAGCCGGGTCAGCAAGGCGATGCGTTCTCCCTTGCTTGTCTGTGAAAACGACGGAAAGGCCCGCTTGGCGGCAGCGATGGCGCGGCGCGCATCCTCGACGTCGCCGAGCCGGACCTTGCCGATGACTTCGCCCTTTGCCGGATTGAAGAGATCGAAAAGCTCCTCCCCGTGCGGCGCAACGAAACTGCCGTCGATGTAAATCTTGTCGATGATCCTCATGATGATCTCCTTCTCGGCGATGCGGTTTTTGTGGTCATTTCCGATATAAGCCGATAGGTTTGCATCAATAAGCGGGACAAAGCGCCATGAAGTGGTGCGGAAATCGGGATAATGCATAAGTCCGGATTGATCGAACTCGAAGCCATCATCGCGGTCGCCCGGCGCGGCAGTTTCCGAGCCGCAGCGGTGGAGCTCGGCATGTCGCCGACGGCGCTGAGCCATGCCGTCGCCGGATTGGAAACCCGGCTTGGTGTGCGCCTGTTCAACCGGACGACGCGCAGCGTGTCGCTTTCAGCCGCCGGCGAGCAGTTTGTCGCCACGGTCGCACCGGCGCTGTCGGACATCAACGGCGCCATGGAAGCGGTAAACAGCCATCGTGACACGCCGGCCGGCATCCTGCGCATCAACAGCTCGGTCGGCGCAGCACGCCAGATCCTGACGCCGATCGTTCTTGAATATCTCAAGCGCTATCCGGATATGCGGCTCGATCTGGTGACCGAGGGACGGATGATCGATATCGTCGTCGACGGTTTCGATGCCGGCATCCGTACCGTGGATACCGTTCCGAAGGACATGATCGCCGTGCCCTTCGGCCCACCACTGCGCTATGCCGTGGTCGGATCTCCCACCTATTTCGAAGCGCACCCAAAGCCCGGCAAGCCACAGGATCTGATGCAGCATCGCTGCGTCCGTGCCCGGTTGCCGAGCGGCGCGCTCTATCGCTGGGAATTCGAAAAACAAGGCGAAGTGCTGACCCTCGATGTTCCCGGTTCCCTCACTCTCGACGAGCCGACATTGATCCTGGAAGCGGCCCGCGAGGGTGCAGGCCTGGCATATCTTTCGGAATGGTCCACCGCTGCCGATATCGCTGCGGGACGATTGGTGCGCATACTGGAAGACTGGACGCCTGCTCTGCCCGGCCTCTGCCTCTATTATCCCAGCCGCCGGCTCCTGCCGGCCGGGCTGCGGGCGCTCGTCGATTTGATCCACGAGGTCGGCCGGCATCGCTGACTGCCGAAAGTGGCGCGCTCGCCAGCAACGCGCTCAAGCTGTTCCCTGCAAGTCCGAGCAATGGACTTAAGCCATTTTTGTGATTTATTGCGATTAATTTGTTCAATTGCTAAACTTATTTTCAAGCCAAAATAATCGGCAATACCCAGGCGGAACATCGAATTGCTCACCTCTTCGCAGCGACAGCTCCTGCGTGTCATCAGCGAATCCGGCCCACTCAGCCGGACGGTTCTTGCCGCATCGATGGGGCTCAGCAAGGCAGCGATGAGCGGCATTGCCCGCGATCTGATCACGCTTGGCGTCCTGCATGAAACCGAAACGGTCTATGGCCAGGGCCGGCCGTCGATATTGCTTGATCTGCATCCTCAAGGCGCGTTCTTCGTCGGCATTTCACTGCTTGAGGATCCGGCGCCGATGGTCCTCAGCGATCTCAACGGTAAGATTATTGCCCGCGAGAATATGCCCTTGTCGCGCGATCCGGAGGTCATAGCGAGGCTGATCGCCGATGCGCTTCCGAAACTTCTCGCCGGGCGGCCTGATGTGGCAGCCAAACTATCGGGCCTTGGCGTGGCGCTCTCCGGTTTTGTCGACGAGAAGCAAGCCAATTGCGTGCAATCTACCCTGCTTGGCTGGCAGGACGTGCCGCTTGCCAAGATCATCCGGCAGAAGACCGGCATCGAGACCTTCATTGAAAACGACGCCAAGGCCATAGCCGTCAGCGAAAAGCTGTTCGGCAGCGCTCGCGACATCCGGAATTTCAGCGTCGTCTCGTTGGGAGACGGCGTCGGATGCGCCCATTTCATCCGAGGCAAGCTCTATCGTGGCAATCACGGCGGCGCCGGTGAGATCGCCCATTGCACCATCGAGCCCAACGGCTCGCCCTGCCGCTGCGGCAAGCGCGGCTGCCTCGACACCGTGGCCTCGATAAACGCGATCAAGGAAATGTCGAAGGCGGAAGGCCTTTCCTGCACATCGCTCACCGAGCTGGAGGAGGAGGCATCGGCCGGCAATGCCATCGCCATCCGTATCCTGCACCGGGCCGGCGGCGCCCTCGGCCTGGCGATCGCTCATCTCATCCAGTTCAACGATCCCGGCATGATCCTGATCACCCATGTCGAAGGCAATTTCGACGGATTGTTCGGCACCCTCGTGCAGCAGGCGATCGAAGCCAATGTGTTGCCGCGCTATGCCGGGCAGACGCCGATCCGCACCCAACGCGTCAACGGCGACATCTGGGCGCGAGGTGCAGCCAGCATCGCCGCCCACAATTTCCTGATTAGCCCCAACCCGAATTGAGGTTTTCCATGCGTATTGCCGTTGGTGGCATTCATATCGAATGCAGCACGTACAATCCGGTTCTGAACGAAGAAAAGGATTTCCGCGTCGTGCGCGGCGAGGAACTGACGGCCGCACCTTATTTCGCATTTCTCAAAGACTATGACGCCGAGTTCCTGCCGACGATCCACGCGAGGGCCATCGCCGGCGGGCCTGTTGCGCGCCACGCCTATGAAGCCTTCAAGGCGGAATTCCTGGAGCGGCTGAAGCCACTGCTGCCGCTCGACGGTCTCTACCTCGCCATGCATGGGGCAATGTATGTCGAGGGCATGGAGGATGCGGAGGGCGATTGGATAAGCGCTGCCCGCGAGGTCGTCGGCGACGACTGCATGCTTTCGGCGAGCTACGATCTGCATGGCAATGTCACCCAGCGCATCATCGATGCATTGGACATGTATTCCACCTATCGCACCGCGCCGCATATCGATGTCGAGGAAACCATGCGTCGCGCGGTGACGATGCTCGTTGAAAGCCTGAAGACCGGTGTGAAGCCCATCCTGCTCTGGGCGCCGATCCCCGTGCTCTTGCCCGGCGAGCGCACCAGCACGGTCGATGAGCCTGCAAAGAGCCTCTACGGCCTGCTGCCCGGCATCGATGCCATCGACGGTGTCTGGGATGCCTCGCTGATGGTCGGCTATGTCTGGGCCGACGAGCCCCGCGCCACGGCGGCCGCCATCATGACCGGCACGGACCGCTCCGTTCTCGAACGCGAAGCCAAACGGCTGGCGCAGGCCTATTGGGATGTCCGCAAGGATTTCGTCTTCGGTTGCGAGACCGGCTCGATCGAGGAATGTGTCGCCAGGGCGATCGCCAGCCCGACCGCGCCTGTTGTGCTTGCCGAATCCGGCGATAACCCGACCGGCGGCGGTGTCGGCGACCGCGCCGATGTCCTGGCGGAACTGATAGCCCAGGGCGCGACCGACGTCGTTTTCGCGGGGATCGCCGACAGAGCGGCAACCGAAGCCTGCTATGCTGCCGGTGTCGGCGCCAGACTCGATCTCACTGTCGGCGCATCGCTGGACACCGAGGGCAGCAAACCGGTGACCGCCGCGTTCACGGTCAAGTTTCTGCTGAATACCGACGATGCCACAGACCGCCAGGCGGTCGTCTCGGTGGGTGGCATCGATCTGGTGCTGTCGGTCAAACGCAGCCCCTATCACAACACTGCCGACTTCACGCGTCTCGGGCTCGATCCGCACCAAGCCAAGATCGTCGTCGTGAAGTCCGGCTATCTCTCGCCGGAACTGGCTCCAATCGCCAATCCGAACCTGATGGCGCTCTCGCCCGGGGTGGTCGATCAGTTCGTCGAGCGGCTGCCGCGACTGCGCAAGCAGAAGCCCACCTACCCCTTCGACAAGGATTTTACCTTCACGCCCGAGGTGGCGATTTCAGCCCGTTCGGCAAGCCGCTGCTGATTGCCGCGAAGGCACGGTGCTTCGCTATATACTGCACAAAAAAGAGCTTGACGGCGCATACGGGTTGACCTTGTATTGAACCAATTTAAAATTGGTCCGATACATAAAACATCATGACAGCGGGCAATCTTCCCGAAAATTCCACCTATGCCCTGGAAAAGCTCCGGGGCCTGTTGGAATCGGACAAACTGGAATCGGAAGGCAAGCTGCCGACAGAGCGGGCTCTTTCGGATATGTTCGGCGTCAGCCGCCGCGCCATCCGGCGGGCGCTGGAGGTGCTGGAGGCAGAAGGCCGCATTTGGCGGCGCCAGGGGTCGGGGACCTATGCCGGCCAGCGCCCGGATGATTGGAGCCAGCATGTCGGCTCGCTCGTCGCCGGCACCAATCTCATGGAAGTCATGGAAGTGCGCCTGCGCATCGAGCCGCAGCTCGCCCAGCTCGCCGCGATGCGCGCCAAACCCGACGATATCGAGCGCATGTACGAGCTGACGAAAAAGATCTTCGCCAGCGGCGATGCCGATAGCCGTGAACTTTGGGACGGCGCGCTGCATCGCCTGATCGCACAAAGCGCCGGCAATCAGTTCTTTCTGTCGATCTTCGATGTCATCAACCATGTCCGTCAGGATGAGGCATGGCAAACCATTCGCGAATTGGCCCGCAGCGCCAACAGAACGCGTCCGGTAACCTACACACAGCATATGGCAATCATCGATGCGATCGCTGCTCGCGATCCGATGAAAGCTGCCGAAACCATGCGCGAGCATCTGCTGATGCTGCAGGAAAGCCTGATCCGCGTCACCTCGCTCGACGCGCAGCATCCGCAGAAGGAGTTGGCCGACGAGTTTGCCGAGGATTTGAAATGACCGCGCGAAGCATGAATCATCTGAAAGGATTGCTGCAATGACCGCATTTACGACACGTCCGGAAATTCTCGGCACCTTCGGTGTCGTCACCTCCACGCATTGGATCGCCTCGGCGGTCGGCATGAGCATCCTCGAAAAGGGCGGTAACGCCTTCGATGCGGCTGTTGCGACCGGCTTTGTCCTGCAGATCGTCGAGCCGCATCTCTGCGGTCCCGGCGGCGATATGCCCGCGGTCATTTATTCCAAGAAGAAGGACAAGGTCGAAGTCATCTGTGCCCAGGGCACGGCTCCCGCCGGCGCCACTCTCGAACATTATGCGAGCGAGGGCCTGTCGCTGATACCCGGTGACGGCCTGCTTGCAACCGTTATCCCCGGCTCCTTCGGCGGCTGGATGCTGATGCTGCGCGACTATGGCAAGCTCACCGTCCGCGACGTCCTCGAGCCGGCGATCCACTATGCCGAACATGGCCATCCGGTGCTGCCGCGCGTTTCCGAGACCATAGCCGGCCTCGCCGATTTCTATCGCCAGGAGTGGCCGACCTCCTATGAAACCTGGCTGCCAGGCGGCTTCGCTCCCGAACCCTGGTCGAACTTCAAGAACCCGGTGCTTGCCGAAACCTGGAAACGCGTGGTCGCGGAGGCGGAAAACAAAAGCGGCCGCGAGGCGCAAATCGAAGCGGCACGCGACGCTTACTATCGCGGCTTTGTCGCCGAGGCGATCGACGCTTACCTCCGCAAGGCGGAAGTCATGGATGCGAGCGGCCAACGCCACAAGGGCGTGCTGACGGCCGACGACATGGCCAACTGGTCGCCAACGATCGAAGAGCCGTTGACCTACGACTATCACGGCTGGACGATCGCCAAGATCGGCCCTTGGGGCCAAGGGCCGGCTTTCCTGCAGACGCTGTCGCTGCTCAAAGGCTTCGATCTCGCGGCCATGGAGCCGGCCGGCGCGGATTTCGTTCACACCATCACGGAAGCCATGAAGCTCGCCTTTGCCGATCGCGAGGTCTATTACGGCGATCCGAACTTCTCCAAGGTGCCGCTCGATATCCTGCTGTCGGATGCCTATGCCGAAGAGCGTCGTAAGCTGATCACCTCGCAAGCGTCCTATGACCTGCGTCCCGGCAGGCTGCCCGGCTTCGAAAGCCAATATGATCTCACGATGGACATGCTGGAAACGCCGGAAGCCAAGGCTGGCGTGGTCTACGAGCCAACCATGTCGCATCTGAGGGAAAAACGCGGCGATACCGTGCATATCGACGTCATCGACCGCGAAGGCAATATGGTCTCGGTGACGCCCTCGGGCGGTTGGCTGCAATCTTCGCCGGTCATCCCCGGTCTCGGCTTCTGCCTCAATTCACGCGCGCAAATGTTCTGGCTGAAGCCCGGCCTGCCTTCGTCGCTCGCGCCCGGCAAGCGGCCGCGCACTACGCTGACGCCATCGCTCGGCCTCTATGAGGGGCGTCCGACGCTTGCCTTCGGCACACCCGGCGGCGACCAACAGGAACAATGGCAGCTCTCCTTCTTCCTGCGCTATGCCCATCACGGCATGAACCTGCAGGAGGCAATCGATCAGCCGCTGTTCCACAGCGCGCATTTCCCGAGCTCCTTCTATCCCCGCACACGCGAGCCCGGCAGCATTACGGCAGAAGCCAATTTCAGCGCCGAGGTGCTCGATGCATTGCGCAAGAAGGGCCACAAGCTGACGGTCGCGCCGGAATGGACGGTCGGCCGGCTGACCGCCGCACGGCGCGATGCCAGCGGCCTGCTGCGGGCGGCCGCCACGCCGCGTTTGATGCAGGCCTATGCGGTCGGGAGGTAATCTGATGCGGCTGGATCTGGCCGCATAACGCAATCGTGCCGTTGACTTCAGCCGGTTCGCGCGCTGATATCGGCAGCCTGTTTTCAAAATGATTTGGAGTGATTGTGATGACTGATACCGTGCTCGATATCCCGGTGAAGCGGATCGATGGCAGCGAGACGACACTTGCCGATTATCGCGGCAAGGTCATCATGGTCGTCAACGTCGCCTCCAAATGCGGGCTGACGGTTCAATATGAAGGGCTGGAAAAGCTCTACGAGGACAAGCGCGATGACGGTCTCGTCATTGCCGGCTTTCCCGCCAATGATTTCAAAGACCAGGAGCCGGGCACGAATGACGAAATCCTGAGCTTCTGCACCCTGACCTATGATGTGCAGTTTCCGATGTTTTCCAAGATCGTGGTAACCGGCGAAGAGCGGCATCCGCTCTACAACAGCCTGATCGCCTCCGGCGTCGAAACGACCGGTGACGGGCCGATGCGGGAACGCCTGGCGAAACACGGCCTCGAAACCGGGCAGAATGGCGGGATCGTCTGGAACTTTGAAAAATTCGTGATCGGCCGGGATGGCAGGGTCGCTGCCCGCTTCGCACCTGATGTTACGGCAGACGATCCGCGCTTGCTCTCGGCTCTGGAAAAAGAGCTGGCCCGCGCAAGCTGAGGCACGACGTAGATTTCGAAAAATATATCATAATCCCAATAGGTTACGCTTTCTCTCGGGCAGCAACGCAAAGATGCTTAGCCCGGTCGTATCATTGCCTCCCCTCCTAGCCGGGAGTATCTTCCGGCTTCCGAATATATCCGGACGGAACGCTGCAGCAGTTCTGATGGGAGGAGGATGTCATGCGCGAACCTGATATGCAAAAACTTGACGCCCTAGTCGGACGCCTCGTCGGCGACGTCGGCGCGGCGGTCTCGGGAGTGTTGGTGACACTCGGAGACCATTTAGGCCTGTTCAAAGCCATGGCGGATGGTACGCCGATGACGTCGACGGAACTGGCCGACAAGGTGGGCGTGAAGGAGCGCTATGTGCGCGAATGGCTGTCGGCGCAGGCTGCAGCCGACTACGTTAGCTATGACGACAAGACCGAACGCTTCTACCTGACGCCCGAACAGGCGATGGTGTTTGCGGAGGAAAACAGTCCCGCCTTCTTCACCGGCGCCTTCGATGTCGTTCAGTCCATGTGGCTCGACGAGCCGAAGATCGCCAATGCCTTCAAGACCGGCAGCGGTCTCGGATGGCATGAACACAGCGCCTGCCTGTTCCGCGGCACGGAGCGGTTTTTCCGGCCTGGCTACAACAGCCATCTCGTCTCGGAATGGATACCGGCACTGGAGGGCCTCGATGAAAAGCTTCAAACCGGTGCGGCCGTGGCCGACGTTGGCTGCGGCCATGGCGCCTCGACCATCCTGATGGCGCAGGCCTATCCGAACTCGACCTTCTTCGGTTTCGACTACCATCTCCCCTCTATCGAGCGGGCGAGAGCCGCAGCGAAGGAGGCAGGCGTCGCCGGCCGCATCACCTTCGAGCAGGCGTCAGCCAAGGATTTCCCGGCTGCCGGCTATGATCTCGTGGCGATGTTCGATTGCCTGCACGACATGGGCGATCCCGTGGGTGCTGGCAAGCATGTCAAGGAAAGCCTTGCTGACGACGGCACCTGGATGATCGTCGAGCCTTTCGCGCATGATTGCCTGAAGGACAATCTCAATCCGGTCGGCCGCGTCTTCTACGGCGCCTCGACCATGATCTGCACGCCGGCTTCATTATCGCAGGAAGTCGGTCTGGGTTTGGGCGCGCAAGCCGGTGAGATGAAACTGCGCAAGGTCGCCATGGATGCGGGCTATTCGCATTTCCGCAAGGCGACCGAAACGCCGTTCAACATGGTCTTCGAAGTCAGAGCATGAAGACCGCGCCGCACGCTGTTGAACGCGCGGCGCAACTCGATCCCTCAAAGACGCTGACCATCTTCACCGAACAGGGACGCGAGCGCCGGCTGGAAATAGACCGGCTGCTCGCTCTCCAACGCAACCTCCTCATCGGCATCGATGCGCACCGACATGGTCTCCTTGCCGACCTGGCCCCAGACCAGATTGTCCGAGCCCATGGGTTCGACGATGCTGAAGGTTGCCGGCAGGCTGGACATGCGGCCATTGGCCGGGGCGAACTGCATCTGTTCCGGCCGCACGCCGAGCGTTGCGGGACGGCCGTCGCCGGGCGTGCCAGAAAACTCATAGCCATTTAGGTCGATCTTGCGTCCATCAGTCAAGATGAAGGCGGGCGTACCCCCATTGCTCGCCACCTGCCCCGATAGGAAGTTCATGGATGGCGAGCCGACGAAACCGGCAACGAAGCGATTGACCGGCCGGCGGTAAATTTCCTTCGGCGCGGCGAACTGCTGGATGACGCCGCCGCTCATGACGGCTATGCGGTCGGCGAGCGTCAGTGCCTCGATCTGATCGTGCGTGACATAGATCATTGTCGAGCCGAGGCCGGCATGCAGGCGCTTCAGCTCGACACGCAGCTCGGTGCGGAGCTTGGCGTCGAGGTTGGAAAGCGGTTCGTCGAACAGGAAGACATCGACGTCGCGCACGAGGGCGCGGCCGATGGCGACACGCTGGCGTTGGCCGCCCGAAAGTTCGCCCGGCCGTCGCTTGCGCAACGGATCGATCTGCAGGATCTGCACTGCGCGATTGACGCGCTCGGCGATCTCGTCCTTGCCCATGCCGGCAATGCGCAGCCCGAAGGACAGATTTCCCTCGACCGTCATCGTCGGATAGAGCGCGTAGGACTGGAACACCATGCCGATGCCGCGATCCTTCGGTTCCTCCCAGGTTACGTTTCTGTCGCCGATCCAGATCTGGCCGCCGCTGATGTCGGTCAGGCCGGCGATGGCGTTGAGCAGGGTGGACTTGCCGCAGCCGGACGGTCCGAGAAGGACGATGAACTCGCCCGACTGGATTTCAATATTCAACGATTTCAGCACGCTGACGCTGCCGAAATCGATTGCTAGTTCGCGAATGGAAACATTGGCCATGGATTATCCCTTGACTGCGCCCGCGGTGATGCCGCGCACGAACCAGCGACCCGAACCGAAATAGACGATCAACGGAACCAGGGCCGTGAGGATGGTTGCCGCCATGTTGACGTTGTAGAGCTTCTCGCCCTGGGTGGAGTTGACGATGTTGTTGAGCTGAACCGTCATCGGGAAGTTTTCCCGTCCGGCGAAGACGACGCCGAAGAGGAAGTCGTTCCAGATGCCGGTAACCTGCAGGATGGCCGCCACGACCAGGATCGGGATCGACATGGGGATCATCAGCCGGAAGAAGATCTGCCATAGTCCCGCTCCGTCGACGCGGGCCGCCTTGAACAATTCCATTGGCAGGCTGGAATAATAGTTGCGGAACAGCAGCGTCAGCACCGGCAGGCCGAAGACGGTATGGGTGATGATGATGCAGGGCAGTGTCGAGTAGATGCCGACGCCGCGGTAGATGAGTACCAGCGGATAGATGAAGACCTGATAGGGAATGAAGGCGCCGAGCAGCAGGACGGCGAAGAGAACGTTAGCCCCCCTCACCCGCCAGAAGGACAGCGCATAGCCGGTCAGCGACGAGATGAAAATGGACAGTATCATGCTCGGTATCAGGATCTTCACCGAATTCCAGAAGCCGACGCTGATGCCGCCGCATTCGAGGCCGGTACAAGCCGTGCTCCACGCCTGCACCCAGGCTTCGCCTGTCCAGACCTGCGGAAAAGCGAAGATATTGCCCTGGCGGATTTCCGGCATGGATTTCAGCGAGGTGACGATCATTACATAAAGCGGCAGCAGGAAGAACAGAGCCGCTATGACCAGAAAGGCGTAGAGGCCGATGCGCGCCGGAGACAAATGCTGCGGCTTACGCCCGGCCGGCCCCTCCATGGCGACTGCGACGGAAGATGGCACTGTCATCAGTTCCCCCTCGGTTTTTCACGGAAATATTCGTAGTAGAGCCATGGCGTGACCAGGATGACCACGGTGATGAACATGACGGTCGAAGCTCCGGTCGCGAGACCGATATTGCCGCGGCCGAAGAGGTAATCCATGATGAATTTTCCCGGTACCTCGGTCGATATGCCCGGCCCGCCGCCTGTCGTCGCCAGCACCAGTTCGTAAACCCTGACCACGGCGATCGCCAGGAGCACGCTGGCGGTGATGATGGTCGGTCTCAGGATCGGAATGACGATGTGGAGATAGACGCGCCATGCCGGTATGCCGTCGATGCGCGTTGCCTTCCAGAGTTCGCGATCGACGCCACGCAATCCCGCGAGCATGATCGCCATCACCAATCCGGACGATTGCCAGATGCCGGCAAGCACGATGACATAGAGCGCGAGATCGCTTTGAACGATCCAGTCGAATCGGATCCAGGTAAATCCGATGCTGTCGGCGACCTTTTGCAGGCCGAGCGTCGGGTTCATGATCCACTGCCAGACGAGCCCGGTAACGATAAAGGACATGGCAAAGGGATAGAGAAAGATCGTCCGGAACGTATTTTCGAACCGCACCTTCTGATCGAGCGCGACGGCCAGAAGAAAGCCAAGGATCAGGCAACCGGCGATGAAGAGTACGCCGAAGACGACGACGTTCTGCAGGGATAGCAGCCAGCGCGCGGTCGTGAACAGTCGTTCGTATTGCTTGGTGCCGACAAAGATGTTGACGGGCAATACCTTGCTGTCGGTGAACGATATCCAGATGTTCCAGATAACCGTCACGACATAGGCGAGCAAGACGATGATAAAGGCTGGGAACAGGGCAACATAGGCGGAAAGATGCCTCTTCTTCCTAGTGGCGGCCGTCCCGGCACCGGTCCCCGCAATGGTTCCGGCAGCAGTTTCGGGGGTACTCATGACCTCAGCTCCTCCTCAGCATTCATGGAAACCGGCGGCAGGTAGGACCTGCCGCCGCATGGATGTCGGATGAGGCTTACTTCGCCTGTTCGATGACCTGTGCGAATTGGTCGGCGAACTGGTCGGCCGTCATGCTTGGGGTTGTCCAATACTGGGCGACAAGGTCCTGCTCGGTCTGAACGATGTCCTGAGCGGTGAGCACATCCGGCGCCAGAATCTGCCGGCTCGGATCCTTGAGCGCCATCAGGCCCTTCTGGGCGCAGGCATCGAGCTTGGACGTGTCAACGTCGAGGCGGACCGGCACGGAGCCTTTCTTGGAGTTGAAGGCGAGCTGGCCTTCCTTGGACATGATCACAGTCGCAAGCAGCGTCTGTGCATCCGTCGCCGTCTTGTCCTTCAGGACCGGGAAGACGAAGATGTCGCCGCCCATCATGAAGTTGGATTCGCCCGGTCCGAGGATACAGCCGAAATCCTTATCGGCGACCATGTTGGCATGGATGAACTCGCCCTTGGCCCAGTCGCCCATGAACTGGATGCCGGCTTTTCCATCGATCAGCATGCCGGTTGCCACGTTCCAATCACGGTTCGGGCTGCCCGGGTCCTGATAGTTGCGCAGCTTGGCGAAGACTTCCGCCACATGCTTGAACTTGTCGGACTTGACGGCGTCGGTGTCGAGATCCTTCCAGACCTTGGCATAGAGTTCCTTGCCGCCTTCGCCGAGAAGGATGGCATTGAACATCAACTGGAGTTGCCAGGGCTGACCGCCAACGGCGACCGGGATCAGGCCGGCGGCCTTGATCTTGTCGAGCGCAGCAAACATTTCGTCCCAGGTTTTCGGCTCTTCAGTCACGCCTGCCTTGGCGAAAACCGGCTTGGAGTAGAACAGCCAGTTCTGGCCATGGTCGTTGATCGGTGCGCCATAAATATGCCCCTGGAACTGGATGGCATTATAGAAGGCCGGCGTCAGCGCCGATTTCCAGTCCTGCTCCTTGGCGAGATCGTCGAGCGGACGCAGCAGGCCCTGCTGTGCCAGGTCGTTCATCTGCGTACCGGTATTGAACTGCATGGCTGTCGGCGGATTGCCGCCGATGATGCGGTTGATGCCGATCGGACGTGCGGTCGAGCCGGACCCAGCGATCGCGGTGTCCACCCATTGGCCACCGGCGGCGTTGAATGCATTGGCCAGTTCCCGCACGGCTGCGGCTTCGCCACCGGATGTCCACCAGTGCAGGACTTCGGCTCTCTTCCCCTCAGCCTGAGCGCCGGTGACGCCCACTGCGATCAGCGCCGTGGCGCCAACCAATGCCATTAACAATCCACGCATATGCTCCTCCTCCTCTTGTGGCGTTCTTCTGAACGCCTGTATTTCAGCCGCCGCCGTCACAAGACCATCGGGTGCCGAATGCTGTCGTCCTCCAGAACCGCGCCGCCGGGCCTCCATTCCCTGCGGCGAACGGGCAATGCTTCCTCGGCATCGCCCGTTCGTCAAGCATGCAGTCTCAGAGGACTGCCAATTCTCCTAATTCTCTATAACCCAGCCTATGCGAAACGTCCCTCATTAATTGTGCGCGGGATCGGATCCGGACGGCCGCAACTGCTATGAATTGCAACCACCTTGCGCGACTGTGCCGAACGCTCGAAAGCGGTCATCACTTCCAATGCGTGGAAGGCGAGTTCCGAGGATACGCGATGCTGGCGCCCTGCGCGAAGCGAATCTACCATTTCGGCCGCGCCCAAACCACGCAGCCCGAGATGGCCCGGCACGCCTTCCGTATAGGGATGGTCGATGTGAATCTCTTCCCAGGCTTCACCGCCCTCGCGGAATATCTCAACCTTGCCGCTAAAATTATTCGGGTCCGGTGTTACCATGCTTCCCTCGGAGCCGTAAATCTCGATCTGATTGTGCTTGTGTTTGATGACATCGAAACTCGTGGCAATGGTGATCGTCGCGCCGCTGTGAAACTCCATCACACCGGTCAGATGCGTCGGCACCAGCACCTTGATCGTTTCGCCGCGGCGCGGATCGGTCTTCACCTCGCGTTCGATGCGGGTGATCTTGGCGGTGCCGAAAACTTCACGTACCGGACCGAGCAATGCGATCAGGTTGGTGACGTAATAGGGACCGACATCGAGCATCGGTCCGCCGCCGCGGCCGTAGAAGAAGGCTGGGTTCGGATGCCAATGCTCATGGCCGGGCAGAAGCAGCATGGCGGTGGCCGACACTGCCTTGCCGATGCGACCCTCATCGTACAGACGGCGCGTCAACTGATGGCCACCGCCGAGAAACGTGTCGGGCGCACAGCCGAGGCGCAGGTCGCTGGCGCGAGCGATCGACATCAGCTCCTCGGCTTCCGACATGCTGATGCCAAGCGGCTTTTCCGAATAGACATGCTTGCCGGCAAGAAGCGCCTTCTTGCTGATCATGTAGTGCGAGACCGGCGTCGTCAGGTTGATGATCAGGCCGATTTCCGGGTCGGCAAGCATGGCATCGAGTGAGACTGCCTCTATGCCGAATTGGGCGGCAAGCTTTTGTGCTGGCCCTTCATAAAGATCGTAGACCGATTTGACGCGGATGAAATCGAACATGTGCAGGGTTGCGACATAGGTGGCGCTGATATTTCCAGCGCCGACGATGCCGACTTTCATGGGTGCGGTGCTCATGAATATGGCCTCTAGGAAATGGTAATGTTGAGTTCAGCGGCGACGTCGCGCAGATAGTTCATGCCACGTCGCATCTCCTGATCGAATTCGGGTGTCGCCTCGCGGAAATGCGTCCAGTGCGACGCGCCGGGCGCATCCTCCAGCTCCAGCGTGATCGGACCGGAATAGCCGATCGCCTGCAGAGCGGCGAAGATCGCTTTCCAGTCGATCTTGCCGCGCCCCGGGCGCCAGTGGGCATTGGTATGGCCCTCATTGTCGGAGAAATGCGTGTTGAAGATGCGGTCGCCGAGCGCCAGTACGACATAGTGCGGCATGTCCCCGGCCGGAAAGAGGTGGCTTGGGTCGAAGTTCAGACCAAGGTTCGAAGCACCCGTGCGCTCGATCAACCGCAGCATGCCCTGGCCGGAACTGACCCAGCGATAAGGATGCGGCTCGATGGCGACGCGCAGCCCGGCTGATCCTGCGATTTCGCAGGCTTTGGCGAAACCGTCGACGACGGCGTTGTATTCCGCCGTCCAGTCCCATTGCGGCTCGACGGCGGCCGTCCACTCCTGCGAGATCGGCCGCTGCAGGATCGGCTTGACGTCGGATTGGAATGGATAGGGCGTCATGCTGGTCATGATCGGCGCGCCGATCTCCGCCACGATATCGACGCCGCGATTGTAGCCGTCGAGATCGACGGTGGAAAAGGCGGCGCCCGCCTGGCGGCTGAAGGGCAAATTGAAAAAGAAATTGGTGAGCGTCAGCCCCTCATCCGCAGCGATCTCCTTCAGACCGCGGATTGTCGCCGGCGTATAATAGTCCAGCATATCGATCGACCAGGCGGTGAGTTCGAAACCCTTGCAGCCGGTACGCGCGAGCCGCTTCAGCGGCGCCTCGTAGGGCGGGTTCCAGTTGAACGTCCAGATTGGCGATCCAAAAAAAAGCGAGCCGGCGCACACGACATCCTCCCATGGAATGCGGTTGCCTGCGAGATACCAGGCTCCCGTTCTCTAGCTGACATCCTCTGCCGAACGGAGCCTCTTACCCCTCCAATCAGCAATTCGTAACGTTACGAATGACGGATGACTGCAATTCTGTCAAGCAATCCTTTTCAGCCTATTAGGCATGGATTCTCCGGCGTCACCTGAAATGATAACGTTACGAATGGCTTCGACGGATCACTTGATGTTTGGAAGCGGATCGAAATTATGCAGAGAGCGCCTGGCTGTCGTGATCCACGAATTCTGCATGCACCAGTTCGCGCAGATCGCCCGGATCGTCACCGTCTATCGCGCGGTATAAGAGGGAGGCCAGGCGCTCCCCGATGATATAGTTGGAATAATAGAAGGCACTGAGCGGCGGATTGAAGAAATCATGCAATCGGGTGCCGCCATAGGTGATCAATCCGAAATCCTTGCCCGCATGCCGGCCGGCCTTACGCAGCCCGGCGAGGAAGCCGAGAGCGGCCTCTTCACTGGCGACGAAAGCGCCGGTCGCTTCCGGATGCCAGGCGATGATATTTTTCGCCAGCTCCTGGCCGCTGTCCGGCGTCGTTGCGGCAAAGTGAATAAGGTCGTCGGGAACGATGAGGTTGCGCGCCGTAAAGGTCTTGCTCCAGCCTTTGACGAATTGCAGGCTGTAAGTGAACTGGCTGGACGGCGCGATCAGAAGCGGCCGGTGATGGCCGGCATCGAGCAGTAGCCGCGCTGCTTCCGCACCGATCACCTCATGATCGAGATCAACGCTCGGGTGGACACTCAAGAGTTCGGTGCGCCCGAAGGTGACGAAGGGCGTGCCGACCTCCAGCAGATATTTGACGCGGTCGTCCTGCGGTCTCGTATGGGTAATGATGATGCCGTCGACAGAGCCCTCTTCGACGAGATCGCGAACCGTCGCCAAGGGATCGTCTGCCTGCAACTGCGGCACGACGGTCGTCCGGTAGCCGCAGCCCTTCATATGGCGCGACACGCCTTCCACCAGCGAGGCGACGACGATGTTCATCTCGCCTTCGCGCTCGAAGGGCAGCACGATGCCGATGGCATGGGTCTTGCCGGTGCGGAGATTGAGGCCGCCAAGGTTCGGGCGATAGCCGAGTTCGCCGGCTACCCGCTTCACCAGCTCGATGGTTTCGCGATTGACCTCAGGGCCTTCCTTCAGCGCGCGGCTGACGGTGGTGATCGACAGGCCAAGTGTGGTCGCGACAGTGCGCAACGTCACTCGCTGACCCGCATCACGCCGCAAGCCGCGCCCTATCCCCGATCCCTGCATGCTGGACAAATCCCTTCGCTTCACTTCGCCTGCCCGACAATGCCCGCTGTCAAATGCGCGTGCAAGCACGGCCCTTGGGTCGTCAGGATGTCGCGATCTCTATTGATGGCTTTCCCCAACAAGAAAATCGAGGTCGCAGCCGTCCTCGGCCTGGAGGACATGCTTGTTGTAGAGGCCGAGCCAGCCGCGGGTCTCGGCGGGAGGTGCGGGCGTCGGATCGCGCTTGGCAAGCTCCGCCTCGTCGACCAACAGATCCAAACGCCGTTCCCTGACGCTGATGCGGATCAGGTCGCCGTTGCGGACCAGCGCCAGCGGCCCGCCTGCCGCGGATTCAGGCGAAACATGCAGTACGATCGTCCCGTAAGCCGTGCCGCTCATGCGCGCGTCCGAGATGCGCAGCATGTCCCTCACACCCTTGCGCGCCAGCTTGGCCGGTATCGGCAGATAGCCAGCCTCCGGCATGCCAGCGGCCTTCGGGCCGGCATTCTTCAGCACGAGAATGTCGTCTTCCGTCACCTCGAGATCGGGATCGTCGATCCGCTCCGAAAGGTCCTTGAGCCCTTCGAAAACGACGGCGCGGCCGGTCTTTTCAAAGAGCCTCTCGTCGGCCGCCGCGCGCTTGAGGATCGCCCCTTTTGGCGCCAGGTTTCCGAACAGCGCCACGAGACCGCCGTCAGCGCGGATCGGCGTTTCGGTCGGGCGGATGATCTTATCGTCCACCCAGGCATCATCATCGGGAACTAGCTCAGCAAGCGTTTCTCCCGTGACCGTGCGTGCCGATAGGTCGAGGTGATCACCAAGACGCTTCAGCAATGCGCCGACGCCGCCGGCGTAGAAGAAATCCTCCATATAGGCGTCGCCCGTCGGCTTGAGATCGACGAGCACAGGTGTTACGTCGGACATCGCATTCAGCGCCTGCAGATCGACCTTCAGGCCGAGCCGTCCCGCGATCGCCGCCAGATGGATAATGGCATTGGTCGAACCACCAATCGCGAGCAAGGTCTTCAGCGCATTGTCGATGCTCGCCTGGGTGACGGTCTCGCGAACGGTCGTTCCCGACGAAACCAAGCCCATTGCGGCAGCACCCGTCGCTTCCGCTGCTCGCAGGCGATCGGCATGGACGGCGGGAATCGCTGCCGTTCCGGGTAACATCAGGCCCATCACCTCCAGCATGATTGCCATGCTGCTGGCCGTTCCCATCACCGCGCAGGTGCCCGCGGTCGTCGCCAGAGCGCCTTCCACCGCATCGATCTGCCTGTCGTTCAGCTCACCGGCGCGATAGCGGCCCCAGAAACGGCGGCAATCCGTGCAGGCGCCGAGCCGCTCGCCTTGATAACGCGAGGTCATCATCGGCCCGGTGGACAGCACGATTGCCGGCTTGCCGGCGGAGGCCGCGCCCATTACCAGCGCTGGCAAAGTCTTGTCGCAGCCGCCGACGAGCACGACGGCATCCATCGGCTGGGCGCGGACCATTTCTTCCACATCCATCGCCATCAGATTGCGGAAGACCATGCTGGTCGGATTGAGGAAGACTTCACCGAGCGAGGTCACGGGGAAATCGAGCGGCAGGCCTCCGGATGCCAGCACCCCGCGTTTGACTGCCTCCACCAGCTCCGGCACGTTGCGGTGACAATTGTTGAAGCCACTTGCCGTCCAGGTGATGCCGATGACGGGTTTTTCCAGCATGGTGCGCGAGTATCCCATGGAAGAGGCGAAGGAACGGCGTAGATAGGCGGCAAAACGAGGATCGCCGTAATTGGTGAGACCGTTGCGGATACCTTTTCCCGGCTTGCTCATGTCTGCCCTCTTTTTAGATAAAGGCGCTTCCGGATCGACCGGCAGCTATCCGTCGGATCGGTTTTCCACGAACCCATATCTCATTGCCATATTGGCTGAGCTACATGCAAAATGTCGAGCGCGGCGCTGTGCTAATGTTAGGATTGCGCTATCTAATTTCTCTCATCGGTCAGCAGGAAAGGCGCGTTCCCATGTCGCAGGCTGTGGTTTTCAAACTTCTTGGCAGACGGGTGCGGCTCGGCCTGATCGGCGGTGCGCAGGGTTCGCTTATCGGTCCGGTGCATCGCACTGCCGCACGCCTCGACGATTGCTTCGATCTTGCGGCCGGCGTCTTCTCCTCCGATCCGGAGCGGTCGCTAAACTCCGCCCATGCCTTTGGCATCAAGCGCGGCTATGCCGATGTATGGAGCATGATCGAAGCCGAAACCCTGCGGGCTGACGGCATCGACGCGGTCGCCATCATGACGCCGAATGACAGCCATTATGAATATGCGGCCGCTGCTCTCGACGCCGGTCTTGACGTCATCTGCGACAAGCCGCTGACCAACGATTACGACAGCGCGCTAGCGCTCGCCCGCAAGGCGCATGACCGCGGCCGTATCCTGTCGCTCACCCATAATTATTCCGGCTATCCCATGGTGCGCGAGGCGCGTGCCACCGTCACCGGCGGCGAGATCGGCGCTCTCCGTCTCGTCAATGTCCGCTATGTACAGGGCTCGCTCAGCCGGCCTATCGAGGCCGACCCGGACAAGATGGCGCCCCGCACCAAATGGCGGCTCGATACGGCCAAAGGCGGCAAGAGCCATGTGCTTGGGGATATCGGCGTGCATGCCCATCAACTGATGAGCTTTGTTTGCGGTCGCCGCATCGCCGCAGTGCTTGCCGACGTCGGCCCATCGTTACCCGGCCGCACGGCACACGATACGGCGCAAGTGATCCTCAGATTCGATGACGGTACGCGAGGCCAGATGCTGGTGAGCAAGGTGGCGACCGGCGCGCAGAATGTCGTCAGCATCGAGGCTTATGGCGAAGACGGCGGCATCTCGTGGAACCAGGCCGAAGCCAACGATCTGCGCGTCATGCGGCTGAACCGCGCCGACGAGCTACGCACGCGCGGCCTTCCGAGCCTGCATCCGCATGCCCAGCGAGGCACCCGCCTGCCCACCGGCCACCCAGAAGCCTTCTTCGAAGCCTTCGCCAATATCTACACCGATTTCGCCGAACTGGTTGCCGCCCGCTTTGCCGGCGCCGAGCCTGACCCGCTGGCGGAACTGACGCCCAATGCCTGGACCGGCGTTGACGGCCTCGCCTTCATCGACGCCTGCCTGCAGTCGACGGCGACGGGAACGTGGGCTGACGTGGTCTACGAGCACGATCGGTATTGATGTCCGGATAGTGACTTTTCCATCCGGGTCCGCGCCACAGATTTCGATCCGCATTCCCCTCGCAATCGCACGAGAATTACATTAGACCCATCCGCATAAGTTGTATATTGAGGGGAATATAATGGACAAATATACGAAGACGATTCTGACTGTGATCGCCGCCGCGCTGGTATTGATCGCATTGCAAAATTTTATCACGCCGGCACAAGCCGTCGGCGGTGGCTGCGGCTTTAACATGTACAATCCCTGCTATGTAAAAATCGCCCCCTGAAGGATCGCGACGACTCCATTGCGGCAATAATGATCCCTGCCGTGAGTTTCATGATTGACCCTTTGCGCGCCACGTTTCAGCCGCAAAAGAGCCTTGGTAAAAGCGGCCTAATCGAGCGCTTTCAAACGGTTACGGGGATCGCATGAAGAAGTTGACGGCTGCTGCGATCCTGTGCGTTTGTCTTGTCGTCGGAACGCTCTATGCCATGGCAGGCGGCGATTATCCGCCGCTCAAAGACGGCGATCTGATTTTTCAGACATCGACAAGTAACCAATCAAGCGCGATCATATTCGCCACTGGCTCTGCCTTTTCACACATGGGCATCATCAAAAACGACAATGGGGCAATCACGGTCATCGAGGCCGGGGCAAAGGTCAAGGAAACACCGCTGAAAACCTGGGTCAATCGCGGTTTGTTGAGACGGGTGGCGATCTATCGCGATCCGCGACTCACCCCCGAAACCGCACGACAGCTCCTGTCCTACGCCCGCACGCTCTACGGCAAACCCTATGACCTGTTTTTCTCGTTCAACAACGATGCGATTTACTGCAGTGAACTGCCCTATCTCGCCTACAAGGCTGCGGGCATCGAGATCGGCAAGGTGCAGAAAATATCTGAGCTACACATCGACAACATGCTTGTCAGAAACCTGGTGCAGTCGCGGTGGCAGCGCGATAGCGAATGCACTGAGCGCGGCTACGATTTCGATCAGTGCTATAAATACATCCTCAATCAGAGCCTCGTCACTCCAGTGAGCATCGCCAATGATCCAAATCTCAGGATGATTTATTCGAACTACCCGCTGTGATGGGGTGTCCACCCCATCACCAAAGATCCTCGATGCCGAATTGGCTCCAATCCCGATCAGGAAGCCGCAACCTTGCGGGCAGCGGTAATTGCAGCGCGAGCACCGGCGCGGAGCTGTGCGGTTTCGGCGCCGGCAATGACGAGATCCAGGCCGAGCTTCAGGAATTGCCCGGCGCGTTCGCCGTCCGTGCCGAAGGCGCAGATCAGCTTGCCATAGGCGCGGCAACGCGCCACTGCATGCGCCAATGTCTGATCGATCGCGGCGCTGTCGGGCGCCAGACGCGCGCCATTCGAGAGCGCGATGGAGAGATCGGACGGGCCGATGAAGATGCCGTCGATGCCGTCGACCGCGAGGATTTCATCGATGGCATCGAGCGCCGCGCGGGTCTCGACCATGGCGATGGTGACAGTCAGGCCGTTGGCGCCCTGCAGATACTCGTCAGCAGCGATGCCGAAATGATTGAGCGCGAGCGAAGGTCCCCAGCTCCGTTCGCCGAGGGGCGGATATTTCGTTGCTTTCACTAGAGCACGGGCGTCATCGGCGGAATTGATCATCGGCGCGATGATGGCGGAGGCACCGGCATCGAGCAGCCGCGACGCTGACGCGAAATCGCCGACCGGGATGCGCGCGATTGCCGGCTTGCCGGCCAGGCGCACCTGCGCAATGCCGTTCGCCGCGGAGGCCATGTCCCACATTCCATGCTGCATATCGAGGACGATGGCGTCGAAAGCTTCCTGCGAGAGGTGATTGACCAGCAGCGGATCGGGCGTGCCGATCCAGGCTGAGATCATGCCGCCATTTTCCCGGCGCTTCAGGCGACCCGCGAAACCGTCGATATCAGTGGTCATAATGATTTTCCTCAATTACCAAGCCCGCTGAGGGCGAGATATTTCACTTCAGATACTTTTCGATGCCGTCTTTCGAGCCTTCGCCGCCGAGTGGGCGACAGCCATTCGTCGTTGATGCCGACAATACCGGATTCCCGCGCCTCGGCTACCCGAAAGATGCGCGCGACGTTGCGCGGATAGGAAAACTCACCATTGGTCTGCGGCTATCTTACAACGGCGACCGCGGCAAGCTGGGGTAGCTTGTCGCGGTCCAATATTTCGCTGCCCAGCAATGGGCGACCGTATCAGTGAGCCCCTGCCCCGCCGCCGGGCTGCGGTTTGCGGGCAAAAAGCGTGGCGATTGCGGCGGTCGCCAAGAGGATGCCGATGACGGCGAAGGTGTCGCTGAAGCCCATGATCAGTGCTTGCCGCTTGATGATGCTGCCGAGGGCGACCGTTGCTTTCTGCGCGGCAAGGGCATGATCCGAAACGCCGTGCGACAGGAAATAATTGGTCGTCTGCGTCAGCCGCTCCCTCACCTCATCGCGCGCCAGCGTCACCGACTGGCCGATGATGTTGGAATGGAACTGCTCGCGCTTGGTGAGCACGGTGCCGAGCGTTGCCGTTCCGACTGCGCCGCCGAGATTTCGCAGCATGTTGGTCAAGCCGGATGCGGCGGCGGCATCGGCAGGTGCGATACCGGCGGTGGTGATCGCCGTAATCGGTGTGATGACCATGGCCTGCCCGATAGCGCGCACGATATTCGGTATCCAGAACTGATCACCCGCGGTGTCGGCGGAAAGCGTCACGTTCATGAAGCAGCTTATGGCAAAGATGGCGATACCGAGGAAGCCGATATAGCGGACGTCGAAGCGCTTCATCATCACCGGAACCAGCGGAATGAGGATGAGTTGCGGCAAGCCGGTCCAGGCGAGCACGTTGCCGATCTGCTCGGCATTGTAACGCTGCACCTGGCCGAGATATTGCGGCAGGATATAGACCGAGCCGAAGAGCGCGAAGCCGACCAGCACGTTGACGAGAACGCCGATGCCGAAATTGCGTTGCTTCAAAAGCCGCAGCTTCACCAGCGGATTCTGAACGGTCAACTCTATCCAGATGAAGGCGCTGAGCGAAATGACAGCGATAGTGCTGAGCTTCAGAATGAAGGGCGAGGAGAACCAGTCATCCTTATTGCCCTCCTCGAGCACGGTCTGTAGCGCCGAAAGCCCGATTGCCATCGTCACGATGCCAGCCCAGTCGCCGTGCTTCAGAAGGCCAAGTTGCAGCGGCCCCTTTTCGAGTGTCAGAGCAAGGGCGATCGCCATGATGGCGCTCGGCAGGGCATTGATGAAGAAGATTGTCTGCCAGCCGTAATTCTCCGTCAGATAACCGCCGATGGTAGGGCCGATGGCAGGAGCAACCGTGACCGATAGCGCGAAGATCGCAAGGCCCGTCGGCTGCTGTGCCTTGGGTAGCTTGGTGAGGATCATCGTGAAGGCCATCGGGATCAGAACGCCGCCGGCAAAGCCCTGCAGCCCGCGCAGCACGATCATCGTCCCGAGATCATGCGCGAAGGCACAGGCGATCGAGAGCAGCGGGAAGAGGATCGAATTCACTAGGATATAACGGCGAAACGAGAAGACGTTGCTGAAAAAAGCCGTCAGCGGGATGACGACGATTTCGCCGATCAGATAGGAGGTCGATATCCAGGCACCGTTATCGACGCCCGTGCCGATGCCACCCTCTATATCGAGAAGCGAGGCATTGGTGATCTGGATGTTGAGGATCGCCATGAAGGCGCCGATCATGCCGGCGAGTACGGCGATCCATTCCCTGGTGCTGGCCTTCGCGCTTGGCTGCGGGATGGCGATGGCGGTGGTGGCTGCGATAGTGGACATGGCTCAATACTCCTCATCCTTCACCGTTCATGCGCCGTGGCTCTGGTCGGCCGTCTTGATGTCGATGCTCGGCTGCACCGACATGCCGGGGCGCAGATCGCCGGAGGCGGCGCTATCGCCATCGAGGACGATCTTGACCGGGATGCGCTGCACGACCTTGGTGAAATTACCCGTGGCATTGTCCGGCGGCAGCAGCGCGAATTCCTGGCCGCTCGCGGGCGCCAAGCTGTCGACATGACCGTGATAGACGCGGCCGGGGAACATATCGACTTCGATGTCGACCGGCTGGCCGGCATGCACGTCGGTCAACTGCGTCTCCTTATAATTCGCAACGATATAGGCGGCCGACGTCGGGACCACCGACATCAACTGCGTGCCGGCCTGCACATATTGGCCGACGCGGAGCGTGCGGTTGCCGATGACACCATCGAGCGGTGCGACGATCGTCGTATAGGACAGATTGAGCTCCGCCTGGCTCTGGACGGCCTGGTCGTGGGCAAGGGTCGCCCTGGCTTGCGCCAATTGCGCCTTCAACAGATCGACCTGCTTGATGGTCCCGGCAAGCGATGCCGTATCGCGGTCGATCGCGGCCCGGGCGGCGGCGATCTGCGAGGCGGCCTGTTGGGCGGTTTGCACCGGCGCATAGCCGTTGACCGATAGGCTTGCATAACGCTTGTCGTTCTGCTCCGCGAAGGTCTCGTTGGCCTTGTCGACATCGACGGTCGCCTGGGCGGCCGCGATCAATGATTGCTGCATGTCGAGAGAGGCCTGTTTGGCCTCGACATCGGCTTGAGCGGCGGCAACATCGGCCTTGGCCTGATCAAGCGCCGTCTTGAAATCGCGGTCGTCAATACGGGCCAGTACCTGCCCCGCCTTGACCGTCTGATTGTCGTTGACGACGACGCCAGTAACATAGCCGGAAATCTTCGGCGCGATGGCGCTGTTATCGGCTTGCACATAGGCATCGTCGGTCGATACCTGGAAACGGCCGACGGTCCAGTAGTTATGACCGTAATAGGCGGCGGCTGCGATGACGGCGAGTGCCGTGGCGCCGAGCAGGAACGACTTGCCCCGCTTCTTCGCCGCCGGCTTTTCCTCGGCGGCAATACGCATCAGTTCGACCGTCACATCCGGTTTGCCGGCATCCATGGTCGATGCTTCGGCAACCGGTGCCTGCTTGCTCGCATTCAATACATGAACCTTGTTTTCCACTATCGTCTCTCCTGATGGCCGATCGTCTTGGAGGTACATGCCCGCAAAAATTCTCGGCCGCACATTTAGGAAACTTATTGTTTTCCAAAATATGCGCTGTAAAATGGAAGTCAACAGGAATTTGGAAAATTGTCATGGTCGAAATTCAAATAAATGAGAAGCGCTCCCGCGGCCGACCCCAGCTTCGCTGCGACGACGATACGAAGAGCCTGATCATCGAGGCAGCCGATACGCAATTTCGGGAAAACGGCTATGCGGCCGCGAGCATCAACGCGATCGCCCAATCCGCCGGCGTCTCGACCAAGACGCTCTATCGGCTGTTTCCGACCAAGGCAGACCTGTTTTCGAGCATCGTTTCCGACCGTATCGGCCGGTTTTTCCTGGCGCTGGACCAGTCGACGCTGGCGACGATGGATTTGCGGCAGGGCCTGGAGCGACTGCTGACGGCCTATGGCATGCTGACGATGTCGGACGATACGATCGACATTATGCGTCTCGTCATCGCCGAATCGGACCGCTTTCCGGAAATCGCCACATCCTTCTATGAGACGGCCATCGTTGGCTCGAATGCCATCATGGAGAAATGGTTGACGATGCAATGCGAACGTGGGCTCCTCCGTCTGGAGGACCCCCATGTGGCTTCCGGCATGCTGCGTGGCATGATGATTATGGAGCCGCAGCGCGCCGCCATCCTGCGCCAACTCCCCCCTCCGAACATCGCGGAAATCACCCGGCGGGCACGCATTTGCGCCGAGGTGTTTCTCAAGGGTTGCCAGGTTTGATTAGCATCAACCTTCAATGACCACCGGCATCCTTATGTGCGGAATTGACATGATTCCAGGGCTGCAGCTGATGATGCATTGACGAAACTCTAAGCCACTCCTACAATATGACTACTGTAGTCATATTGGTGATCCCATGAAGGAAATTCAGCTCAAGGATGCGAAAGCAACGCTTTCTGCTGTGGTCGATGATGCTCTCAGCGGCAATCCAGCGGTCATTACTCGCCATGGCGAGCGCACCGCGGTCATCATCTCTTATGACGAATATCAAAAATTGAAGCAGGTTCCGTCCTTTGGTTGGTTACTCACCAATGCACCACTTGAAGACGACGACCTGCCAGTGCGCAAGCCGGGCCGGCTGCTACGCGATGATGATATCTAATGTATCTTCTGGATACGAATATCATCTCCGCGACATCGCCATTGCGCGCGCAAGATTTACTATCGCAGGCGGTTCGGGCATGGATTGCAGCCCATGCCCATCAGTTTTACCTCTCCACCGTGACTGTCGCCGAAATAGAAACAGGGATTGCGAAAGCCCGTCGGATGGGCGCGTCCAAGAAAGCTGAGCTGCTTGGCGAGTGGCTTGAACTTACTCTCCATCTTTACGGCGACCGCATCCTACCGCTCGATACAGAAACTGCCCGCATCGCCGGCCGACTATTCGACCAGGCGGTAGGACGGGGCGGAGATCCAGGTTTCGAAGATGCTGCGATTGCCGCAACAGCACTGCGACACGATTACACGGTTCTCACGCGAAACCTAAGGCATTTCCGGCTGATGGATGCGCGCTCGTTCGATCCGTTCGCGAATCCACCGGAAGTATAGGCTCTTTAGATAATTCCGCCCCCGCCTGCCGCCGAGGCTGGGCGTTCGCTCGCAACCTTCTTCCGGTAGCCGCTCGTCCGATAAGTCGCAACCGGATCGATGGCGCCGCCGGTGCGGCGGCGGGCTTCGGCGAGGATGGGTTCCACATCGGCGCGGTAAGCGCGCTTCAGGGTTTCGGAGGCCATCAGGGCGTCGTTGGAGTCTTGATAGTCCGCCAATGCCCCTCGATCGACGATCAATGCCTGCGCATAGGCACGGCGGATTTCGTTGGCGCTGGAAATTAGGCTTTCGATCGGATCGGTGACATTGTGCGACTGGTCGATCATGTGAGCCGGATGGAAGCCTTTTACCCCGCGATGCTCGGCGTCGACCAGTTCGTTGAAGACGAGGAACAGGCGATAGGGCTCAATCGCGCCGGCATCGAGATCGTCGTCGCCATATTTCGAATCGTTGAAGTGGAAGCCGCCGAGCTTGCCGAACTGGATGAGGCGCGCGACGATCATCTCGATATTGGTATTCGGCGCGTGGTGACCGAGGTCGACGAGGCAGTAAGCCTTTGGCCCAAGCGTCTGGGCGATCAGATAGTTTGTGCCCCAGTCCTGCACCACGGTCGAATAGAAGGCCGGCTCGTACATCTTGTGCTCGGAAAACAGCCGCCAGTCATCCGGCAGTGCCTTGTAGATCTCCGCCATCGCGGCGAGGTAACGCTCGAACGCCTTGGTGAAATTGCTCTGGCCGGGGAAGTTGGAACCGTCGCCGATCCAGACCGTCAGCGCCTTCGAACCGATCGCCTTGCCGATCTCGATGCATTCCAGATTGTGCTCGACCGCCTGGGCGCGGGTCGCTCCGTCGACATGGCTAAGCGAGCCGTATTTGTAGGAATGCGCCTGGCCGGGAGCATCGGAGAAAGTATTGGAATTCATGGCGTCGAAGCCGAGGCCGAGCGCATCGCCCTTGGCCTTCAATTCCTTCGCGTCCGCCTTGTCCCAGGGAATGTGCAGCGAAACGGTCGGCGTCGCCCGCGTCAACTGATGGATGACGGCGCAATCATCGAGCTTGTCTAAAATGCCGCGTGGTTCGCCGGTGCCGGGAAAGCGGGCAAAGCGTGTACCGCCGGTGCCGACACCCCAGGAGGGCACGGCAACGAAGAATTCCGAGACCTTTTTCGTTACGGCCTCGATATCGACGTCGCGACGCGCGAGCGTGGCGCCTAGCACTTCATAATCAGATTTCAGCGCAGCAGCGCGCTTGTCGTTTTCCGCAGCGACCAGATCCGGCGCAATTCTGAACTCGGCCATTCTTTCCTCCCAGGTATGTTATTCGAAATGTTACGGTGCGTTCATCCTGCAAGCCATCATCCGCCCTCGCCCTTCGAGGGCCCTATGGGGCCACCTCAGGGTGAGGGCTGATCTCCCCGTCAGTTCGGCGCAATCGTTACCCCACCCTCATGGTGAGGTGCGCTGCCGCAAGAGCGAAGCGAGCGTGGCAGGACCTCAAACCGCAAGGGCGGCCCCGAGGCCGCCACCGCCTCGCCAACTATCGCGTAAAACTCTGCGCATTGCCGGCATCGACATTGATTATGTTGCCGGTCGACTTGGCGGAGAGGTCAGAGGCGAGGAAATAGATAGCCTCTGCAATATCTTCCGGGAAAACGTTGAGCTTCAGCATTGAGCGCTTGCGGTAATGTTCTTCCAAGTCATCCACCTCGATCTTCGAAGAGGCCGCGCGCTGTTCACGCCATTCGCCGTTCCAGATTTTGGAGCCGCGCAGGACGGCGTCGGGGTTGACCGTGTTGACGCGAATGCCCGCCTCTGCGCCCTCGAGCGCCAGGCAGCGCGCCAGGTGGATTTCGGCGGCCTTCGCGGTGCAATAGGCAGCCGCATTCGGCGACGAGGCAAGTCCGTTCTTGGAGGCGACGAAGACGACGTTGCCGCCGAGATTCTGACGCCGGAACAGCCGGAAGGCTTCCCGCGAGACGAGGAAATAGCCGGTGGCGAGAATGTCGATATTGCGGTTCCACATCGAAAGCTCCGTGCTTTCGATCGGTGCCGAGGAAGCAATGCCGGCATTCGAAACGAGAATATCGATGCCGCCGAATTCGACGCAGGCTTCCGCGAAGGACGAAATCACGGCGTCCTCCTTGGTCACATCAAGCTTGACACTGCGTACAGAGTCCGCGCCGTATTTCTTGGCGAAATCCTCCTGCGTGTTCTCAAGTGCCGACTGGTCGATATCGGCCAGCACCACGCAGGCGCCCTCGCCCACCAGACGCGCCGCCGTGGCGCGGCCGATGCCGCCGGCGCCGCCTGTGACGAAAGCAACGCGACCGGCCAGGCTCTTCGGCTTCGGCATGCGCTGCAGCTTAGCTTCTTCCAGCAGCCAATATTCGATATCGAAGGCTTCCTGCTCGGGCAGGCCCTGATATTCGGATACGGTCGAGGCGCCGCGCATGACGTTGATGGCGTTGACGTAGAACTCGCCGGCAATGCGCGCCGTCGCCTTGTCGCGGGCAAAGGAGAGAAGGCCGACGCCCGGCACCAGGAAGATTACTGGGTTCGGATCGCGCATGGCAGGCGAATTGTCGTGCTTGCAGTCGTTGTAATAGCGGGCGTAGTCAGCACGGTAATCCTCCAGCGCCTGGTCGAGACCGGCGATGACGGCGTCTGCGTCAGGCTTTGCCGGATCGAAGTCGACGATCAGCGGGCGGATTTTGGTGCGCAGGAAATGGTCCGGGCAACTCGTGCCGAGCGCACCGAGCGGACGGAGATTGTTCGAATTGACGAATTCAAGCACGGCGTCCTGATCGTCGAAATGACCGAGCTTGCGCTCCGCCTTGCCGATGCGACCGCGGATTTCCGGCATGAGCTTGGCGGCAATCGCGCGGCGTTCGGCCTGCGGCAGGCTCTGGACTACCCCGCCGCCGAAAATGGTCTTGCCTTCAGTCTTCGCCACAAACCATTGAATTGCTTTGTTGATGATCGCGAGCGTCAGTTCGTAGCAGCCCTTGGCGTCATTGGCCCAGGTGAAGAGGCCGTGGCTTTCGAGAACAACGCCCTTGGCATTCGGATGCGCCTTGACGAAGGCTTCGAGATCGAGGCCGAGCTGAAAACCGGGGCGCCGCCATGGCAGCCAGCCGATGTCTTCACCGAAGATTTCGCGGGTCAGCTCGCGGGAATTTTTGGAAGCCGCGATCGCGATGATCGCGTCGGGATGCATGTGGTCGACATGGGTAAAAGGCACGAAACCGTGCAACGGCGTGTCGATGGAAGCGGCACGGGCATTGAGGTTGAAGGTGCAATGCGGCAGGAAGCCGACCATGCGGTCCTCGTCGGCAACGCCCTTGTAGATGCCCTTCAGGCTGTCGAGCTTGTCCTGATAAAGCGTGGCAAAACCGTCGAGCTTGATAGTGCCGACATCGCCGCCAGAGCCCTTAACCCACAATACCTTCACTTTTTCTCCGCTCAGCGGATCGGTTTCCATGACCTTGGCCGATGTGTTGCCGCCACCGTAATTGGTGATACGCTTGTCAGCACCGAGCAGATTCGACCGGTAGAGCAGCTTGCCCGGCTCATCGAGGCCGGCCGCATATGCATCATCCCAACGGTTTTCCAGAAGCTGAACACCAGCCGCCATGTCATCCTCCCATAAGATCATGTCTTGCGGACGGTCTAAAAGATGCTCAAACCGCCCTTGTTAATCACGATATCGCTCACGGATAGTCGCTTTGTCAATCGAAAACGATCATAATTGATAATGCTGCGATGCAATATGAAAGTTTTTGAGCGTTTGTGATTGACACTTTGTCACATTTGCGAAATAACCCGAGAAGGAGGAGCCGATGCACGAACGTGAACGCCATCGCATCATTTTGAGCGCCGTACAGGAAAAGCCTGTGGTGACGATTCAGGATATTTCCGAATTGACCGAGGCTTCCGAAGCGACGATCCGCCGCGATATTGCGGCCCTGCATGTGCAGGGAAAGATCCGGCGCGTGCGTGGCGGGGCGGAATCGATTCATCCTCCGCAGCTCGGCAATCTCGCCGGCCGCCCCTTCCGCGTTTCGGAAGGCGTCAATATCGATAAGAAACGCGCAATTGCGCGCAAGGCCGCTGAATTATGCAGTCAGGGCGACGCCATCATCATCAATGGCGGCACGACCACATTCCAGCTTGTCCACTACATCTCGGCTTATCGGCTGCAGGTGATGACCAATTCCTTCGCCATTGCCGAACATCTGGTGAAGCACTCGAAGAACACGGTAACGATTCCGGGCGGCGCGATCTATCGCGAGCAGAGCCTGATCCTGTCACCCTTTGACAATGATACGACCCGGAACTTCTATGCGCGGCGCATGTTTATCGGCGCGCAAGGCGTTGGTCCGCTCGGCGTCATGGAAGCCGACGCGCTGGTTATCCAGAGCGAGCAGAAGCTGATGCGCCAGGCCGACGAGCTGGTCGTGATGGTCGATTCCAGTAAGTTCCGTCAGCGCTCCAGCCTGATCCTGTGCCCACTTGAGCAGGTAACGACCATCATCACCGATGACGGCGTGTCGGCGGAGACTGTACGCATGATCGAGGATGCCGGCGTGTCGCTGATTATCGCGAGCGTCACGGCGCAGGCCGAGAGGGAGGATTCCCCGTCCGTCGCATGAGATGCGCGGCTGTGGCGGGGTGAGCATAGCCTATCAACTTTGGGAGGAAGAGACATGAATATTGCAAAGAAATTGGCGATCGGCGTAGCGCTGGCCGTCGCAATGATGGCCGGCACGGCAAGTGCGAAAGACATCAAGATCGGCCTCGTAGTGAAGTCGCTCGGCAACGGCTTCTTCGAAGCGGCCAATAAGGGCGCTCAGGAAGCCGCCAAGGAACTCGGCGGCGTGCAGGTCATCTACACCGGCCCGACGCAGCCGACCGCCGAAGCCCAGATCGAAGTGATCAACTCGCTGATCGCACAGGGCGTCGATGCCATAGCTATCTCCGCCAACGACAAGGATGCTGTGGTGCCTGCCTTGAAGAAGGCCACGCAGCGCGGCATCAAGGTTATCTCCTGGGATTCCGGCGTGGCTCCGGCCGGCCGCATCCTGCAGCTCAATCCGTCTTCAAACGAGCTGATCGGCAAGATGTGCCTGACGCTCGCCAAGGACCATCTTGACGGCGGCAAGGGCAATTTCGCCATCCTGTCGGCGACTTCGACCGCCACAAACCAGAACATCTGGATCGGCGAGATGAAGAAGCAGCTCAAGGATTTCCCGGGCCTCAACCTCGTTACGACCGTCTACGGTGACGACCTTTCGGACAAGAGCTACCGCGAAGCCCAGGGCCTCCTGACCTCGCATCCGGAAGTCAAGGTCATCGTCGCTCCGACGACCGTCGGCGTGCTCGCCGCGTCGCAGGCTGTCAAGGATGCCGGCAAGATCGGCCAGGTCTATGTGACCGGTCTCGGCCTGCCGTCCGAAATGGCCGGCGCCATCAAGTCGGGCGCCACGAAGGAATTTGCGATCTGGAACCCGATCGACCTCGGCTATTCCGCCACGCAGATCTCCTACCGTCTCGTCAAGGGTGAAACCGACGGCAAGCCGGGCAGCGAGATCAATGCCGGCCGCATGGGCAAGATCAAGGTTGGAGACAACGGCGAAGCCGCCATGGCTGATCCCTTCGTCTACAACGCTTCGAATATCGATCAGTTCTCCAAGGTCTTCTGATCAGCAGACCCATTCGCAGCTTTCCGGCGGCTTCGGCCGCCGGACTTGGTTAACTTATCCGGTACATTGCTGATGACCACAGTCCTTCAACGACCCGCCACGGGCATGCCAAGCTTGGGCAATACCGCCATTCTGGAAATGCGCGGCATTTCGCAGATCTTTCCGGGCGTGAAGGCGCTCGACGGCGTCAGCATCTCGCTTTATCCCGGCAAGGTCACCGCCCTGATCGGCGAAAACGGCGCCGGCAAATCGACGCTCGTCAAGATTCTGACCGGTATCTATCGTCCGAACGAGGGCGAAATCCTCGTCGACGGCAAGCCGGTTGCGTTTCACAGCGCCCAGGCCGCGATCGACGCCGGCGTCACCGCCATACATCAGGAGACCGTGCTCTTCGACGAGCTGACGGTTGCCGAAAACATCTTTCTCGGCCATGCGCCGCGCACGAAATTCCGCACCATCGACTGGAAGACGATGAACAGCCGGTCAAGGCTGCTGCTGGAATCGCTGGAAAGCACCATCGATCCGTCGATCCGCCTGAAGGACCTGTCCATCGCGCAGCGCCATCTCGTGGCGATTGCCCGCGCCCTGTCTATCGAAGCACGCATAGTCATCATGGACGAGCCGACCGCGGCTCTTTCCCGCAAGGAGATCGATGACCTCTTCCGTATCGTCGAAGGTCTGAAGGCCAAGGGCAAGGCCATATTGTTCATCAGCCACAAGTTCGACGAACTCTATGAAATCGCCGATAATTTCGTGGTCTTTCGTGATGGCCGCGCCGTTGGTCATGGCCCGCTGAAGGAGACGCCGCAGGACGAGATCGTCCGCATGATGGTCGGTCGCGACGTCAAGGATGCCTTCCCGAAAGTGCCCGTTACCATTGGCGACGTGGTGTTCGAGGTCGAAAATTATTGCCACCGCACCGAGTTCCGCGACATCTCCTTCAAGCTCCGGCGTGGAGAAATCCTCGGCGTCTACGGCCTTATCGGCGCCGGCCGTTCCGAACTGTGTCAATCGCTGTTCGGGATCACCAGGCCGCTCTCCGGACGGCTGACGCTGAACGGTCAGGAAATCCATATTCATTCGCCGCATGACGCCATCCGCGCCGGCATCGTCTATGTGCCGGAGGAACGCGGCCGCCATGGCCTGGCGCTGCCGATGCCGATCTATCAAAACATGTCGCTGCCTTCGCTCGGGCGGACCTCGCGCAAAGGCTTCCTGAAAGCAGCCGACGAGTTTGCGCTCGCCCGCAAATATGCCGAGCGGCTGGACCTGCGCGCCGCTGCCCTTTCCGTGCCTGTCGGCACGCTCTCGGGCGGCAACCAGCAGAAGGTAGTGATCGGCAAATGGCTGGCGACGCAGCCGAAGATCATCATTCTGGATGAGCCGACCAAGGGCATCGATATCGGTTCGAAGGCGGCTGTGCACGGCTTCATCAGCGAGCTGGCGGCAGAAGGCCTCAGCATCATCATGATCTCCTCCGAACTGCCTGAAATCCTTGGCATGTCGGATCGCGTGCTGGTGATGAAGGAGGGACTTTCGGCCGGCCTGTTCGACCGCGAAGGGCTGACGCCGGAAACGCTGGTGCGCGCAGCCACGGGCAATGCATAGGGAGGGCCGGATGCTACGCATACTCAAAAAACGCGAAACGCTGCTCTTCCTCATCATCATCGTGATGATCGCCGGATTCGCAACGCGTGCGGCCGGTTTTGCCGAGCCCGCCAATCTTGCCAACATCTTCAATGATACGTCGATCCTGATCATCCTGGCGCTGGCGCAGATGACGGTCATCCTGACGAAATCGATCGATCTCTCCGTCGCCGCCAATCTCGCCTTTACCGGCATGGCGATCGCCATGCTGAATGCCGCCTATCCCGATCTGCCGCTGATCGTGCTCGTTATCACGGCTATCGTTATGGGTGCAGTGCTCGGCGCCATCAACGGTTATCTCGTCTGGGCTCTGGAAATCCCACCGATCGTCGTCACCCTCGGGACACTCACCATCTACCGCGGCATGGCCTTCGTACTGTCCGGCGGCGCGTGGGTCAACGCGCATCAGTTCACGCCGATCTTCCTGAACGTGCCGCGCACGCTGGTCCTCGGCCTGCCCGTGCTCTCCTGGGTTGGCATCGCCATCGTGCTGATGATGTATCTCCTGCTGCGCTACACGCGCTTCGGCCGCTCCACCTATGCCAGCGGCGGCAATCCGGTTGCGGCGGTTTATGCCGGCATCGATGTCGGCTGGACGCGCTTCCTCGCCTTCGTGCTTTCGGGCGCGTTGGCCGGCCTAAGCAGCTACCTCTGGGTGTCGCGCTATGCGGTCGCCTATGTCGACATCGCCAACGGTTTCGAACTCGACAGCGTCGCAGCCTGCGTCATCGGCGGTATCTCGATCGCCGGCGGCGTCGGCTCGGTCGCCGGCGCTGTGCTCGGCGCGCTGTTTCTCGGCGTCATCAAGAATGCACTGCCGGTCATCGGCATTTCGCCGTTCACGCAGATGGCCATCTCCGGCACCGTCATCATCCTGGCAGTCGTCTTCAACGCCCGGCGCGAGCGCAATCGCGGCCGCATCATCCTCAGGGATCAGGCAGCGAAGGAAACCTCGGGTAAGGAGGTCACCGCATGAGCACCGTATCCGAAACCGCACCGGAAAAGCGCAGCATTCCCGATCGTCTGGGCACGCCCTTCAAGCGCATAATGGCGAGCTGGGAAATCCTGCTTCTCGGCGTCGCGATTGCCATTTTCATTTTTAATTCATTGGCTTCGCCCTATTTTCTCGACCCTTACAATCTCTCGGACGCGACCTTCAATTTCACCGAAAAGGCAATGATCGCCTTTGCCATGGCGCTGCTCGTCATTGCCGGCGAAATCGATCTGTCCGTCGCCGCCATCATCGCGCTTGCGTCGACCGCCATGGGCGCCGCTGCGCAGGTAGGCGTGGGTACGGTTGGACTGGTAGCGATCGGGCTGGGTGTGGGGCTCGTCTGCGGCCTTTTCAACGGCTTCCTCGTCTCGGTACTGAAACTGCCGTCGATCGTCGTGACCATTGGCACGATGAGCCTGTTTCGCGGCATTTCCTATATCGTGCTCGGCGACCAGGCCTATGGCAATTATCCCGACGCTTTCGCCTATTTCGGCCAGGGCTATGTCTTCTGGGTCTTCTCCTTCGAATTCGTTCTCTTCATCGTGCTGGCGACCGCCTTCGCCATCCTGCTGCATGCGACGAATTTCGGCCGTCAAGTCTATACGATCGGCAATAATGATTTTGCGGCGCGTTTCTCCGGCATTCCGGTCGAGCGGGTCAAATTCATCCTGTTCCTCCTGACCGGCATCATGAGTGGTATCGCCGCCGTCTGCCTGACCTCACGTCTCGGCTCCACCCGCCCCTCGATCGCGCTCGGCTGGGAGCTGGAGGTGGTGACCATGGTGGTGCTCGGCGGAGTGTCGATCCTTGGCGGCTCCGGCACGATCGGCGGTGTCGTCATCGCCGCTTTCGTCATGGGTCTGGTGACGTTCGGCCTCGGCCTTCTCAACGTGCCAGGCATCGTCATGTCGATCTTCATCGGCCTCCTCCTCATCATCACCATCGCGCTGCCGATCGTTGCACGGCGCGTCAAAGCGATGAGCTCGAAATGACCTCATCCCTCGAACGCCACGCCTTCAAGATGACGCTCAATCCCGGCATGGAGGGCGAGTACAGAAAACGTCATGACGAGATCTGGCCGGAACTGGTGGAGCTGCTGCACCAGGCCGGCGTGAGCGACTATTCCATCCATCTCGACCCCGAAACGAACACGCTGTTCGGCGTTCTGACGCGGCCGAGGGATCACACGATGGCCAGCCTTCCCGACCATCCGGTCATGAAGAAATGGTGGGCGCACATGGCCGATATCATGGCGACCAATCCCGACAATTCGCCAGTGCAGAGCGATCTTGTGACGGTTTTCCATCTGCCATGACCGCTCCATCGACCTATCGCCGCATTGCCGTCCTCGATATCGGCAAGACCAATGCCAAGGTCGTGGTGCTCGACGCGCAGACCGGCGCTGAGATCGCCGGCGTTCGGACGTCCAATACCACGCTGAAGACCGACCCCTACCCGCATTATAACATCGAGGGCTTGTGGGATTTCGTTATTGGTGCGCTGAAGAACTTTGCTGCCACACCCGGCTTCGACGCCATATCGATTACCACCCACGGCGCCTCCGCCGTTCTACTTGCCGAAGACGGCAGCCTTGCTCTGCCGGTGCTCGATTACGAGCATCGCTATCCTGAAGCCGTGCAGAAAGCCTATGACCGCCTGCGCCCGCCCTTCGGCGAGACCTTTTCACCGAGGCTTTCCGGCGGGCTGAATGTCGGTGCGCAAATCCATTATCAGAAGAGCGTATTTCCCAACGACTTCGCGCGCGTCAGCACGATCCTGACCTATCCGCAATATTGGGCCCTGCGGCTGACCGGCATTGCCGCCAACGAAGTCACCTCGCTCGGCTGTCACACCGATCTCTGGAATCCGACCACCGGCGCTTATTCCTCGCTGGTCGACACGCTCGACATTCGTTCTCTCATGGCCCCGATCCGTTCCGCCTTCGATGCGCTCGGACCTCTATTGCCGGCGATCGCGGCAGAGATCGGCCCCAGTGCTCCGGTTCCGGTCTATTGCGGCATCCATGATTCCAACGCCTCGCTGCTGCCGCATCTCGTGGAGAACGAAGCGCCCTTCGCCGTCGTGTCGACCGGGACCTGGGTGATCAATTTCGCCGTCGGCGGGGATCTGGATCATCTCGATCCGGCGCGCGATGCGCTTGCCAATGTTGATGCATACGGCCGCGCCGTGCCTTCCTCGCGTTTCATGGGCGGGCGGGAGTTCGAGATCCTGGCGGGTGAAATCGGACCCGTATCGCAGGAAACGACGGAGGAGATGCTGGCGGCCGTTATCGAAAAGGGCATCATGCTGCTGCCGAACGTGGTCGAGGGTTCCGGCCCCTTTCCTGGCCAAAAGATGCACTGGATCGGGCAAGCGCAAGCGAGTTCCGAGCTACGTCTCGCCGCCGCCAGCCTCTATCTAGCATTGATGACTGAAGCCTGCCTGGATCTGATCGGCGCCAAAGGCCCGATTTTCGTCGAGGGACCTTTCGCGCTTAATCGGACTTATCTTGCAGCCCTGTCTTCGCTGACGGGATCTGACGTCGTCGCCCTGCCCGGCTCGACCGGCACCAGCCAAGGTGCGGCGCTGCTGACCGGCATCAAACCTGCGGCCGCGCCGGAAAACCACCCCGTTCGGGCCGATCTGCCGGGTCTGCAGGACTACCGGCGCGCCTGGCATCAAGCATTGGCAGAATAAACGCCCTTCGAATCTTCGGCAGGGCATTCGAGGTGAAAAACGACCTCACGCCCCCCCAAATTCCACTATCGGTACCTCGATAGAAATTTCCGAGAAATCGTCAAAATTGTCTCCACGACGGTTATTTTCTTGCGGAATCGCGGTAATATTCCTACAGAAACTACCCTTATGAGCGCTTTTGAGGTCAAAAATGTCCGAAAGCGATCATCAGCTTCGATGTCACTTCTGTCTCCATTTTCAAGGCGCCTTACGGCAGTTCGCGCGCGACGACAGACCATTGCGGCGGGTTCAAAGGGCGCTGCCGCGCCCATCCAAGGAGAGAAAAAATGAGTCTGAAGACATTGACGGCTGCGACCTTCGTCGCCTCGCTGGCCTTCGCGCCGCTTGCCCATGCGGATATCGTGATCGGCCTCATCGCGCCACTAACCGGCCCTGTGGCCGCTTACGGCGACCAGGTCAAGAATGGCGCACAGACCGCCGTTGACGAGATCAACAAGGCCGGTGGCATTCTCGGTCAGAAAGTCGTCCTGAAGCTGGGGGACGATGCCGGCGATCCGAAGCAGGGCGTCTCCGTTGCTAACGATTTCGTGGGTCAGAGTATTCGTTTCGTCGTCGGTCCGGTAACCTCGGGCGTTGCCATTCCGGTATCGGATGCACTCGCTGAAAACGGTATCCTGATGGTGACGCCGACCGCGACCGCGCCGGATCTCACGAAGCGCGGCCTCCCCAACATCCTGCGCACCTGCGGCCGTGACGACCAGCAGGCCGATGTCGCCGCGAAATATGTGCTGAAGAACTTCAAGGACAAGAAGATCGCCATCCTCAACGACAAGGCCGCCTATGGCAAAGGTCTGGCGGACGCCTTCAAGGCAACGCTCAACGCCGGTGGCGTAACCGAAGTGCTCAACGATTCCCTGACCCCTGGCGAAAAGGATTACAGCGCGCTGACGGCGAAGCTCAAGGCTGCCGGCGTCGATCTCGTCTATTTCGGCGGCTATCATCCGGAGGGCGGCCTTCTCGCCCGCCAATTGCACGACATCTCCGTCAAGGCGCAGCTCATCGGCGGCGACGGCCTATCGAATACCGAATATTGGGCAATCGGCAATGAAGCCGCTGCAGGCACGATCTTCACCAACGCCTCCGACGCGCTGAAGAACCCGGATTCCCAGACCGCCGCCGCGGCGCTGAAGGAGCGCAACATCCCGGCGGAAGCCTTCACGCTGAACGCCTACGCTGCCGTGCAAGTCCTGAAGGCCGGCATTGAGAAGGCCGGCAGCGCCGACGACGCCCAAGCCGTCGCCACCGCACTGAAGAGCGGCGAACCGATCCAGACCGCTATTGGGAAGGTCACCTATGGCGAAACCGGCGACCTCACCTCGCAGAGCTTCTCGCTCTACAAGTGGGATGCGGGCAAGATCGTCCCAGTCGAATAAGCCGCTTTGGTTTAAGTCTTCAAACTTCGCCGGGCCATTTGTGGCCCGGCATTTTTTATGCCTGCCTGATCGGGCACACGTTGCGCCTTCAACAAACCGTGCGGAAACGTTCGATGCAGGTGGAAAGGACCTCCTCACCCGGCCTTTTCCACCAATTCGCCTCCGAAAAGATTTCCACCTCCTGCGGACCGAAAAAGCCGGCCTCCTCAACAGCGGCGCGAATACGCTTCAGGTCGATAACGCCGTCGCCCATCATGCCGCGATCGAGCAGCAGATCCGTGGTCGGTACCAGCCAATCGCAGATATGGTGCGCCAGGATCTGGCCCTTGGCGCCGGCACGCGCGATCTGTTCATAAAGCTTCGGGTCCCACCAGACATGGTAGACATCGACTGCGACACCGACGCCCTCGCCCAGCAGATCGCAGATATCGAGCGCTTGTTCTAGCGTATTCACACAGGCACGGTCGGCGGCATACATCGGGTGCAGCGGCTCGATTGCCAGCGGAATGCCGGCGCTGCGAGCATGCGGCAGGATCGCCGCGATGCCATCCGCCACCATTTCGCGAGCGTGAGCGATATCCTTCGAACCCTTCGGCAGACCGCCGACAACGAGCACGAGGCAATCGGCATTCAGCGCCGCCGCTTCGTCGATCGCCCGTCTATTGTCATCGATCGCGGCCCTCAGGCCCTCAGCATCTGCGGCTGGGAACATGCCGCCACGGCATAATCCGGTGACCTTCAACCTGTTATCGGCAACGATCCTCGCTGCTTCCGCCAAGCCGATCGCATGCACCTGATCGCGCCAGGGCGCAATCGCGACGATCTCCTGTTTTAAGCAGGCGTCGACCGCCTGACGCATATCATATTGCTGGCGCACGGTCGCAAGATTGATGGAAAGGCCGGATACAGCCATTCTGATGATCCTCCCAGATCCCGTTTCCCGATTAGAGCAGTTCAGCGCTTCACGGAATCGCCGAACTACTCCATCTCTTTGTTTTCACGCAATTCCGGACGGAAAACCGCCACGCACTTTTCCTAGAATTGCTTTAGGCGACGCCGACCGTGGCAAGGATCGTCTTCATCCGCTGCACGGCAAGATCGGGGTCTCTGAGAACGCGGGCCGTATCGGCCAGACGGAACAGTTCCGACAAGTGTACGATGGAGCGCGTGCTTTGCTGGCCGCCGAGCATCTGGAAGTGATCCTGGAAGCCGTTGAGATAGGCGAGGAAGACCACACCGGTCTTGTAGAAGCGTGTCGGCGCCTTGAAAATATGGCGCGACAGAGGGACGGTCGGCGCCATCATCTCATGGAAAGCTTCGAGATCGTTCTCGGCCAGCTTCGCGAGAGCGGCGCTTGCCGCAGGCGCGATCGCGTCGAAGATGCCGAGTAGCGCATGCGAATAGCCCTGGCTGTCACCCGCGATCAATTCGGCATAGTTGAAATCGTCACCGGTATACATCTTGACCGCCGGATCAAGGCGGCGGCGCATGACGATCTCTTTTTCCGCCGACAGCAGCGAGATTTTGACGCCATCAACCTTGGCGGCGTTGTCGTTGATGATCGCGACCGCCGTCTCCATTGCCCGCATATCGTCGGACGAACCCCAATAGCCGGCCAGAGCCGGATCGAACATCGAGCCGAGCCAGTGAATGATCACCGGCTGTTGGACCTGCCCGAGGATGCGGTTGTAGACGCGGATATAGTCGTCCGGTCCCTTGGCAGCCGCCGCAAGCGCGCGGCTCGCCATCAAAATGATGCGCCCGCCTTGCCCCTCGACGAAGGCCACCTGCTCCTCATAGGCGCGGATCACATCATCGATGGTGACATCGGGACCAGGCGCCAGATGATCGGTGCCAGCGCCGTAGGCGATCAGTGAGTCCGAGCGATTGCGGGCGGCTGACTGCGCGTGCGTGATCAGCTCCTTGGCACCGGCCCAATCAAGACCCATGCCGCGCTGCGCCGTATCCATGGCTTCCGCGACGCCAAAGCCGAGATCCCAGAGATATTCACGGAAAGCGATCGTCCGCTCCCAATCAATGTTGCGGTCAAGCCATGGATCATTGTCGGCCAGGGGATCGACGACGACATGAGCCGCGGCATAGGCGACGCGATTGAAGCGATGGCCGCCTGCCGGGCGCTCCGGTGGGCTAAGCGGTGTGTTGGCGACGGTGAATTCGGCAAGCTTGCCGTCGGTGCCGGGCAAACGAAGGGTCTTCGTCATGGTCTTGTCTCCTAGCGAGCGGAAAGCGAGGGAACGTCGACCCAGCGGCGCTCTGCCCAGCTCTTTTGAGCGAGTTCGGCGAGTTGAACGCCCTTGGCGCCCTCACGCAAGGTGAATTTCCATGGCGTATTGTCGACGACATGGCACAGGAAATCCTCCCACTGCGCCTTGAAACCATTGTCGAAGGTCTGCGTGTCCGGCACCTCGTCCCAGGTCTCGAAGAAATTGATCGGCTGCGGCTGGTCCGGGTTCCAGACCGGCTTCGGCGTGTTAACGCGATGCTGCGTCCAGCAGCGCATCAGCCCGCAGACCGCCGACCCATGCGTTCCGTCCACCTGGAAGGTGACGAGATCGTCGCGGCGGACACGCACGGCCCAGGAGGAATTGATCTGCGCGACAACGCCGCCGTCGAGCTCGAACGTGGCATAGGCAGCATCGTCGGCATCGGCGACATAGGTCCTGCCGTTTTCATCGACGCGGCTAGGAATATGCGTCGCGCCGTAGCAGCTCACGGCTTTGACTTCACCGAAGAGATTGTCGAGCACATAGCGCCAGTGCGGCAGCATATCGAGGATCATGCCGCCGCCCTCGGCCTTGCGGTAATTCCAGGAGGGACGCTGCGCTTTCACGCCCCAATCGCCTTCGAAAACCCAGTAGCCGAACTCGCCGCGCACGGAGAGAATCTTGCCGAAGAAACCGCTGTCGCGCAGCATGGCGATCTTGCGAAGGCCCGGCAGATAAAGCTTGTCCTGCACGACGCCATTCTTGACGCCGCGACGCTCCGCCGAGCTTGCGACCGAAAGAGCTTCGTCCAGCGTCTCGGAAATCGGCTTCTCGCAATAGACATGCTTGCCGGCTGCGATGGCTTTCTCCAGCAGCGAGACGCGCATCTGCGTCGAGCCGGCGTCGAAGAAAATCGTGTTGTGGGGATCGGCGAGAGCGCCGTCGAGATCGGTGGTCGTCTTCGCGAGGCCGTGCTTGCGCGCGACTTCCGCGATCTTTTCGGCATTGCGACCGACGAGGATCGGGTCCGGCATCAACCTGTCGCCGTTGGCAAGCAGCACGCCGCCCTGCTCGCGGATCGCCAGGATCGACCGCACGAGATGCTGATTGTAGCCCATGCGGCCGGTGATGCCATGCATGATGATGCCGATCGGCTTCGTCACCATATCCCACTCCTCCCGTAAATAACTATATAGTTACATGAGTGACACGGCAAAGCGGCGCTGTCAACGGCCATCATCGACGGCCGCGGCGGCAATTGCGCGGATTCGGCGGGATTAAGAGGCGTTTTAAAAGCTTAAGGACGCAGGTAGGCGAAGATGACGTCGACGATATGCTCGCCCCAGGCATCGATCTCCGACTTGTCGGAAAGGTTCCGCCGGAAGATCGTCGACAGCGTCCAGCGGTTCGTTAGGAAGAAGGAACCGAGGGCCGCGATGCTCATGTAGATCTTGACGGGATCGCAGCCCGGACGGAAATCGCCGGCCGCAGCGCCGCGATCCAGCAGACCGGAAATCTCCGCGACCAAGGGAGAATGCAGCTCGAAAATCCGCGCCGACCTCTTCAGAAAGCGGGCCTTATGCAGGTTTTCCGTGTTGAGAATGCCAAGAAATTCCGGGTGATCGAGAAAATATTTCCATGTGAAAACAACAAGCTCCCGCATGCCCTCCGTAGGGCTGCGGTGCGACAGATCGAGCCTTGCCTCCGCCGAACGGATGGCAACGTAACTGCCTTCCAGCACAGCGACATAAAGGGCATCCTTGCCCCCGAAATAGTGATAGAGCATGCGCTTGTTGATCTTGGCGCGCTCGGCTATGGCATCGACACGGGCGCCGCCATAGCCGCGCTCGGCAAATTCCTTGGTCGCCGCAGCCAGGATCGCCTTGCTCGTGCGCTCCGCATCCCTGAGGCGCGGCCGCTCGGCGGGTGAGGTCGATACCGCCTGATCGGTGGACCCGACCACAGTTTCAGCCTCCGGGCTCTTCGATCGGCCCTTCGTGATTTTGGCTTCGGTCATCGCGGCTCCCGATTGCGTTTGGCAAGGCCACGCGGCCCCCTAGCCGCCGACAATTACTCGATCATGACACAAGTTGACAGCCCCAGGAAAATCGGAAGTGATAGTAACTATATGGTTATATAAAAATTGCACCGTTGGCAACCTGAGGGCAGCGCGCAAGCTCGAAGCATCGCGCTGGTCATCGATTATGCCTTCTTGGACGATGGCGAGCGGAACGTGCGATCCGACAGCTTTGCAAGGGCTCGCACCTATAACGGCAGCTCCTCGCCGGCTTGTTCCCGGACGATGTATTCGACGTACCAATCCGGCCAATTCTCGTCGCCCACGCCGTCGAAAGGTAGTCCTTCACGATGGCATGACCGAGAGTACAGATTGCCAAGCAATGACTTAGGCGAGACGCCTTGCTTTCAACGCCGGCTCGGCCCAAGAGAACAAAAACAATTCAACACCGGGCGGCTTCATGACAGGAAAGCAGATCGCGATCATCGGTGGCGGGCCGGCGGGGCTGATGGCGGCCGAAGTGCTGTCGATATCCGGTCATCGGATCACCGTTTACGATAGCATGCCGACCGTCGCCCGCAAATTCCTGCTGGCGGGGAAATCCGGCCTCAACATCACCCATTCGGAAGATTATATCCGCTTCGCCAATCGCTTCGGCCAAAGCTCCGACCGGTTACGTTCGGCCCTCGACGCTTTTACGCCTGATAATATCAGGAGCTGGGCGGCAGGACTTGGCACGGAGACATTCACCGGCTCTTCGGGCCGCGTCTTTCCAACGGTCATGAAGGCCTCGCCGCTGCTGCGCGCTTGGCTCGGCAGGCTGGAGACACAAGGCGTCAAGGTTTTGACAAGGCATCGCTGGTCCGGCTTTGCAGAAGGCGGCTTTGCCTTTGAGACGCCAGAGGGACGAACGATCGTTCAATGCGACGCAGCCCTGCTCGCGCTTGGTGGCGCGAGTTATCCCCGGCTCGGCTCGGACGCCGCCTGGATCGCCTGGCTTCGGAATAAAGGCATCGACATCGCCGACTTCCAGCCCGCCAATTGCGGCTTCGATGTCGCCTGGAGCGCCATTTTTGGCGAGCGCTTCGCCGGAGAGCCGCTGAAAGCCGTGACCGCAACATCGGCCGCCGGCACTTTTCCCGGCGAGTTCGTCATTTCCCGACACGGTATCGAAGGCAGCCTCGTCTACGCCCATGCCGCCAGCCTGCGTGACCGGCTCGCAAACGACGGTAAAGCCGCGCTCATGGTCGATCTTACGCCCGGCAGGACAGCGCAGCGACTATCCCGCGATCTGACGCGGCAGGACGCCAAAGCCAGCCTTTCCAATCGCCTTCGCAAAGGGGCGGGAATCGAAGGCGTCAAGACGGCACTGCTGCGAGAACTCGTTCCATCAGCCAATTTGGCAGATCCGGAACGACTGTCACACCTGATCAAGGCCCTGCCGATCCCGCTCCTGAGGCCGCGGCCTATCACCGAGGCCATCTCATCGGCCGGCGGCATCCGCTGGAGCGCTATCGACGACGGATATATGCTGAGGGCCCTCCCCGGCGTGTTCGTCGCCGGAGAAATGATCGATTGGGAAGCGCCGACCGGCGGCTATCTTCTCTCCGCCTGTTTCGCCACCGGACGCGCGGCAGCGAAAGGAATAGAGGCTTGGCTACAGCGATAACGGGATGCCGTCACCCGATCCGTCTCTTCTCCATCAGCCAAGCCACGGATTCCTGCACGGCCTGCAGCGAGGTATAGCGCGGCGCGTAGCCGAGAAGCCGCTCAGCCTTTGCGATCGAGCAATTCGGGCTGCGGGCGATATGCTCCCACGTCGCCTCGGTATCCTCCGGCGTCTGGCCTTCCGCCCATTTTTCGTAGGGAAGAAATTCCAGTTTCGGCTCGTGGCCGAACCAGCGCGACATCGCCTCGGCATAGCCCCGAAGCGTCAGTGCGCCGCTCGACACGGCATGGAAACTCTCGCCGGTCGAAGCGCGCCAATTGGCAATTGCGCCCATGAACATTTGAGCGACATCGTCGGCATGGACATGATGGACCGTTTCCAGACCGAAATTCGGCAGCACGAGCGTTTCACCCCGCGCTAAGGTCGAAAATGCCGCGAGGTTGAAATGGCCAGCCGGATTGAGCGGCGCCCAGCCGGGGCCGACAATATGGCCCGGATGGATCAGCGTCGCCGGGAAACTCTCGATCCGCGCCTTCGTTAGCAAATAGCTCTCAATCGCGGCCTTCTGCGTTCCGTATTCGCCGAACGGTCGCTTCGGCGTTTCCTCGAGCGTCGGCACGACGGTGGAAAAACCGTGCGTCCAGATCGTGCCCGTATGCAGAAAATGGCTGACATGACCCGAGAGAGCCTCGGTCAAATGCTTCGCACTGTCCAACGTGAAGCAGATCATATCGATGACGATATCGGGTTTCAGAGCGCGGATCGCCGGCCCGAAACTGCCGTCCTTTTCCATCGCGGCGCGATCCATCGTCAATTGCTCAACGGCATCCCACGCCCGGTTCGGCGAATAGGGTTTTGCCTGGCCCCGGCTCACCGCCACCACCTCATGCCCGGCCTCCACCAGCCGCGGCACGAGATAAGTGCCGACATGGCCGGTTGCTCCTATGACCACTGTACGCGTCATGATGTCCTCCCAAGGATATTTTCAAAATCGGATGATGCCGGAACCGGAATGAAGAGAATGATCGCCTAAAGAATAGGAGCATGCACCGTCTTGTCATCCCCAAACAGAGGAGGACACGGCTTTGTTACGATTAGACATTCCTGCGCAACTTTGATGGCGCGCGCTCGTCATCCTCATCTTCGGACTTGATATAGACCTGCAGCGTATAGCCGATATGCTCGGTCATTAGCGCTCGAGCGCGCTCGATATCGCGATCGAGGGCCGCTTCCATCAACTCCGTATGCCGCTCGATCGCCATTGCCTCCCGCAAGGCGGCGACCGCCTTTTCATAACCGCTCTGCAGACCAGCGGCGGCGCGCTGCGTCGGCGCCAGACCGAGAAAACGATGATGACGGCGGAGCTGGTCGGAAATCGTGCTTTGAAAGCGCAGGAGCCAGCTCGATGTCGCAGCGCTTAAGAGAGCGGCATGAAATGCCGTATGCTTTTCATCCCATTCATCCGCCATTTCCTCGGAAGCGGCGTCGGGTACGATCTTGCAGCGAGAGAGGCGGTAGTGGGCCGTGACCACAGCGGATTCCCAGGCCGGACCACCCTTCTCGATCGATTCCAGCAGCAACGGCAGCTCGACAACCATCCGCGCGCGCATCAGATCTTCCAGCTCCGTGCGGGAAACCGGCGCGACAGCAAAACCGCGATTGCTGATGGCCGTCACCAGCTTTTCGGCTTCCAGCCGGGACAAGGCTTCGCGCAGCGGAGTCCAGCCGACGCCATAGGTATCCCGCAAAGTGCTGAGCTTCAACGATGCGCCGGGCCGCAGCTTCGTGTTGAGAATATCCCGGCGCAGGAGCCAATAGGCCGCTTCCGTCTTCGTCAGAGGTTCCTTGTCCTGCATAGCGTCGATCCCGATACCTGAAGCCGCAAATTATATATAAATTTGGTTTTCAGTAAAATTATATATCAAAGGTGCTTATGGTGCATATCATATATCGTAAATTGACAGCAGCACCGCAACCGGTATGATCTCAACAACAAAGTTGAGAGAGCGAGGCTCTCTTATAAAATCCGGGAGGAAATCATGAGGAAGTCCACATCCAGATGGTTGTCGGGGCTGGTCGTCGCCGGCGCGGTCATGGCGAGCATTGCGACGGCAGCCGCCGAGCCGATCAAGATCGCGATCGCCAATTTCGGCGAACATCCGCAGCTCAACGCTTCGATCGCCGGCTTCAAAAAGGCGCTGGCCGAGAACGGCTTTGTCGAAGGCAAGGATGTCGTCTATACCGAGAGCAACACTAGCTTCGACGCTTCGCTGGTGCCGCAGATGATCGCCAAGTTGCAGTCGGATCATCCGAAGCTGATGTACACCATCACGACGCCTGTCTCGCAGATCGCCAAGAAGGCGCTCGCCGGCTCCGGTATCCCGATCGTATTCTCGGCCGTGACCGATCCGGTCGCCGCCAAGCTGGTTCCTTCCTGGGATGCCGGCGATGAGGGCATTACCGGCGCAAGCGACCTGCAGGACATCGCCGCCATCTTGACCTTCACCAAGAAGCTGCTTCCGAACGCCAAGCGCATCGGCGTGCCTTACAATCCGGGCGAGGCTAACGACGCTGCCCTGATCGAAAAGGTTAAGGCAGCCGCTCCGGCCGCAGGCTTCGAACTGGTCCCGGTGGGCGTCGACAATGTCAACGACATCCAGCAGCGCATCGCCTCGCTCGCCGGCAAGGCAGACGTGATTTACACGCCCGCCTCCAACCTCTTGCAGCCGGCAATCACCGCCGTTGCTGCAGCCGCCCGCCAGGCACAGATCCCGATCGTCAATTCCGACGACGCCGCTGTTCGCAGCGGTGTCGTGCCGGCAAGCTTCGCCGTCAACTACGAGCAGGTCGGTGAAAATGCCGGCAGGATCGCTGCAAAGATCCTCAAGGGTGGCGATCCCAAGACTATCGCGCCGTCCCGTCCTGCCTATGAGGACCATGCTCCGTTGATCAACAAGACCGTTTTGAAGGCCTTTGGCGCCGACGTTCCGACCTCGCTTGCCGATTGCAATTGCTTCACGAAGTAATAGGCGGCATCTTCGTAGGATCCATCTGATCCATGGCGGCGCTGAAAGCGCCGCCATTTCATAACCCTACAGTACAGGGGAGGCACGGATGCTGGACATCAAATCCGCGCGCAAGGTTTTCTACAGAGGCCAGCCCGACGAAAAGATCGCGCTCAACGGCCTGACGCTCTCCCTCAAGACCGGCGAATTCGGCGTCGTCATTGGCTCGAACGGCGCCGGCAAGAGCAGCATGCTGAATGCGATTTCCGGTGCCCTCAGCCTCGATTCCGGCCAGATTCTCATCAATGGCAACGACGTCACGAGCATGCCGGTCCACAAGCGTGCGGCGCGGCTCGCCCGCGTCTTCCAGGACCCGATGAAGGGCACCGCCGCCAGCATGACCGTCGGCGAGAACATGCTTCTGGCGGAGCTGCGCGGGAAGAGCCGGGGATTTCGGCCTGGCCTGAATGCCACACGTCTTGCCGCCTATAAGGAACGCCTCGCCGTTCTCGGTCTCGGCCTTGAGAACCGGCTGGATACCAAGGTGGAACTGCTTTCCGGCGGCCAGCGTCAGTCGCTGTCCCTCATCATGGCAGTGGGCGGTTCGCCCGACGTACTGCTGCTCGACGAACACACCGCCGCCCTCGATCCGCGCACGGCCGACATTGTCATGCAGGCAACGGTGCGAACCGTCGAAACGTTAAAGCTTACGACCCTGATGGTGACGCACAATATGCAGCACGCCGTCGACTTCGGCGACAGCGTTATCATGCTCGACGCCGGCAAAGTTCATCTCGAAATCATCGGTGAAGCGAAGAAGCGGATCACCGTTCCCGAATTGATCGGCCACTTCGCCGTCAAGTCCGACCGCATGCTGCTGGTGAGCTGATATCATGGATTTCATTCAGACAACGGTTTCGAGCTTCGTCTCGCTCATCCCGGTCACGCTGGCGCAGAGCTTCATCCTGAGCTTCGTCGTGCTGGGGATCATGATCCCCTTCCGCATGCTGAGCTTTCCGGATCTGACTAGCGAAGGCGCCTTTCCGCTCGGCGGCTGCGTCTGTGGCATTCTGCTCGCCGCCGGCGTCGCACCGCCGCTGGCGATCATTGCGGCTTTTGTCGTCGGCCTTGCTGCGGGTTGCTGCACGGCCTTTATCCACCTGCGCTTCCGCATCCACACGCTGCTCGCCGGCATCCTGATGTCGACCATGCTCTACAGCATCAATCTCGGCATCATGGGCAAGTCGAACCTCTCGGTCTTCGGCCAGCCGACCGTATTCGATTGGGTGCCCCTGACCCAACCAGGCTTTCCGGCAAGCAAGATCGTCATTGCCGGCCTGATCGCCTTGATCGTGCTCATCGCGCTGAACCTCTATTTCAAGACGGAGAAAGGCACCGCCATGCGCGCTGTCGGCTCCAATCCGGATATGGCCGAAGCGCAAGGCATCAATGTCTGGGCCGCGACGATCGGCGGCGTCGGCCTCGCCAGCGCCTTTTCTGCCTCCAGCGGCGCCTTGATGGTGCAATCGCAGGGCTTTGCCGACGTCAATATGGGCATCGGCATCCTGATCAACGGCTTGGCGGCCCTGATGATCGGCGAGGCCTTCACCGGCAAGCAGACGGTATTGCGGCAGCTATTGGCCCCCTTCGTCGGCTCGATCATCTATTACCAGCTCGTCTCGCTCTGCCTCGCTGCCGGCATGCCGCCGCCGAACCTGAAGCTCGCTACCGGCCTGTTCGTCCTACTGATGCTGGCCCTGCCAAGCATCAAGCGCAGCCGCGGCGGCGCGCCCGCCCGGGAAACCATTCGCGAATAAAGTGAGACCCGACACCATGACCAGCCTTCCCGATCTCGCCGCTGTCGAGGCCATGGATGCGGCCGATCCGCTGCGGTCCTTCCGCAGCCGCTTCGCCTTGCCCGAGGGCGTCATCTATCTCGACGGCAATTCGCTCGGTGCCGCCTCGCATGATGTTTTCGCCGAATTGCAGCAGGCGGCAAAGGAGGAGTGGGGCAACGGCCTCATCCGTAGCTGGAACAGCGCCGGCTGGTTCCACCTGCCGCTTGAGCTCGGCGACCGCATCGGACGTCTGATCGGCGCGGCGCCGGGGCAGACCGTGGTTACGGACTCGACCTCGATCAACATCTATAAAGCCCTGCATGCCGCACTTGCCATGCGGCCGGGCCGCAGCATTATCGTCGCGGAAGGCGACAGCTTTCCGACCGATCTCTATATGGCCGAAGGCGTTGCCTCGACGCGCCCAGGCGTTACCCTTCGCCTCGAAGGCCGGGATGCGGACACTATCGAGGACCTGATCGACGATCAGGTCGCGGTCGTGTTGGTCAATCACGTCAACTACAAGAGCGCCGAGCTGCGCGATATGGCGGCGCTGACGCGCCGGATCCACGAGGCCGGTGCGCTGGTGATTTGGGATCTCTGCCACAGCGCAGGTGCATTGCCGGTCGATCTTGACGGTGCCAACGCCGATTTCGCTGTCGGCTGCACCTATAAATACCTGAACGGCGGCCCCGGCTCGCCGGCCTTTATCTATGCAGCCCATCGACACCACGACGCCATCACACAGCCGCTCAGCGGCTGGTGGGGACATGCGCGGCCTTTTGCTTTCGAGCGGAGTTTTGCCGGTGGCGAAGGCATCAAGCGTTTCCTCTGCGGCACCCAGCCAATTCTGTCGCTGCGAGCGCTGAAGGGCGTGCTCGGCGTCTGGGATGAGGTCGACATGGGCGCGCTTCGCAGGAAGAGCATTGCGCTGACGGACCTCTTCATACAGTTGGTCGAGGCGAAATGCGGCCAATATGGCGTTGTCCTGGAAACCACGCGCGATAGCGAAAGACGCGGCAGCCAGGTCTCCTTCACCCACAGCAACAGCTATGAAGTGATGCAGGCCCTGATTGAACGCGGCGTAATCGGCGATTTCCGCGCGCCCGCAACCCTGCGGTTCGGCTTCACGCCGCTGTATGTTGGCTACCGCGACGTCTGGCAGGCGGCGGAAGTGCTGGAGGATATTCTGAGCAGCGAATCGTGGAGGGACGCGCGTTTTGCCGTGCGGTCGACTGTGACCTGATAGGGAATTGGCGCTCGCGAAGCGGGGGGACATGGCGATGAGCTATTTCAGGATTACCGACTGGGAAAGTGCCTACACCAGCGACGCCTATGTGGTCGGCGGCGACCGCTGGCCGGCCGCCTGGGTGGAGCCGGCGCAAACCTTCCGCGATAGCCTGGCCACGACCGGTCGCGCCAAACTCGATCTCGCCTATGGGGCTGGCGAGCGCAATCGCTTCGACCTCTTTCTGCCTGCCGAGGCACCGAGGGGAGTGGTGGTCTTTATCCATGGCGGCTATTGGCTGGAACTCGACAAGAGCTATTGGTCGCATCTCGCTGCTGGCCCGATCGCCAATGGCTACGCCGTCGCCATTCCCTCCTATACGCTTTGTCCTGCTATCCGCCTTTCCGGCATTGCCAAGGAGGTTGCGGCCGCGATCGGCAAAGCCGCCGATATGGTCGACGGCCCTCTGATGCTGACAGGACATTCGGCCGGCGGCCAGCTCGTAACCCGCATGGTCACGGCGACCTCCCCGCTTGCCGCATCCATCCAGGCCCGCATCCGCAATGTGGTCTCCATCTCCGGAGTGCACGACCTGCGCCCGATTATGAAGCGAGCCATGAACGAGCTTCTGCGCATCGATGCCGCCGAAGCCATGGCCGAAAGTCCGGCCCTGCTGGAGCCCGCAGACAATGTCCGCCTCACCTGTTGGGTCGGCGGCGCGGAGCGTGCCGAATTCATCCGCCAGAATGCCCTGCTTGCCAATATCTGGACCGGCCTCGGAGCGGCAACGGCCGCTGTCATCGAGCCGGATCGCAATCATTTCACGATATTGGATGGCCTGACTGATCCCATGCATCCCCTGACACGGACCCTGCTCTCTGAATAATAGACAAGGCTTCATCCTGAAAGCCGCGTCTGGTTCAACATTGCAACGACATTCGACGAATGGGACCGGGCTCGAACTCTTCGAACCCGGTCCTTTCTGCAAAGTTTATTTCTTGACGGGCGCGTTCATGGCCCAGACGATGCCGAAGGGATCGCGAAGCTGGCCCCAGCGGTCGCCCCAGAACATCACCTCGATTGGCATGAGGACCTCGGCGCCGGCATCGACGGCGCGTTTCCACCAGGCATCGATATCGTCGACAAGCAGTTGCAGGGTAAAAGCCTGCGGCTTTTGCAGCGCGTGACCATGTTCGGGATAAGCGTCGCAGAGCATCAACGAACTGCCGTTGATATAGAGATGGATATGCATCGTCCGGCCCTGCTCGTCAGCCGGATACATGAACACCTGTTCGGCGCCGAAGGCGCGCTTGTAGAATTCGGCGGCCTTCACGGCGCCATCCACCGTCAAATAGGCCACCAGGCCGCCAAGCACCGGCACCTTGGGCTGCTGCGATTGTTCTGTTGCATCGGTCATGATCGACTCCTCGGAACGGATTTTGCTAGTGCCCATTGGACGGGCTGTCCCAAGGACGAGCTTCGATCCGATTTTCCGACAAGCGCGGTGAAGGTTTTTCGATATGATCATTTCGTGGCAAAGAACCTTGCATCCCATGAACGGCGAGAGACACATGACCCGATGGCAAACACTGTTTCTGTCCTTAGGGCTGTTTGCCGGGGTGGCTCCAACTTGCTTGGCGTCCGGCCTCGCCTATCGCGGCATAGAAGACGACAGGACGAGCGGCGTAAAACACGGCCTTTTCGAGATAAGGGAAGAGGCGAGGCAATTCATCGCCAAGGAAAACATGGCTGACGGCACCCGTTGGGAGGCGCTTGACCCAAATCTGAAGATTCAGGTGCCGAGATGCGCTGTGCCGCTGACGGTGAAATGGGTTCCCAAAACATATGGCCTGTCCGCGCCGAATGTTGCGGTGACCTGCAGCAGGACGATCGACGGCAGTTGGGAAGGACATTGGAATGTCTTTGTTCCCGTCAGATTAAAGCGATGAAGGCTGCATCGGCTTGCCGAGCAGGAATCTCTAAAAGCTTTTCCAATAGCGTGAGTAGTCATCGATCTTGCCAATGGCGTGGATGACGCCGTGCAGCTCGGCCAGGCCCTTGAGCCGCCCGATCAGCGAATAACCGGGATTGGTCGGCTTATCGACATCGTCGCCGATCAGGTGACCATGGTCGGGGCGCATCGGAATCATATGGTCGGGGCGGCCATCGGTGCGGCGGCGAGCCTCCTCCGCCAGAAGTACGCGCAGGATCGCGTACATGTCACCGCGCCCTTCCAGATGCGCGGCTTCGACAAAGGAACCATCCGGCTCGATCGCCACATCGCGCAAATGGGCAAAATTGATGCGCGACGCAAATTCGCGGGCGATGGCAAGCACGTCATTGTCGGCGCGCGAACCAAGGGAGCCGACGCAAAGTGTCAGGCCGTTGGCGGGATGATCGACGCAGCCAGTGATGCGACGCAGATTCTCCGCCGTCGAAACCACTCGCGGCAAGCCAAAGAGCGAAATCGGAGGATCGTCGGGATGGATGGCGAGCCGTGCTCCAACTTCGGCGGCGACCGGCACGACCTCGTGCAGAAAATTGTCGAGGTTCGTCTGCAGGTCCTCCGTCGTCAGCCCGTCAAAGGATTCGATGGCAGTACGGATCGCCTCACGCCCGTAGCTATCCTCGCCGCCCGGAAGACCGGCGATGATATTGCTCTCCAGTCGACGAACCGCCTCTTCCGAGAGCCCCTTCAGCCGCTCCTCGGCACGCTGCAAAAGCTCCGGCGCATAGTTTGCCTGGGCACCTTTCCGGCGCAGAACGAAGACATCATAGGCAACGAATTCCACCATGTCGAAACGAAGGGCAAGCGCCGTCGTCGGCATCTCGAAGCGCAAGTTCGTGCGCGTCCAGTCGACCACCGGCATGAAGTTGTAGCAGATCGTCTTGATGCCGGATCGGGCGAGATTGACCAGCGTGTCCTTCCAGACGCCGATCGCCTGAGCAGCGCCGGCGCCGCCAAACTTGATGGCGCTTGGGACCGGGATCGATTCGCAGACGCTCCAGCGCATACCTGCTGCTTCCACCAGGGCCTTGCGAGCCTCGATCTCCCCCGGTGTCCAGGTGCGGGCATGGGAGATATCGTGCAGTGCGGTGACAATGCCCGTTGCGCCGGCTTGACGCGCGTGAATGAGTGGAACGAGATCCTTCGGCCCGAACCAGCGCCAACAGCTCTCCATGCGATGCCTCCATTATTGTTGGTCAACATATCGCTGCATCGACGAAAGTCCACTGTCACATGCGCTTGACATCCATTATTGACCAACAATATCCTTTTGATGGTTGGAGGAATGCGTGGCGATGGAATCCGCTGAGATCGAGAGTAAAGGATCGGCGGTAGACCAGGTGGTCGACGAGATCCGGCGGCTGATGCGCGAGCGCAATCTCGGGCTTGGCGACGCCCTGCCCTCGGAGATCGAGCTGGCGGCGATGTTCAACAGCAGCCGCAATACAGTGCGCGAAGCAATCCGCATCCTGAAGGCCTATGGCATCGTCGAAAGCAGGCAAAAGGTCGGCGCCGTCATCACCGACCGCCGCCAGCAGGCGTTGATGGAATTGTTCTCCTTCGCGATCGACATATCAGCCGAGAGCTTCCTGGACATTCAGGGTTTTCGCCGGCTGATCGAGGTCAATCTCTCCGATCTTCTTTTCCAGAATATCGACGACACCAGCATTGCGCGGCTGAAGGCAATCAACGACGCCATGAAGCTGGCGCCGGAACTGTCGAAGGCTGCGGAATTCGACTTCAAGTTCCATGCCGAACTCGTCGGCCTTGCCAACAATCGCACACTGTCACAGGTTTATGGCATTCTGCAGCCACTGTTGCAGCGGCTGATGGAAGCCAGCAAGCGCTCCCGGGCCGCCGTCGAAAGTGCCTATAACGAACATTGCGACATCATCGTCGCGCTCCAACAGCGTGACCGAATCGCCTATGCCTATCATATGAACCGTCATCTTCACGCCGGGTTGCAGTTCATCCAGCCTCCCCAAGAACCGCGACAGATTTGACACAATCCATTTCCTGACGGACAGATAATCATGAAGAAACTGCCACTCGACACCGGCTGGACCCTTTCTCGCGTACGCGCACCTTCGAGCGCCCCGTCGCTCCCGGCGACGATCCCGGCTGCCGTGCCTGGCAATGTGCATCTTGATCTGCTGTCGGCCCGGCTCATCACCGACCCCTATCTGGATGTCAACGAGATCTCCCAGGACTGGATCGGCCGCTCGGCCTGGCGTTACCGGATGGCTTTCGACTGGGATGACGAAGAGGCGGATCGGGTCGATCTCTCCTGCCTCGGGCTCGATACGGCAGCACGTCTGGAGCTGAACGGCATATTGCTCGGGGAAACCTGCAATATGCATCGCAGCTATCGTTTCGACATTCGCGGGCAGCTCAAGGAGGGCCGGAACGAGTTGATCGTCGACTTCGATTCCGCCTATGCCCATGGCGAAGCGGTTCGTAGCGCGCTCGGTTCAGCGGCCGATATCCCGGCCAACTATCCCGGACCCGGACACCTCATCCGCAAGATGGCCTGCAATTTCGGCTGGGACTGGGGTCCGAGCGTCGTCACAGCAGGCATATGGAAGCCAGTCGCCATTGAAAGCTGGTCGAAGGCGCGTCTCGCCATTGTCCGCCCGGAAATTACCTTGCAGGGCGGTGACGGTATGGCGCGCCTGCGTATCGAGGTCGAATGGGCGGACGAAGGCACGGACAGCGCGGCTCTGGTGATGTCGATCGGCGGCAAACGAACCGAAGTCCGAATTGCGCAGGGCGAGACGCATGCTCTGGCGGAATGCCGTATCGACAATCCGGAGATCTGGTGGCCGCACGGGCTTGGCGGCCAGCCGCTTTACGATCTCGACCTCCAGCTTCTGGGCTCAGACGGAGCGATGCTGGATCGCTGGCAGCGCCGCGTTGGCTTTCGCTCCGTGCGCCTCGACACCACGCCCGATGAGATCGGTTCCGCCTTTACCCTCGTCGTCAATGACGTGCCGGTCTTTGCCCGTGGCGCCAATTGGATTCCGGAGGATTGCTTCCTGCCGCGCGTGACGCGGGAACGCTATCGCGAACGGATTGCCCAGGCACGCGATGCCAATATGAACATCCTCCGCGTCTGGGGCGGCGGCGTTTACGAGACCGATATCTTCTATGAAGAGTGCGACGCCGCCGGCATCATGGTCTGGCAGGATTTCCTCTTCGCCTGCGCCGCCTATCCGGAGGAGGAGCCGGTCTATGGCGAGATCGAAGCGGAAGCGCGTGAGGCGATCACCCGGCTGATGCCACACCCCTCGCTGGTGCTCTGGAATGGCAACAATGAAAACATCTGGGGGTATTTCGACTGGGGCTGGCAGGATGTGCTCGCCAATCGTCCCTGGGGCGCCGGCTATTATCTTGACCTGTTGCCGAAACTGGTCGCTGAGATCGATCCGACCCGACCCTATTGGCCTGGAAGCCCCTATTCCGGCTCGATGGATATTGCGCCGAATGCCGACGAGCATGGCTGCAAGCACATCTGGGACGTCTGGAACGAGGTCGGATACGAGACCTACCGCAACTATATTCCGCGTTTCTGCTCCGAATTCGGCTGGCAGGCACCATCGACCTACGCCACGCTCATCGAATCCGTGCGGGAGAAAAGTCGAGCGCCCGCCTCCCCCGGTGTCCTGCATCACCAGAAGGCAACCGGCGGCAACGACAAGCTGATCAAGGGATTGGAAGACTGGTTTCCCGCCCCGGAAAATTTCGACGACTGGCTTTTCGTCACGCAACTGAACCAGGCGCGCGCCATCAGCGTCGGAGTCGACCACATGCGTTCGCATCGCCCCACCTGCATGGGCGCGATCGTCTGGCAGCTCAACGATTGCTGGCCGGTGACCTCCTGGGCAGCGGTCGATGGCGCAGGCCGGAAGAAGCCGCTTTGGTATGCCCTGCGCAACAGCTATGCACCGCATCTCCTGACGATTCAGCCACGCGGCGACGGTCTTGCCGCCATCGCCGTTAACGATGCGACACTGTTCTGGCGCGTGCCCTTCACCATCGAGCGCTTCGATTTCAGCGGCACGCTGCTCGCTCGCCACTCCGTCTGGCGTATCCTTTGCGACCGCTTCGAAAATGCCGAGATCTCCATCCCCAAGGATGTGGCGACGCCGGGCAACCCTAAGCGCGAATTCCTGCGCGCCCGCCTCGGCGATGCCGAAGCCTGGTGGTTCTTCGAGAAGGATATGAAACTGCAATATCCGCAGCCTCGCTTCGACCTTGAGGCCGAGCCGATCGCCGACGGCGTCGCCGTCACGGTCACGGCGCAATCCTTCCTGCGCGATCTCTGCCTGTTTGCCGACCGCATCAGCCCGAATGCCGAGGTCGACGATATGCTGGTCAATCTGATGCCGGGCGAGGGCAAAACCTTCCGCATCAAGGGGCTGTCGAAAGATGCGTGGGAGGACGCCGATCTTTCCGCTATCGTGCGTACAGCCAATCAGGTTGCAGGCGCAGCGCACCCCGGTGAGGCAGAATAAGGGTGAGAATTGATTCAGGAATCAGCCAGTCGAACGCTCGTCAAGCCTCGCCGCATTAAGGCCGGTGACCGGATCGCCGCTGTCTCGCCCTCCTGGGGCGGGCCTGGCACAGTGCCGGATCGCTATCTCACCGGCAAGCGCCAGTTCGAAGAGATATTCAATATCACCGTCGTTGAGATGCCACATACGTTGGCGCCGGCTGATTGGCTTGCCAGAAACCCGGCTGCACGAGCACAGGACCTGATGGATGCCTTTGCTGACCCATCGATCGCCGGCATCGTCGCCACGATCGGCGGTAATGACTCGATACTGCTCATTCAACATCTGAACCTCGATATCATCCGTCAAAATCCGAAAGTGTTTCTTGGATATTCCGATACCACCAGCCTGCATCTTGCCTGCCATGCTGCGGGTCTCGCCTCTTTCTATGGGCCGAGCATCATGTCCGGCTTCGCCGAAAATGGCGGTATGCATCGCTTCACCATCGACGGCGTCCGCAAGGCCTTATTCGAGATAGAACCAATAGGACTGGTCCCGCCGAACACCGAGGGTTGGACCGCCGAGCAGACCGACTGGGGCGATCCTGCCCAGCAGCGAAAACCCCGCTTGCTACAACCTGCCGACCTACCACGGATATTGCAAGGACATGGAAGTGCGTCCGGACACTTGTTGGGCGGTTGCGCTGAAGTATTGGAGATGGCGAAGGCAACGGCATGGTGGCCCTCCCTCGATATATGGAATGGGGCCATCCTTTTCTATGAAACATCCGAAGAGGCGCCATCGCCCAAACTCATAGAGTATTGGCTGCGTAACTTCGCAGCTCAAGGCATATTGCAGCGGCTGAACGGCGTGCTGGTTGCCAGACCCGATCCGGCGGGCAATGAGTCCTATCGAGCGGAGCTCGAAACCACTGTTGTTAAGGCGTTAGCCGAAGCTGGCCTCCCCGACCTTCCCGTCTTGTGCGGCCTCGATTTCGGCCACACCCAGCCGATGCTGACCCTCCCCTACGGCGTGAAAGCTTCGATCGACTGTCACGCGGCAACGCTGAAGCTGCTGGAGGCCGGCGTTTGTTAAGATCGCTGTGGCCAGGCACAGGCCGAAACGACCCTGGCGAAACATTGCGCTCGGAAACGATAAATTGCCTTCTATGATCGTGCGGCGGCTTGTGATCTAGTGCGGGTACCCAACCTATGAATCAGCGAGGCACCGGTTATGTCCTTGGAATCCAATCGTAGCTTTCAGACGCCACGGCGCGAAGAACTCGGTCTTTCCACGCTCGCCAATAGTGCCGGCCTGTCTGTATCTGCGCTGCCGAACGGCACGCTGTTTGCCATCGACTTTGCCGACCAGCAGGGCAGCGTCATGATCAACCAGGTGCTGGGATCGCCTGTTTACGGCGGTATCGGGCGCCTCTATCTGCGCATCGGCGGCTCGCGGCCTGAAGTCGCCGAAATTGTTGGCCCGAAGGCCGCGGTGCGCTTCGGCCATGATGAGGCGGGCTTTTGCTGGAGCGGCGAGACCTCCGGTGTCAAGCATACGGTCCGGCTGCAGCTCCATCCCGGCGATAGCGCCTGGTTCTGGCGGGTTTCGCTTGAAAATACGACCGGTGCGGCGCTTTCAGCCGATCTCGTGCAGATCCAAGATGTCGGCATCGGCGATCGCGGTTTCCTGATGAACAGCGAGGCCTATGCTTCGCAGTATGTCGACCATCATATTGCCGAGCATTCCGCCTTTGGGCCGGTGGTGATGAACCGGCAAAATCTGAAGCAAGGCGGCGGGCGCAATCCTTGGCTGGCACAGGGCTGCCTCGATGGGGCGGCGGCCTATGCCACGGATGCGATCCAGTTGGCGGTGCCGGCCCCAGGCGGCGATGCACAGATGGTGCCGCGCTATGGTGAAAGCCTGCCGAGCACGCGCCGGCAGCACGAAGTCGCGTGTCCGGCGATCCAATCGAAACCTCTCGCGCTCGCACCAAAGACGATCGCAACCGCAACCTTCTTCGGCTTGTTCGTCGCCGATCACCCCGCAGCCTCCAGCAATGCCGATCTTGCAAGGCTGGACGCTCTGCCGCAGGCGCTGAACGAACTCGCGACGAGCGATATTGCCGGCGATGCCCCGGCTCGCAGCCTGGTGCAGGATGCGCCGCTATTCGTGACCGAGCCTTTGGACGAAGCGACGATCGAGCGGCTCTATCCCAAGCGGATGCTGGAAGAGCGCATCGATGGCCAGCTCTATTCCTTCTTCGTGCCGGATGGCTCGCTTAATCGCCACATCGTACTGCGTGAGAAAGAGCGCGTTGTTGCACGCCGTCATGGCGCCATCGTCCGCAGCGGCCAGAATATGCTGTTGGACGACCAGACGCTGGCCGCAACCTGTTGGATGCAGGGCATCTTTGCCGCGCAGTTGACGATCGGCAATACGTCCTTCCACAAGCTCTTCTCGGTCTCCCGCGACCCCTACAATCTGACGCGAGCGAGCGGGCTGCGCATGCTCGTGGACCTCGGCGAAGGCTGGCGCCTGCTTGGCGTTCCCGCGGTCTTCGACATGGGGTTAAGCGATGTCCGCTGGATCTACCGCCTTGCCGGACGCACCATTACGGTGACGGCCATCGCTTCCGGCGACGATCCGTCCATGCAGTGGACCGTAGCGGTCGACGGCGGGGCCTGCCGCTTCCTGGTCTTCGGTCATATCGTGCTCGGGGAACGTGACTACGAAGCCGTCGCAAACATCGAGATCGACACTGCTGCCAAGCAGATATCGTTCCGGCCCCAGCCGTCTTGGCTTTGGGATCGCTATCCGCATGCGGCCTACCATCTCGTCACCTCGACGCCGGGTGCCTTCGAGGCAATCGGCGGCGATGAGCTTCTCTACAGCGACGGCACGCCTCGCAACGGCCCCTTCATCGCGCTCAAATCGCATCCGGTTCAAGGCTTCAGCTTTGCGGTCACCGGATCGATGACCGATGCGGCGGCAGGCGAACGTCTTGCCGTGCGCTACAAGGACGGCGTCAGCAGCGCTGACATGCTTGCTCCCGCGCAACGCTTCTGGAGCCATGTGACGCGCGGCGTGCGCATCGAAGGGGACGGGCGCGACGTCACGGCGCAGGCTGTGATGCTGCCTTGGCTTGCGCATGACGCGATCGTGCATCTGAGCGTGCCGCATGGCCTCGAACAATATACCGGCGCGGCCTGGGGAACGCGCGACGCCTGCCAGGGGCCAGTGGAATTCCTGCTCGCTTATGAACACGATGCCGAAGTAAAGCAGATTCTGAGCACCGTCTTTTCCGAGCAGTATCGCGACCGGGGTGACTGGCCGCAATGGTTCATGCTGGAGCCCTATGCCAACATCCGGGCCGGCGAAAGCCATGGCGATATCGTCGTTTGGCCGCTGAAGGCGCTGTGCGACTATATCGAGACGACGGGCGATCTCGCCTTCCTAGCCGAAACCGTGCCGTGGCGGGCCGACGACACCATGCAACGGACCGAAGAGACGGCGACGATTTCCGCGCATGTCGATAAGCTGCTCGACACCGTACGCAGCCGCTTCGTACCCGGCACAAGCCTCATCCGCTATGGCGAAGGCGATTGGAATGACAGCCTGCAGCCGGCCGATCCGCATTTGCGCGATTGGATGGTCAGCAGTTGGACCGTCTCGTTGCTTTACGAGCAACTGGTGCGCTACGCCGCGATCCTGACGCTTGCCAGCCGGGACGACGAGGCGCAGACGCTCAAGGAAACCGCCGCCGCCATGCGCGACGATTTCAACCGCCTCCTGATGCGCGACGGTGTCGTCGCCGGCTACGGCGTCTTCGATCCGAGCCATGATGGCGTCGAACTGCTGCTGCATCCGCAGGATACGCGCACCGGCCTGCATTATTCGCTGATCGCGATGACGCAGCCGATGCTGGGCGGCCTCTTCACGCCGGAACAGCGGCATGCGCATATGAAGCTGATCAGTGACAATCTGCTTTTCCCGGATGGTGTGAGACTGATGGAAAAGCCGGCGACCTATGCCGGCGGACCGGAAACATTGTTCCGCCGCGCCGAATCCTCGTCCTTCTTCGGGCGCGAGATCGGGCTGATGTATGTGCATGCGCATCTGCGCTATTGCGAGACGCTGGCGCTGGACAACGATGCCGACGGCGTCTGGAACGCGCTGGCGCTCGCCAATCCGATCGCGATCAGCGGCCGGCTCGACCATGCCTCGCTGCGCCAGCGCAACACCTATTTCAGCAGCAGCGACGCCGCATTCCACGATCGCTATCACGCCTCTGATGATTGGGATCGCGTCAAGGCGGGCGATATCGCTGTCGATGGCGGCTGGCGCATCTATTCGAGCGGTCCCGGGCTTTTTACGAAAAGCCTGATCAACAACGTCTTCGGCTTCAAACGGCAATTCGGCGAACGTATCCACAAGCCGCTATTGCCGGCGTCGGTTGCCGTTTCCAAGATCGAACTGGATTTTGAAGCGTAATCGCGAAGGGAGCCGCTTGTTGCGGCTCCCTTTGAATTTGCGGCTGGGGGGTATGAGGTCATATGCAATGGCCTTACCTGCCTCTCAATAGCGGTTATCGTGCACCACGCCCATGATTTCCCCTCCTCGAGACACGCTCACGAGGAGGTTGTCGTCGCCACGCGTCGCCTCAACCAGATAACGCACCCCGACATCCTTTACGTTCCTGACGCGATAACCGCGCCGTTCCAAGAGGCGTATGACGTCATCCGGTCCGAAATTGCCGCGACGCTCTCCCCATCTATTGGCTGCATCGTGATGCCGGTTCCAGGCGTGAAGAAAATCGGACTCCGTTTGGTCCCGGTCAGAGTCGTAGCCGTCCGACGACTGATCCTCGTGAATGACAACCTGTGCAATAGCGGGACTGACGAGGCCCATCGTAATTGCGGCCGTCACGCCCAAGGCGATGAAGGTAACCCTCATTGGCATTTCCTTTGTCGTTTCTTTCCAATAGGGGAGCGATTTAGTGGGCTCCCGGCACCGGTCCCTTCAGCTTTGATATGCAGGCCTCTTCTGCCGAGGCGCTTAGAATTGGCGAGGCGGCAGACGTGGCCTTTCGGCTCATCCGTCGCACCCAGCTCACCCACTATGCTCACCCGCATTTTGCGTTGTGTTCTTATTTGTTACGAAATTTAACGGCCGCGACGACTGAGCCATCAAGCGGCGCAGGAAACAGGTTGCTGCACGGAAGCGGAGCGACGATCAAGCGCGCCGCTCCAGAGGGTGAGGACGAGGGCGTCGGCGACCAGGATCGCGCCGACCCAAGGGGTTGAGCCGAGGCCGAGCGCGGATTCCACCACCAGGCCGCCGATCCAGGCGCCGGCGGCAATGCCGAGGTTGAAGGCGGCAATGTTCAGCGCCGAAGCGACATCGACCGCGGCCGGGCGCACCTGGCGGGCAAGCTGAACGACATAGAGCTGCAAGCCCGGCACATTGGCAAACGACAGGAAGCCGAGAACGGCCAGTGTCGGAATTGCCAGCCAAGGCGAAACGGCCGTGAAACTGAACAGCACGAGCACGATCGCCTGGGCAATAAAGAGTCCCGTCAGCGCCTTGACGGGATTGCCGTTTGCAAGACGCCCGCCGACAACATTGCCGACGGCAATGGCAACGCCATAAAGCACCAGGATCAGGCTGACGGCGGAGGCCGCAAAGCCGGTCACTTCCTGCAGGATCGAGGCCAGGAAGGTGAAGGCGACGAAGGTGCCGCCATAGCCCAGCGCTGTCATGGCGAAGACGATCAGCAGCCGGCCGCTTGCCAGCACGCGGACCTGCTCGCCGATCCCGGCCGGCGGCGCCTTCTTCAGGTTTGACGGCAGCAGCAGCGCAATGCCAGCAAAGGCGATGACGCCAAGGGCTGCGACGGCGGCAAAGGTGGCCCGCCAGCCGAAGGTCTGGCCGATGAACGTGCCGAGCGGGACGCCGGTGACGATCGCGACCGTCAGCCCCATGAACATCATGGCGATTGCCGAGGCACGCCGGTTTTCCGGCACCAGATCGGCCGCGATGGTCGATCCGACGGAGAAGAAGACGCCGTGGGCGAAGGCGGAAAGCACGCGGGCGACAAGCAATGGTTCGTAACCGGGGCTTAAGGCGGCCATGCCGTTGCCGGCGACGAAGAGCGCCATCAGGCCGAGCAACAGGGGCTTGCGCTCGATACCGCCGGTGAGTGCCGTCAGGATCGGCGCGCCGAAGGTAACGCCAAGCGCATAGACGCTGACGATGAGACCGGCGAGCGGCAGGGTGATGTGAAGATCACCCGCAACCGTCGGCAGCAGACCGACGATAACGAATTCGGTGGTGCCGATCGCATAGGCCGCGATCGTCAAGGCAAAAAGAGCTAATGGCATGAGATGGCCCGATCGAAAGGCATCCGGAAATATCCGGCTGCACTGGTTCTTGTTCGATGAGAATATGGTCTCAGGACATTCGATCGATAATTGGCTATATCAACTCAACACTTGTGAATTCAATTCAAAGCTTGAGTGGAGTGATGGACAATCGCGCCGGTGAAATGGACGTCTTCGTGCAGGTGGCCGAGCTTCGCAGTTTCTCGGCAGCGGGGCGGAAATTGCGCCTGTCACCTTCTGCCGTCAGCAAGCTCGTTACACGCCTTGAGGACCGGCTTGGCACACGCTTTCTCGTGCGCACCACGCGTTCGCTGCAGTTGACGCCGGAGGGAGAGGTCTATCTCGAGCGCGCTCAACGCATCCTCGCCGAAATAGCGGAGACGGAGCGCATGGTGACAGCAGGAGGCGCCACGGTCCCGCGCGGACCTCTGCGCGTCAGCGCCTCCGTTGCCATTGGCGTGCGCTGCATCGTGCCACTCATTCCGGATTTCCTGGCACTCTACCCGGAAATAGAACTGGATATTTCGCTCAGCGACAGCATCATCGATATCGTCGGCGAACGCGCCGATGTCGCCATTCGTGTTGGGCCATTGCGTGACAGTTCGCTGAAAGCTCGCAAGCTGCTGGAAAGACGACGCGTCATCGTTGCTTCACCGGCCTATGTCGCAAGGCACGGCCTACCGGTGACGCCGGATGATCTCGACCACCACAATTGCCTGACCTTCAACTTCCGCCCGACCGCCGAAGGCTGGCCCTTTCGCGATCCGGCCACCGGATCAGAGTTCGTGAAGCCGGTCTACGGCAATCTGCAGGCCAATAATGGACCGACGGTGCGCAGCCTCTGTCTCGCCGGTCTTGGCCTTGCCCGAGTCGGATATTTTCATGTGCAGCCCGATATCGAAACCGGCGCACTGGTGCCGGTACTGGAGGATTTCAATGCGGGAGATATCGAGCTGATCCACGCCGTCTATGCCGGCCATGATTATCTTGCCGCACGCATCCGCGCCTTTATCGACTTTTTGGCATCGCGAATCACGTAAAACAGCAATGACCATCAGATAAGCAGAGGGCAGGACTTGGAGACGGCGCTTTATCTTCCGATCAAGAATTTCCTGGAAGCCGCCGGCTACGCGGTAAAGGGCGAAATCGGTAGTTGCGATCTTGTCGGTCTGAGCAAGGATGAACCGCCCGTCGTCGTCATCTGCGAATTGAAGCTAACCTTCAATTTGGAACTCGTGCTGCAGGCGGTTGATCGTGCGGCGGCAAGCGATGAAGTGTGGATTGCCGCCCGCGTCTCGGCGAAGGGCAAGGGACGAGAGAGCGACCGCCGTTTTCGCGATCTCTGCCGCCGCCTCGGTTTCGGCATGCTGGCTGTCTCCGACAACGACACCGTTGATATCATCGTCAGCCCGGTCGCGCCGATGCCGCGCAAGAATATCCGCCGGCGATCACGTCTTGTTGAGGAACATAAGCGGCGCAAGGGCGATCCCGCCCTTGGGGGCAGCACGCGCGCGCCGATCATGACCGCCTACCGTCAGCAGGCACTTGCCTGTGCGATGGCGATCCAGAATGGACAGCAGCGTCCCAGAGATATTCGCGCCAGCGCCCCAGAAGCCGCCAAAATACTGCAGCACAATGTCTATGGTTGGTTCGAGCGCGTCGATCGCGGCATTTACGCCCTGACCGAACTCGGTTCGGAAGCATTGAAGCGCTGGCCGCAGGCGGATGGCGCTTAAACAATAAAGGTGAAGAAATTCGGGCATTACAACGTTAAATTCCAGTAATGTCTTACAAAATTGCAATATAAACATGATCAATATTTAATTTGTAAAATTCATCAGGCGGATCATATAAATCTCCAGCGCCAATTCTTTTTTCTACTGCAAGCTCCGCAGTAAACTCGGATAATAGAGATTCCCCGGAAAGAATAGAAATGGCACTCCGTTCGACGCCTGGTCCCTGACATGGACCCAAGACGCCATATCGCCAACGATCTCGTAAGGGACATCTGCCATGTCAAATCTACTTCGCAAGCATCGCGCCGCTGCCATCGTCGGAGCGGCCATCATAGTCGGCGCAGGGGCCCTGCCCTTCGCCTTCAGCACCCCCGCTGCCGTTGCCGCGACGGCCGAACCTGGCGGCATCATCGCGCCTGGCGGCTCTTTCGCGCCGATCGTCGACGCCGACAAGCCGGCAGTCGTCACCGTTACCACTACGATGAAGGTCACCGATACCAGCGCGGATGCCGGCGACTCCCCGATGGACGAGCAATTCCGCCAGTTCTTCGAGAACCAGGGCATCCCCTTCCCGCAGCAGGAGGCGCCGCAGCATCGTCCGGCGCAGCGCGCCATGGCACTCGGCTCCGGCTTCCTCATCAGCCCGGACGGGGTCATCGTCACCAACAACCACGTCATTCAGAATGCCACGGATATCAAGGTGACGCTCGATGACGGCACCGAACTACCGGCCAAGCTCCTTGGCGCTGACGCAAAATCCGATCTGGCTGTCCTGAAGATCAAGGCGCCGAAGCCTCTCGCCACCGTGGCCTGGGGCGACTCCGATAAATTGAAGCTCGGCGACCAGATCCTGGCGATCGGCAATCCCTTCGGCATTGGCACGACTGTCACCGCTGGCATCGTTTCGGCCCGTGGCCGCGATCTGCACAGCGGCCCCTATGACGATTTCATCCAGATCGACGCTCCGATCAATCACGGCAATTCCGGCGGCCCGCTGGTCGATCGGGACGGCAATGTCGTCGGCATCAACACCGCCATCTATTCGCCGAATGGCGGCAGCGTCGGCGTCGGTTTCGCCATCCCCTCGGATCAAGCCAAGGCGATCGTCGCCAAGCTTGAAAAGAACGGCTCGATCGATCACGGCTATCTCGGGGTCGCCATTCAGCCCGTGACGGCCGATGTTGCCGATGCCGTCGGCCTTTCGCAGGCGCAAGGCGCCCTGGTCGCCAGCGTCAATGACGGAACGCCGGCTGCACGTGCCGGCATCAAGACCGGCGATATCGTTACGGCCGTCGGTAGCGAGACCGTCAAGTCGCCCAAGGATTTGTCGCGCCTGGTTGCCGATCTTTCTCCCGGCGACAAGCGCTCGCTCACGGTCTGGCGCGATGGCAAGAGCATGGATGTGAACGTCACCCTCGGCGGCAATGACGACAGCAAGCAGGCTGCCAATGACAGCGGTGACGGGAAAGTCCAACCGTCCAATCAGCCGAGCATCGGCGTCGGCCTCGCCAATCTGACACCGGATCTACGCGAGCAGCTCAACCTTCCGCACGGTGTCGAAGGTGCCGTCGTCGCCAGCGTCAATCCCGATAAGTCGGCCGCCGCTGCCGGCATCCAAGCGGGCGACATCATCGTCTCGGTCAACGATCAGCCGGTCCACAGTGCCCACGATGCCCAAAACGCAGTTGCACAAGCCGGCAAAGCAGGCCGCAAGTCGGTTCTGCTGCTGATCGAACGCGGCGGCGACAAGACCTTCGTGGCAGTGCCGTTCTCGGCTGCCTAAGCATCTCTCCTGAAAGGCAAACGCGCCTCGTCTCCATCACTGGAGGCGAGGTGTATCTATTTCCCGCGATTGCGTCCGCAATTCCCAACTCCCCAACATCACAGCGCAGCAAAGTGCGCAGGCTCGCGCCGGCGCTATCGCGACCGAGGGGGAATTTTAACCGACAATACTATTGTCAACCAATAGTTTACGATGTCGCCACAGAAGGCTGACATGTCACACTCCCACAATCGGTCTTTCACTGATACATAACGATTTGCTCACACTGTAGCGTGGCGTGGATTGTGAGGGAAACATGCGCAAGGCGGCAGTCGGAGAAGAGGTTGTGGACGCGGTACCTGTGGATACCGAAGAGCCGATTACCCGCGGGCGCGCGGCGGAGGAGCTTCTGCAGTCCCAAGAGCCCAGTCTCGCCGAGCGTTACGACTGGCTCGAGGCCATGATCAACCATGTGCCGGACTACATCTATGCAAAGGATCTGGAGGGCCGCTTCCTATTCGCCAACAGGGCCATCGTCTTGAACAATGGACTTGAGCGCGTGGAGGATATGGTTGGGCTGACGGATTACGATATCCATCCTTCGGCGGCAGCCGAGACCATAGCTGCCATCGAGCGACACGTCATGGAGACCGGTGAGCCCGATCTTGGTTTCGAGGAACGCCGTCTGAGAGGCAACGGCTGGCTGATGATGTCGCGCGTTCCGCTGAGGGACAAAACGGGAAAGGTGATCGGCGTCGTTGGGGCCTCGCGGGACATCACGGCCCGTAAACGTGGGGAAAGCCTGATGAAGGCCCAGGCGCAGCTTCTCAAGGCGGTCGCCAAAGGAGTGCGCCTTGACCCGTTCCTCAGTGACGTCGCAAACCTGCTCGAAGAGGTCATCCCCGGTACTGCCGCCGCTGTACTCCTGCACAAGGAAGGCGCCCAGGAATTTTATATGGCGGCGGCGTCCCCGTCGGCACGCGCGGCTTCGATTTCGCCGGCAGATATCCTCGACAACCCGGCATCGTGGCGTCGCTTTGCAATCTCGTCGGGTGACGGCGGACAGCACGGCGCGCTCGCCGTCCAAGTATCCTGCCATGAAGCGAGCCTGTGGGAGTTCCTGACGGGCGTCGCACAAACGATCGGTATCGCGATCGACCGTCACTACGATGCCGAGCGTATCACCTTCCTTGCTGAGCACGATGCCCTGACCGGATTGCCAAACCGTACGCTGCTCGACCGAAAGCTCGACGATATGCTGCGGCGTGCCAACGAAACGTCAAGGAAAGTTGCGGTCGTCTTCCTCGACATAGACAACTTCAAGCTCGTGAACGACAGCCTCGGTCACGCGGCCGGCGACAAGCTGCTCAAGATCGTGGCGAACCGGATCTCCGAGGAGATTGGTCAAGACAATCTGATATCGCGCATCGGCGGCGACGAATTCATTCTGGCACTCGAGCAGACCGACGAAGACTTCGTCCCGTGGCTGACGCGCATTCGCGAGGCCGTGGCGCGGCCGCTTACTTTGGCCGGAATGGACCTGCAGCTCACATGCAGTATTGGCATGGCCAGCTTTGCCATACATGGCAGGACCGCCAAGGAATTGTTTGCCAACGCCGATATGGCGATGTATCGCGCCAAGGAGAATGGCCGAAACAGTATCCAGGTGTTCGATCCGGTACTGGCCGAGAATGCACGGCAGAAACTCGGGCGATCGGAGGAGCTGAGACGCGCGGTCGAACGGGACGAATTCGTCCTGCATTTCCAGCCGCAAAAGGACATGACCTCCGGCGAGATTATCGGCGTGGAGGCGCTCGTGCGCTGGAACCATCCGACTGACGGGCTCGTCTTCCCCGGAGACTTCATTCCGCTCGCCGAGGAGTCCGGCCTCATCGTACCGATTGGAGAGGCTGTCCTGCGTAAGGCCTGCGGTCAGGCGAAAGAATGGCAGAAACAGGGGCTGCCGCCCGTGAAGATCGGCGTCAACATGTCTGCTCGGCAGTTCCAGGAACAGGGCATGACCCGTCAGGTGGCCGCAGCCCTCGCCGAGAGCGGCCTTGATCCGCAATGGCTCGAAATCGAGGTCACTGAAAGTCTTCTGATGCGCGACGTGCAGGGGGCGATCATGAAAATGCACGAACTCAACGCCCTGGGCGTCAGTCTCGCCATCGACGATTTCGGTACGGGCTATTCCAGCCTGAGCACGCTGAAACGCTTTCCGTTGTCGCGCCTCAAGATCGACCGGTCCTTTATCGCGGATATTCCCGATGATGCCGACGATATGGCGATCACATCCGCGATCATCTCGCTTGCACGATCGCTGGAACTGGACGTGATCGCCGAAGGCGTGGAGACTAAAGAGCAAGCGCGCTTCCTGTCGGAGGCCGGATGCCATGCCATCCAGGGATACTTGTTCAGCAAGCCTATTCCGGCGGAAGAGGTCACGCGCATAATGCGGAGCCGGTCCTGAAGTCCTTGTCCAAATAATTTCCTCCAGAGACCGGCAGCTTTCAACAGAAAGAACGTTTCTGCGTCGCGTCATCATAGTTTTTGTCCAAACTCTGCCGCGGTGATGATAGAGAAGAAGCGGGGACGGATACGAACCGTCCTGCGGCAGGCGCTGTGTGCTGCCGGGATCATCGACGGCATAAGAGCTTCAGGACTTTGGACGGGGCTGAGCGGCAGCAGGAGTTGGAGTGACCGATCCATACGAGATTCTCGGCATCGGACGCGATGCGGGCGAAGAGCAGATCAAGACCGCCTATCGGAAGCGGGCGAAGTCGGCGCATCCGGATTCCGGCGGCGACACCGATGCTTTCGGACAGCTCCAGAAGGCCTACGAGCTGCTTCTGGACCCGGTGCGCCGAAAGGTGTTCGACGATACCGGCTATGACGTCGAACTCACCGACGCCGTCGATTTGCAGGCCCTCGTCGCCATCGAGAAGCTCATTACAGATATGGTGCTGGACGAGCGCGAACCCGGAACCTTCGATCCGGTCGCCCATATGCGCGCCAGTCTTTTGGAAGAAATCCGCAAGGCACACTTCAGCAAAAGCGAGCTGGAGCGTCATTCGGACCGCATCCGCCTTCATTTGGATCGTCTGGGAAAACGCCCCGGCAAGGATGTCGTCGGTCATATGCTGCGCGCCCGCATCAAGGCCATCGCGACCGCGATCAGCGAAACGGAGGCCAAGATCGACGCCACCGAACGCGCCTGCGACATGCTCGACGGCTATCTCTATGTCATGGACGCGCCGATGCTCGAGAGCGACGAGCCGATATCGGATGTCGAATGGGATGACACCCCCGGGGTCCGCTCCGCCGCCCAGTGATTCCCGTTAACCCGATGCCCTGCTGAATGCTGGAACTTTCGATCGGCAACCGGGTTTTCTCCCGCGTCAGGTCGAATTCCGACGGTGCCATACGACCAGTATCGGCTCATCGATCGCACAAGGGAGGACATCATGATCAACGAAGATGGATACACGCCTGCGGCAGAACTGGCGCAAAAAAACGGTGCCAGATTTCCCAACGAAAGCAGCGAATACCGGCAGGCGCGAGATGCTCTGCTGGCAGAAGAGATCGAACTTCGGCGGCAAATAGAGCGTGTCGCCGCGCAGCGGCGCGCGCTGCCGCCGGGCGGCATGGTGAAGAAGCGTTATCAGTTCATCAGCCCCGACGGTCCGGTCAATTTCGAGGACTTGTTCGATGATAAGGAAACCCTGCTGATCTACAGCTACATGTTCGGCCCCGAGCGGTCGCGGCCCTGCCCGATGTGCACGTCGTTTCTTTCGGCGCTGGAGGGCGAAATACTCGATATCGAACAGCGAATGGCAATTGCCGTCGTCGCTCGGTCGCCGATCGAGAGACTGCTTGATTTCAAGACAGAGCGCCGCTGGCAGAATTTGCCACTCTATTCCGACCCGACCGGCGAATATAGCCGCGATTACCGTGCGCTCGGAGCCAACGGCAACGACAATGCCGCCGTCAATGTCTTTACCCGCAGAGATGGAACGATCCGGCATTTCTGGGCTGAGGAGATGGGTCCGGTCACCGCCGACCCCGGTCAGGATCCACGCGGCGCGCCCGATCTTATGCCGCTCTGGACGATCCTAGACATGACACCCGAAGGTCGGGCAAGAGACTGGTATCCGAAGCTCACCTACGGACATGCTTGAGCGGATCTTGCGTCGGCGATGCCTATGGCTCGCCGGCAGTCACGATGCCGGCAACTGGAGTCTCGGTCACGGCTTTGGTGATCACCGCGGCAAGTTGGCCCTGATTGAATGGCTTCGGCAGGCGGAGCAGATCGTTGTTGCTGCCCGCCGGAAGCTCGGCGTATCCGGTAGCAAGGATGATCGGCAAACCCGGCCGCCGCTCGGCGATCGCCGCGGCGAGCTGTGAACCGGTCATCCTCGGCATGGCGTGATCGGTGATGACGATATGGATATCGTTGTGATCCTCGAGCAGCTTCAGCGCCTCCTCGGCTGAATGAGCCTGCAGCACGGTATGGCCGAGATCCTCCAGCATGATTGCCGTGTTCATCAGGACCAGCACGTCGTCGTCCACCGCCAGGATATTGAACAAGCCTCCGGCCGCGGGCGCTGCTTCAATCGCCGGCTCATCCTTCCTCGTCTCGGTCTCCGCTGTGACGGGAAGCCATAGCTCGGCCGTGGTTCCCTCGCCCCTGCGCGATTTCAGGATCAGCTTGCCTCCAGATTGCGCCATCAATCCCTGGATCATGGGCAGGCCAAGTCCTGTTCCCTTGCCAACGCCCTTGGTCGTGAAGAATGGTGTGGTTGCATTGGCAAGCGTCGCCTCGTCCATCCCCTCTCCCTCGTCCCTGACGGAGAGGCATACATAGGCCCCCGCTTTCGGTCCGTCCGCTTCGTCCCTGGCAATGCTGCGAAGTTCGGCGGCAATGACGAGCCGTCCGCCCTTTGGCATCGCGTCGCGCGCATTCACGACGAGATTCAAAAGAGCGTTCTCAAGTTGGTTCGGATCGGAGGTCACCCTTGGAAGGCTGAGGGGGAAATGCGTTTCGATCGTCATCGACGGATCTACCGTGCGCTGCAGCAGGCCGGTCATATTGCGAACCAGTTCGACCACGTCGAGCGGCTCAATCTTGAGCTCCTGACGCCGAGAGAAGGCGAGCATGCGCTGCGTCAGCGCCGCACCGCGCTGCGCGCCTTGGATGGCGTTGTCGATCAACGGGGTGATATCGGGATTGTCAGCAGTCCGCTTGCGCACGATTTCCAGACTTCCGAGAACGGCCATCAGTAAATTGTTGAAATCGTGAGCCATTCCCCCGCTTAGCTGGCCGACCGCTTCCATCTTTTGCGCCTGGAACAATTCTTCCCGCACCTGTTCAAGCTTGCGCTGAGCTTCTCTCTTCTCGGTGATGTCGCGCGTGACCTTCGCAAACCCGAGAAGCGTTCCATCGTCGTCGCGAAGCGCATCGATGACGACGCTTGCCCAGAACCGGGACCCGTCCTTCCGGACTCTCCAACCTTCGTTTTCGAACCGGCCCTCTCTGGCGGCAATATCGAGCGCCCTCCACGGAAGCTGCGTCGCGCGGTCTTCCTCCGTATAGAACTGGGAAAAATGCTGGCCGAGGATTTCTTGCTGCGAGTAGCCCTTGATGCGCTGCGCACCGAGGTTCCAACTGGAGACGTAACCTCGGGGATCGAGCATATAGATGGCGTAATCCGCGACACCCTGAACGAGAATGCGAAACTGTTCTTCACTCCGCCTGAGTTCTGTTTCTGCTTTCTTTCGTCCAGAAAAATCACGCGTAATCTTTTCAAAACCCAACAAGTCGCTCTCCGCACTTCTGATTGCATCGATGACCGGGGCGCGCTTTCGCAGATGCCATTCCGGTCTCCGAGCCGCCCGGTAAACTACGGAAACGCGGATTGGTTCCGCTGAGGCGCGGACTTCTAATCGAAAGTTACAAGCGAGCGAGGTCATAGAGGCGCAATCCGGTTCGCCGTTAAGCCAACCGGACCGTCACGAAAATATGATGCGTTGTTTTCTGTCAGCCTTTCCGAACGCGGTCCGTCAACTACGAAAACGGCTCGGTCGGCCCCTTGGCGGGATCGGTGAACCAATGCGGTCCTTCCGCCGTCATATAGATATGATCTTCCAGCCGAATACCGAATTTGTCGGGAAAGACGATCATGGGTTCATTGGAGAAGCACATGCCAGCGGCAAGCGGTGTTGCATTGCCGCGCACGATATAGGGCTCCTCGTGGATCTGCAGACCGAGGCCGTGGCCGGCGCGGTGGGGTAGTCCTGGGAGACGGTAATCCGGGCCAAGGGCATGTTTTGAAAGCACCCTGCGCGCGGCATCGTCGAGGCTCGAACAGGGCGTGCCGAGCTTTGCCGCATCGAAGACCGCTTGCTGAGCTTCCCGTTCGATGGCCCAGGCCGCTTCGAATTCGCGATTGCGGCTTTCGAGCACATAGGTCCGGGTAAGATCGGAATGATAGCCGTCGATCTGACAGCCGGTATCGACAAGCACGACGTCGCCTGTCGCAAGGGTCTGGTCGCCCTCGGCGCCATGCGGCAGGGAGGTCGCCGCCCCGAAGGAAACGATGCAGAAGGTCGAGCCGCCGTCTGCTCCGGCTTGGCGATGCTGCCGGTCGATGAAGTCGACGACCTCTGAAGCCTTGACGCCTGGTTTCATCAGCGCATGCGCCTGCTTCTGGATATCGAGCGTCAGGTTCATGGCGTATTGAATGAGAGCGATCTCGGCTGGAGATTTGATGCGCCGCAGGCTCCGGATGATCTGACCGCCATCCTTCAATCTTTCGGCGCCAAAGGCCGCAGCGAGCCTGTGGTAAAAGAAAAGCGGCAGCTCATCGTCCAGTGCAAGCGAGCCGACTTGACCCAGCAGCCGTGACACGAGCCCGGCACTGTTTTCTTCCTCCTCCCACACCAAAATTTCGCCAGGCAGATGCGGCAGCGTTTCCACGCGGCTGCGCTCGAAACCCGGGACGATGTAATAGAGTGCGGCTGGTGTGACGAGCGCGCCAAGGAACCGTTCGCTCGGATGCCAGTCGAGACCGGTGAAATAGCGCAGGCTTTCCGTCGAGCCGAGCAGCATGCTTGCGATGCCCTCCGCCTCCAGCGCCTCTCTCAGTCGTGCCAGTCGGAGCTTCCTCTCGTCATCGGTGATGCGGGGGACGGGATGGGACCATGTCATCTTGTTGTTTTCCAGTTCCTGTTGCGCTCGGCTCCCGAGCGGCCGACACCGGCTATTGAATGGACACGACTGCGACTGCAGACATCACGAAATCTCAATCGCAAGGGGGCGTTCGAGGTCGCGGGCGATGTATTCCTGAATCTGGCGCACGATCTGCGCTGCATGATCGATCGCCAGCCGGTCGGCGCGGGCGACATCGCCAGCCTCGATAGCGGCGATCATCTGCTCATGCTCGTCCACATATTGACGCGGCAGGCGATCGTCGAAGGTCGAGTAGTAAAGACGCAGGATGCGCCGACCCTCGTCCAGCAGCCGCGTGAAAAAGGTGGTGTAATAGGGATTGCCAGCAAGTTCGGCGATGGCGACATGAAATTCGCGGTTCGCCTCGATCATGCCGAAGGCATCTCGAGCAGCCACGGCATCGGCGAATTCTTTCTGCCGGGCGCGCACGCGCTGCATGATATCGGCATCCTTCCGCCCCGCCGCCCCGCGTGTCGTCACGCGATACATCAGCGTCAGCGCCTCGAAATAGGTGGGCAGGCCGGCGAAGTCGATCGTCGCGACGATGGTGTTGCGGTTTGGAAGCGTCGTCACCAGCCCTTCCGCGGCAAGCCGAAGGAGCGCCTCGCGGATCGGTGTTCTCGACATCTTGAAGCGCTCGGAAAGCCGGACTTCGTCGAGCGGGCTGCCCGGCTCGAGCGCCATCGACAGAATTTCCCGGCGCAAGGCGACATAGACGCTCTGCGTGCCCGAGCCCCGCACCCGCACATTCTCCGTGTCGTTCACCATCCGATGTCCTTCTTCGAAACAAGCATCTTATTATTTTGTTCTGCCGGCTTTCAGCAACAGCAGGCATCGAGCCACATACCTCATTCAAACCATCCTTGAGTCTTGTCGACAGTTTGTATATAACACAAGTACTTTCAATCGAGGAGCCAAAATGACGACAGGATGGAAGGGCGTATTCCCCGCCGTAACGACACAATTCAACGAGGATCTTTCCGTGGATCTCGCTGCCACGCAGCGCGTCCAGGACGCGCTCGTCAATGACGGCGTCAACGGCCTCATCGTCATGGGAACCTGCGGCGAGAACAATTCGCTGGATCCGGAGGAGAAGCGCACGATCCTGAAGGCGGCCGTCGAAGTGGTGAACGGCCGCGTTCCGGTCGTCACCGGCGTTTCCGAATTCGATACGCGCCGCGCCGTCGCCTATGTGCGCGATGCCGAGAAGCTTGGCGCCGACGGACTGATGCTCCTGCCCGCCATGGTCTATGTCCCGAAGCCGGAGGAGCTAATCGCGCATTTCCGTACCGTGGCAGAAGCAACTTCACTGCCGATCATGCTTTACAACAACCCGCCGGCCTATCGCGTCAATATCGGCGCCGACGTATTGCAGGCCCTCGCCGAGGTGCCGAATATCAAGGCCGTCAAGGAAAGCGCGCCGGATCCGCGCCGCTTCACCGACCTGATCAATGCCTTCGGCGACCGCTTCGACATCTTCGCCGGCCTTGACGACGTTGCGCTTGAAGGCCTGATGCTGGGTGCCAAGGGTTGGGTTTCAGGCCTCACCAGCGCCTTCCCGCAGGAATCCGTGGAGCTTGTTGCTGCTGCCGAGCGCGGCGACTGGGAAGAGGCTCGCCGCATCTATCGCTGGTTCATGCCCCTGCTGCACCTCGACGCCGAGCATGATCTCGTTCAGTCGATCAAGCTCGCCGAGCAGATCATGGGCCGTGGCTCCGAGCGCGTCCGCATGCCGCGACTGCCGCTCTCCGGCGCTCGCCGCGCGGAAGTTACCGCCATGGTCGAAAAGGCAGCCGCTACGCGCCCCTCGAAGGCCCGTCAGGCGGCCTAAGCACGAATATGCCGGCAATCGCCAATATGCAGTTGCCGGCTTTTTTCAAAGGTGTCTTGGATCAGCGCCGACGATGCCGGTCACCGGATCGAAACGGAATTCTAATCGGCGTCTTCCGGCAATGCCTGGATATAGCGCACGACTCCGTAAAAAATCCCGAAGACAACAAGCACGAAGGCCGCATGACGGATGTCATGCAGTACCGTGTGGTGATGTCTCACCAGCAGGGAGATCGTATTGTACATAGCTATGGCGAGCGCAGTCATGGCCATTGCCAGTAACAGCGCCATGTTCCGATGAATAAATTTGACCATCGCTCACCTCTTTTCCGCTTCGCCAGATAGAAGAGAAATTAAGGAGGAATTACGACAGATCTGGCACTTGCGGAGAATGTGCCCAATCCGTCCGTGCGCGTTAAATTATTGATATTCAAGCGATAGCCAGATGGCGCGGTTTCCCGTAGGTGAATTACAAATTGTCCATGTCGGAAAAAGGCCACAATTTCCGAACTTTCCTGACACAATTGCCTGCGAGCCTACCACCGGATCGGTGATGCGGTGACAAGCGATGAGCCTTTCATTTCAAACCATGGCGGCACTGCGGTTCGGCTACGGATTTCGCCCGAACGAAACGCCGCCTGCCGACAGGGACGCGCTGCTCGACCCGATGCGAGTGGGCGACGTCAGTTGCCTTTTTCCGGTGGGCGGCATCGATGCGCGCCGCCAGGCGATCCGCAATGTGGCCGACCGTCTCCGCGACATCCGCAGCAGCGACATCGATGATGCTGCCAAGCGGGATGAGCAGAAGGCTGTCTTCAAAGAACTTCAGCAGAGCTACCAGCGCGATGCCGATGCGCGCATCGCCCAGGCCGTCTTCTCGCCGAACGGCTTCTACGAGCGGCTGGCCGCCTTCTGGACGAACCATTTCTCGGTGAGTGTCGACAAAACCCAACCGATGAAACTCATCGTTCCCCTGTTCGAGGCCGAGGCGATCCGGCCCCATATCGGCGGGACGTTTCCGGATCTGCTGCGCGGCGCTACCCAACATCCGGCAATGCTGATCTATCTCGACCAGGCGCAATCGCTCGGCCCGGATTCTCCCGCCGGCCTCAAACGCAACAAGGGACTGAACGAAAACCTCGCCCGCGAATTGCTGGAGTTGCACACACTGGGCGCCGGCAGCGGCTATACGCAGGACGATGTGCGAGCGGCCGCCATGGTGCTGACAGGCATCACCGTCGACCGGCAGGCGGTCGAGGTCGATTTCCGCAAGGCCGTTGCCGAACCCGGCAGCCATCGAGTGCTGGGTGTCAGTTATGGCCGAACTCAGCGATCGGAGCGGGATTATCTGCAGATGCTCGACGATCTGGCGCTGAACCCGAAAACGGCGGCGCATATCAGTCGCAAGCTCGCGGTCCACTTCATTTCCGATACGCCGCCGCAAGCGATGATCGATGCCATGACCCAGATGTGGCGAAAGACGAATGGTGACCTGATGGCAGTCTATGGCGCGATGCTCGATCATCCCGCCGCCTGGACGAATGAAGGCGCCAAGGCCCGACAACCTTTCGACTTTGTCGTGGCCGGCCTGCGGGCGCTCGATCTTCCGAGGAATGCGGCCGCGGGCGCAGTCGTCGATCCGCTTGCCGATGACGAGGGTGCCGGGCAGGCAATGGTCGATGACAATCCGCCTATGCCCGACAACAGCTCCGGCCCGCTCGACAATACAGCCAATCGACCGGATCCGCAGGAGGCAAAACGCCGGCAGGCCGCGATCGATGCGACCTTCTATGTGCCGCGCGGTCTTGGCGTCTACGCCTTGCAGCGCATGGGGCAGCCTGTGTGGCGGCCACCCAGTCCGGCCGGCTTTCCCGAGGGTTTCGACGCCTGGATCAATGCCGGGGAATTGTCCGAACGGATTTCCTGGGCGCGGCGCGCAATCGGTCGTTATGGCAAGCAGGATGATCCGAGGCAGTTTCTCAAGGAGACGCTGGCGGACGCGGCTCGCGACGACACGATCCGGGTTGTCACGCAAGCGCCGAACAAGATGACGGGCCTGACGCTCGCGCTTGCTTCGCCCGAATTCAATCGTCGTTAGAGCGAGGAACATCCCATGGCAGATAATATGGCCCTCTCGCTTTCCCGCCGCGGTTTCCTCGCTTCCGCCTGCTGCTTGGCGGCTGCGCCGATCTTTACGCCGGTAACCTTTGCGGCCATGCCCGGAGACAACCGCTTCGTGACCATCGTGCTGCGCGGCGCCATGGACGGGCTCGATCTGGTGCAGCCCTATGGTGAGGCATCCTTCGCCGGCTTGCGACCGGATATCGCCATCGCTCCCGATAACGGGCTTGTCGATCTCGATGGCTTCTTCGGCCTGCATCCGGTGGCGGCGGACCTACTGCCGCTATGGAAGGCCCGAGAACTTGCCTTCGTCCATGCCGTTTCGACGCCCTATCGCGACGCCCGTAGCCATTTCGACGGCCAGGACATGCTGGAATCGGGTGGCGGCCACGTCGCCGAGGAAAAGACCGGCTGGCTGAACCGCGCACTCGGAAGCATCGCGCGCTCGACCGCGCATAAGGCGATCGACATCAACACCTCGACCGAATTGATCCTATCAGGCCCCAATACGGTCGACGTCTGGGCCTCGGATTCCGGTTTGGGCATGGGTGCGGATGAGATGCAGTTCCTGACGCGCCTTTATGCCAACGATCCCGCTTTCGCCAAGGCGATGGATGAGGCGATGCGCGCAGACCAATCGGCGAAAATGGGCGAGGCGCCGGGCGCCAAACATGGCGAACAGATAGCCGATGTCGCAGCGCTTGCCGCCAGGATGCTGCTGCGCGAATACCGCATCGCCAGCTTCTCCATCAACGGCTGGGACACTCATGTGCAGCAGGCAGCCCAATTCCGCAAGGCGGCTGGGGACCTGACGCAGGCGGTGTTGACATTGAAGCGCACGCTCGGCCCGGACGCATGGAAGACGACGGTGGTTCTGGCGATGACCGAATTCGGCCGCACGGTCCGCCAGAACGGCTCGGGCGGCACCGACCATGGCACCGGCGGTTGCTGCCTGCTGGCGGGCGGCGCCATCAATGGCGGCCGCGTACTCGGAAAATGGCCGGGAATTAAGGACGAGCACCTCTTCGAGAACCGCGACCTGATGCCCACCGCAGACGTGCGCGAGATAGCCGCCGCCATGCTTTACCGGCAGTTCGATGTCGGCGCCGACGACCTCAATTCGAAGATCTTTCCGGGCCTAAGCTTCGACAAGTCCTCACAGTTCCTGAAGGTGTAATTCCTCCGCTGACGGTTCGATTCCCATCTTCTCAGGCGCGACCTTCCCCGATCAGTGGAAGCGCTCTCAGCATGTCTCTGATGGCGATAGCGTCCCATGGCAGGTGTTCGGTAATTCCAAGCCCCACCACGTCCACCTCCCTGGCTACGTCGTTCAAAAGACGAACCACTTGGGCAATGGTCATTCTACCTCGTGGAACTCCCTCGAACGCGTCTGAAGGCGCATTCGGCATCGCGAAGTTGAGGGAACGGAACTGGACGGGATCGATGACATCGAGGTCAAAATGGATGGCAACATGCCGGGCGCCCGTCGAACGAAGCCATTCGATCACCGGTTGGCTGGTGTCGATCAATTGGGACGGCGTCGCCATGCTGAGCCCCAGCCTTTCAACGATCTCCCATTCCTCAGGCGACATATCGTAGAGCCCTGCATACATTACCTTCTCAGGCTTGACCGGCCGGGCCACCCTATTCGTGAAATCCGGATCGCCCTCTCCCATCAAATTGCCCAGAACCATCGCGTGCGCATGCACGAAATGCTTTGGCGTCATCACATCGGGATGAGCATCGACCCAAAGCACGGCCAAATCGCCCTCATACCGCTCATTGAGGTATGCGAACGGGGCGAGATCGACAAGGCAGTCGCCACCCAGAACGACAATCCTGTCGGGCATTTCCTTCCTGAGGATCTGGTCTGTCGAATCCAGTTGCCGAAGCAATGCACTCCGCGCGACGATGCCGTCTTCGAGAGGAAGTTCGGAACCATCGGGCTCCGGCACTTCGACCGTCGCGACCGGCCCTGCGGCCGCCGGGGCAAGCCACGCCAGCAACTGTGCCCCGAAATGATAGGCTTCCAAATTTCCCCCTTGCCATTGGGGGATGTGCAAACGCAGAGTTTTCGTACTCATTTGTTGCTCCGAGCTCTGTTCGTGGAGCGCCGGCTGCTCTTCATTCGACCATCCAGGTCGGCGCAGCCGTCACGCCCGTATCATCTTCCAGCTTCTGACCTCGAAGGGCAGGATATCGGGACCCGCATCGCGTGGGGCCGGCTCCTCCATCAGATTGACGACTTGGCTGATTGTCCAGCCGTTTGCCGGGATGACGGCAAGTCCGCCGCGTCGGCCGGCCGGTTCGTAGACGCGCAGCACAAGCCCGTCGCCATCTTCGGCCGGCTTGATGGCGGAAAGCGCGACCGGCGTGCCCGTCACGGCAATCGGGGCGAGCGTCGTCTCCGCGAGACCGGCGGCCGTCGCGACGATCAGCGGTTGATTGAGGTCGTCGGCCTCCTCCCGCACACCACCAGAATGCCATTCGCCGGTGTGCGGCAGCAATGCGTAGCTGAAACGCTGCACGCCCTCATCCGCCATCGGATCGGGATAGATTGGCCCACGCACCAGGCTGATGCCGAGCACGTTGCCGCGCGCGCTATGGCCGTATTTCGCGTCGTTGAGCAAAGCGACACCGAAATCCGGCTCGCTGAGATCGATGAAGCGATGGGCGACTGCCTCGAACATCGCAGCATCCCAGCTCGTATTGGTATGCGTCGGGCGGCTGACGACGCCATAGGCGCATTCGAACGTGGCGGTGCGCGCCCGCGTCGCAACCGGGCTCAGTGAGCGCAGCAAGGTGCGGCGATCATGCCAGTCGATTTCAGTTTCGATATCCAGCCGCTTGGCGTTGGCCGTCAGCACGTAATGTTGCACGATGCTGGAGTCGCGATAGCGATGGACGACCTTGATCGCGGCTCGATATGGACTGTTTTCGACGAGTTCGATGCTCTCCGGCTTGTCGAGACGAACGCCCTTTTCCGGATAGTCTGCGTCGATGTCCCAGGCATCCCAATTGCGCGGCTTGTCGACCGGATAGACCCAAAGCTGATTGGCGGGTTCCGCCAGCGCCTCGCGGCCGGTCGCTTTGTGCACAAGGCTCTGCACGGCTCCATCCGCGCCGATGGTCACGGCGAGATGCTCATTCTCCAGCCCGGTCGCTTCGGCGTGCAAACCACCGGCTGGTTTCAATGCGGCGCGGTCGAATACATGGATTGAGAGCGGCGAGACTATGTCGCCGGTCGAAAGGACCGTGCCGTCGGCGAGGACTGCACGCAACGGCCGGGCATCCAGCGACGGATTGACGACGACGAGAGCGTCCGCAACGCCGCCCTTCGGCAACGCCGAAACGATGGCACCCACAGCGTCGTTTTGAGCCATCTTGGCATGATCGATGACGGTGGAAAGCTCGCGCTCGGCATCCTGATAGACCTCGCGAATGCTCGATCCGGGCAGGATATCGTGGAACTCGTTTTTCAACGTGACACGCCAGTCAGCCTCCAGGCTCTGCGGCGCGGCGCCACCGATCATATGGGCGATCGATGCCAGGGTTTCGGCTGTTATCAACGCCCGCTCCGCCCTGCGATGCAGCCGCTTGACACCACTCTGGCTGGTCAGCGTCGCGCGATGCAGTTCGAGATAGATTTCCCCGGACCACGTCGGAACATGCTTTTCCTTCGCCGTGCGATGGGCGCTCGTGAAGAAATCAGCCACGTTGCCCCAGCGCGCCTTCGGAATGGCGGGGAAATTGCGCAACTGCACTTCGCGCTCGACCATCTCCGGCGTCACGCCGCCGCCGCCATCGCCATAGCCGACGGCAAGGAGCGAGCTATCATGCAGGGTTTTCGCGCGGAAATTCTTCCAGGTCGGCATGAAACAATCCGGCTGGACAAAGCCGTTATAACCCTGCATCGGATTGTCGAAGGTATGCGCCAGCACCCGGCTGCCATCCAGACCTTCCCACCAGAAGAGATCATAGGGGAACCGGTTGGTCTCGCTCCAATTGACCTTGATGGTGAAGAAACTCTCGATGCCGCCCTGACGCAGCAACTGCGGCAAAGCGCCGGAAAAGCCGAAGCAATCCGGAAGCCAGCAGACCGTGTGACGCGCACCGAAAGTTTTTTCGAAATAGCACTGGCCATAAAGGATCTGCCGCACCAGGCTTTCGCCCGTCGGCATGTTCGTGTCCGGCTCGACCCACATGCCGCCGATCACTTCCCAGGAGCCATCGGCCACTTTTTCCTTGATGCGCGCAAGCAGTTGCGGGTCGTCAGCCTCCATCTGCGCATAATAATGCGCCGTCGACTGGTTGAAGCGGAAATCGGGCGAGCGATCCATCAAGGACAGCGCCGTGTGGAAGGTCCGGCGCATCTTGCGGCGCGTCTCGTCATAGGGCCACAGCCACGCAAGATCGATATGGGCATGGCCGGTCAGCAGCAATTCGCCGTTTTGCGGATAACGCTCCTGCAGCGTCTTCAGGCGGGCAAGCAGGCCGTCATAGGCTGCAACGACAGAGGCGCGCTCGGCCTCGGAGAGACCCTGCGGGCTTTCGACCAGCTCGGGCAATTCCCAAATCTTTTGTTGCCATTCGGCGTTCGCCGTGCGGGAAACATAGGAAGCCGTCGCGGAAGGCCAGTCGAGGCTGCGCAGCGCCGTCTCGGCGGCATCAAGCAGATGCGGCACGACGTCGTGATCATCAAGCGCCTCGATAGCCTCTACTATCTGCCGCAACAAAAGGTTCAGCCGGTGCACGGGAATGTCCAGCCAGGCGAGCCGCGCCCGGTTTAACTTCGGCTGGCGGTTCGGTTCGCCGAACGGGAAGCGGGCAACGCTGTCCGTCGTGATCGAAAGATTGCGATCCTTCAGCGGGAATTCCTGATGATAGGGATCGAGCCCGAAGCTTTCGCTCCCGCCGCCTTGATAAGCGAGCGTAATCAGGCTCTCGCCGCCGAGATCGAGCTGGAGGCGGATTTCCTCCAGGGGCCAGTCGCCAGGCACCTTCGCTTGCGAGGCGAAATGCACCACGCCTTTGCGATGCGGCCAAGCCTCACCGATGGCGATATCCTCGCCTTCGAACGTCCAGTTGTCGATCGCAAGTACAGCGCGTTCGCGCCAATGGCTGAGCTCTGCGGTGCGTACCTTGAGGCGGTCTAGGCGCTGGGCGATGGTGAGCTGCATGGCATGTCCTACTTGGTTGATGTCAGGCCGGGACCGCACGGGCGGTCATGGCGTCGCGAATGAGGCATTGCAAAGCAGGAAGGATGCTGAAGGCGGGATCAGGCTGATGTGATCGGCAAAAGCAGATGGGAACGGCCACCGGAGAAACCTTCCTCGGCCGGGACTTTGGTGCCTGTGCTCACTCGACGGTCTCCTCCTCCTGCGTGAAGCAGGCATAGATTATGGCGAAGAGCAGACCGATGACCAGTCTCAAAATGGAAGCAATTTTTCGGGCTTGTCTCCTCACCCGCGCCAGACGGCGAGATGCGCGGCGGGGCAATAAACCCCGCCGCTATTGCTCAATGTCTCGGTATACGTGGCAAAAAGATTGTGAACAGACCGAGCAGCGGCAGATACGAGCAGATCGTATAGACGAAGGAAATCCCGTGCGTATCGGCAAAATCGCCGAGAAACGCCGCGCCAAGCCCCCCTGCCCCGAAAGCGAAGCCGAAGAATATGCCGCCAATCAGCCCGACGCGGCCGGGGATCAATTCCTGCGCGAAGACGACGATAGCCGGGAAGGCCGAAGCAAACACCAGCCCGATCACCACCGTCAGGACGCAGGTCCAGAACAGGTTCGCATAGGGCATCATCAGCGCGAAGGGGATAACGCCCAAGATCGAGAACCAAATCACGAAGCGCGCTCCGAGACGGTCTCCGACCGGACCGCCCATGATCGTTCCGACCGCGACTGAACCGAGAAAAAGGAACAGCATCAATTGCGCGTCGCGAACGTCGAGATGGAACTTGTCGATGACGTAGAAGGTGAAATAGCTCGATATGCTCGCCATATACACGTTCTTCGTTGCCGTCAGCAGGATGAGGATCGCAAGCGCCCAGACTGCCTTGTTGCGTGCTATCGGCAAGGCGCGGCTGGGAGCCGGACGCGCGGCATGCTCGCGGCGATGGCTGACATACCAGGTGCCGACCCAGCTCAGGACGATGAAGCCGATGACCGCCAGAACCGCGAGCCAGGCGACGCTCGATTGGCCGTGCTGGAGCACGAAGAAGGCGGCGATCAACGGGCCGATGGCCGAGCCGGCATTGCCGCCGAGCTGGAAGAGCGACTGCGCCAGGCCATGGCGCCCGCCGGAAGCCAGCCGCGCGACGCGCGAGGCTTCCGGATGGAACACCGCGGACCCAAAACCGATGAGGCTCGCCGCGACCATCAGCATGGGGAAGCTGCCGGCATAACCGAGCAGCACCAGCCCTGAAAACGTGCTGACCATACCGACCGGCAGGGAATAAGGCATGGGCCATTTGTCTGTGACAATACCGACGACCGGCTGCAGCAGCGACGCCGTAATCTGAAACGTCATCGTCAGCAGACCGATCTGAACGAAATCGAGGGCGTAGTTCTCCCGGAACATCGGGTAGAGCGACGTCAGCAGCGATTGCATGATGTCGTTCAAAAGATGGCAGACACTGACCGCCACGACGATTGAAATTGTCGTCTTCTCAAATCGGGCCTGCGCGCCCGAAAATGCCGCAACCATTGAGGATTCCTTCCTGCGCCGGCCGATTCTTTCAGCCATGCCGTTTGATCAGCTTTTACACGGCTTGCAGGTGACCTTCTTTCGTGTTTTGGTCCAGTTCTTTCGCGATCGGGCCAAAATGGAAAAGCTCTCTCAAAAGCTGCTGGCGACACTCGACCGAGATCACGAGCAAAATATGCTCTGGATGGAGGGATCGAATGCCGGCGTGCTCGTCCACAGCTCGGAGCCGCCGCAGGGTTACACTGTTCCCTGGCATCATCATCGCCGCACACAATTGCTCTGTGTTTTCGCCGGTGTCGTGCTGATCCTGACGACCCGCGGCCGATGGATGGTGCCGCCCGGCCATGCCTTGCTCATTCCCGTTGGGCTGGAGCACTCCGTCGAGATGCTGAGCGATGTCAGCCTGAAATCGGTCTATGTGATGCCGCGCGACCCGACCCCGCCGGACGAGGCGCCCCGCGTCGTCGAAGTGACGGATCTCGCGCGCAGTCTGCTGCTCGAAGCCATCCGGCTGCGGGAAGCGCCGGTCGGAAATCGCAAGGCTGAACTTGTCCTTTCCCTCCTCATCGAGGAGATTTCGACGCTGGAAGAACGCCCGCTCGGCCTCCCCTTCCCATCCGACCGACGGCTGGCGGCGCTCTGCCGTGAGTATCTGGCAAACCCGACCCCGAATGCCAGATTGGACGACTGGGCCGAGAAGCTCGCAATGAGCCGCCGCACCTTCACCAGGCAATTTCGCAAGGAAACCGGCATCAGTTTCATCACCTGGCGTCAGCAGGCGAGCGTCTTCGCGTGCCTGCCGCAACTTGCGGAGGGGCAGCCGGTGACCAACGTCGCGCTGGAGGCCGGCTACGAAAGCGTTGCCGCCTTCACCACCATGTTCCGCCGCATGCTCGGAACCTCGCCGCGCACCTACATGGTGAACCGCTGGTCTTTCGACCGGCCGTAGAAGTCGCGCAGATATCCCACCTTTACAGCCAAAGACATTCATGGCAGGCATGATCAAAAAAATTTGAGAAAAGCTTTTCTCATCTTGACTCTTCGGATGGGAAAAGCTTTTCTCATCGCAAATAAGTTCGGGAGAGGACATCTGGAAAACCAGCGGATCAGAAACGGTCGGGTAACGATTCACGATGTTGCCGCTGCCGCAGGGGTCAGCATTTCGACGGCGTCGAAAGCCTTGAACAATACCGGGCGGATGGCCGACGACACGCGGGAACGGGTCAAGCGCGTCGCGACTGAGATCGGGTTCCGGCCGAACGCCTTGGCCAAGGGTCTGCTTAGCAATCGGAGTTTCACCATCGGTCTTTTGACGAACGATACCTACGGCCGTTTCACTCTCCCTGTCATGGCCGGAATTACCGAGGCGCTCGTCGATCACGGCGTCTCGGTATTTCTCTGCACGATCGAAGACGATCCTGCGCTCGGAAAGGTTCATGTGGACGCCATGCTGGACAAGAGCGTCGACGGCATCATCGCTTCGGGAAAGAGGATCGACCGCCGGCTACCGGTGGATCTGTCCAACCTGCCCGTGCCCGTCGTCTACGCCTTCACGGAAGGGACACCCGATAGTGTTACCTTCTGCGCCGACGATTTCCAGGGCGCCGCTCTTGCCGTCGAATGGCTGATGGGTCTCGGCCGCCGCCGGATCGCCCATATCACCGGCCCCGAGAGCTTCGTTTCGGTACGCGAGCGCACAAGGGCCTATCGAAGCCTCGTCGGCGACACGTTGCCGGTGATGTACGGCACATGGTCGGAGGCCTGGGGCCACGCGGCCGTTGCGCAAATCTGGGATACGCCCGGACCGAAACCGGACGGCATTTTCTGCGGCAACGACCAGATCGCCCGCGCTGTAGTCGACGCCCTGCGCGAGCGCGACGTGCGCGTGGCGGAGGACGTCTCAGTGGTTGGCTTCGACAATTGGGAGATCGTCGCCGCCCAAACACGGCCGCCGCTGACGACGGTTGACATGAATCTCAAGGCACTCGGCCGGGAGGCCGGGCTTACGGTTCTGGCGCTGGCGGAGGGCCGCGCCATCGAACCAGGGATCAGGACATTGCCGTGCGAATTGGTCGTGCGGCAGTCGTGTGGGGGACACCCCGTTCATTAGTTGAGGAAGAGGGGCTTATGGAAATGCCCCATGGGAGGAGAAACATGATGAAGCGACTTCTGGCCGCGACTGGCCTCATATCCTTATGCCTGATGTCCGGCGCGTCTGCCGCCGAAAACATTACGATGTGGGTGCGCTCCGGCATCGGCGATTCCTTCAAGAAGGTCGTCGAGGCTTATAATGCCAGCCACGACGACAAGGTCACGATGACCGAGGTGCCCTTCTCCGAGCTGGTGCAGAAATACGCAACCGCGATCGCCGGCGGGCAGGCACCCGACGCCCTGTCGATGGACCTGATCTATACGCCAGCCTTCGCCGCCGCCGGCCAGTTGGAAGACTTGACCGACTGGGCCAAGAGCCTGCCCTATTTCAACTCGCTCTCTCCATCTCATGTGAAGCTCGGCACCTATCAGGACCATATCTACGGCCTGCCGCTCTCGGTCGAGACTTCCATTTTCGCCTGGAACAAGGACCTCTACAAGAAAGCCGGTCTCGATCCGGACAAGGCGCCAACGACCTGGGATGAGATTACGAGCAATGCCGAAAAGATCCGTGCGCTCGGCGGCGATACCTACGGCTTCTATTTCTCCGGTGGCGGCTGCGGCGGCTGCATGATCTTCACCTTCACGCCGCTCGTCTGGGGTGCAGGCGCCGACATTCTCTCGGAAGACGGCAAGAAGGCGACGCTCGACACGCCGCAGATGCGCAAGGCTGTCGATATCTACCGCAACATGGTCAAGAAGGATCTGGTGCCGGCGGGTGCCGCGAGTGACACCGGCGCCAACTTCCTAAGCATCAGCAACGGCAAGATCGGCCAGCAGAGCATCGGCGCCTTCTCGATCGGCACACTGATCACGCAATACCCCGATATTCATTTCGGTGTGACGCTGATCCCCGGTGTCGATGGCAAGCCGTCCTCCTTTGCCGGCGGCGACAACTTCGTCATCACCAAGGGTACGAAGAAGCTCGATGCGGTGAAGAAGTTCCTCGAATACACCTATTCGATGGACGGTCAGAAGATCATGGCGAAATATGGCAGCCTGCCGACGCGCGGCGATATCGCCGACCAGGTGCTTCAAGGCCTCGATCCGCGCATGCAGGTGGGCCTGAAAGCGATCTCCATCGCCAAGACGCCCTATACGCTGCAGTTCAATGACCTGATCAACAGCGCCAACGGCCCTTGGGCCGGCTTCACCAACGCCGCAATCTTTGGAGACAACGTCGATACGGCCTTCTCCAATGCACAATCGGAAATGCAGTCGATCATCGACAACGCCCAGTAGTAATAAACCATCACGGACCGGGAGGCTTGGCCTCCCGGTTTTCCCCACCAAAACATCAGGAGCATCCCATGGCTGGTCCCGGAGCTATTACAGCACTGCGGCAGCGCAAGCGGCGTCGACGTGCCGGTTGGCACGGATTTCTCTACATCGCGCCCGCCATGGCGCTGGTCCTGGTCTTCTTTGTCCTGCCCGTGATCTTTACCGGCTGGATGAGCCTGCACAACTGGCCCCTGCTCGGTAGTCCGCGCTGGATCGGCTTCGGCAATTATACAAGGATGGTGTCGGACATCCGCTTCATGGCGGCATTGCGCTTCACCGCCTATTATACCGTCATCGTCACCATCGCCATTTTCGCCGTCGCCTTCCCACTGGCGTTCTACGTCGAAAAGCAGCGGCGACTCGTTGGTTTTTACCGCACCATCATCTTCCTACCCGTCGTCGTCGGGCTGGCGACGGCTTCGCTGCTTTGGGTCTGGCTCGCCAATGTTGACAGCGGCTTTTTCGTACCCGCGGCTCAGGCACTCGGACTGATCGACCGAAGGCCGAACCTGCTTGCCGACTTCGACACCGCCTTTGCCACGATCATCGTGATGGTGGTCTGGAAGATCGCCGGCTTCACCATGATCATCCTGCTCACCGGCCTGCAGGCGATCCCCTCCGAGCTGACGGAGGCCGCCCGCATCGACGGCGCCAGGCGCTGGCAGCGCTTCCGATTCCTGACCCTGCCGCTGATGCGCCGGACGATTGCGCTTGCTTTGATCATCTCGATCACCGGCTCCGTGCTTGCCTTCGACCAGTTCTACATCATGACCAGCGGCGGACCGCAGAACCAGATGATCTCAGTCGTCTACTATATCTTCAACCAGTCCTTCGTGTCCTTCAATCTCGGCTATGGCGCGGCGCTGTCGATCGCCCTCCTCGTCATTCTCGTCTTGATCAGCATCGTCCAGCTCTGGCTGCTGCGCGTCGGGGAGGATCGCCCATGAGCATCGCAAATATGAGCACCACAAAGGTGAGAACCGCAAAAGAGCGTCGTGCCCGGCGGAAAATGTGGAGTGCCGTCAGCTACCACGGCGTCGGCGTCATCATCGTCATCTTCTTCTTCGCACCCTTCGCAATCGCGCTGTTATCATCGTTCCGGCACGGTACGGAGGCGAGCCTTCCGCCCCTGCCGCCGTGGCCGACATCGGGCTTCAGCTTCGATGCCTACCGCGCCCTCGACGGTTTCGGTGCCGGTGTCGTGCAGCATACGCTGAACTCGCTCTTCGTTTCGGTGGCGACGGTCATCCTGACGGTCATGGTCAGCCTGCTCGCCGGCTACGGCTTTTCGCGCTATCAGTTTCCGTTCAAGGGCGCCTTCTTCATTCTGATCATCGCAACGCTGATGATCCCGTTCCAGTCGATCCTGACGCCGCTCTTCATCATCCTGGCAAGGCTCGGCCTCAACAATTCGCTGCTCGGGCTGACGCTCGTCTATGTCACCCTCCAGCTACCCTTCTCGGTCTTCATGATGCGCAACGCCTTCGACGCGGTGCCCAAGGAGATCGAGGAAGCCGCTCGCATCGACGGCGCACGCGATCTGAAACTCCTCTTTCGCGTCCTCTTCCCGCTGGTGCTGCCGGGTGTAGCGACCGTTGCGATCTTTGCCTTCCTCAATGCCTGGAATGAGTTCCTGGCAGCGCTGGTACTGCTTTCCAGCAATGAGAAATTCACGCTGCCGGTGCTGATGATCGCGGTTCGGACCGGGCGGCTCGGCGCCGTCAACTGGGGCGCGGTCCAGGCCGGCATTGCCGTCATGACCATACCCTGCGTCATCGTCTTCCTGCTTCTGCAACGCTATTACATGCGCGGTCTGATGGCCGGCGCGGTGAAATGAACCTCAAACGAAACGGATGAAAGCCATGTCAGACAAGCAAAATCGCCAATTCCGCCCCCTGCCCGTTCCGAATGTCGAACTTCACGGCCTTTTCGGTGCCCGGCAGGACGCGATCTGCAACTCCACGGCCGCCACCCTTCTCGACCGCTGCGTCGAGGCCGGCATGGTCAGGGCAATCGACGTCGACAAGCCGAGCCCTGGCATTATCCTGCCGCTGCAGACCTGGTCGGGCTCGACACAGATGTTCTGGGATAGCGATCTCGGCAAATCGATCGAGACCATCGCCTATTCGCTCTATCGCCGCCCCAATCCAGAGCTCGAAGCCCGCGCCGATGCGATCATCGATATGTATGAAAAGCTGCAGCAGGAGGACGGTTACCTGAACGCCTGGTTCCAGCGCGTGCAGCCGGGCCGTCGCTGGACCAACCTGCGCGACCATCACGAGCTCTACTGCGCCGGACACCTGATCGAAGCCGCTGTCGCCTATTATCAGGCGACGGGAAAACGCAAGCTGCTCGACGTCATGAGCCGCTTTGCCGATTACATGATCACAGTCTTCGGCCATGGCGAGGGGCAATTGCGCGGCTATTGCGGCCACGAGGAGGTCGAGCTGGCGCTAGTGAAGCTTGGCCGCGTCACCGGCGAGAAGAAATATCTCGACCTCGCCAAATATTTCATCGACGAACGTGGCCAGGAACCGCATTTCTTCACAGAGGAGGCGCTGCGCGACGGCCGCGATCCTGCAAAATTCGTGCAGAAGACCTATGAATACAACCAGGCTCATCAGCCAGTGCGCAAGCAGACAAAGGTCGTCGGCCATGCGGTGCGCGCCATGTATCTCTATTCAGGCATGGCGGATATCGCCACGGAATATAATGATGACAGCCTGACTTCGGCGCTGGAGACGCTGTGGGACGATCTGACCACCAAGCAGATGTACGTCACCGGCGGCATCGGGCCGGCCGCCTCCAACGAAGGCTTCACCGACTATTACGACCTGCCGAACGAAAGCGCCTATGCCGAAACCTGCGCCTCGGTCGGTCTGGTCTTCTGGGCGAACCGCATGCTGGGGCGCGGGCCGAACCGGCGTTATGCCGACATCATGGAACAGGCGCTCTATAATGGCGCCATGGCCGGGCTGTCGCTCGACGGAAAGACATTTTTCTACGAAAATCCGCTGGAAAGCGCCGGCAAGCATCATCGCTGGACCTGGCATAACTGCCCCTGCTGCCCGCCGAACATTGCCCGCCTGCTGGCTTCCGTCGGTTCCTACATGTATGCGGCGGCCGATAACGAAATCGCCGTCCATCTCTATGGCGAGAGCAAGGCCCGCGTTCCGCTTGCAAGCGGCGTGACGGTCGAATTGGCTCAGGAAACGAATTATCCTTGGAACGGCGCGATCCGTTTTGGCGTCAATCCGGACCGCAGCGCCCGCTTCGCGCTATCGCTCCGCATCCCCGGATGGGCTAATGGTGCTACGCTCGCCATCAACGGCGCGCCCATCGATCTTTCCACGATCACCGTCGACGGCTATGCTCGCATCGAGCGGGAGTGGCAGGCTGGCGACAAGGTCGACCTCAACATTCCGTTGATCCCGCGTACCCTGTTCGCCAATCCCAGGGTGCGCCAGGACGCCGGCCGTGCAGCGCTAATGCGTGGGCCGCTGGTCTATTGCGTCGAGACGACCGATAATGGCCGCGATCTCAACGGCATCTCGCTTACCGGCGATCCCGCGTTGGCGCAGACGGCGGAAATTGCCGCACTGGAGGGCGCAGTCGCGCTCGATATTCCGGTGAAGCGCGATGAGTCGGATTGGGGAACGGACCTCTATCGAACGGCGCCGCCGAAGAGCCGCTCCGCCACCGCCCGTTTCGTTCCCTATCATTTGTGGGATAATCGCGAGCCGGGTGAGATGCTGGTCTGGGTCCGCGCCGGCCAGACGCAACACGGAGCCTGACATGGGCAAGAACAGCATGAGATTGACCGGCGTCCGCAAGAGTTACGGCGGGCTGGAGGTCATTCACGGTATCGATCTCGAAGTGCAGGAAGGTGCATTCGTCGTCTTCGTCGGCCCGTCCGGCTGCGGTAAGTCGACCTTGCTTAGGATGATCGCCGGACTGGAGGAAGTGACCGACGGCGAGATCGCCATCAAGGGCCGGGATGTCACCGATCTCGACCCGTCCGAGCGCGGCATCGCCATGGTCTTTCAATCCTATGCGCTCTATCCGCATATGAGCGTGCGTGAAAATCTCGGTTTCGGGCTGAAAATGGCCCGAACCGATGCTGAAGAGATCGAAGCGCGCGTCAGGGCCGCTTCGGCGATCCTCAAGATCGACCATTTGCTGGACCGTCGTCCCGGCCAGCTTTCCGGTGGCCAGCGGCAGCGCGTCGCCATCGGCCGGGCGATCGTGCGGAAGCCGGATGTCTTCCTGTTCGACGAGCCGCTATCCAACCTCGACGCGGAACTACGCGTCTCCATGCGCATCGAAATCGCCCGGCTGCACCGCGAGCTCGGCAACACGATGATCTATGTGACGCACGACCAGACTGAAGCGATGACGCTCGCCGACAAGATCGTCGTCCTTAGGGACGGCAAGATCGAGCAGGTCGGCAGCCCGCGCGAGGTTTATGAAGATCCGGCCAATATTTTTGTCGCCGGCTTCATCGGTTCGCCGCGCATGAACATGATCGAAGCCGAATGGGTCGCTGATGGTTCCACCAAAGTACCGGGCGGCTCCATCAAGGCGGACATAGGACAGGCGAACCTTGCGGCCGGCGACAAGCTGATGCTGGGCATGCGCCCGGAACATCTGGTCGTCGTATCCGACAATAATGATGCGATCCGCGTGACCGTCGATTTCGACGAATATCTCGGCGGCACGCGCTATCTCTATTGCCAGACGGAGGACGGTCAAAACCTGATCGCGGAATATCGCGAAGGTCCCGATGTTCAGCGCGGCGATACGCTTTACCTGCTCTGCCCGCCGGAAAGACGCCGCTATTTCGACGGACAGGGGAACCGGCTCCGTTGAAGGATCATCTCAAAGCGACGCTGCCTAATCATTTGACGAACAACTAAAATTATGACGATGTTTGCCGGTAGCGCGGGAGCATCTGTTTCGGCGAATGAATTTGGAGGCGGCAGGATGGCCAGACTGACCGAAGACGCCAGGGGCGTCTATGTGATCGCCGTTACACCCTTCACCGACGAAGGCGCGCTCGATTTCGCCAGCATAGACAGCATGGTGGATTTCTACGAAAGCGTCGGGGTGACCGGGCTGACGGTGCTCGGTCAACTCGGCGAGGCGCCGAAACTGACGGCGGAGGAATCGCGCGCCGTCGTCGAACGCGTGCTGAAGCGCCTCGATGGCCGCCTGCCCGTTGTCGTCGGTGTCTCCGCGCCGGGGCTTGCGCCGATGCAGGAACTGGCCGAAGCGGTGATGGACCAAGGCGCGGCGGGCGTGATGGTCGCGCCGCCCTGGACGATCAAGACAGACGACCAGGTCTATGCCTTCTATCAATCGGTCGGTGAAGCATTGGGCGATACACCCTTCGTGCTGCAGGATTATCCGCTGACGACCAATGTCACCATCGCGCCCAAGGTTATCGACCGCATCATCAAGGGCGTGCCGAACTGCGTCATGCTCAAGCATGAGGATTGGCCAGGCCTGTCGAAGATTACAGCGCTGCGTGCCTCCGGCGACAGTGGTGAAACGCGGCGTATCTCTATCCTCTGCGGCAATGGCGGCCTCTTTCTGCCTGAGGAAATGGGCCGCGGCGCCGATGGCGCTATGACCGGCTTCTGCTATCCGGAAATGATGGTCGGCGTCGTAGAGGCCTATGGAGCCGGCAATATCGATCGGGCGCATGAGATCTTCGATGCCTATCTGCCGCTGGCACGCTACGAGCAGCAACAGGGCATTGGCCTCGCCGCCCGCAAATATGTCCTCGCCAAACGCGGCGTCATCAAATCCGCCACCCTGCGCAAGCCCGGCGCCAAGCTTTCGCCGCTCGACGTGAAGGACGTCGAACGCCTGCTTGCCCGGCAGGCGCGCCGTCTTCAGGAGATCGGCGCATGACGCTCGGGCTGGCGAGCAAGGAGGCACTGGTGCTGGGGTCAAACAAGAGATTAGGCGCGCGGATCAGGGTCGACGAGGGCACGATCCGATCAATTTAAGACAGTGAATATTGGCCAAGGGGGGAGCTTTGGTGGCGAAGACCTATGATTTCATCATTGCCGGCGGCGGTTCGGCAGCTTGCGTCGCCGCCATGCGGCTGGTGCGTGATTTCGGCTTTTCCGTGCTCGTCATCGAACGCGGGCCGCGCAGGACCGCGAAGCTGATGGCCTTTCCCGCGGGCTATATGAAATATCTTGCCCGCGACGATTTCCTTGAAATGCATCACACGGTTCCGCAGCCGCAGCTTGGCGGCCGCGGGCCGATCGTTCCGGTCGCCAAGGCACTCGGCGGCGGCAGCGCCGTCAATGCCATGGTCTACATGCGCGGCCAGAAAGAGGATTACGACGGCTGGGCCGCCCATCTCGGCCATGGGATAGAATGGTCCTATGCCAACATGCTGCCGCACTTCAAAGGGATCGAAGCCAATACGCGCTTCAACAACAGATATCACGGCATATCCGGCAATCTGCGCGTGTCCGAGCCGGGACACATCTCGGACACGACGGAGGATTTTCTGCTGGCCGCGCAAGGGCTCGGTCATCCCTATAATCCCGACTTCAACGGCGTCCGGCAAAACGGCGTCGGCATCATGCAGCACACCTACGGCCAATGGAACGGCAAGATGGAGCGCTCCGATGCCAAGAAGGCCTTCCTCGATCCGCTAGCAGGTGACAAGAGGCTGGAGATCATCACGGATGCCCGCGTCGACCGCATCGTCATCGAAAACGGGCGCGCGACCGGTGTGACCTACACGCGCAACGGAGAAAGCCAGACGATCCATGCAGCGCGGGAAATCCTTATCGCTGCGGGCACCTACAACAGCGCCAAACTGATGATGCTCTCAGGCATCGGCCCGGCCGATCATCTGCGCGAACATGATATCGCCGTTATGCTCGACCTCCCCGGCGTCGGCGCCAATCTGCAGGATCATCACGAAGTCCCGGTCATCGCCACGACCAAAGCCAAATCCGGCTATTTCGGCGAGGACAAGGGTTGGCCGATGCTTCGCAACGGGCTGCAATACCTGCTCTTCAACTCGGGTCCGGTCACCACGACCGGCATCGAATCCTGCCTATTCTACGACCCGGACGGCAGCGAGCGGCCATCGATCCAGCTCTATTGCGCCCCGATCGTCTATCTCGACCGTGACGTCTCCTCCGCCAAGCCCACCTATGGGGTCACCTTCACCTCCTGTCTCTTGCGCCCGAAGGCACGCGGCAGTGTCAAACTACGCTCGCGCAACCCGGCGCATCAGCCATTGGTCGACTGCAACTTCTTCGGCGATCCGGACGACCTGCGCCTGACGCTTGCCTCGCTGAAGGTCGCCCGGCAACTGCTGGAGACGGAACCGTTCAAATCGAAGATCGCGGACGAAATCCTGCCCGGCCGAGCGCTGCAGGACGAAGAGGCCCTGACCAAATTCGCCGGCCAGACCGTCAAGACGAATTACCACCCTTCCGGCAGCCTGCGCATGGGACCGGACAATGATCCGATGTCGGTGGTCGACGGAAAGCTGCGCGTGCGCGGCGTCGAAGGCCTGCGGGTTATCGATTGCTCGATCATTCCCTTCATCCCGTCGGGAAATACCAATGCGCCGGCAATGGCGATCGGCTCCAAGGCAGCGGAGATGATCGGAAAGAGTTACTGAAGTTCGCCAGTTCGGATGCTTCAAGTTCAGACCGCTTCAGAAACAACAGGTTACACCGCTTTGTTGATGCGCACCGGAACCGACTTATAAGACGGCGTGCCGCTTTCCTTGTCCTGATAGTCGATCGGGATCAGGCAGTTTGCCTCCGGATAATAGGCGGCGACCGAACCCGACGCGATGTCGTAGGAGATCGCTGTCAGTTTCAGCAGCCGCTTGTCGCCCGAAGGCAGCGCTGTCTCGATCTCGACGAGATCGCCATGCTCCAGCCCCTTCGCCGCCAGATCGCGGTCATTCATGAACAATACGTCACGGCGGCCGAAAACGCCGCGATAGCGATCGTCTAGACCATAGATCGTCGTGTTGTATTGGTCGTGGCTGCGTATCGTCGCGAGTTTGAGCAGGCCGGCGTCTGCCACTGCGACATCCTCGTTGAGCCCCTGGAACAGCAGGAATTCCGCCTTGGCGGAAGGCGTCTTCCAAACGCGCTCGGTTGGACCAAGAGGCAGGCGGAAACCGCCCGGTACACGGATGCGCTCATTGTAGCGCGCGAAATCGGGAAAGACGATTTCGATCTTGTCACGAATGCGATCATAGTCGGCAACAAGGTCCATCCAGGCGACCTTGCTATTGGGCAATGTTGCCTGCGCCATACCGGCAACGATCGCCGGTTCGGAACGCAGATGGTCCGAGGCCGGCTTCAGCTTGCCGCGCGAGGCATGCACCATCGACATCGAGTCTTCGATCGTCACCGATTGCGGCCCGGAGGACTGGATATCCTGCTCGGTGCGCCCAAGCACCGGCAGAATGATCGACTCCCTGCCGATCAGCAGTTGCGAGCGATTGAGTTTGGTATTCATGTGAACGGCGAGATCGAGCTTGCGCATGCCCGAGGCGCAGAGTTCCGGGTCCGGCAGCGCGATCGAAAAATTGCCGCCGAGGCAGAGCAGCACCTTCGACCGCCCCTCCGCCATCGCCTGCATTGCGGCGACCGCATCGTGACCATGGTGTTCGGGCGATTTGAAGCCAAACGCGCGCTCGATGCCGGCAAACATCGCAGGATTGGGCCTCTCGCTGATCCCGACGGTGCGATTGCCCTGCACGTTGGAATGGCCGCGTAACGGGCAGATGCCTGCGCCGGGCTTGCCGAAATTGCCGCGCAGCAGCAACAGATTGGCAATCTGCTGCACATTCGCAGTACCCTTGGCGTGCTGGGTGATGCCCATGCCGTACGTGACGATCGTGGCATTCGATTTAGCATAAGCGGCTGCGACCCGTTCCAGCTCTGCCCGCGCAAGGCCGGAGGCCCTTTCGATATCGGCCCATGCCGTCTGCTTGAGATCGGCGGCGAAGGCATCGAAACCGTTGGTGTGTTCCGCGATGAAGGCACGGTCGAGCACGTCTTCCGATGCTTCGGCCAACTCCAATATTGCTTTCATGATGCCTTTCAGCGCCGCCGCATCGCCGCCGATCTTCACCTGATAATAGGAAGAGGCAATCCGCGTCGAACCGAAAGTGCTCATCTCGATCGGGCTCTGCGGATCGGCGAAGCGTTCGAGCGCCCGTTCCTTCAGCGGATTGAAGACGATGATCGGCACCCTGCGCCGCGAGCATTCATGCAGCGTGCCCATCATGCGCGGGTGGTTGGTGCCGGGATTGTGGCCCATGGAGATGATCAGGTCGCAACGGTCGAAGTCGTCCAGCGATACCGTGCCCTTGCCGATGCCGATCGATTGCGGCAGGCCGACACTGGTCGCCTCGTGACACATGTTGGAGCAATCGGGGAAATTGTTGGTCCCGTATTCGCGCGCAAAGATCTGGAACAGAAAAGCGGCTTCGTTGGAGGCGCGGCCGGACGTGTAGAACTCCGCCATATTTGGATCTGGCAGGCTGCGCATGATCTCGCCGATGCGGGCAAAGGCTGCGTCCCACTCGATCGGTCGATAGGTATCGGTTACCCTGTCATAGACCATCGGGTGCGTGAGCCGGCCTTCGTTCTCCAACTCGTAATCGCTCCATTGCAGCAGCTCTGTCACGGTATGCTTGGCGAAGAACTCGGGAGTCACACGCTTGTTGGTGGCTTCCCAGGTGACGGCCTTTGCGCCATTTTCGCAGAACTGAAACGTCGATGTGTGTTCCTTGTCCGGCCAGGCGCAGCCGGGACAATCGAAACCATCAGGCTTGTTGGTGCGCAGAAGAAGCAGCGGCGCTTCCGTGACATCCATCTGCTCGCGCACGGCCTTGGCGGTCGCCCTCAAGGCACCCCAGCCGCCCGCGGGATTGCTGTAGGTACGAATTCCCGGAACTTCGCGCTTCTTCGCCATAGCACGCTCCTTTGGTTGCCCGCCCGAGACCCGGGAACGAGACTAGCCGATTGACGAGTATTTGCACATTGAGAAGCAGCGAGCGATAAACCCATTGTGCATTTTGCTGCATTGCGACGCGGCGAAACCCTCAATTCTTGAAGACGAAACAAGCGCCGCCCTTTTGGCGGACTTGAGCGCAAACGGCATCTGCCTCATCACGCGTCTGCCGGCCGATACGGGCAGCGTATCGGATGCGGAAGCCGAAATCGGCATTGCGCTGGCGCACGATAAGCGGCTTTTCTTCATTCAATGGTGATGGAAGCTTGCTGACGTCTTCGGAGAAAAGTCGCCGGACGGTATCGAGTTGGAGGTGCTCCGCAAGCTGGGCGCCCCAGGGCGCCCAGGGTCGCTCCTGCTCCAAAGCGACCTGCTTCAGCCGGCGGCTGCCGGCAAGCGCCATGCAGGCCTGCGCGAAAGGCTTGCCTTTGTCGAGTTCCGGCGCGACGGTATCGGGCGGGTCATCCTTCCATTGCTCGACCGTGTGTGCCGTGATGGCAATCACATAGCTGCGTGTCTCATAGGGAAGATTGCCGGAATTGAGGAAATTTGCGAGGCCGTTTTCGCCGGCATTATAGGCGGCGGCGGCCAAGCCGAGATTGCCGAAACGGTTGCGCAATTCGTCCAGATAGGCCGCCGCCTTGCCCAGTGCCTCCAGCAGGTCGTAGCTGTCCTGAACGCCGCGCAACCGTGCTGTCCCCGGCATGAACTGCGCAATGCCTCGCGCGCCCTTCGGGCTGACCGCATCGGGGCGAAATGTGCTCTCGCGCCAGATGAGCCTGGCGAGATAATCCGATGGCAGATGATTGGCGTGGGCAAAATAGTCGATCGCGTCGCAGAGGTCGCGATTGTAGCTCTCCTTGCGGATGCAAAGTGTCTTGCCGGTATCCGTTACCAAAGGTCCGGAAATGCAGGCCGGTGACGCAACGCTCCATTCAGGCTGGGCCTTCGCGGGGCAAGCGGCCGAGACGACGAAGCCGGACGCAATAACAAAACCTATGATCCTTACGACAAAGCCGGACCGATACTGGTTGCCTGCCATCCCTGCGAAACCCGTTTGAAATCGTCAAATCGCTAGATTGCCTTCTTGATAGCATCGATGCGCGACGACGAAAACTAGGAAGCTGCTGGAGGCTTCCGGATAGCCTCCGTTCGACGGTCGGCTATGGCCTGAAAGCTTCGAAGATCAATGCCCGCAGCCATCGATGGACAGGGTCTGCGTCCATGCGCGGATGCCACGTCTGCGCGATGACGAAGCCGGGGGTGGCCACTGGCAGCTCAAACATCTCGATCTGGCTCGCAACGCCCGGCTGGCAATACGAACGCGGCACCAATCCGATAAGATCGGATGCTGCCGCGACGGCGATAACTGCCGGATAGCTCGGCACCACGAGGTTGACCTTTCGCGAAAGGCCGAGTTCGGTGAGAGCTTCGTCAACGGGACCCGTGAAATGCCCTCGCCTGGAGGAGATCACATGTTCGCATGCCGCGTATCGCACGGGGGTTATATGCTCCGCCCTCAAAAGAGGATGTCCAGCCCGCGCCACGCCGACAAAGGAGTCCTCAAACAGTGTTTGGCCGCGCAACTCCGCGCCATCACCCGAGATGACCCCGATGTCCAAGTCAATCGTTGCATCCCTCAGGGGCTGAATTTCCTTGTTTGGCTTGGGCGCGAAACGCAGCCGCACACCGGGCGCGGCATTCGTGACGGCGATACTGAGGCGCGCGGCATGTAAGAGCACGAATGCCTCGTTGGCACGGATCGTGAAATCGCGTTGCAGCTCGCGAATTTCGACCGCTGGCTGCGGGCTAAGCACGGCCTGGACAGCAGCGGTCAGCGAACGCACCTGGTCTGCCATCGCCTCGGCATGGGGTGTCGCGACCATCGCACGGCCGGCCGGAACCAGAATGGGATCGCTCAACGCTATCCGAAGCCTCGACAACGTCCGGCTCATGGCGGACGTACTTAATCCGAGCTTTCGCGCGGCAGCCGATACGCTCCGCTCACGAAGCAAAGCGTCCAGGGCTACCAGCAGGTTCAAGTCGACATCGGGCATAGGCTGGTTTTAACGAGGCGAGGCGTTCGACGCAACGCTCAGTTTCCTGTGTTGCGTCTGGCGCAATTCATGCACCGCGGATATCCATGGCGCAAACAAACGAACAAAGTGAGCTTCTATGTCCGTAGCATCAATCGGTACCACTGCCCATGACGGACTGCCCTATCCGCAACGATACGTGGCCGTTGCCGTGCTTCTTATGACGCTCGTCCTTGTGGTGTTGGACGGAGCCATTGCCAATGTCGCGCTGCCATCCATCGCGGCCTCGCTTGGTGCCGATGCCAGCGACACCGTCTGGGTCGTATCCAGCTACCAGCTCGCTGTGCTTGTCGCCCTCCTGCCCTGCGGCGCGCTGGGCGAAATTTACGGGCCGCGACGAGTCTTCCTGATGGGTGTCGCTCTGTTCACGCTAGCTTCGGCAGCCTGTGCCTTCGCCGAAAATCTGCCGGTTCTGGTCGCGGCGCGATTTGCTCAGGGATTGGGTGCCGGCGCGATCATGGCCCTGGCGATGATGAACCTGCGCTTTGCGGTGCCGCAACAACTATTGGGAACGATCATCGGCATCAACGCGATGGTCATTGCCATTTCGTCGGCCGCAGGGCCAGGTGTCGCCGGGGCAATCCTCTCTGTGGCCAGTTGGCCTTGGCTGTTTGCCGTCAACATACCGCTTGGCGCAACCGTCCTCCTGTGTGGCAGGCTTCTAGGCCATTTACCAGGCATGAAGCGACAATTGAATGTTGCGGCGCTGCTGGCCAACACGCTGATGTTCGTTTTGTTCTTTTGCGGCGCAGACCGGATAGCCAGCGCACCGATCAGCGGCGCCGTGTTGATTGGCGGCTCAATTCTCTCCCTCGTCGCGCTGCTGCGCCTTGAGCGCAAGAACACTGCGCCGATTGTTCCGACGGATCTATTGGCCGATCCTGCCTTTCGGGTTGCCGTCATCGCCTCAATCGCGTGTTTCACCGGCCAAATGCTGAGCTACGTCGCGCTGCCGTTCTACCTGCAGCACACTTTGCACATGCCACCGGCGCTGGCGGGGCTCTACATGATGCCTTGGCCCGCCGCGACCATCATCATCGCTCCGATTTCCGGACGGCTGGCGGGTCGCATCAAGACGGCGTGGCTCTGCGCCACTGGAGGCGCGCTCCTGGCCGCAGGCCTTTTCATCGCGGGTCTAAGTCCCGCCGATCCCCGGGGAATTGCGTTTCTAGTCGGTACGGTGATCGCCGGCGTCGGGTTCGGCCTTTTCCAGACCCCAAACAACCGCATTCTCCTTCTCACCGCACCGAAGGCGCGCAGCGGCGCTGCGGGAGCCATGCAGGGCACGGCACGTCTGCTCGGGCAAACTTTTGGTGCCATTTGTATGTCGATCATTTTCGAAGCCATGCCGCAGACAAGCGCGCCCAGTTTCGCACTTGTTTTGGCCGGCATCTGCGCGGCGGTCTCTAGCTGCGTCAGCCTCAGCCGCGCGCGCTATGAGACAGCCGGATAGAGATCTTATGCCCGGAATGTTTTCCCAAGCTCAGTGTCGGACAAATCGTAATAATGACGAAAATTGTAAACCAGCGGAGACCATTTATGCGGATCGATATGATCGCTATCTCCTTTCAAGAACTCTTCGCAGGCATGCACGCGCAAGATCTTAACAACCGCAACAAGGCCGCCTCCAAGTTCAGCCAGTCTTGTTCCGCCCATTTCATGACGTGACAAGACACGGGCTTCCATTTGAACCGGGCATTCTGCAGCCCGGACCGGGCGAACCAGCTCACTGTCGTGCCTGGAAAATCCCGCTGCTGTGAATTTGTCTTTCTCCGTCCTGAATTGTCTGGACTTCAGTTCGGGTACTGGGTCTTTGCCCGTCAGCGGCGCAAGCTTTTCGACCATCTGCCACATTGAGGGAGAAGGAAGGTTTACGACGCATTCCGGGTGCCGCGCGAGATTCTCCGCGAGCTTGGCATCATTCAACAGGCCAAGTGCCATCGTCCAGCCAAGTGCCCAAAATGACGAGATCGGTGACAAATTCGTCGAACCATCCTCGTTCAGGCTGCTGATCAGTGCAATAGGTGTTCCAAAATACAAGATTTTTGGTTCAACGGTTCTCACTTCGTCCTCCTGAAACAGGATACGTCCGCTTCACCATAAGTGATTTTCGCTCGGCAATGGTTCGATTACAATCGAAGTGTGATCTCCGCCGAAGCCGACCTATTCTGCAAGGCGGCCGCCGCGCATCGGTATCGGCACGCCCGTCGTGCCTGGAAAGCTGATCGGCAGGCCTCGCAAGACGCGCACGGCCAAGAATGCAAAGCATTCGGCTTCGACGGCATCCCCACGCCAGCCGAGCGTTTCCGCCGAGATGGGCTCGACGCCAGCGCGGGTCCTGAGCATCGACATGATCGTCGGATTGCGGCGGCCGCCGCCGCTGACCACCAGCTTCTTCGGGCGGCGGGGCAGCAGGTCCAGCGCCTTGCCGACAGCGGATGCGGTGAAGGCCGAAAGCGTTGCCGCGCCGTCCTCGGGGCCAAGTCCGTCAGCCATGGAGGCTCCGAAGTCGAAGCGATCCAGCGATTTCGGATAGGGGGCGCTGAGATAAGGGTGTTGCAACAGCTTCGCGAGCCTTGCCTCATCCACCGTACCCGCTCGGCCGAGCGCGCCGTCCCTGTCCATCTCGCCAAGGCCATGGGATTTGACAAAATCATTGAGCGGCGCGTTAGCCGGCCCGGTGTCGAAGGCGACGAAATTGCCCTCCCCGTCCGACCAGGTGATGTTGGCGACACCGCCGAGATTGAGGATGGCGGTATCGTCTCCGGCGCCTGCACGCCGCAACAGGGCGGTATGATAGACGGCCGCCAGAGGCGCACCCTGCCCGCCAGCGCGCACATCGGCGGAACGGAAGTCGTAGGCAACCTTGGTGCCAAGGATGGAACGCATCAATTCGCCGTCGCCGAGCTGACGTGTATCGCCGCGACGCTCCTTTTGCGGCGCGCGATGCAGCACGGTCTGGCCGTGGAAACCAACCACACCGATATCGGCCATCGTCAGCCCGTGGCTTTCGACAAGGTCCTTGACCGCGTCCGATTGCGCACGCGTCAAGGCCTCCTCGGCTTGCCTGAAGATTTCCGGCTCCGGCCCGTTGAAATTCCAGACCCGGGCCTGCGCCAATGTCTCTTCCAGCAATGTCTTGATCCACTCCGGATAGGGCGCCAGCACATAGGGACCGAACTCTTCGATCCGCTCGCCATCCGTCTTGAGCAGGGCGACATCGATATTGCCGTCGAGAACGGTTCCGGTCATCAGACCGACGGCCCAGATTGGTTCCATGATCAAGCTCCTAAGCTTTGTTGACGAGATCGCCGACGGTCTGGCGAAGCGCCACGATCCCGCTGTCGAAATGGCGTGTCGGGTGAATACGGTTGGTGAGCAGCGTCCAGGCCCTTCCCTTGTCGAAATCGATCCAGAGGCCGGTGCCGGTAAAGCCGGTATGGCCGATCGTGTCCGGCGCGCACAAGCTGCCACCCGACCAGCCGTCATAAGGCCGCTCCCATCCATGCGTGCGGGTCGCCGATAACGGCGAGCGCATCAACGCGATGGAGCGCTCGGAGGAGCTGGAGCCTCTAAGCAAACCCACGGCAAAATCGAGGACCGCGTCGGCCGTTCCGAACAGGCCGGCATGCCCGGCGCCCTGTAAAGCGGAGCAATTATCATCATGGACTTCGCCCGAGAGAACGCGGTGGCGCCAGGTGCAATCCTCCGTCGCGGCAGCCTGATCGGATGTAGCGGAAAACGCAAAACCCGGGCCGGCATCCATGTCGCGGATCGTCTGACCCGTCAGGCGCTCCAAGGCGAAGCCGAGCAAGATGAAATTGATATCGGAATAAACCGGCGGACCGGCCCGCCACTCACGCTGGAGAATGAAGGCGCGCAGCAGGTCGGGATCGCGGCCGTAGGTATAAAGCGGCTCGACGGCCGGAAAGGGCGTCTGATGGCCGAGGCACTGGCGAAAGGTCACCTTCCGCTCCCAGGCAGCCGCATCATATTGGCGCAGATCCGGCAGCAACGAAATCAGCGGCGCGTCGAGATCGATCGTGCCGGCTTCCGCCAAGGCCAGGATGCGCGGTGTGGTGAAGATGACTTTGGTCAGCGAGGCCAGATCGAACCAAGTATAGGCAAGCATTGGCCGCGTGATCGGAACCTTCTGCGCCGAGCCGACCGCGCGGACCATCCGATTGCCGTCGCGATCGATAATTCCGAGCACGCCGCCGGGAATGCGCCCGGTCGCAACGGCGGCTTCAACGGGCTGGAATGCCCGATCGAAGCGCTGCGCGAATTCCGTATTCCCTGTCGCCGTCATGCTCCCCCGCGTCTCTCTTTCAGGCTTCCGCCTGGGCTATATGATCCGGAGCGAATTGTCGCCATTCGGGTGCCGCCGGCTCGAACCCGAGCGGGCGCACCAGAGAGGGGACCTGACGCGTATCCAGCGCAAAATTCTCCCGCCGGCGGTCAACGGCCGGAACGGCCGAGATCAGCCGCTTGGTATAGGAATGCTTCGGTTGCGAGAGTACAGACACGGCATCGCCGATCTCGACGATCTGGCCGGCATAAATCACCGCGATCCGGTGCGCAATCCGCTCGACCACTGCCATGTCATGCGAGATGAAAAGATAGGCAAGCCGGTACTCGCGCTGCAATTCGATCAGGAGATCCAGGACTTGGGCCTGAACGGAAACATCCAACGCCGAGACGGCCTCGTCCAGCACCAGAACCGAAGGGTTCAGCATCAGCGCGCGTGCAATGCACAGTCTCTGGCGCTGCCCGCCTGAAAATTCATGCGGATAGCGTTCGAGACTGTTTTCGGGCAGGCCGACGCGCTTCAGCAACATGGCCATCCTGTTGCGTGTTTCCCCCGACGCCCGTCCGCCGGCGGCAATGACGGGTTCCGCCAGGATGCTATCGACGCGAAGTCGCGGGTTGAGCGAGGCATAGGGGTTTTGGAACACCATCTGCACGGCGCTCGTCCGGTCCGCCGTCTTTCCGGCATTTGCGGTAAATGTTCCCCGCGTCGACTTCACCAATCCGAGGATTGCCCGCGCCGTGGTGGATTTACCCGAGCCGCTTTCGCCGACGATCGCCAGCGTTTCGCCGGGTAGAAGATCGAAACCGACGCCTTCGACCGCATGCACCGCCCCAGTCGGACGGTAAAAGAAGCCGCCTGATACCGGGAAGCGAACTGTCAGCCCATCAACCTTGAGCGCCGGCGCAGCCTCTGCGGTCTCATCGCGGCTAAAATCCGAACGGGTCGCGCGGCCGGCCGAAAAATGCGGCACGGAATGAAGGAGATGCTGGGTGTAGGGATGGCTGGGTTTATCGAGGATCTGATTCAGCTCGCCCTGCTCGACCGCCTCGCCAGCCTGCATCACCATGACCTTGTCGGCGATACCAGCAACGAGACCGATATCATGGGTGATGAAGATCATCGACATGCCGGTCTCGCGCTTCAGCTCGGCCAGAAGCGCCATGATCTGCGCCTGCACTGTCACGTCGAGTGCCGTTGTCGGCTCATCGGCGATCAGCAGGCGCGGATTGCAGGCAAGCGCGGTCGCGATCATCACACGTTGCAGCATGCCGCCGGAGAGCTGGTTCGGGCAATATTTCAGCCGCCGCGCAGCATCGGGGATGCGGACGCGATCCAGCGCATCCTTTGCTGCAGCGGTTGCCTGACGACCGGTCAGCCCGCGATGCAGGCGGAAAGACTCTTCGATCTGCGTGCCGATGGTCAGCACCGGATTGAGCGAGGTCATCGGCTCCTGGAAGATCATGCCGATCTCGGCGCCGCGGATTTTGGTGAGTTCCGCTTCCGTCGCCATCGTCAGATCGAGAACGCTGTTGTCGGCGCGCCTCAGCTTGATCGAGCCGCCGATGATGCGACCGCCGCCAAAATCGACGAGGCGATTGATCGAGAGTGCGGTCACCGATTTGCCCGAGCCACTCTCTCCGACGATCGCCAGCGTCTCACCGGCTTCGAGATCGAAGCGGATGCCACGGACGATCTTGTTGGCCTCCGGATTGCGGCCGAAGCCTACTTGCAGGTTTGACACAGAAAGCAGAGGGCTCACAGGCTGGACCTCCGCATTTTCGGATCGAGAACATCACGCAATGCATCGCCGAGCAGATTGAAGCCGAGGATGCTGATCATGATGGTGAGGCCGGGGAAGATCAGCAGCCAGGGTGCGGTTTCCATCAAGTTGCGGCTGTCGCTGAGCATCAAGCCGAGCGAAGAGGCCGGCGGCTGAGTGCCGAGGCCGAGGAAACTTAAGCCGGCTTCGGTCAAGAGGGACCATGCCAGCGCCAGGGTGATCTGGACCGTCAATGGTGCGACGAGGTTCAGGAGCAGATGCCGTGTCAGGATATAGGGCTTGCTGCTGCCAAAGGTGCGGGCGGCATCGACGAAATCGCGCGATTTCAGCGAGAGGGCCGGCCCGCGCACGACACGGGTAAAGATCGGCGTATAGACGATGGCGATCGCCGCGACGCTGGTCCAGGTGCCGGGGCCGACTATGGCGATGATCAATAGCGCGAGAAGGATGGCGGGGAATGCCAGCAATACATCCATCGTGCGCATGATCACCCCGTCCCAGCGCTTGCCGAACCAGGCGGCGGTCAGGCCGAGCACGGTGCCGATCAGACTTGCAAGCGCAACGGAGAGAAAGGCGACGATGAAGGACTCGCCGATGCCGTTCATTAGCCGACTAGCAACATCGCGCCCTAGCAAGTCCGTCCCCATCCAAAAGGCGCCACTTGGAGCGTGCAATCGGTTGAGCGGGCTCCGCGTCACCGGATCATAGGGGGTCAGTCCCAGCATGCCGAGAGTGGCAAGGATGAGATAAACGACGACAATGGCGCCGCCAATGCAGCCGCTCGTGTGCCCGAAAATGGCTTTGACGGTGCGCATCAGCCTTCTCCCAAGCGAACGCGCGGATCGAGTGCGACATAGGCGAGGTCGACAAGCAGGTTGACGATCATGAAGTTGAAGGCAATGAACAGGACACAGCCTTGAACGAGTGCGTAATCGCGTTGCTGGATCGCATCGAGCACCAGCCGCCCGAGACCGGGCAGCGCGTAGATCTGCTCGACCAGCACGGCGCCGCCAAGGAGATAGCCAAATTCCACGCCGCTCAGCGTCACCACCGGAATGAGTGCGTTGGGCAGCGCATGACGCCAGATGACGCCCCGGGCTGGCACGCCGCGGCTGCGCGCAGTGCGGACATAGTCGTCACTCAGCACATCGAGCATGGCCGAGCGCACGACACGCGTGACCGAAGCGGCGAAGGCAAAACCGAGTGTCAATGCCGGCAGGATCATCTGGCCGAGATTGCCAAGCGGATCCTGCAAGAACGGCGTGAACGCGCCCATTACCGGCAGGACACCGAAGCCTGCCGAAAGGGCATAGATAATGAGAAGTCCGAGAACGAAATTCGGGGTGGACTGCCCGACCATGGCAACGACGCGTACCGCGAGATCGGACAGTCTTTCATTTCTTGTCGCGGCGAAGACGCCTGCCGGCAGGCCAATCAGCAGCGCGATCACCATGGAGAGCAGCGCAAGCTCAAGTGTCAGCGGAAACCGCTCGAGGATGATGTCGAGCACCGGTTTGCCGTAGGTGACGGAAATGCCGAGATTGCCCTGCAGCACACCGAACAGCCAATGCCAGTACTGCACGAACCATGATTGGTCGATGCCGAAATAGGCCGCCAGCGCCTGCCTCTGTTCGGGTGTCAGCAGGCCGGCATTGGTTCCGAGCATAGCCGTGATCGCATCGCCCGGCACCAGCCGGATGGCGACGAACACGAGGACGGACACTCCCAACATGATCAGCGGGAATGTCATCAGCCGGCGCGTCAGGTAACCCATGGGACTTCCTCTAGAACCAGATACCTATCCTTACTGGATGGATACCTTGCTGAGGCCGAAGAGAGAGCCCGTCGGTGTCGGCACGAAGCCCTGAACGTTCTTCTGCTCGGCCGTGTAGCCATAGGCGGTGTAGAGCCAGATCCACGGCGAGACTTCGGCAATGTGCTTTTCGAAGTCGCCGAAAATGACCTTTCGCTTGGTGGGATCGGTTTCGACACGACCTTTCTGCATCAGGCTGTCCAAGGTATCGTCGATATAGTTCGCGACCTTCTGCAGGTTGCCGGTCTTCGTCCAGTAACGGTTGTACATCGAATAGGGATCGGCGCTGCCGCCATTCAGCGCAACAGCCATATCGAAATTGCCCTTCAGCCAGGCATCGACATAGACGTTGAGTTCCATGACCTTGATATCGAGCTTGATGCCGATTTCGGCGAGCTGCGACTGGATGACCTGGGCTTCGGCGGTGGCGGTCGGCGGCTCACCGGTGGCGGCGATCACGGTTGCGGAGAAGCCGTTGGCAAAGCCGGCGTCGGCCATCAGCTTCTTCGCCTTTTCGACATCGCGCTTATAGCAGAAGAGCTGGCCCGGATCGGTCGCATAAAGTGGCATGGTCAACGGGCCCGTCACCTTGCCTTCGCCGAGCGCTGCCGTATCCAGCACATCCTGCCGGTCGATCGCGCAGGAGATTGCCTGGCGCACGCCCAACTGATCCATCGGCTTGTGTGAGGGGTTGAGCTGCAGGACGTTATAGGAAAGCACCGGCGTGCGGGTCAGTTGCAGCTTCGGCTCCTTCGGAACCAGCGTCGCTACCAGCGGATCGTTCAGAAGCGCGAAATCGATCTGACCGGTGCGAAGCGATGCCAGGATCGCCGTTTCATCCGGAAGGACGCTGATGTCGATGCCATCGACACCGACTGTGCCGCCGGCCCAGGCCTTGTTGGCGCTCAGGACCTCCTTGGAATTCGGAACCCAATTGTCGAGCTTGAAGGGACCGGAACCGATCGCCTTCGTGCCGATGGAGCCGGCGGTGATTTCGCTTGCCGGAACGACGGACGCGTTGAGACTGGTCATCGACGTCAGGATAGGAACATCGGGCTGCGACATGTGGAAGATGACGGTCGTCGCATCCGGCGTATCGATGCTGGCGATCGACAGGAAATTGGCGCGTGCGGCGGCACCCGTCGCCTGGTCGAGAATGCGCTGGAACGACGCTTTCACGTCAGCCGACGTGACGGCAGCGCCATTCTGGAACTTCGCATTCGGATTGAGCTTGAAGGTCAGCTCCTTGCCGTCGGACGAAAACTGCCAGCTCTCGGCAATGGCAGGAATGATCTGAAGATTGCTGTCGAGCCGGACGAGCGGCTCATAGATCAGCTCCAGCAGGCGGATCGAGGAAAAGGCGGTCTGCTTGTGCGGGTCGAGGCCGGTCGCATCCTGCGCCCATGCCATCCGCAGCGTTGCCGCCTGCGCTTCGGTCGAAACCGCCGCCACGCCGAGAGCTGCCGCCACTGCGACGCACGAAATCAGCTTCCTCGCAAAATGCCTTTTCATTCTTTTCTCCCTCCGAGCGTCTTAACGCTTCCCCAGCCGATTTTGGCTACTTCGTAAAAGCTATTGCCATTGCAACTTCAGTTCACGCGGTCTTCGCATTGATCGCTCTTCGCAGAAATCCACCAGCGTTTTGCAATGCCACGCGAGCTTCTTCAATGCCCATTCCGGTAATTTCCATGAGTATGGCGAGTTTGACATCATTGCCGGTTTGGTCGAGCACGCGGCGTGCTTCTTCCTGCGTGCAGCCGGTCGCCTGCATGACGATCCTGGAGGCGCGGGCGACCAGTTTCTTGTTGCTCGCATTCACGTCGACCATCAGGTTCTGATAGCTCTTGCCGATCCGGATCATGCTCGCCGTCGTCAGCATGTTGAGAATGAGTTTCTGTGCCGTTCCCGACTTCAGCCGGGTCGATCCCGTCAGGATTTCCGGACCGACGACGGGAGAAATCGCAAGATCGGCAATGCCGGCGATGACGGAATTGGGGTTGCAGGACAGGGCAATGGTGGCCGCGCCGACGCTCTTTGCATAGTTCAGCCCGCCGATGACGTAGGGCGTACGGCCGCTGACGGCGATGCCGACGACAACATCCGCGGCCGTCACGTTGATATCCTGCAAAGCTTGGCGACCCTCTTCCGGATCGTCCTCCGCGCCTTCGATCGAGCGTTGCAGTGCGTCGGGGCCACCAGCGATCAGGCCGATCACCATGCTCGGCGGCACGCTGAACGTCGGCGGGCATTCGGATGCATCGAGAACACCAAGCCGGCCGCTGGTGCCGGCGCCCATATAGATCAGTCGACCGCCTTTTTGAAAGGCCGCGACGATCTGGTTCACCGCGGCGGCGATAGAAGGAATCACCTTCTCGACCGCAGCGGGGACGGTTTGGTCCTCATAGTTGATTTCACGCAGGATATCGAAGGTCGACAGCAGATCGATATGCATCGTGTTCGGATTGCGACCCTCGGAAACCAACTGCTCCAGTTCGGATATCAATCTTTGCTCTGTCATGTGCGCGCTCGCGAAAGAATTACGCTTCGATATCAAACAGATCAGGGATGGTGCGCGATCGACAACGATCGCGCTCGCCCGCAGCAGCTCCAAATTTTCAACGCAACAGAAAGCTGGTCATCAGCACAAGCAGCCGGCCTTTATGGCTTCGTTCGCTGCTGGCCTCCCTGTTTACCTTCGTTAACATTATGTCCGTTTATTCCGCCAGTCAATCATGAAAGGAATAAAATATTCCATATTTAATGCGTAAAATCGACGACACGCAGAGCCGCCATTTCAGCGGCCGCAGACCGACTTTCTGGCAAGAATGATGGCACCCGAAACGGCATCGCCGTCGATGGGTTTGAGGCGGCGGCGGACATCCGGCGCCAGCCACGGCTCAAGCGGGCTGGAAAGGCCGCCGAGCAAGGAGACACGCGGAGCACCCTTATCGAACAACGAGCGGATCAGCGTGTCGATATGCTCGGCCGCGCTCTGGACGATGCGCCGCCCGGCGGCATCGCCCTGATCCGCATGGCGTATGACCATCGGCGCCAGAGCGGCGTAGTCCGTGGCGGAGGCGCGGTCCATCCAGGCGACCGCTTCCATGGGATCATTCTGAAATCGCTGCATGATCTCGGCCAACAGTGCCGTCTTCTCGTGGCGGCCATCATTGGCGCGTAGCGCAAGCTGCACAGCTTTTAACCCGAGATCCGCGCCGCTGCCTTCGTCTGAGATCGGAAAGCCGTATCCTCCGACACGCAAGTGGCGACCCTCGACAAAACCCAGGCCGATCGATCCCGTCCCGGCAATGACGATCGCACCGTCGCGGCCCGAATGGGCTCCGAGGCAGGCGCCCTCGCCGTCGCTGACGAAATCGATGCTGGCAAAGGGATGCTTTATGGCTCGCAGCGCCTCTAGCGCACCCTTGCGCCCGATCCCGGCTAGGCCGACGCCCGCGTGAACACGCACGATGTCAGATGGGCTGAGGCCCGCCTCTTCGATCGCGGCTTCGAAAGCCCTCGTAATGGAAGCCCATGCTTCGGCAATGCCGAGCCGCGTGGTCGCGGGGCCGGATAGTCCCTGGCCCAATACGGCCCCGGCCGCATCCTCGATCCTTGCGCGACAGCCGGTGCCCCCGCCGTCGATGCCGAGAAAGTAGCGGACGTCGTCTGTTTCGCCGCTCATGACGTCAATCGTTCGATATCAGCGCCGCAAAGGCGGAGTTTGCGATCCAACTGCTCGTAACCGCGATCGAGATGATAGACGCGGTTGACGATGGTTTCACCGTTCGACACCAGCGCCGCCAACACCAGAGAGACGGAGGCGCGCAGATCGGTCGCCATGACCTGCGCCCCTCGAAGAGGTGCGCCGCCGCGGACCAGCGCCGTGGTGCCCTGCAGCGTGATGTTGGCGCCGAGACGCATCAATTCCGGCACATGCATGAAGCGGTTTTCGAACACCGTTTCGCGGATCAGCGAGGCGCCTTCGGCGCAGCAGGCGAGCGCCATGAACTGCGCCTGCAGGTCTGTGGGAAAGCCAGGATAGGGTTCCGTAGTGATATCGGCGCCCTTCAGCGGGCCATCCCTCGAAACCACCAGGCCGCGATCGCTTGGCCAGACGCTGACGCCCATGGCTTCCAGCGCCTGCACGACGGAAGCGAGATTCTCCAGCCGGGCGTGAATCAGTTCAAGCTGGCCGCCGGTGATGGCGGCCGCGACGGCATAGGTGCCGGCCTCGATCCGGTCGGATATGCCATGATGCCGGGCAGGCTGCCAATTCGTGCTGCCCTCTATCAGGATGCGATGCGTACCTGCGCCCTCGATCCGAGCGCCCATGGCTGTAAGGCAGGCGGCGAGATCGGCCACTTCAGGCTCGCGCGCCGCGTTCAAGATTTCCGTCTCGCCCTTGGCAGCACATGCCGCCATCATCGCAGTCTCGGTCGCGCCGACGGATGGTGAGCTCAAAACGATACGCGCGCCTCTCAGTCCGCCAGGGGCCGATGCGACGATCAGGCCATTCTCGATCGCGATATCAGCGCCAAGCGTCGCCAGTGCCTTGATATGCATGTCGACCGGCCGTGCACCGATGGCGCAGCCTCCGGGCAGAGAGACGCGGGCATGCCCGAAGCGTGCCAGCAGCGGCGCAAGCACCAACACCGTCGCCCGCATGCGCCTCACCGTGTCGTAGGAGGTCTCCTTCGAGACTATGGCGCTGGGATCGATGGTGGTTCCGTGCGCCGCGCGGGTCACGACCGCTCCGTGGAGGGCAACGACGCCGAGCATGTTCTCGACATCGGTCACGGCGGGTAGGTTCGTCAGTTCCAGCGGATGCGAACTGAGTAGCGCCGCCGCGATCTGCGGCAAGGCGGCGTTCTTGGCGCCGGAAATCGTCACAGCGCCCTGCAACCTGTTTCCGCCTGATATCCGCAATCTGTCCATGAGATGAAACCCGTCGAAGAGAGGGGCGAAGGAGCATGCGCCATCCCGTCTGCTTCCGGTTCAAGACTATTCGTTCATTCCGCCATGTCAATGCGGAGTGGAATTTTTTATTCCTCGCATTTGTGCTAACGTCAGCGGCCGACGGAGTGAAAGCATGGTTGCCCACCCTCGGTCGGATGATATCTTGTTGCGCGACTATGTCGGCGTGTGAACTGGCCTCCAGGGCCTGAAGGGGCGGATGTCTATCTTAAAGAAAATCAGCGCGAAGCTCGAAGGCATGGCGCCGGCCGATCGCCAGATCGGGCAATTCATCGTCGAAAATCCCGATCAGATGCTGCGGCTCTCCTCCGCCGCCCTTGCCGCCGAGACCGGCCGCAGCCAGTCGAGCGTCGTCAAGTTCAGCCAGAAACTCGGCTATGCCGGTTATCAGGAACTGAAACTCGCCGTCAGCGAGGCCAAGGCGCAGGAATGGCAGGCTCCGGCGGGCATGATCCACGGGACCATCGAAGTCGATGATGGTTATCTGACGATCCTGCAAAAATTGCTCGGCAGCAAGCTGCAGGCCATGCAGCAGACGATCGCCGTCAACAATGAACTCGATATCGGCAAGGCGCTGAAAGCGCTCTACGAAGCCCGCCGCATTCATCTCGCCGGTGTCGGCGCGTCTTCGCTGGTCGCTCGAGACTTTTCCTATAAGCTTATGAAACTCGGCCGAAATGTCCTGCACGACAGCGACAGCCATGTACAGATGGCCAATGCTTCCACACTCGGCCCCGACGACCTGCTATTCGCCCTCTCCTATTCAGGCACCAGCATCGAGACTCTCAGGATCGCCGAACTCGCCAGCCAGCGAAATGCGGTCGTCATCGCCGTGACCGGCCTTCAGGACAATCCACTGGCCCACGTCGCCGATATCCGCCTCTATACCGTCGGCGACGAAGACCGCGTCCGCTCCTCGGCGATTACGGCGCGCGACGCGCAACTGATGCTCACCGACCTGCTGTTCATCCTGCTCGTGCAGAGGCAGCCAGACGCGAACGATTACGTTCACAACAGCGAAGCGGCCGTCTCGGTGCTGAAGGCGAAGCAACTGTCCTAGCAGGGGGCGCTCACCCGTCGGACGCCTATCAAGCACATTCGGCAAGCCAGTGTCTGATATCGTCTATTGAACGCATCAGGATCGAGGGATTATCATGGGCCGGAATAAAACCCCAGCTCTGCCAGAATGTCTCCGCCTCCGTGTCTATAGCACGAACCACCACAGCCCGCCCTGCAACGATATCCGCGCCGGCGACGCAGCGCGCCAGCGCGTCCTTCACCAGAGCCGAGCCGATGCCACGTCCGGCGTGGCGGCGGTCAACGGCGAGCTGACCGATCAATAAGCAGGGGATGGGATCAGGCGGACGGCCCGTGCGAATCTTGCGTGGGGTGGCATTGGGCTCAATGACGGAGGGAGCAAGGCCGTAATAACCAACGACGACATCGTCATCAGCCACGACGAGGACTCGGGTGAATCCGCGTGTCTGATTGGATCGCGCAAAATTTGCCAACCAATCATCCAGCGCAGGTTTCCCGCAGGTAAAACCATCCAACCGGTGATGATCGGATAAAAGGGCGATGCCGGAAAGCGCCATGGTCCTATTGTTCCCACGGCGCCTTGCGCTGCAACCGCTCCCTCACCTTTGCCGGCGGAACTGCCGGTGTTGCGCCGATGACCTGCAGGAAATCATCGAAAGCTCCTGGCGAAAGACGAATGACCGTCTCGTTCAAGATCGCGGTTTGCGCCTCATGAACTGCGGCGCGGCGCATGAACTCCGTACGTGACAGACCGAGCAGTTCCGCGCCGCGGTCAATGATGGCCAGATCGTCATTGCGCAACCGCATCGATACGGGTGTCTCTTTTTTCTGCGCAGGCGTTGCCATCACATGATCCTCAGTTTCAGAAGAAAAATAGGCCAATGTAATGCAAAGTGCAATACAAGAGAGGTGGTCGCATCAAGCGGTTCGCTTCAAAACCACAGCGATCGCTTCGGCTGCACCAAATCCGGTTTCGAGGGCGCCGTGTGCCGTTGAAAAGCGTGTCGGCGAGCAGGCTTCGCCGGCAAAGAAGAGCCTGTCGTCAACAGTTTCGCCTAGCACGACACGTTCACCGGAAGCGCCCGGTTCGGCATAGGAATAGGATCCGCCAATATGTGGCTCGCCATGCCAGGCCGACATTGCCGCAGCATCAATCCGACGGCCGAAGGCGCTTCCGAAATGCCGGATCAACTCTTCTCTGGCGAATGCGAGCGCTGCCTGCTCCCCAGAGGCTTCCAGATCCCGCGCCAGTGAACCGCCATAATAGGCCTCGATCAAGGCGGTGCCGAAGGGGCGTATCTGGTAGGAACCCGTTCGGACCTGATCCAGGGAACCCGTCAGTCTGGTATCGATCGGCAGATCGTCTGGTGAGAGCACACTCAGGAACAGCTTGTTGGCAAGCCCCAGCGGCAATCGACTGGCCGCTTCCCGCTTTCCCGGCAACGGCGGATCGAATTTGATCTGATCCTTCGCAATCACATTTGTCGCGACCGTGACCAAGACCATGCGTGCACGCAGCGTGCCGCGATCCGTCTGCAAAAGGATGTATTCGGCGCCGAGATGATCGATGGTTTGGACCACAGTCGACAGCATCGTGGGTACCGGCTGCGCGTAGGCCGAAATCAGCGTCCCATACCCCTCACGCACGCGCCAGTCCGGGCTAGGCCCCGGATCATAATGGACATAATCGTGAATGGAGGCCGCCGCGAGCTCGACGCCATTTAGAAACGTGCCGATTGCTTCAACACAGCCATTCCAGCGATTTCCGGGTTCCAGCAGTTCGTCGAGCGATCCGTCTTCGCCGGAATCCCCCCGTTGTTCCGCGCGCGCGAAAAAGGCGCCGATGGCGGATCTCGCTTCCGCCCCTCCGATCGTCCGCCCGCCTTCGCTCCAGGGGGCGGGCGTCGTTTCCACCGTCAGCCCGAGCTGGCGGGCAATCTCGGTCCATCCATTCGTCCTCGCGCCGTGGAGCCATCCGCAGCCGAGATCGACGGGCTCATCCCCGAGCGATGACAATCGAAAGGTCCAGGCGCGACCTCCGACCCGGTCCTTCGCCTCGAGAATCAACACCGAAACGTCGGGGCGGAGGGATTGCAGCCGCCGCGCCGCTGCGACGCCGGCCGCACCGCCGCCAATAATGGCGACATCGATTGTTTGGCCCCCGGACCAAGGATTGCTCAAATGCCTTTACCCTTCCGCCATGCCGGACTGCATTGCACCAATGCAGTCCATGGTACTTCCAAACAGCGTCTAACCCCCAGTCGATTTCTATCTTCAGGGCTATACCAAAGCCGATTTACTTACGGCTTGATGCCGTTGAGATGGCTCTCGATGAAGTGCAGATTGTCCTGGCCCCAGTAAAGCTCGCCGTCATAGAGGAATGATGGAAAGCCGAAGACGCCATTCTTGATCGCAAACTCACGGTCCGCCGTCCACTTGCCCTGTACGTCCGCATCCTGTTCCCGCTTTGCGAGCGCATCGCCGTCGAAACCTGCGGCGGTGGCGATCGCCTTGCGTACCGCGGGATTGCCGATATCTTCGCCACGACCCCAGAAGGCTTCCTGTAGGGCTTTCGTCAGTTCGAGCCAGGGTTTGCCGTCGAGATAGGCGGCGATGACCATGAAGGCGGCAGGCGCCGGGTCAGCGAGCGGCGGGCGATTTTCCAGAAGCAGTTTCTTGCCGCGAAGGCCGGCCCAACGCTTGAGATCCCGCTGCCAATATTGCCGGCGAGGCTCCGGCCGATTGCGCGAGAAAATGCCGCCGTTCTCCTCGATGACGATGGTGAGATAAGGCCGGATTTCCGCGCCCGTCTTTTCGGCGAGATCGAGAAACGGCTCCAGGCCGATATAGGACCAGGGCGAGCCGATGGAAAAAACGTAATCTATGATCTTGGTCACTGTTTGCCGCATCCCATGCATGATGATGAAAACTCGCGGATTTTGATCAGCAAGGCGGCGGGTGTGCAAGCGCCAAGCGAATGCCACGGGGGAATTTCCATAACGATATCGTTACCTGACTACCGCCGATTCCGTCGCTGCTTGCTATGCCAATATCAAGCTCAGCGTTATGCAACCGCTTTCCAATCGAGCCCGATATCGAGCGTCGGCGCGCTATGCGTCACCCAGCCCACCGAGATCAGATCGACGCCCGAAGCCGCAATTGTCGCGGCAGTTGAGGGCGTGACACGGCCCGAGGCCTCGGTGATTGCGCGCCCGGCAACGATGCCTACCGCTTCGCGCAATTGATCGGGCGTCATATTGTCGAGCAGCACGGCGTCGACGCCTTCTGCCATGGCTTCACGAAGCTGGTCGAGCGTGTCCACTTCAACCTCGATCTTGACCATGTGACCGACCCCGGCTTTTGCCCGGCGGATAGCCTCTGTGACGCCGCCGGCGACCGCGACATGATTGTCCTTGATCAGCACGGCATCATGGAGCGCAAAACGATGGTTCATGCCGCCGCCGGCACGGACTGCATATTTCTCCAGCGCCCGCAGTCCCGGCGTCGTCTTGCGGGTGCAGACGATCGAGGCTTTCGTGCCGCTGATCGCCTCGACGATACCGGCTGTTACGGTCGCGATACCCGAGAGATGGCCGAGGAAATTCAGTGCGGTCCGCTCCGCCGTCAGCAGGCCGCGAGACGGGCCTTCGATCGTTGCGATCATATCGCCGGCAGCCACCTTTGCGCCGTCGTGCAGATGACGGGTCATGACGATCCGCGGATCAACGAGCTGGAAGGCGAGTTCCGAGGCATCCAGCCCGGCGACCACGCCCGGCTGGCGCGCCACCATGGCAACGGTGGAACGGTGATCCTCCGGGATGACGGCGGCAGACGTGATATCGCCGGCAAGGCCGAGATCTTCCAGCAGAGCATTGCGCACCAGCGGCTCGATGATGAGGCGCGGCAGGGGAACGAGAGTCATGTCAGGCGCTCCTGGCGAAAGTATAGGGAATGACGGAACGGGCGATATCCAATGCATCCGGCAGTCGCATTGTCCGCCGCTGAGTATGCTTCAGTTTCAACGGAAAATCCGTGCGGGCATGGGCGCCGCGCGATTCCGTTCTGAGACTTGCAAAGACGGCGATCAGCAGCGCCACCGCGGCAGGATCGGCGGCCGCACCTTCGCTTTCGGCCAGCGGCAACAGCGCAGCGATCGCTCCGTGAATGGCGCCGGCGTTGCGAAGCACGCCGAGATGACGCGAGGCGATCGGCCGGACAAGCGAAGGATCCGGAACTATCGGACGTGCGTGGACCGACAGCATATTCGCAGAGGTCGCAGCAGTGCTTCCCATGTCCCGTGCGGCACGCATGCCCATGACGGCGGCCTCCAGCAACGAGTTGCTGGCGAGCCGGTTGGCTCCGTGAAGGCCGGTTGACGCCGCCTCCCCTGCCACCCAGAGGCCGGAGACGGAACTGCGGCCGTTTACATCCGTGGCGACCCCGCCCATGTGATAATGGACGGCGGGACGGACCGGGATGAGCTGGCTCGACGGATCGATGCCTGCCTCCCGGCAGAGCGCATCGATCACCGGGAAGCGAGCGGTAAAGCGATTGCCGAGCGCTTCGCGCGCATCGAGAAAGACGCGGCCGCCGCGGGCGATTTCCGCGCTGATCGCCCGCGCGACGATATCGCGTGGGGCCAGTTCCGCGCCGGGAACCTCCGCCATGAAACGCTCACCTCTCTCATTGACGAGCAAGGCGCCTTCGCCGCGCACGGCTTCGCTGACCAGCGCCAACGGTCGCCGACGCGAATCGAGGGCTGTCGGGTGGAATTGCACGAACTCCATATCGGCAAGAAGCGCTCCCGCTCTTGCTGCAAGCGCGATGCCCTGACCGAAATTGCCGACGGGATTGGTCGTCGCATCGAAGAGACCGCCAATGCCACCGGTCGCGAGGAGAATACGGGACGTCGGCAGAGCGGCCATTCCCTTTGGTGTCGCGCATAGGAGGCCGCTGATCCGCTCGCCATCCAGGAGGAGCAGCCGCCGCGCCTCATATCCCTCAAGCACCGTAATGGACGGCGTGTTGGCGACGGCATGCACCAGCGCCCGAACAATCGCCGCGCCGGAGCCATCACCTTCGGCGTGAACAATGCGGCGACGCGAATGGGCGGCTTCGAGGCCGAGCGACAAGGCTCCCGCACCATTTCGGTCAAAGCGGACGCCTGCCCGCTCCAGAGCGGCGATTGCCGCGGGCGCTTCGGCAATGATGCTTGCGGCCACTACGGGATCGCAGAGCCCATCGCCAGCGGCAAGCGTATCGGCGACATGCAACTCTGCGCTGTCATCCGCTCCCATGCTCGCGGCAATACCACCCTGCGCCCAGGCGCTCGACGTCTCGGCGCCGAGTGCTGCGCGTGTGATGATGACGGTCGGCTGCGGCGCCAGCGTCAATGCCGCCATCAGGCCGGCGAGACCGCTGCCGACGATGACGACGCGGTCTGCAAGCTCGTGAAGAACCTCGGTCATATCGCCAGCATCCTTTCCACCGCGCGGCGTGCTGCGACCGCAATTGCGGGGTCGACAGTCACTTCATGCTGGTTTTCCTCGAGTGCCCTGCGGATATTGCCGAGTGTGATGCGCTTCATGTGCGGGCAGAGATTGCAGGGCCGAACAAATTCGACATCCGGATGATGGACGGCAACATTGTCGCTCATCGAGCATTCGGTCAGCAGCACGACACGCGCCGGGCGCTTCTTGCCGACATAATCGGACATGACGGCGGTAGAGCCGGCGAAATCCGCTTCCCTGACGACATCAGGTGGACATTCCGGATGGGCGAGCACCGTTACGCCGGGATAATTTTCGCGTAGCTGGCGCACATCGTCGGCGGTGAAAAGTTCATGCACTTCGCAATGCCCATGCCAGGCGATGATCTCGACATTGGTCTCTCGGGCGACGTTCTGCGCCAGATATTCGTCGGGGATCATCAGCACCTTGGGAACGCCGAGCGATTCCACCACCTGTTTGGCATTGCCCGACGTGCAGCAGATATCGGATGCCGCCTTCACTGCAGCGGACGTGTTGACATAGGTGACGATGGGAACCCCAGGATGGGCTTGGCGCAAAAGTGCGATGTCATCCGGCGTGATTGATTCCGCCAGCGAGCAACCGGCCGCCATATCGGGGATCAGCACGGTCTTTTCCGGATTGAGCAGTTTGGCGGTCTCGGCCATGAAATGCACACCGGCGAGCACGATGATGTCGGCGTCTACGTCGATCGCCTTGCGAGCGAGCGCCAAGCTGTCGCCGACTATATCGGCGACACCGTGAAAGATTTCCGGCGTCTGGTAATTATGCGCGAGGATGACGGCGTTGCGGCGACGCTTCAACTCGAGGATCGCCTCGACATCATCCTGAAACATCATCCATTCGGCTTTGGGAATGACGCGGCTGACGCGATCGTAGAGGGAGGATGCGGATACGGGTTGGTTCATGACCGGCTCTCCTAATTATACTCAGATTGAGTATATTATGCGCAAATAGATATTCTCGTTGTGAGCATATGTCAATTGCGGGAGAGCGGTAATTTTGTTCCGGCAAGTTCGCGTTCTTCGAGAATGGCGCGGCGGAAACGGAAGAGCTTTGCCGGCCGCCCTCCTGTCTCGCTTTCGGTCGCGCCTGTTTCCTCCACCAGCTCCTGCTGCTCGATCAGCCGGCGGAAGTTTTGCTTGTGCAGCGTCAGGCCCGCCAGAGCCTCAACGGTACGCTGCAGTTGAAGGAGCGTAAAACTCTCCGGCATCAGTTCGAAAACGACGGGGCGATATTTGATCTTCGCGCGCAGCCGCGCCATGCCGGTCGCGAGAATCCGCCGGTGATCGGCAAACATCGGCCGGCCGGAATTGCTCTGCTGCGCGCAGCCCGCCTCCAAGACAAGCCGGGCCTCATAAAGAAGCTCATAGCGCTGCAGAACAAGGTCTTCATTCCAGGTGGCATCGTTCAAACCAAAAGCGAAATCGGCGCGACGCCTACGCTGATCGCGCTTCGCTGAATCGTCTGAGACCCAGCCATTTAGCCGCTCGACAATATCATCCATGACGGCCGGCCGGCCGTTGCGATGGTCTTCCCAAGGGAAATATTCGTACCAACCATGCCATCCCGGCCGGCCACCGCCAGGCGCCGCCTGCTCCCTCACGAGGCCGAGATAGCTGATCGAAATCGTCCGGCCGCCCAGGATCTCGTTGTTCCTGTCTCGGTCGGCAAATGTGTAAAGCTGCTCGAGATAGCCGACCGGATGCGCCGTCTGCTCCCGCACCCATTCGCGAAGACCGCTCTGCAACGTCCGGTGCCCAAGCTCGAACGGTCCCGACGGCAAAGCATCGCCGGAGCGCACCGTCATAACCCGGGGATCGTTGCCGGTGACGGCTGTCAGAACCGCGATCAATTCGGCGTGCGCAAGTCCGATGGTCAAGGAGATTCCCTATCTTGTTCGAGCTCTGCTTTTCTCGCACGAAGCATTACCGAAGCCAATGCAGCCGTTCGGCCACTCAACAATTCCCGACAATATAAACGCGTGCAAACTCCTACACGCGAGCACTTGCAGCCACCAAGCACGTTTAAGCGTGCTGTTGATATATTGATACATTAGTGCTTTAGTCTCTCACGGATGAGGCCCGGCCCTGCCGGATTTGGGAGGATATTATGAGCAATATCGGACTGGAGGAGCAGGCAAACTCCGCCATGATGCGAAGGGTGGCGATTGCCTCCTGCGTCGGCACCACCGTCGAGTGGTATGATTTTTTCATTTATGCCACCGCTTCGGCGCTGGTTTTCAATAAGCTGTTTTTTCCGAGTTTCGATCCGCTCGTCGGCTCGCTGGTTGCGCTCGGTACCTATGCCGCCGGATTCTTCGTGCGGCCGATCGGCGGGTTACTGTTCGGCTATCTCGGCGACCGATACGGCCGCAAGAGCGCGCTGGTCACCACGCTTTTGATCGTCGGCATCGCCACCTTCGTGATCGGCTTGATGCCGACCTATAACAGCATCGGCATTGCCGCTCCGCTGATCCTGCTGTTCATCCGCATGCTACACGGTTTCGGCATCGGCGGCGAACAGGGGAATGCGATCCTCATCATGTGCGAGCATGCGCCTGCCAAAAGGCGCGGCTATTTCGGTTCGTGGGTGCAGACGGGTGCGCCCGCCGGCTTCATCCTGCCGCTCGGCATCTTCGCAGCATTAACGGCCACGCTGTCGGAAGAGGCTTTCATGAGCTGGGGCTGGCGTATTCCCTTTCTGCTCAGCCTCGTGCTGGTGGCTGTCGGCATGTATATCCGCCTGCAATTGACGGAATCGCCGTTGTTTCTGGAAATGCGCAGGCGCCGCGCCGAGGACCCGCATCCACTTGTCGAGATCGTCAGAAAATATCCGCGCTATCTGGCGCTTGGCTGCGGCACCAAGTTTGCCGAAAGCGTTGCCTTCACCAGCTTTGCGGTACTGATCACCGCCTATGCGACGAGCCGCGGCGTGTCGCGGCCGGTAATGACGACGGCATCGCTTATCGCCATCGTGCTGGAGTTGGTCTGCATGCCCTTTTGGGGCGCGCTTTCCGATCGCATCGGCCGCAAGCCGGTCTATATCCTTGGCGCGTCGACCGTGCTGCTGGCGAGCTTTCCGACCTTCGCGCTGGTCTATTATCGCGTCGACAGCTACATCTGGGTCGGCTTGACGGCGGCGCTGGCCATCGGCCATAGCGCCATGTACGGGCCGCAGGCCGCCTATTTTGCCGAATTCTTTCCTACCCGGGTCCGCGCCAGCGGCGTCTCCTTCATCCAGCAGATCGGCGCGCTGATCGGCTCCGTCGGAACACTTGCTGCCGGCTGGCTTCTGGCGCTTTTGAATGGTGCGCCCTGGGCGCTTGCTGGCTTCGTCGCTCTCGGCTGTGCGATCACCATCGCCTGCACGGCGGCGCTGCCGGAAACGGCGCCGCGCCTCGGGCGATGGAAGGATCTGGTCGACAGCTTGACGTCTGGCGATAATATGGAAGCCCGCCGACAGCGCGCATAAGCAAGAGACAAAATGATATCAGCCTTCGAAGTATTCTCCGACCGCTGGAGTTTTCTCGGCGAAAGCCCGGTCTTGTCGGATGACGGCAACTGTCTCTGGTGGGTCGATACCGAGGGCTGCCGGCTGCTGCGGACCGACGTAGCGTCCGGCAGAACCGAGGTCTGGGATGCGCCGGAGGCTGTCGGCTGCATCGCCCTGCGGCCGGATGGAACGCTGCTGGCGGGCCTCGCCAGCGGCATTTTTCTCTTCGATCCGGCAAAGGGCGGTTTCGACCTCGCCTGCTCGCCGGAAAGCCGTAGGGATGTTCGCTTCAACGATGGCGCCCTCGATCCGGCGGGCCGCTTCTGGGCGGGCACCATGCAATTCACCCTGACCGAACCTGCGGGCGCCATTTTCTGCGTCGAAGCCGATCTTAGTCATCGCCGCGTCTTCGATGGCATATGGACGCCCAATGGGCTCGCCTTCGATCCGGTCCGTAGCCGCATGTATTTCTCGGATTCTCATCCGACCGTACAAACGATCTGGGTCTGCGATTATGATGTCTCCACGGGAACGCCGAGCAATCGCCGCGTCTTTGCGACGACGCATGAATTCGCCGGCCGGCCCGACGGCGCGTTTATCGATGAGGACGGCATCTACTGGATTGCCGGCGTCGAGGGATCGCAGCTCCTCCGCTTCGCACCATCGGGCGAAACGCTGGAACCGATCGCCTTTCCCGTGACACATCCAACCAAGATCGTCATGGACAGAGCCAATCCGCGCTCCGTTTTTGTCACGACCAGACGGACCGTTCCCGAGGAGGATACGCACGCCTCGGGGCATGTGCTGCGCGCAACTTTTCGATGATCGTTCTAGGACAAGCGCTTATCGGCTGACGTAATCCGGATATTTCTCGCAAATGAGATCGATGATCGACAGCGTGCCGGAAAGATGCTTGCGAAGCGCTGCCACTGCCTGTTCCACATCCCCCGACTGGATGGCATCGACAATGGCATGATGATCGGCAATGACCTGCTGCTGTTTGCCCGGCATCGGCAGGTTCAGCATGCGAAGCCGGTCGAGATGAACGCTCTGGCGCCGCACGGTTGCCCACAGTCCCAGGATGTCGACCCTTTCGAAGAGGACACGGTGGAAATCCTTGTCGAGGGCATCGAACAGATCGTAGGTCTCGGGTGACGCCACATGCTCTTGCCGCACCAAAACATGCCGCAACGCCGCCGCCGTTTCCTCCGGCGATTCGGCCGTCAATCGCCGGACGGCTTCCAGCTCGATCGACAATCTCAGGAAGTGCGCTTCGACGGCGTTGCCGATATCGATTCTCGCGACGACGGTGGCATATTGCGGGTAGACCTCGACCAGCCCCTCCTCCTCCAGCCGTATCAAGGCATCGCGAACCGGCGTCTGGCTGACATTGAACTCGCTCTGAAGCGAGATGCGCGACAGGACGGTAGTCGGCGGCAAACTCATTGAAAGAATACGCGATCGCAGGATTTCCAGGATCTGCGGCGCCACTTGGCGGGAGCGATCCAAGGCGAATTCTTTCGGGTTTACTTTCACTGGCTACCTTCCTGATCGAGAACGTAAGTTCATAAAGCACAATTTAGGGCTTGATGCACTGATACATTAGTGCTTTAGTCAATTTATGTAAACGCGATTTCACGGGTTTGCGTCATTTGGGAGGACATAATGAGAGGATTTCTTCGCGGCATGACCGCGGTTGCCGTAATGCTGGCCGGCACGTTTTCCGCTAGCGCTGCCGAAAAGACCGATATTTCGATCACACGCCAGCCAGGCATTCTTTATCTCGTCAGCCACGTCATGGAGACGCAGAAGTTGATCGAGAAACGCGCCGAAGCTGACGGCCTACCGGGCGTCAAGGTCGAATGGCGTACCTTTAGCGGCGGCGGCGCGCAAACGGACGCGCTTCTTGCCGGCAGTGTCGACATCGTCAATACCGGCACCGGCAACCTACTGCTGCTCTGGGATCGCACGAGAGGCAAGGTCAAGGGCATCGTCACCAACTCGGCACAGCCGGTTATCATGGTCTCGCGCGATCCGCGCATCAAATCGCTGAAGGACATCCAGCCGGGCGATAAGATCGCCGTGCCGACGGTCGGCGTCTCGACGCAGGCGATCCTGCTGCAGATGGCCGCCGCTCAGATGTATGGGGACGATCAGGTACACAAGTTCGATGCCAACACGGTGCAGCTTGGCCATCCCGACGCCATGGCGGCGCTTGCAAACCAGAACCATGAAGTGAAGAGCCATTTCTCGGCCCCGCCCTTCCAATATCTGGAACTGAAGCAGCCGGGCGTTCATCAAGTCGTCGATTCCCGCGACATCATCGGTGGCGAGCTGACGCAAGGCACCTTCTTCACGACGACGCAATTCGCTGATGCCAACCCCACGATCATCAAGGCCATACGCGAAGCGACGGCCGATGCCATCGGTGTAATCAAAAAGGACCCGAAGACAGCAGTCGAGGCCTACAAGACGGTCAGCGGCGACAAGACCAGTGTCGACGACCTCCTGACGATCCTGAACCAGCCGCACATGATGGAATTCCGCATGGATCCGCAGGGAACCATGAAATTTGCGGCGCATCTCCACAAGATCGGGACCTTGAAGACGATGCCCAAGGCCTGGACCGACTACTATCTGCCGGAAGCGGCGGATCTGAATGGCAATTGAAGCCTGATGGCGGCGCCAATGCCGCCCTCAGCTATTTCTCATGGAGGAGCCTTATGCTTCAGGCAAAAATTGCAGCCGATGCCGTGCCGGCTGAAATGGCCAAGGCCAAACCACTCTTGAACGTCGACAAGGTGACGCTTCGCTACAAGACGCCGAACCTTTTGATCACCGCCACCGAAGAGGTCAGCTTTTCGGTAGCGCAATCCGATCGTTTCGTACTCCTCGGACCATCCGGTTGCGGAAAATCGACCTTGCTGAAGGCGATCGGCGGCTATCTGACGCCGGCGGCAGGCCGCATCGAAATCAAGGGGCAACCCGTCAAGAAGCCCGGCGCGGACCGGATGATGGTCTTTCAGGAGTTCGACCAGCTCCTGCCCTGGAAGACCGTCCTGGAAAACGTCATGTTTCCGCTGACGACCGCCCGGCGCCTGCCTCGTGCGCAAGCCGAAGCCATCGCCCGCGACTATATCGATAAGGTCAAGCTCACCCGGGCTGTCGATACCTATCCGCATATGCTTTCGGGCGGCATGAAACAGCGTGTGGCGATCGCTCGCGGCATGGCTATGCAACCCGATATCCTGCTGATGGACGAACCCTTTGCCGCACTCGACGCGCTGACCCGCCGGCAGATGCAGGACGAGCTTCTACAGCTTTGGGAGGATACGCGTTTCACCGTCATCTTCGTCACGCATTCGATCGCCGAGGCAATCAAGATCTCGAACCGCATCCTGCTGCTTTCCCCGCATCCCGGCCGCGTCAAGGCTGAGGTTCGCAATGTCGAATCCGTCCGTCACGACACCGCCGCAGCCGCGGAACTGGAACACGAAATCCATCACATGCTGTTTGCCGAAGCCGGACATAGGGAATAGGCCATGAGCGCACCGCAGATTATCCTCGCGCCTGAGAGGACCGAACCCGCAGGCCATATCGCCGCTGTCGAGCAGAAGCTCGGCGCCATCGAACTTCTTTGGCAGTCGAGCCTCTTCCGCAAATCGTTGCTGATAGTCTTCCTCGCCATCATCTGGGAGAGCTATGCGCGGCATCTCGACAACCCGCTGCTTTTCCCGACACTCAGCGACACGCTGACGGCGCTCTACGATCGCTTTGCAGACGGCGTTCTGCCAGAACGCATCTGGACGACGCTGAAGGTGCTGGTGACCGGCTACGTGACGGGGACGGTCCTCGCCGCTATTTTGACCGTTGTCGCAATCAACACTCGTATCGGCACCGATTTTCTCGAAACAATGACGGCGATGTTCAACCCGCTGCCGGCGATCTCGCTGCTGCCACTCGCCCTCATCTGGTTCGGTCTCGGCCCCGCGAGCCTGGTCTTCGTGCTCGTGCATTCCGTGCTCTGGGCGGTTGCCCTCAACACCCATGCCGGCTTTCTCGGCGTTTCGCGCACGCTGCGCATGGTGGGGGCCAACTATGGGCTGACCGGACTTTCCTATGTGTTTCGCATCCTCATTCCCGCCGCCTTCCCGTCGATCCTGACCGGATTGAAGATCGGCTGGGCCTTCTCCTGGCGCACCTTGATCGCCGCCGAACTCGTCTTCGGCGTTTCCTCTGGTCAAGGCGGGCTTGGATGGTTCATTTTCGAAAACCGCAACCTCCTCGACATACCCTCGGTCTTCGCCGGCCTGCTGACGGTCATCGTCATCGGCCTTATCGTCGAGAACCTGGTCTTCCAGACGATCGAGCGCCGAACCTTACAGAAATGGGGCATGAAGGAATGAATCAGGACAGGTTCGTCTCCTCGGCCAATAGTTGAATATAAGGTCTCAACATAATGAATATCAAAAGGAAATCGGTGGGCTTGCGCAGCGCCAGATGGTTCGCGCCCGACGACCTCAGAAGTTCCGGACATCGTTCGCGCACCATGCAGATGGGCTATGCGCCGGAAGAATGGGCGGGCAAGCCCGTCATCGCCATCCTCAACACCTGGTCCGACGCCAACCCTTGCCACGCGCATTTCAAGCACCGGGTCGAAGATGTCAAACGCGGCATCTTTCAGGCCGGTGGCTTTCCTCTCGAACTGCCGGCGCTGTCACTGTCCGAAAGCTATGTCAAACCGACGACTATGCTCTATCGCAATATGCTGGCGATGGAGGCGGAAGAACTACTGCGCTCGCATCCGGTCGACGGTGCCGTGCTGATGGGCGGCTGTGACAAGACCACGCCCGGCCTCGTCATGGGCGCGCTCAGCATGGGCCTGCCGATGATCTACCTACCCGCCGGCCCGATGCTCCGCGGCAATTATCGCGGCGAATATCTGGGTTCCGGTTCCGACGCCTGGAAGTTCTGGGACGAGCGCCGCGCCGGCGCCATTTCGGAGAAGGAATGGGTCGACGTCGAAGCTGGCATCGCCCGGTCCTACGGCCACTGCATGACGATGGGCACGGCGAGCACGATGACGGCGATTGCCGAGGCGTTGGGCCTGACCTTGCCCGGAGCGAGCTCCATCCCGGCAGCCGATTCCAACCATATCCGCATGTCTTCGGCCGTCGGCCGCCGCATTGTCGAGATGGTCTGGGAAGACCTTGTCCCCTTGAAGATCGTCACGGCTGCCGCCGTCAGCAACGCAGTTGCCGTGGCTATGGCGACGGGCTGTTCCACGAATGCGGTCGTGCATCTGATCGCCATGGCGCGCCGCGCCGGCGTCGAGCTTACGCTGGACGATCTCGACAAGGCTAGCCGGACGACGCCGGTGCTCGCCAATATCCGGCCGACCGGCAAGGCCCATCTGATGGAAGACTTCTACTATGCCGGCGGCCTGCGTGCGCTGATGGCAAAGCTGTCCACGAAGCTCGATCTCTCCGCGCTGACCGTTTCCGGCGTCACCCTCGGCGAGACCCTGGAGGGCGCCAAGTGCTACAATGACGATGTCATCCGCTCGCTCGACAATCCCGTCTATCACGAGGGCTCCCTCGCAGTCGTGAAGGGCAATCTTGCGCCGACCGGAGCAGTCATCAAGCCGGCTGCCTGCGATCCGCGCTTCCACAAGCACCAGGGACCGGCCTTGGTGTTCGACAGCTATCCGGAGATGAAAGCGGCGGTGGACGACGAAAATCTCGACATCACGCCGGACCATGTCATGGTGCTGCGCGGCGCCGGCCCGCAGGGCGGGCCTGGGATGCCGGAATGGGGCATGCTCCCAATCCCGAAGGCACTATTGAAGCAAGGCCATCGCGACATGCTGCGTCTGTCCGATGCCCGCATGAGCGGCACGAGCTACGGCGCCTGCATCCTGCATGTCTCCCCGGAATCGTATGTCGGCGGCCCGCTGGCGCTGCTGAAGAACGGCGACATTATCAGCCTCGATCTCGAAGCACGGCGGATCGACATGCTCGTGGATGACCACGAATTGCAGCGGCGGCGCGAAGCCTGGGTCAAACCCGCGGAAAAATTCGGCCGCGGCTATGGCTGGATGTTCGCCCGCCACGTGACGCAGGCCGATACGGGCTGCGATTTTGATTTCCTGGAAACCGGTTTCGGCCCGACGCCAGGCGAACCCGATATTTATTGACCGCAAAGGACGATATCATGAGCAATTACGTGTTGAGTAGCGAGACCCGCAGCAAGCTTATGGGCGTTGCCACGCCGACGATCGCCACGGCGCTTTTCAAGCGCGGCCTTCGCAACCAATTCATCCAGGATGTTCGCCCGCTGTCACCGAAGAAAGCGAACATGGTCGGCCAGGCCTTCACGCTGCGCTACATCCCCGCGCGCGAAGATCTGAACACGATCGAGGTCTTCCGCAACCCTGAACATCCGCAGCGCGCGGCAGTGGAAGCGTGCCCGCCCGGCGCCGTCCTCGTGATGGATAGCCGCAAGGATGCACGCGCGGCCTCGGCCGGCTCGATCCTGATATCGCGGCTGCAGGTGCGGGGCGTCGCCGGCGTCGTGACCGATGGCGGTTTTCGCGACAGCCCGGAAATCGCCAATCTCGACATTCCCGCCTATCATCACCGCCCGTCCGCGCCGACAAACCTGACTCTGCATCAGGCGATCGAAATAAATGGACCGATCGGCTGTGGCGATGTCGCGGTTTTCCCCGGCGATGTTCTTGTCGGCGACAATGAGGGCGTCATCGTCATCCCGGCCCACCTCGCCGACGAAATCGCCGATGAGACTGTCGAAATGACCGCTTACGAGGATTTCGTCACCGAGGAAGTCCTTAACGGCGCGACCATCATCGGACTTTACCCGGCAACCAGCGACGCGCCGAAGGTCAAGTTCGCCGAGTGGAGGAAGCAGAAAGGACGCTGATCGGCGTCTTCAGCGCTATGTCGAACCGAAATCCCGTCACCGATTACGGGGACGGGATTATTTTTGAGAATAAATAATTATATCAATATATTATCGATATTATCTAATTTGATCTATGAGGACCCCTTCTTTTGGTGTCGTCTGAAAATTCGTTGCCCTTGGCTGCGCACGGGCGTTGGCGGCCTCGCCTCTTGGCATTGCCAATTATGCGCATAACGGTCTAGCTACAGGCAGCCGATCTTTGCCGCGAGAATTTGATAGTTGAGGAGTTACAAGCCCATGTCCGTCACACGCGAAACCCTGGCCCTGTCCCATGCCGGCGCAATGCAGGCTCTTGCGGCAGCGATCGCCCATGCCGAGAAGATCGGCATTCCGCAGTGTGTCTTTATTGTCGACGCGAGCGGCGAAACCATCGCGAGCATCCGGATGGATGGCGCAAAATATCTAAGCATGCATACGGCTCGCGCCAAGGCCCGCACCGCCGCCTCGATCAATGCGCCGACCGGCGCCATCTCCTTCGAATTCGGCACCGCCGCCGGCATCGCCTCGCAAGGCGGCGTCACGCATCTGCCGGGCGGCCTGCCCATCCGTTTCGGCGGCCGGCTTGCTGGCGCGATCGGCGTAGGGTCGGGCACAGGCGATCAGGATTTCGAGGTCGCCCGCGCCGCACTTGCTGCCATTGGAGCCGATACCGTTTAAGACAGGCTTCTCTCAGTCCGGCCATTTGCGAACGGTGCGTGTCTCCATTCTCCCGTTCAATCTCAGACGGCCGTGGCCGCATGGAAGCGGGACAAGAAAGCCTTCAGCCGCTCATTCTCTGCCACGAGCGCCGGAAGATCCTTCGGCGCTCCCTGAGCGGACACTTTTCCATCAGCCATGAAGACGATGCGGTCGCTGGCGTCCCTGGCAAAGGCGATCTCATGGGTGACCATCAGCATCGTCATGCCCTCCTCCGCCAATTGCCTGACAACATCGAGAACCTCGTTCACCAGTTCCGGATCGAGCGCCGAGGTGATTTCATCAAGCAGCAGAATCTTCGGGTCCATGGCCACGGCGCGGGCGATGCCGACGCGCTGCTGCTGTCCACCCGACAATTCCGACGGCAGATTGTTGATGCGGTGTCCGAGCCCCACGCGGCTGAGCCAATGCTCGGCTATCTCCCGCGCCTCCTTCTTCGGCTTGCCCCGAACCTTCTGAAGGCCGAGCATCACATTTTCCGCGGCAGTCAGATGCGGAAAGAGATTGAAGCTCTGAAAGACCATGCCCGTTTCGGCCCGCATGCGCGCGAGGTCCTTCTCGCCACGGCGCTGCTGATTGGTGCCGTCCCGATAGCCAACTTCGGCCCCATCGATCTGGATCGAGCCGCTGTCATAGCTTTCGAGAAAGTTCACGCAGCGCAGAAGCGTGGTCTTGCCGCTGCCCGAAGGGCCGATGACCGAGACCACCTCGCCTTTGGCGACATCCATATCGATGGAGTGCAACACTTGGACGGGTCCGAACGCCTTGGCGACATTGCGTATTCTAAGGAGCGGCGTGGCAGCTTGTATATTGTTCATGACGGTCAATCCCTGATGTAGGAGTAGCGGCGCTCCATTCTCCGGCTCAGGCTGGAGAGACTGTAGTTGATCGCGAAGTAGATGAAGGCTCCGAGAAGGTAGAGCGGCATGGCCTCATAGGTCCGGCCGATCACTTCGTTGATCGACTGCATGAGGTCAACGATGCCGAGCAGCGAAATCAGAGCACTTCCTTTGACCGCATCGGTCACGCCATTGATCCAGGGCGGCAGAAAGCGGCGTGTCGCCTGCGGGAAGATGACGTAGCGCAGGCGCTGCACAAAAGTCAGGCCGATGGCCATGCCGGCTTCCATCTGTCCCTTGGGAATGGAGAGAACTGCGCCGCGCACGTATTCGACGACCTGGGCCGATTTGAACAGCGTCAACGCGACCACACCGGCCCAAAAGGCAACTATATGCAGGCCGAGTGCCGGAAATCCATAATAGACGATAAAGATGAGAACGAGGATTGGAATGCCTCTGATACAATCGCTGAAGAAGCGCACCAGCAGCTTGATCGGCCAGGGGCCGTAGATCAGCCCGACCCCAAAGACGATGCCGATGCAAAGCGAAAGCGCGACAACGATCGCGGAGACCCAAAGCGTGATCAGCAGCCCTTTCAGAAGGAACGGCAGAGCATAGATGATCGCAGCCATACTAGCGCTCCACCCTGAAATGACCTTCCAACCGTCGCAGGCCGAACAAGATGAGGTAGCCGGTGACGAGATACATCAGGGTCGCGATGATGTAGACCTCGACGATGCGGAAGGTGTTGAAATTGATCCATTGCGCTCCGTAGGTGAGCTCCGGAACGGCAATGACCGAGGCGACCGACGTATCCTTGAACAAGGAGATGAACGTGTTGGACAGCGCAGGCAAGGTGATGCGTGTCATCGTCGGCAGGCGGACGTAAAGGAGCCGCTGCAACGGCGTCAGCCCGATCGCCTTGCCCGCATCGATCTGGCCCCGCGGCACGGCTTCGAGACCGGATCGGAACACCTCAACGAGATAGGCACCAGCATAGACCGACAAGGTGATGACGAAGGAGGTCGTCGCGCTATAGGCGATGTTCACAGCGGTCGGAAGTCCATAAAAGACGAGATAGACGAGCAGGATCAACGGCACATTGCGGATGAACTCGACGTAAGCGGCAATGAAACGGCGCACAATTTTGCCGGCCGATACGTACCAGATAGCGAGGACGAGCCCTATCAAGGCACCGATGGCGATAGAAATGACCGCCAGCTCGAGGCTGAGCAGCAGCCCGCCCCACAGCTTGTCGATGTGTCGCCAGATAAGATTGAAATTCAGGTGATAGCCCATGCCGGCCATTATCTCCCGCTAAGCGATCGATGTCTGCGGCGGAGCCAGCGCCAGCCAAAGCCGCGCTGGCTCCGTCCAGATCAGATGGTCGGGAAACCCGGTTTGCGTACCGGCGCATCCAGGCCGAAATACTCCTTGAAAGCAGCATCATAGAGCGCCGATTCATGGCCGAACATGGCGGTGTTGAACGTCGTATTGACGAAATACAGCCAGTCGAGATCGCCCTGACGGACGCCGGCGCCGTAAAGCATGCTGTTCCACTGCTTGCCCGCATCGAAATAACGATCGGGATTGCGCGAGGAAAGCCAGCGCACGGTCGACAGATCGACCGCGGCCGCATCGACACGCTTGGCTTCCAAAGCCTGTAGAACGTTCGCCTGGGTGTCGATCTGCATGACCTGCGCATCCGGCAGAACGAGGTGAATGGTCTTTTCCGCGTCGACGTTCTGGAGAATGGAAACGCGCGTGCTACTGCCCCCGGCCAGGAGCTTGTCAAAGGTTTTGTTGTCGGCGTCCGGACGGGTCAGCAGAGCCACGCCTTCGACATAATAGGGCCGGGAGAAATTGATGAGCTGCGCACGCTGCGCCGACATCGTCATGAACTGGATGGTAATGTCGACCTTGCCGGTAACGATGTTCGGAATGCGCTGCTGCGCATCCTGCTTGACGAATTCGACCTTGGTTTCATCGTCGAACAGGCCCTTGGCAAGAATGCGGCCCATGGTGATGTCCATGCCGACCAGCTCTCCGGCATCGTTCTCAAAATGCCAGGGAGCGTTGGTGCTGCCGGTGCCCACAATCAGGTGGCCTCGATCCAGCACCGTGCGCAGCAGGCTGTCGCTGGCTGCCTGCGCCGCCGCCTCTTCGCTGCTGGCCATCAGGCCAACCGCAGTACCGACCGCCAAGCCACCCAGGCCCAGCTTCAAAAAATCACGACGCTGCGAAATATCGTTCATGTAAGCCTCCGCGTTTGAGATAAAGTTCCCGTAGTCGAGCTTGTTTTTCAAGCTTCTGTCTTATATATAAGACACGTTTCTTATATTTAGGACGATATACCGATTTTGGCGCTGGCGCAATGCCAGAGCGGCAGCAATGGAGCATTTCTGGCATGGTTTCGAACGACGAAGGTGCGCGAAAGACCCGGGAGGCCCACGGACCTCGTGAGCGCGGTATCGATAGAGTCTTGAAATTGCTCGCTTATCTGAACAAGGCCGGGCAACCGGTGCGGCTCGCCGATCTGCCGAAAGCAATCGACGCGCCGCGATCGACGATCTACGATCTCGTTGGCATCCTCTCTGATGCGGGTATTCTGGAGACGAACGGCAGCGACAATAGGGTCTATTTCGGCAAGCTGCTTTATCTCTATGGCACGCGTTACCTGCAGGAAAACGACATCATTATTCGCGGCAGGGAAGCAGTCGAGCGGCTCTCGAAACAGACCGGCGAGACGAGCGAGCTCTGTGTGCGCCACAGGAACAAGCAGGCGATCGTCCATGCCGCCCCAGGTTCGCGCCCGCTCCGCATCAGCTCGGAGATCGGATCGCAGGTACCGATCCCCTGGACGGCATCGGGAAGGCTTTTGCTATCGCATCTGCCGAAAGAAGAAATCGGCAGATTGCTGGAGGAAGGCGACCTGACCCTTCCCGACGGACGCTCGGTCGACCTTGAGGATTTCGCCCGCGAATGCAGCGAGGCCAAGAAAAAGAAGCTGATCGTCACCACGGGCTTGATCAACAGCTTCACCCAATGCATGGCCGCCCCCATCTGGAACTCGAACGGCATCGTCGAAGCGACCATCTGCTTCGTCCTGCCGATCGATGTTTCGGAGGACCACAAAACGGCCCTGGGCGCAGAGCTCGTTCGCACCGCCGAAGCCCTTTCGATCGGCAACAACTATCTGACCGCGGCTCAATAGATCCCAACGGGGCCTATTGTTCCCGCACCAATTTCAGCACGAGCTGCTGCAGATTGCCGCCGTCGCTGAGTTCGGTTTTGTCGAAATCCCGGGCTCGCTGACGCTGTCTGTCGGAAATCTCGGACAGGCGCTTCGTCAGATCACTCCTGATCTTCTGGCACTCAGGATCGTCGGCGGCACTGAGGCCGACGCTCACGGTCTCAATCTCCTTCACCATGTCCTTGATCATCTCGCCATGCACGAGCTCATGTTTGTGCACGCCTGCGATAAACGTCTCCCAGCTTCTCTTGGTCGAGACCGGCAACTGCTCCGCAGGCTTGGGCAACGTGTAGGTGATTGTCAGCTTCGGTTGTGCGGAAACTAGGACGCAGGATTCGCCCTGCGGTTCGTATTTCCTCGTCCAGGTCAGCTTGAAACCCGTGTGTGCGATAGCGCGCGCTCCACCGCCAACCTCAGGCCCTTTCTCGCCGATCGATTCATAAAGATCCGCGCCAGACTTGCCAGCAATGGCATAGGTCTTCACCTTCTCGACGGCCTGCCACTGGGCGTGCGCAACCATCGGCAATGATGCAAAACAGACTGTCAGCACACAAAATCGAACGCCTGCCTTCATGCAAATCCCCATGAACAATGCCCAATGCCGGCGAAACTACCGGGTGCAAATGCCGCTTTCAATCGGACGATGAGAATCCGAACGAACTCGTCCCGCTCAGACGACCGGCGATGACTGCAGGAGTTCTTCGGCCTCCTGCCGGCTCATATGGAAAATCGCCTTGCCGATCTCGAAGCCAAATCCGTTGCGGGCGAATGCGGACAGTTCTTTCGCCTTTCGCTTCTCATCGGGCTCATCTCTCCGAAATGGCCCGAAGCCGCGTTTGCGGGCAAAGATGATGGCCGCGAACAAGTCGTTCGTGGCGTCCAACGCCGTCATCACCGTGTTGCTGTCTATGCCTTTCGAAGCGAGCTTGTAGCCAATGGCCTTCCTTGATTTGCCGGAGCGCATCGCGGACCGCGTGCTGATCTCGGCAAAGGCGACGTCATTAAGGGCGTTCTGGTCATAAGCGAACTGGACCGCGAAATCAGCGACGGCCTTGATCTGCGCATCGCTGATGTCTTCAAACTTCTGTTTCGCTTTTCTCGCAATCGCATCGAACAACTGCTTCTCGGTCATCATCTTGCGTTCAAGGCGATAGATCGTCGAATTGCGTGCCCAGGCCAGCATTCGGGGCGTAGGAGTTTGATCCATGGGCAGAGGATGTTCAGAATCAGAAAAACGGAGTTTCGAGGTGAAGGTGTCTACGTCATGCACCCTGTTTTCGCAACGAAATCCCCTTGCGCACCTGAACGCTATTCCGCGAAGAAATCTGCATTTTCCGCGGCGATCCGTTCGATGGCGGCAAAAGCGGTGCGCAAATGGGCTTGCATCACCTTGGTCGCCCCATCCGGATCGCCCGTGACAACGCGATGGACCAAATCCTCGTGTTGACGAAAGATCATCTCCAGCCAATCGATCCGCTCGAGCGATAGATAGCGAAGACGGTCGAGGGACACTTTTGCCGACGCGATCATGCCCCAGACATGGGGATGCCCGGCGATTTCCATCAGTGCCCGGTGCATCGCCTCGTCAGACAGGAAAAAGCCGATGTGATCGCCCTTGCCGATCAGCCGCCGTTGATCTTCCAAAAACCGGTGCAGCCGCGCTTCCTTGTCCGCCACGGGTGACGTGGCGGCTTCGGCGACGGCGCTGCATTCCAGCATTTCGCGCACGAACTGCGCGTCCCGAACCGCGCTGATTTCGATGGGTGCAACATAGGTGCCGACCTGCGGCACGACGACCAGAAAGCCTGCATCCGCCAGCCTTTGAAACACCTGCCGAACCGGCGTTCGGCTCAAGCCGACCTCGTCGGCGATCCGTGTTTCCGAAATAGCCGCGCCCGGCCGAAGTTCGCCGGTCAGTATCCGCATATAAAGGACGTCATAAAGGTCCTTGATGCTCATCCGTGGGCGGATTGGTGATACGGCCATCGGTTCAATGCGCCTCTGCTGTGATGGTGCTCAGGAAGCGCCGGGCTCGGTCACTGCTCGGATTTGCGATCAGCGCGCGAGGTTCCCGGTCTTCCACGATCTTGCCTTCGTCCATGAAAATCATCCGTGTGCCGACATCGGCGGCGAAACGGATTTCGTGCGTGACGACTAGCATTGTGCGGCCCTCGCGAGCAAGGTCGCGCATGACGCCGAGAACCTCGCCGACGGTTTCCGGGTCGAGCGCCGAGGTCGGCTCGTCGAACAGCAAGATGTGCGGCTCGGCGCAAAGGGCACGGGCGATCGCCACCCGCTGCTGCTCGCCTCCCGACATCTGCGCCGGATAGGCATTCATCCGGTGGGATAGGCGCACCCGTTCGAACAAAGCTTTTGCACGCGCTTCGACCGTCTTTCGATCCTGTTTATGCACGACCACGGAGGCGAGCACGACATTTTGCAGGGCGGTCAGATGCGGATAGAGGTTGAAATGCTGAAAGATCATGCCGATCCGACGGCGGACGCTGGTGATCGCGCCGCGCTCATGCGCAAGCACAGGCCGCCCCTCGAAACGGATCTCGCCGCCCTGGATGTCTTCCAATCCATTGACACAACGCAGCAGCGTCGATTTGCCTGTGCCGGAAGGACCGATGAAGCAGACGATCTCACCCGGCTGTACCTGCATGGAAATACCATCGAGAATGGTCCGCTTGCCAAAGCGCTTCACCACATTGTCGAATTCGAGGACTGCCTGCGTCATTGTCCGCCTCCCGCGAGCATGAGCTTCGTTCCGACGTTGTAGCGCCGCTCAAGCGCGCCTCCCGCCAGCGAGATTCCATAGTTGATGAGGAAATAAAGGACGCCGAGCATCAGCAGCGGCGTGAAACTGCCGCCCGTGCTTTCGCGGACCAGAAGACCGGTCTTGGTCAATTCGACATAGCCGATGATCGAGGCGAGCGAGGACTCCTTCAGCGTCGTCACATAGACACCGACCGAAGGCGGCAGGACGACCCTCAATGCCTGCGGGCCGACCACATGCCGCATGGTCTGAGCAAAGGTCATTCCCGAGGATTGCGCGGCTTCCCATTGGCCGCGTCCCACGCTCTCGATGCCAGCGCGCATGACCTCGGACATCGTGGCCGTGGCGTGCAGCGCCAGCGCAAGGGTCGCCGCCATAAAGGTCGAAATATCAACCCCAAACATAACCGGCAGGCCGAAATAGGCAAAGAACAGCACAATCAGGATCGGAATGGACCGAAAGAATTCGACAAAAAGCAGAGCCACCACTCTTAGCGGCCACCAGCGGGACGTCCGCGCCAGCGCCACGAAGCCACCCGCGACGGCACCGATCATCAGAGCCAGCCATGACAACCAGATCGTGAGTGCGGCCGCCTTCAGAAAAAGCGGCAGAAAGGAAAACAGGTCGTGATTCATCGGCGCGCACCATTATCCCTGAAAAGCATGCGGCCGATCGCAAGGCGCATGAGGTTCACCGCCTGGCAAAGAACCAGATAGACGCCCGCCGCCACCAAGAAGGTTTCAAAGAACCGGAAGGAGGTGGAGCCGACCGTCTGCATCCACGAGGCCACATCCTCCACGGCGACCGCGGAAGCGAGTGAGGAGGCAAGGATGACGGCGATCACCTGATTGCCGAGCGGGGCGTAGATGACCCGAAAGACCTGCGGCAGAATGATATGGCGATAGGTCTGGACGGGGTTGAAACCCTGCGCCCGCGCCGCTTCGAATTGGCCATGCGCGATGGCGACAAGCCCCGCGCGGATGATTTCTGCCATGTAGCCGGCGCTGTTGAGCGTCAATCCGATCAAGGCGGCGGTGAAGGAAGAGAACCGCAATCCCATGGCGGGAAGCGCGAAATAGACGATATAGAGAATGACCAGAAGCGGCGTGTTCCGCATGATCTCGATATAGGTGATCGCCAAGACGCGCGAGAGGCGGCTCTGGCTGCGCCGCATGATTGCCAATCCGCAGCCGATGATCACGCTGAGGACGATCGCGAGAATCGACAGGTTCAGCGTGGTCTGTGCGGCATCCCACAGCAGCGGCAGATATTCGCGGATGCTGCGAAACTGGAGCGTGTAGTGCATGGTCCCCTCCGCCAAGTCCTCTCCGCGGGATGGTGGAGCGGCTCAACGCCGCTCCCTTGGATCAATATTGTGCCTGCAGCGCCGGCTGGTCGAAGCCGAACCACGTCTTGAAAAGCGCCTTGTTGTCGCCGGACGCGTTGAACTGGTCGACGAACAGGTTGACGACCCGCAGCCAATCGGCATCGCCCGCCGGCACACCGATCGCTATCTCAGCGCGCGCGAGCGAACCGTCGACCTGGCGAAGCTTGCCCGCATTGTCGCTGATGGCCTTGCGGTTGTAGAAATCGTCTTCCGCCATTGCGTCGACCTGTCCGGACAGCAGAGCGCTGAGTTCGTCGGCTTGGGTGTTGAAACGGACGAGCTGGGCGTTGGGCATATGGGCCGGCACGGCGCGCTCCGCCGTACCGCCGCGGGAAATAGCAACGCGAATCTTGGCGGCATTGGCCTCATCGATCGTCTTATAGGGCGCGCTTGCCGGCACAAGCAGCCGCATATTCGTCACCACATAGGGGTTCGAAAAAGCAACCGACGTCGAGCGCTCGACATTGCGGGTGAAGTCGGCGATCGTCACGTCGACCTTGCCGGTCTGCAGCGACGTTACGCGGCTTGGAATATCGGTAACGACGAATTCCGGATCGACCTTCAATGCCGCCGCCAGCTTTTTCGCGATTTCGATGTCGTAGCCGACAGGCACGCCGTCAGCGCCGACGGTTGCATAAGGCGGCAGGCTGCCGAGCACGGCGACGCGAAGCTTGCCGTTGGAAAGAATCGACTGAAGAACACTGCCGGATTCCGCGAAGGCCGGAACCGAAACGGTTGCGGCGATCGCCAGACCACTAAGAAGACCCAAAAATGCGCGTCTCAAGAACATGGATATACCCTCCCAGGTCATTAGGTTGAATGCTTCCGCTAAGCGGCGGTGATTAGGCATCGAAGGCGAGCTGCACTTTGAGTGTCTGCTCGGGATGCTGTTCGATGAGATCAAAGGCTGCGGCCGCATCGGCAGCGGCAAAGGTCTGCGTGATCATCGCATCCGGCTTGAGCGCGCCGCTTTCCAACCAGCCGACCACCTCCGGAATGAAACGGCGATTGAGACGAGAACCGACGAGGCTCAGTTCCTTGCGGACGATTTCCTGCTGGCTGACATTGCAAGGCGCGGAGGAAAATCCGAGCAATCCGATCCTTCCGGCAGGCGCGGCGACACGGCATGCTTCCTCAAGCAGGTAAGGAATTCCGGCACCATCGATAACGACGGATGGACCGAGCCCGTCCAGCTCGCCGGCAACCATGTCCGGAACGGACTTTTCCAAAGAATTGAACACGAGGTCGGCGCCAAATTCACGAGCACGCTCAAGCCGCCTGTCGTCGATATCGGCAACGATGCAGCGCGCGCCCTTCATTTTGGCGACCTGCAGCACAGTCAGGCCGACCGTGCCAGCGCCATAAATCAACACCGCATCTTCGGGGCCGCAGCCCGTTCTCGCCAGCACATTCGCGGCAACCGCCAGCGGCTCGGCAAGAGCGGCTATGTCGAAACCGAGGGACGATGAAACCTTTACCGCATTGTCTTCCGGTACGACGGCCACCGACCGGAAGCCGCCATCGCGGTGAACGCCGATCACCTGCAGATTGGCGCAGACATTCGATCGGCCGATGCGGCAGGGATGGCACTTTCCGCAGGAAATGACGGGATCGGCGACCACATGATCCCCGACTGTAAGGCGCGAAACGCCGGCACCGATCGCTTCCACCGTGCCGGCAAACTCATGCCCAATGATACGGGGATAGACGACGAACGGGTTCGAGCCGTGCAGGATGTGTATGTCCGAACCGCAGATACCGGCGCGGCTGACGCGGATCGAAACTTCGCCCGGCGCCAATTCTCCAGAAGAATTTTCGTCCTCCAACGCCAGCCGATGAGGCGCGCGTACCGCTATCGCAACCATGTATCCTCCCTGCTCCCACATAGGCCACGCTCCAAAGAAGCGGCTGATGTAAAGCTTGAATACTTGTATCCAAGAATGCCGGGAGGCGCAAGGCTGTTTTTTAGGCTGTCATCGACAAAGCGCCTCTCGCCTCACTGGAGGGATTTCAGAAGCGAATTCACCAGGTCACGCCAGGCCCTGTTTGCCTGTAATTCCCTCGGGAAAAGCCCCGGCACAGCAAGGAAGGAGGCTGTTTCGTCGTCCGGATGCCCCGTGTCCGCCGCGGCCTTCAACAGTTCGTCGGCGCGCGGATCGTCCAGAGTATCGGCCTGCTTGAGAAAGGCTATCCAGACAGCCGTAGCAAAGGCGAACTCCGCTCCGTCGCTCCCCGAAGAAAGGGCGTCGACAGCGGGCTGGAAAAGCCGCTGCGGCAGTTTCTGCGAGCCGTCCATGGCGATCTGCAGCGTGCGATGCGCGATAGCCGGGTTGGCGAAACGCTCCACCAACTGATCCATATAGTGGGCGAGATCGATACCGGGCACGGGATCGAGCGTGCGCACCGCCGCCTGCATGTGCCGCCGGACCAGCGCGACATTCTCCGGCACACTCATGACGTCGCGGACGAATTCGAGCTTCTGCAATTGCCCGAGATAGGCGATCAGGGAGTGCGAACCGTTGAGCAGCCGCAGCTTCATTTTCTCGTAGGGCTCGACATCCTTGACAAAGAGCGCGCCGCCCGCCTCCCAGACGGGGCGATCCGAAACGAAATCATCCTCGATCACCCATTGCGAGAAGGTTTCCGCCTCGATCGACAGCATGTCCTCCACTCCCAGGAGCCTTTCGGCTCGGGCGCGGGTTTCCGCCGTTGCGGCCGGAACGATGCGATCCACCATGCTGCAAGGAAAGGACACTTTTTCCGTGATCCAGGCAGCAAGGTTGGGATCGCGCATTTCTGCCATCTCAGTCACAAGACGGCGGACGATGCGGCCATTGCTCGGCAGGTTGTCGCAGCAAAGCACGGTGAACGGCGGCAGAGCCCTATCCCGCCGCCGGGCAAGTCCTTCGGTCAAGTAACCGATCACGCCCGAAGGGCGGGCCGGCGATTTCAGATCGTTGGCAATTGCGGGATGGGCATGATCAATTCCGCCGCCGACGGGATCGATGCCATAGGCCTTTTCGCTGACGGTCAGTGTGACGACATGGACGGCCGGATCGGCGAGCCTCGCAAGGACAGCCTCTCCATCTTCGCTGGCCGCAAGCGCCTCGACGATCGAGCCGACAACCCGGACGCTATCGCCGGAGCGGTCACGCGCAACAACGCTGTAAAGGCAGTCCTGCGCCTGCATATCATGGGCGATCTCGGTCGACCGCAGGCTGACGCCGACAATACCCCAGGTTCCAAATGCCTGAGCCAGCGCCGCATCCGTATAAACCGCCTGGTGCGCACGGTGGAAAGCGCCGAGACCGATATGGACGATCCCAGGCTTCAGAACCTGCCGGTCATAAGCGGGAGACTGAATTGAATCATGTGGTTGCGTGCGGGCATTCAATCGTTCCATCAGCGGGCCAATCCATATTGAGGGTGTGACAAGGCTCGCTCGATGCCCCGCAGTTCTGCGAGGCCTTTCAACCGGCCGATGGCAGGATAGCCCGGCTGCGCCCCGCGCGCCAAGTCATCCAGGATTTCCTGGCCGTGATCTGGCCGCATGAAAATCGTATGATCCGCGCGCCCCTCGGCTTTGCGCCGCCGCTCTTCCGAAAGGACGGCGGCAATCACCGCGACCATATCGGCATTTCCCTCAAGATGTTCGTCCTCGAAGAAGGAACCCGGCTGCGCCGTCGTTTCGCGGCGGACATTGCGCAGATGAACGAAATGGATGCGCGAGGCCAGCCGCGAGATCATCGCCGGCAGGTCGTTGTCTCCGCGCGCGCCGAGCGAGCCGGTGCAGAAGGTAACGCCGTTGGCCGGGGTGTCCACGGCCTTCAGGATGCGCGCATAGTCCTCTTCGGTCGACAGAATGCGCGGCAGGCCGAGAAGCGGCCATGGCGGGTCGTCTCCATGGGCGCAGAGCCGCATGCCCAATTCCTCGGCGACCGGCACAACCTCGGACAGGAAGTCGACCAGATTGCCGCGAAGGCGGTCAGCATCAATGGCGCTGTAGCGCGCGAGTTCGGCGCGTAATTCCGACAGGGTATAGGCCTCTGCCTGCCCGGGAAGTCCGGCCCCGACGCTGCGCGAAAGCACCGAGCGCTCTTCTTCCGGCATCTCGACAAAGCGCCGGGCGGCAGCCTCCACCATTTCAGCGGAATAATCGCTCGCCGCATCCGGCCGCTGCAGGATATGCAGATCGAACGCGATGAAATCGACAAGATCGAAACGCATGGCTTTTGCGCCGCTGGGCGTCGTCCAGCGCAGGTCGGTACGGGTCCAGTCGAGAACCGGCATGAAATTGTAGCAGACGGTTGAAATTCCTGCTTCGGCCAGACGTTGGAGAGTCTCCGCCCACGCCTTCACATGGCCTTTCCAATCGCCGGACATGGTCTTGATGCTTTCGGAAACCGGGATGCTCTCGACTAGCTCCCACTCCAATCCGCCCTGCCGGATCTCATCCTGCCGCTTGCGGATTTCCTCCAACGGCCAGGCGACACCGGTCGGAATATGATGGAGGGAGCTGACGATGCCATCCGCGCCAGCCTGAACGGCATCCCTGACGCTGACCTTGTCGATCGGTCCAAACCATCTCCACGTATGTCTCATTCTGACTTTTCCCTTGAAAACCGACGCCACCAAACCAGGCAATAATCGCTCTCGATTCAAATACACTACCATGGTAACATGTCAATGAAGCTGGTCAGTGCGCGCCGTCATGCCTCTGTGCTAAAAGCGTTCCACCCGTACAGGAGAACATCATTGGCTCTGACCGATAGAAAACCGTCATCCCTGCTTGCAATCGATCCGAAACTGCCGATGGCGCCGCAGATCTATGGCAATATTCGCCAGTCGATCCTCAATCTCCGCCTCGCGCCCAAGCAGGCCTTGAGCGAAAAGGAGCTTGCCCTCATGCTCGGCGTCAGCCGCACGCCCGTTCGTGAAGCGCTGATCAAGCTCGCCGAGGATGGGCTGGTCGATATCTTTCCGCAGCGCGGCACATTCGTTGCGCCGATCCGTGTTTCGGAAGTTCTGGAGGCACAGTTCATTCGCGAGGCGCTCGAAGTGTCGGTTGTAGGGCGCGTGGCCGAACTGTCCGATCCCGCCGTCGTCGCTCGCCTGCATGAAAGCCTGGCGCGACAGAAGCGCGCGGTCGACAACAGCGACCTGGATGGATTCTTGGCGGAGGATGAAAATTTCCATTTCATCCTGTCCGTATCCGTCAATCTGACACGGGCCTGGAAGGTCATCCAGAACGTCAAAGGCCAGCTTGACCGCGTTCGTGTCCTAAGCCTGCCCGAGCCGGGGCACCTGGCGGAGCTCTACGAACAGCATCTGGCAATCGTGACCGCGATCGAAGCTGGCAATGCTTCGGCTGCCAAAAAACACATGGCCAAACATCTGCAGCAGGTCTTCCGCACCATCGACTCTCTGTTGGCGCGAAGACCTGAGATTTTTGATTGATCCGTCCTGCCAAGAGTGGTGCGGCTTATTTTGCAGACCCACTTGGTCGCAGCGGTATGATTGGCTATTGTTCCGTGGCGGCCCTTGCGCTGAAGCGCAAAGCGTCGAATGTCATTCGATGGCCGGAGGCCGTCCCAAGCACAACATCGCTATAGATCACGGGGCTCTCGCTCTGCTGGCCGCTTTGCGGATCGGATGCAGGTGCTCCACCAGAGGAGGCAGGAATGGATTATCGCAAGCTCGGCCCCAGCGGGGCTGTCGTTACTGCATATTGCCTTGGCACCATGACCTTCGGTGCGGAGGCCGACGAAGCGGAATCTCACATATTGCTGGACGATTATTTCGCCTGGGGCGGCAATTTTATTGACACCGCCGATGTCTACAGCGCCGGCAAATCGGAGGAGATCATCGGACGCTGGCTGAAAGCGCGGCCGACCGAAGCGCGGCAGGCAATCATCGCCACCAAGGGACGCTTTCCGATGGGCAACGGGCCGAACGATATCGGTCTGTCACGCCGGCATCTCAACCAAGCTCTGAATGACTCGCTGCGGCGCCTCGATGTTGAACATATCGACCTCTATCAGATGCATGCCTGGGACGCCCTGACGCCGATCGAAGAGACGCTACGCTTCCTCAATGACGCCGTCTCTGCCGGCAAGATCGGCTATTACGGTTTCTCCAACTATGTCGGTTGGCACATCGCCAAGGCCGTCGAAATTGCCAAGGCGCGCGGCTATACGCGGCCGGTTACGCTTCAGCCGCAATACAACCTGCTTGCTCGCGATATCGAGCTTGAAATCGTCGCGGCCTGCCAGGATGCCGGCATGGGCCTGCTCCCCTGGTCGCCACTCGGCGGCGGCTGGCTGACCGGCAAGTACAAGCGTGACCATATGCCGACCGGCGCAACTCGCCTCGGTGAAAACCCCAACCGCGGCAGCGAATCCTACGCGGCACGTAATGCGCAGGAACGGACCTGGGCGATTATCGCCGCCGTCGAAGAGATCGCCAAGGCACGCGGCGTCAGCATGGCACAGGTAGCGCTCGCCTGGACGGCAGCACGGCCCGCCGTGACCTCCGTCATCCTCGGCGCCCGCACGCCCGCACAGCTTGCCGACAATCTCGGTGCGGCGGAACTGACTCTATCGGAGGCGGAGATGGGCAGGCTCAACGAGGTCAGCGCACCGCAGCCGTCTGACTACCCCTACGGCAAGGGCGGCGCCAATCAGCGTCATCGCAAGATCGAAGGCGGCCGATAATATATGGTGTGACGGCGGAAGAGCATTGCTTCTCCGCCAGCCGTGGCCGAAGTGAAGTGCCTGGGTCATTGCCCCAAAGGCGCCCGCCTGCCGGCGAGCGCTCTCTTTTTCTGAGGATCGTTACGCCTTGAAGAAGGCAAGCAGGTCGGCGTTGATGACGTCTGCATGGGTGGTCGCCATGCCGTGCGGAAGGCCCTTGTAGACCTTCAACGTCGCATTCTTGAGCAGCTTGGACGACAGAAGTGCCGAATCCGCGATCGGGACGATCTGGTCGTCGTCGCCGTGCATCACCAGCACTGGCACATCAATCTTCTTCAGGTCTTCCGTGAAGTCGGTTTCCGAGAAGGCCTTGATGCAATCGTAATGAGCCTTGGCGCCACCCATCATGCCCTGACGCCACCAGTTGTCGATGATGCCTTCAGAGACAGTCGCACCCGGACGATTGAAGCCATAGAACGGCCCGGCCGGAATATCGTGGAAGAACTGGGCGCGGTTGGCGGCAAGTGCGGCGCGGAAACCGTCGAACACCTCGATCGGCAAACCACCCGGATTTTTCTCGGACTTGACCATGATCGGCGGAACCGCGCCAATCAGCACCGCCTTGGAGACCCGGCCGTTGCCGCCGTGCTGGGCCACATAGCGGGCAACCTCGCCGCCGCCGGTCGAATGACCGACGTGGATGGCGCCCTTCAGGTCGAGGTGAGCTGCGAGCTCTGCGACATCGGCGGCGTAGGTATCCATTTCATTGCCAGTCGCCGTTTGGCTCGAGCGGCCATGACCGCGACGGTCGTGGGCGATGACACGGAAGCCCTGGTGCAGGAAAAACAGCATCTGCGCGTCCCAATCATCGGCGCTCAGCGGCCAGCCATGATGAAAGACGATCGGCTGACCTGTGCCCCAGTCCTTGTAGAAGATCTGCGTTCCATCCTTGGTCGTAATCGTGCTGCTGCTCATGATGTCCTTACCTTTCGAAGATTGTTTTACGGGAGAGGCTTGTGCAGTTTGCGCGAAGGGCATGACAGCCGCTGTAGCGGCCAGGCCAAGACCGGCCGTCATAACGCCTCGGCGGGTAGCTTGATTGATCGACTGGCTCATTTCAATCTCCATTTAATTTATATCGCACTATTTATTATCGCGATATCTATATGCTTAAAGCCATTTCGAATCCTTGTCCATAAAAAATTATCGCGATATCATTTTTCGTGATATAGAAAGGATGAGCGCAATTGGAAGATGTCTATGTCAGAACCCACGCCCGTCCCCTTGGACAATCAGCTTTGCTTTTCGCTGTATTCGGCAAGCATAGCTATCAATCGAACGTACAAGCCGATGCTGGATTCGATGGGCATCACCTATCCGCAATATCTGGTCTTATGCACCTTGGGTGAAAATGATGGGCTGACGGTCGGCGCGATCGCCGACCGTCTCGCACTAGAGTCGAGCACCATCACCCCCCCGGTGCAGCGCCTGGAACAGGCGGGCTTTGTCGAACGCCGACGCAGCAAGATCGACGAACGCCAGGTCCATGTTTGGCTGACGGGAGCCGGCGGCGACCTCTTCGCCCGGAGTCGCTGCCTGGGCGAAACCTTGATGGCGCGCTCGGGCATGACGCCTGAGCAGTTGGACGCATTGAACCAGCAAATCCGGGAACTACAGAAGATGCTCGGCGGAGAGCAATAGCCGGCATCAGAGTACCCCACAACGCTCCATCGAGCCCGACATTCCGGAACATTTGGCCAGCGCCCCAGTTGAAATCGCGGAGAACAAGCGGAAGAGTGAGCGGCAGAGCCCAGATGACACGAAGAAAGGTAATTTGCTTCGATGATCAGTGGAGTGCTTCTTGATCTAGTCGGCGTCATTTATGATGGCGAAGACCTCATAACGGGCGCAACATCTGCGGTCGCCCGCCTGCACGAGGCCGGCCTTCCCGTGCGTTTCGTGAGCAACACGACACGCTCAAGCAAGCAGGCCATTCTGGACCGACTTTCCCGGTTCGGACTTTCAATCAAAAGCGATGAGTTGTTCACTCCCGCGCAAGCGGCCCGCGAGTGGCTTGGTCGACATGAGCAATCGCCCCACCTCCTAGTCCATCCCGATCTTGTGCCGGATTTTCATGACCTGACGGGTAGCAAAGGCAAGGCTGTTGTTGTTGGCGATGCAGGCGAGATTTTCGATTACCGGACGCTGAATAAGGCATTTCGGGAATTGATTGAGGGCGCGGACTTCCTGGCGCTCGCACCGAACAGGGCGTTCAAAGATGCGGACGGAAAACTTAGTCTCGATGCGGGCGCGTTTGTGACGGCGCTTGAGTTCGCAAGTCAGAGGCGTGCCGTCATCTTGGGGAAACCCTCACCCGAATTCTTCCTGTCCGCGCTCAACAGCATGCATTGCCCGAAAACGGAAGCGGTAATGGTGGGCGACGATGCCGAAAACGATGTCGCGGGAGCCTTGCGAGCTGGAGTCTCCTGCGCGTTGCTGGTCCGTACGGGCAAATACCGTCGTGAGGACGAGAATCGTTTCAAGCCTTCTCCAACCGCAACGGTGGATGATATTTCCGCAGCGGTCGATTGGATCATCGCCAAGCGCGGCATTTAACCAGGGTCATATACGTGCCGTGAACGTGAGCTGCTTCTACATCGCCGGTACAAATTTCCAAAACACGCCCTCAGAGCGTTCCGGATAATATTTGAATTCGCACTCGAAGCGCCGGCCATAGGCTTCGGCATTGTCGAGGGCCGCCTTGCTCACCGGGTTCATGCCGGTCCCCGGGGCAAACCAATCTTCAAGCAAGTCTTCGGGCACATAGGCACCGATCCGGAGCGGCAGCTTCGTCAGCACGTCATTCATCTCTTCGGGAGGCATTGTCTTCTCCAACCTGTAACGTTGATGATATCGGACATCGCCAACCGGAGAGATTTGCTCCGTTCGTTGGGCGTTTAACGGTGATACCTGTACCCGCTGCTCAGAACTCCGCCCTCAGGCGGAGCCATCTGCCTCAAATCCTGGTGGAGCGCATTGGCCGCGAAGGTCCGGAAGCCAGTTGCGGCATCGCCTTGCGAGGCGAAATGACCGCCGGCATATCTGCCTCCAGGCACGCTGCGAGAAACGCCTCACGTGCGACGATCGAGGGGATCACGCCATTCAACGCTCCGTGGCATGACTTGATTGCGCGATCATACCGCTTTCCGTGTCGGAGTGGCCATTCATTTTCGAGGAAATCCAAAGCATCGTATGCGCCGGAGAAACTCCGCTCCAAACCGCATTGCAACCGGATGCTGACGGACCGTATCCAGGGAACGTTGTTGTTCAACATTTTCTTCCTCCAGTCGAATGCCGTCCCAATCGCTCTGAGCTATGAATATTGCCCAGTCCCCTTCATCTTCAAGGGAGCGCCGACGGCATTTGGAGATGCGGCGGCCCTAACCCAAGCGCGCCCGGCAGAGTCCAGCACGATCGAAACCGCCGCTTGTAAAGACTCGGCGCCTGTGGGTAAGCTGAGAGCGTTCACACATGCCGTCACGCCAATAGCTCTCAACATATGCTCGTAAGACAGGGTTCTCATCGTAACGAAAAGATCGATCGCGGCCTTGCGGCTTCGCTTGCCGCCATCGCCGGCGCCTTGAACGCATCGGCTTTCTATGCCGTCGGCTTCTTCTCCGCCAATATGACGGGCAACGTCTCCACGCTTTCCGATGATCTGGCGATTGGCCAGTGGCTCTCCGCCCTGTTCTATGGCGGGATCGTGGTGGCGTTCATACTTGGCGCGGCAGTCTCGACGCTGATCATCAACGAAGGCCGCCGTCGTAACGTCTATGCCATTTACGCCTATAGCATCCTGACCGAAGCGGGACTGCTTGCCCTCCTCGGCTGCGCGGATCTCTGGCTGCTGGCCATCTGGCGTGTGCCGGTTCTCGTTCTCGGCCTTGCGTTCCTGATGGGCGTGCAAAATGCCGTCGTCACCCGCATCTCCGATGCCCGCGTGCGCACCACACATGTCTCAGGCATGGCCACCGATCTCGGAATCGAACTCGGGATCGCCTTCGACATTCTATGCGGACGCGAGCCCAAGACCGAGGCGCGGCACAATCTGACCAAGCTCCGGCTGCATCTCTACACCATTGCCGCTTTCCTGATCGGCGGCATTCTGGGCGTCGTCATATATCGCGCCGTCGGCGGCTACCTTCTCATTCTGGCCGCAGCGTTGTTGACGATGATTGCGCTGGATGCAATTCGGCGGGCGAAATCGACCCTCTCTGCTCCTGGCACCTTTCCATCTGACATAAATCGGTGAGCCCGCGAGGCACCCGGAAAGCTAAATTCGGCTTTCCGCACACGCCGCTATCGTGAAAATCATTCAAGAACAGCGAAATACAAGAATTTTCTGTTGTTAAACAAGAACATTAAATAGGGAGCGAATTGCCGATCCCTCGACGGAATGGGAACGCGGCTCAGATCGAGCCGACGTTCCCGGATGCGGGCCGCTTAGGCCGACGGCTGCTTCGTCTTGCGAAGATAGGGCAGAACCGTATCGAACGAGCCAAAGCGTGTGATGGCGTCCTCGTTGGAAACGGCGGCCGTGATGATGACATCTTCGCCCTGCTGCCAGTTCGCCGGCGTGGCGACCTGATGCTTCGCCGTCAATTGAATGGAGTCGATAGCGCGCAGGATTTCGTTGAAGTTGCGGCCGGTCGTCATCGGATAGGTGAGGATCAGCTTGATCTTCTTGTCGGGGCCGATGACGAAGACTGAGCGCACGGTGGCGTTGTCGGCGGGCGTGCGGCCCTCCGAGCTTTCACCCGCGCCGGCGGGCAGCATGTCATAGAGCTTGGCGACGTTGAGGTCCTTATCGCCGATCAGCGGATAGTCGACATCGAAGCCGGTCGCCGTCTTGATGTCGCCCTTCCACTTGCTGTGGCTCTCGACCGGATCGACGGAAATGCCGATGATCTTGACGCCGCGCTTGGCAAAATCCTGCTCAAGGCCCGCCATTGCTCCGAGCTCGGTCGTGCAGACCGGCGTGAAGTTCTTGGGATGCGAGAACAGCACTGCCCAGCCATTGCCAATCCAGTCGTGGAATTGGATCGGCCCGCGGGTCGTCTCGGCGGTAAAGTCGGGTGCGATATCATTGATACGCAGGCTCATGGTGGATCCTCCAAATAGGGGCTCGTCGTCTCTTGCAAATTTTTGGCGGCGAACGTTGGGTTAAAATCTAATCGCAGGATGCCGCCTAATGCATCCGAAGAAAAGTCCTCCTTTTAGGCGGTCGCGGCAGTCACGGACATAGACCTTCGGGGTCTCCAGTGTTTAGCCCGCGCCTTCAGCATCTCCAGCAAGCCGTATCCGCTCGGCCAGCGCCCGAAGCCGCTCGCGACATTGATATGGCCCGCAAGGCCGATATTCCGGATATCGGAATTCCAGAGGTGCCCGAACATCGTAAGGCGGTCAAGCGTCATGTATATGTCGTTCAGACTGCCGATCGTCATGCTGGGAAAAGGCAAGGCCTCGGTGGGCATGGCTCCGAAAGAAATATGTCCCGCATGCAGCGCCTCGGTTGCCGGAAGATCGCAAGGCGCAACGAGCAGCGCGCCTTTGACGTGTCGCGCCGCCGTCCGGCCCGCCAGCCGCGCTGCCAGGAGGCAGCCGAGGCTGTGGGCAACGATGTAGGCTTCTCCTGCCTCTTCAAGCGCTGCCTCAAGCCTCGCCATCCAATCGCAAAAGTTCGGGTGATCCCAATCGTCCTGATCCACCAGGCGCCCGTCCGGCTGATCCTGCAGCCAGTAACGCTGCCAATGCCCTTCCCCCGATCCGAACAGACCCGGCAAGATCAGCACTCTGCTCATCGCATGTCCATGATTATGCTTTGAGGCATCAGAATACGCCCGCCACAAACGCGAACAGAAACAGGAAGGACGAAATAACGGAGAAAACTTCGATACCATGAACAAGATGGGATCGAATGTCGCTCGGAAACCGGTTCGCAACCGGTCGTCGCAGATCGAAGGCTAATGCCATAGCGGGTTTCCTCTCAATACCAGGGCGCCGGCGTGGAGCACCAATAATAGAGCTCGTAATCGCGCGCCGATGGATCGTGGCTTTCACCCGACGTGATCGTTCTTTCGACAGATGTCCTCAGAGCGCCAGGCTTGCCCGACTGGTGAGGTGCAAGACGGCGGAAAACTATCTTCAAGCGGCTGATGAAATCGAATTTCATGCGATCCTCCATCTCGTTGATCTCGTCACGCAGAACCAAGCCGTCTGCCCTATCGGTCATCCAAGACCGCTTACCAATATTCTCTATAAGAATAGTAGATAAAAGGAACGAGCATCTTTCCTTGCTACGAAAGGAGGAAATCTGTTCTCGAATTGCGCCACCTCGAGTAGCCGTCCGATGCAGGGCTTCGACGTCCCACCGCGCGGTTGATTGGACCAACCATCGGTACCCCGATTGAACCGAACGCGCTAATACCTATTAGCGACTATTTGGATGCCCCGGCATGTGGCAAGTATTCTGCGGAATTCGGGGCGGTGCTGAGTCGAAGAATTTCGTGCAGCCACAAAGCGGAAAGATGAGTGCTTTGCGGCGGACTGAATGAAGAGAACTCGCCGCTATCCGCCAGAGGGCAGCGAGTTCTTTTCATGTTCCGTGCCCCTCATGTCATGCACCGAGCGACAGCCGGAAGACCTTGATCCTCCAAGTAGAAATAAGCTTGCCAGCGCGCCCGTGAAGGAGCGGCGTTTCGTGCATCGCCGTCCTCGATACCGCTCAGGGCTAAGCTTCGCCTCGACAGAAACCGTAACGTCTCGGTTGAAAACGGGGGCAACGAACTATTTCAGACCCAATCAAAGTCGACACTATCTTGGAAGGATGCTTTTCCGATGGAAAATCAGCCGGTCAATCTTATTCTCGCCGCCCGCGCCGCCTTCAGCCAAGCAGCGGCACTGATTGTACAATATAGCTTCTCCATCCTTGGCGCCGTCATTCTTCTCGTCGCCGGCTGGATTCTGTCCGGCGTTTTAAGCCGGTGGGCCTATGAAGGCCTGTCGAGAATACATGGGATCGATGAGACGCTCGCGCGCTTTTTCGAAAACCTGCTGCACTACAGCATTCTCATTTTTGTCTTTGTCGCCGTGCTGGCGCAATTCGGCATCCAGACCGCATCGATCGTTGCTGCTCTGGGCGCTGCAGGCTTGGCGATCGGCTTGGCGCTGCAAGGCACGCTTCAAAACATTGCAGCCGGCATCATGCTTCTGGTGCTGAGGCCGCTGCGCGTCGGTGAGTATATCGAGACTGCCAACGTCGAAGGACGCATTCTCGAAATAGGCTTGTTCGCCACCGAGATGAAGACGGCCGACGGCCTCTACCTGATGGCTCCAAATTCCACGCTCTGGAATACACCGATCAAAAATCATAGCCGCGAGGTCAGCCGGCGCCAGCAATTATCGGTGGCTGTCGGCAACGATGTCGATATCGACATCGTAATGCAGACGATCCTCGAACTCGTCAGATCGGACGAACGGGTGCAAAAGGATCCGCTGTCCCGCGTTTATTCGGACGATCTTACCGCCGATAAGACGGTCCTGATGATCGAATACTGGGCGAAAACGAGGGAATGGTCGGAGACGCGCCACGCCATGATCGAGCGGCTGAGACGAGGCCTTGCCGCCAAAGGCATCTTGCTCAAGTAGATCGCGGAGCGCGTTTGCCGCCAGTCGACGACCTGCCGTCGCAGAAATTTGCGGTGAACGAGCAAAAGGCAAGCGTGGGCACGGAACATACTCTCCTTACGTCGATTTGATAGGCAAAAGGAGATGACCGATGGCAGACAACGCACCCATCAATTCACCAGCAGCCGATCAATCAAAAGCGGCGGAACCGGCAACAAGAGACCTTGAAAAGGAAATCAGAGAGCGGGCTTACGCCATCTGGGAGAACGAAGGCAGACCGGAAGGTCGAGCCGTCGAGCACTGGGAACGTGCAGAAAGACAGATCAGCGGCGAGTTCCATCTCGATAAGATCGAGATCGAGGGCGACGACGTGCCGAAACTTGATGCATTACGGGAAGCCGCCCGCAAACATACCGACGCATTTCTGGTAAAAAGCGATCTGGAAGAAGCGGACGAACGGACGGCCGCGCCGGGAACGAGAGAGCAGCCGTAGGGCGACGGTACCGGAGCATTCACTTTCAGCTCGACCGCAGCTTCATGATTGTCGGATGGAGTTTTACATCGACGCGCGGCCTCGTGCGAACGTCCCGTTTGCGGCAAACAGGAATGGTATAATCTGCCGCAAACTCTTTCGGCCCGGCGGCTGCAGCTCTCGGGTTCTCCTCAGGCATGTCTCGGACATCAGGCATTCTTCAGGATGATTTGCCGACTGCCTCTGCATATTCGGCAAATGTCCTGGATCTTCCCAAATCAGAGTCCTCGTTGGCAAGCAGCAGAAGGCGAATGGGAAAGAGCATGGCCTTTCGATTGGCTTCCGAAAGGCCTCGGGCCTCGCCATTGACACCTTGCTGTGCTCGTTCCAACGCCTGCTGCATCTCGCTGCGAGAAACGATGCCGCTGTCGACGAGAAGGGCATTGATTGAAGCGACTGCGGTGAGGAGACCTTCGAGTTGGAGGTTGGCAGTGTTCACAGTTTGACTCCTTCGCCGATGAATTCCACTGGAGCGGTCGCCCCATTGAACGCGATAGCTATGTCGGTGAATTGCATGATGTCCTCCGATGAGAGATGGCTATAAACGGCAGACTGTTCATCAGGTTCCGGCCGTCAGCGGCGCCTTCGGTGACAGCCATTTATTGCTTATCACTAATCTTGCCACGATGATGACGGAATTGCGTGGTGTTCCCTTCTCCTCCGGCAAATGGGACGACTTACGCAATGGAATGGATCAATCGTTACATCGATCAGCCACTGCTCGATGGCGCAGCCAACTGGCTTCGAGCCTGGCATATTTATTCCGGTCAACCTCCAGAGCGGCTCGAGCCGACTTGGCACCTTGCCGTACTCCTGTTTCTTTTCATTGCCGCTGAACACTTTCTACACGGCTCGGGATTCCTCGTCAGCGCTGCAGCGCTCATCATGCTGGCACTTCCTTCCGTTTGGAAGCTCTATTTGTCGATGAGAAAAGCCGACACATATGGCCGGCGGGAATATGCGCGCCTTAGGACACATGCCTTCGCAAGACGGGAAACAGAATGGTCAGTGAGAATGACTGTGTTGTTCATGTCCGCCAGCCTTCCGTTTTTCGCCGGCTCCGGCGATTCCGTGGGCGCGTATTTTTTGTTCGGCGCAAGTATTTGGTTCGTTCTGACGGCGCCTGTCAAATTCTACCTTCAGGCGGCGGAACCGCCGGAGCCCAATGAGGGCGACAGATCATTCCAGCATGCCGTCGGATTTGGATAGCCAACAAATAGTTGCTCCCGCCCCGGTCGCCGCCGGCGTCCATCTGTGGTTTGAACGATCGATGCGATAGCCATGCTCGAAAGGTTAGATTGGCGCGGGCATGACCTTTCGGAACTAATACCGAAGCGCTCCGTTATCTCCTACATCAATCGAAAGGAGACCACGATGCTTTACTATGCTCTCGTGTTTTTGGTTGTGGCAGTGATTGCCGGTGTTCTCGGATTCGGGGGCATTGCAGGCGCCTCTGCTTCGATCGCACAGTTTCTATTCTTCATCTTCCTGGTTTTGTTTATCGTCTCGCTAGTCATGCGGGTCGTGCGGCGACCATAGAACCAAGAAAGAAGCGGTCAAACAATGGCTCGGCTGGGGAACTACGCCTTTTGTACAACGTCTAGGTCTTTAGCCGGGCTTTCAGAAAATACCCTGGAACTTTCCCAGATTATCGTGGTTTGAACGCGGGTGGCAGGGGGGGCGCCACTGGGTATCGCATGAACCAAGCGGCGATGCCCTGGCCCGTCGCGTGCTTGCCCAGCTTCGCGGCGGGCCTAAATATCTGCGGGCTTCCGATGATCGTTCTGTACGTCACTTGACCCTACTGGGATGGGGTTGCGGCCCATCCTGGCCGATCTCTCGTAAGTCTATTTAGCCTGTCATTTTCGCTCCTCGTCGCAGGCCTTTTTCCCGAACAAAGACAGCCAAGCAGCGTTATCTCCCCATGAGCAACCGAGATAGCGAGGAGAAAATCATGGACTGGAATAGAGTCGAAGGAAACTGGAAGCAGGTTAAAGGCAAGGTAAAGGAGCAATGGGGTAAGCTCACGGACGACGACCTCGATCAAATCGACGGTCGCCTGGATCAGCTCGAAGGCAAAATCCAGGAACGCTATGGTTTGGAAAGAGATCGCGCGCGGCGCGACATTGATAGCTGGTATAACAGACAGACCTGGCACTAACAGGTCGTATTAGGCAATTGCCCCGCGCCGCGGGGCATTTTTTTGATTCCCGGCACCGAGTCGAATGCCACCCTTCAAAGCCGCAACGACGCTCTGGACAAGATCAGGTCGACGAAGGCGCCGACCCGACCCAATGGAAATCATTGAATGTCCCCGCCCAGGTTTCGTCATTCAAGGATGAGGTAGGACGAGCAGGTTCTCTCTGCCGTTCCTCATCGCGATCCGTGCTTTTTCGCGAACGAGCCCTCCGAGATCGATATCGGGGTCACGTTCCGGGTCCAGACCATCCCAGTCCAATGCCACCTGCAGCAGTGCCATGTTCGTCAGGTGGACAAGGTTGCGAAGCTGTAGCGCTTCGGCCGCCTCCTTCGCCGTGGAAATCAGCCTGAACATTCTGACAAATTCACGCACTCTCAGACTATCGTCTTCGGGCATGAGCACCTCCTAATTCGAAACACGAAGGTCACGTTTCTTACGCCGCGATCTCCAACAGTCGGGTCGTAACGGATCGGATCGGCTTCGGGCGAACATAAAGGGGAGCCGAGACTTTGAGCATGCGCCGCATGTTTGCGAGCACACGCTGCGAGACCTCGAACGCACCGCAGCAAACAGGATATTTTCCATATCCGTCGCAGCGGCCGAGTTCCTCAACTTCGGCACCTGCCCGCTTGTACACGCGCTTGAGATAGGGTTCATAGTTGGAAATCATAGTGTGGATGCCATGATCGAGCGCGCATTCGCAAAGCGCGAGCAACAACAGGCTGAATGCCCGGCCTGCATCGATGTCGGGAAACTCGCTCGCAATGGCAGCTTCATCGATGCACATGCGCGTTCCTTCCCAAATCCCCGGGGCAACGAGGTCCGTTGCGGCCGGAAACGTGTCTCTGAAGACGTCGTAAAGAAGCGTCGGCCCTGTCGTCGGCATGAGCCGTATCCCGCCGTAGAACCGCATGCGGCGCTCATCGCACCAAACAAGATAGGCGGGGCCGAGCGCATCATAGCTGTCGCGCTCGTAAGGTCCGATGACGTTTACGTCCCAGCCGAGCGTATCTGCGAAGATTGTCTTACGAAGGCGGAACATCTGATCGAGGATGTTCGCATATTTATGATATTCATGAGCCTGAATAACTATGAACATTTTCGCCTCCAACAGTTGCTGTCGTAAGGCGAGAATGGGCCGGAAAACCGCTATCGGAAATCCCGCAAATGGAGCCCCTCATTTGAGGGGATTGGTCAGGGGCGTGATGATGCGAAGCTGGACGGCTTTGGTGGTGGCAGCCGAGAGGGTGGCGCAGCCGAGCTTGAACCGCGCCGTCTTCAGATAATCGCGTGTCGTATGTTCGGAAATGTCGAGGATCAGCGCGATGTCCTTATAGTCCTTGCCAAGCGCTGTCCAATGCAGGCACTCGATTTCCCTTGGGCTCAAGGATGGCACCGGATCATGTTCGCCATAAAGTTCCAACACGGCTTTGCCATGGATGAGATGTGCAAGTTCCGTCCATTCCTCTCGGCAACTGACGACCAATTCCTGCCACTTATCGGCCGGCAAGCCTGAATTGATGGAAAGCAGCGACCGGCGTCTGGCCTTGTCGGCAACCGGAATGGAATAACCGTTGCCGCCGAGACCATGTTTCTGCGCGTCGACCAATAGTGCATAGGCCTCCGGTGTCGGCTCCACCTCGCTCCAGTCGAACGGAAGTTGACGGAGAAAGCCTTCCCTAACGACGGGATCGATCTTGACGTAGCCACTGAGAAGATATCGGGAAACCCAGGCGTCCGGATAGGTGGTACGCACAAATGGCGCGTCGATCGTATCCATGATGGTCTGCGCAAGATGGTAAGTCACGTAGTCGACGTGATATGCCGCCTGCAGAGACCGAATGGCGCTGTCGACATTCGGCGCCGCTTTGATCTCATTGAAGGCGTGCTCGAATCTTGGGCTATCGGAAGTTCCCCGCATGATGCACCACCTCGCTTCAATACCATCTTACCGCGAGATTGCTTCCACAAACAAGGGGATCCCCACATATGAGGGGAATGACGTTAGGAAAGGCGGTCGTATATCCTCACGTTAGGAGAGCGAGATGGGCCAATCGGACGAAGCCGAGGAGGCGGTGAACCAAGCCGCCACTGGATTAAAAACGAGCTGGCACGATATGGCCGGCTCGGAAGCGTTGATACGGGCGCTGATTGCCGAACGAAGCCAACGAACAAGCGAAGCGTTGTTTTGGATTAGGGTCTATCGTGCTCTATCCCCCGAGACGATCGATCCAATCCCTTCTTTTTTTCGATGAAAATCACGTTCCGGTCAGAATTGCGAACTGAGCGGCACACCTGCCTCTCATGCCATTCACAGGTCCTCGGCCTGCCTGTAACAGCCACCGGATGGCGAACCGATAATCCCATCACATGAAAATTGAAGCGATTCTCTCAACCTGTGATGCATAGGTTGAATGCCTCGTCTCGAAAAAACGCCTGAAAAGACATAATAATCAAATCACCGACAAGATTGCTTGAAGTATAAAGAGATATCCGCGCTTAACAAAGCGGCGGGCGGAATTTCCCGCGATTTCCTGCGACTTTAAGCAAAGCGTCACAAACCATGTGATCTTGTTAGTTTATGCTGTTATGAATTTTGATGGAATGCTATGAGGCCTTCCACGAAGTTTTCGGGAGGTTCCAGCTATCTTCGATCTCGCATCCGGCTACGACTTGCAGCCAATCTCCGGTGCAATCGAAATGACATCCCGATAAGTATCAAAATGATCGCAGTCGCTCACAATGGCAAAGGGAGAGAGCTTGAATGGCACGCATCACGTTGAGGCAGTTGCTCGATGACGCAGCAGAACATGGCTATGGCGTACCCGCTTTCAATATCAACAATATGGAGCAGGCGCTCGCCATCATGGAGGCTGCCGACGCTGTCAATGCGCCCGTCATCATGCAGGCATCACGCGGCGCCAGAGCCTATGCCAACGACATCATGCTGAAGCACATGATGGACGCGGTCGTCGAGATCTACCCGCATATTCCGGTCTGCGTGCATCTTGACCATGGCAACGATCCCTCGAGCTGTATGACGGCGATTCAGGCCGGCTTCACCTCGGTCATGATGGACGGTTCGCTGAAGGCAGACGCCAAGACGCCGGCCGATTGGGATTACAATGTCGGCGTGACGAAGACGGTCACCGACATGGCGCATCTCGGCGGCATTTCTGTCGAGGGTGAGCTTGGCGTGCTGGGCTCGCTGGAAACCGGCATGGGCGAGGCCGAAGATGGTCATGGTGCCGAAGGCAAGCTGTCGCATGATCAGCTTCTCACCAATCCTGACGAGGCGGTCAAGTTCGTTCGCGAGACCAAGGTCGATGCGCTTGCCATCGCCATGGGTACTTCGCACGGCGCCTATAAGTTCACGCGAAAGCCCGATGGTTCGGTGCTGGCAATGAACGTGATCGAGGAGATCCATCGCAAGCTGCCCAATACGCACCTCGTCATGCACGGCTCTTCCTCGGTTCCGGCCGAACTGCAGGAGATCATCAACAAGTATGGCGGCCAGATGAAACCCACCTGGGGCGTGCCGGTGGAAGAGATTCAGCGCGGCATTAAAAACGGTGTGCGCAAGATCAACATCGACACCGATGGCCGCATGGCGATGACCGGCCAGATTCGCCGCGTATTGCAGGAAGACCCGAGCGAATTCGATCCGCGCAAATATATGAAGCCCGCCATGGCGGCGCTGACGAAGCTTTGCAAGGAGCGGTTCGAGCAGTTCGGAACGGCCGGTCACGCCGTCCGCATTCAACCGCTTTCTGTCGCCGAAATGGCCAAACGCTACAAGTCCGGCTCGCTCGACCCGGTCTTTTCGTAAAAGCTGATGTCGGACGATAGACCGACTCCGGCACAAACGTAAAATGTCGATCCACAAAGCCTGCCGCGGATGGCAAGCTTTGTGGACGCTCCTTCCGGATATGCGAACGGCCGCTCCTCAGGCCGAAGCGCCGATGCCATTGCCGCCGTTTCCGAGGCCTATGATCCACTCCGTCAGAAGCCGCACCGCCTCCCCGCGCTCCGACGTCGTGGGAGAAACGAGGAAGAAGGCTTCCTTGGGATAGTAGGCAGTCGCGCCAAACACCACGAGCCTCCCCTCGCGAACGAGATCCCCCGCATTTGACTCCCATCCGAGCAGCACGCCCTGCCCTGACAAGGCGGCCTGGGTCGCCTGAACATAGTTGGTGAAGTAGCGGCCCAGCGCCCGATTTTCGGGCAATCCATTGAGACTGAGATAATCCTTCCAAGTGAGCCAGCTATTGTCGTCGCTTCTGACATGCAGCAAGGTCGCGGTCGACAGGCCGCCTTCGGATTCGATCCGTTTAGCGACGAGCGGACTGCAGACGGGAACGACCCTTTCGTCAAAGAGCTTAACGCTTCGACCGTCCGTCCACCTGCCCGTGCCGTAGCGGATGACAAGATCCACACCGGGCTGGAATTCCGGCGCGCCGGCGGTCGTCAGCACGTTCACGGCGATGTTCTGGTGCTCACTGTAAAAATCCGCCAGCCGCGGCATGAGCCAATAGGTCGCCGTACCGACGCTGCAGGCGACGGTGACGGATTGTTCGGCAGCATTCTGAAGCGAGCGTATCTGCACGAAGGCCTCCGCAATGCGCCCAAGCCCCTCCGAAACGCCAGCCTGTAGAATTCTGCCCGCCTCCGTGAGTGTTGCCGGGCGCTTGCTCCGATCAAGCAGGCGTGTGCCGACGTAGTCTTCCAGGGTCTTGAGCGCTTGGCTCACGGCCGGTTGCGTAACATTCAGGTCCGATGCAGCCTTCTGGACGCTGCCAGTCCGCAGCACGGTCTCGAAGACCGTCAGCAATCGAAGGGGTGGAAGACGAGCGCCCAATATAATCCCTACATTATACTAGATGTATTTTTTCCAGTATTCAGATTAGCGCCTACCCTCTCTATTGTCCACAAACAAGGGCCTTTTGAGATGAAGGCCAGCGGTAAAACATAAGCTAGCAAGAGGGTAGGATGGGCACGAGTCTTTTGAACGAACCACCGGTAAAACTGGGCGAGCTGGGTCTTCATCTCTGTCTGTCAGGTGGAACGGCAAGCTATTTCAACTACTATTGGTTGCGGGATAATTGCCCGACATCGTTCGACAGCCAGACGCGCGAGCGCGTGTTCGATATCTTCCATCTCGATGGTGCACCTGCACCGGAGCAGGCGGCGGTGGTCGAAAATGCCTTAGAAATCGTCTGGACGGGAGACGGGCACAAGAGCCGTTATCCGCTGAGCCTGCTGGCGCAGTATAGCAACGGCAAGCGCCGGCATGATCCTGCAGACCTTCCGCGACGCCCATGGTATTCGGATCACTATCCCGCCATTGCCAGGTTCTCACAGCCGGAGCTTCTGGCCGACAAATCCATCGTCGCCAAATGGCTGGAGGCGCTGATCGTCGAAGGTGTCGCGATCGTGACGGACATGCCCGACAGCAACGAGGGGCTGACGGAGCTGGTGCGCCTGATGGGACATGTACGCCCGACATTCTTCGGCGATTATTTTGACGTGCGCACGCATATCAAACCGACAAACCTTGCCTATACGGCAAAGGCTCTGGAACTGCATACCGACACTCCCGCGGAAGAAATGGCGCCGGGCATGCAATTCCTGCATTGCCGGGCCAATAGCGTCGAGGGAGGCAGGAATCTCTTTCTCGATGGCGTCGCCGTCGCGAACGATCTGAAGAAGGAGTTTCCGGACGACTTCAAGCTCCTGACGGAAACGGAAATTCCCTATTACTGCGAGCACGACGCCTATGACGTGCGCTCCCGTCAGAGGGTCATCGAACTGGACGAGCACGGCGAGGTGTCCGGCGTCACCATCAGCCAACACATGGCCGATATATTCGACCTGCCGCAGACTTTTCTGGATCGGTATTATCCGGCCTTCTGCCGTTTCGGCCGCATGTTGCAATCCGACAAGTACCTCATGCGCTTCACGCTGAAGGCGACGGAATGCATCGTCTTCGACAATCACCGCATCGTGCACGGGCGGGCGGCCTATTCGGCAAACAGCGGCGAACGCTATCTTCGCGGTTGCTACGCCGATCGCGGCGAGATGCGCAGCACCTATCGCGCGCTGACATCCGAAGGACGGTTCAAATGAACGGACAGGCTTCCCATGCCGATGTTGCCGGCGATGATCTCGCACAGTTGCGGATCGATCTGGCGGCCGCCTTTCGTCTCTGCGTCGAATTCGGCTGGAGCGAATCCGTCGGCAATCACTTCAGCGCAGCCGTGTCTGCGAATTGCAAACGGTTCCTGATGAACCCGAAGTGGAAACACTTCGGATTAATCCGGGCAAGCGATCTCTTGTTGCTTGATGCGGATGATCGGACGGTTATGAGCCGCCCAAATGCACCAGATCCGTCTGCATGGACTGTTCATGGCACAATCCATCGCGAATGCCCTGCGGTCCGCGTGCTGCTCCACTGCCATCCGCCCTATGCGACGGCACTTTCCACCCTCAAGGACCCGTCGATGAAGCCGATCGACAACAATACGGCGCGCTTCTTCGGCAGGCTAGGCATCGATCTCGGTTTCGGAGGAATCGCTGATGATGCCGAGGAAGGCGAAAGGCTGGCTCGCTCTCTCGGCAGCAACAAGACTCTACTGATGGGGAATCATGGCGTTACCTGTACCGGCGATACCGTAGCGGAGGCATTCGAGGATCTCTATTTCTTTGAAAAGGCTGCGAAGACGCTGATGTTGGCCTATTCCAGCGGCCAGGCATTGAACATCCTCTCCGACGAGATCGCCCGCAAAACCGCGGAAGGCTGGCATGCCTACAAAGGCATGGCGTTCGCACATTTCGATTATCTCAAATCGATGCTCGACCGCAGCGACGCGTCTTACAAAGAATAGGGTGAGCGGAAACAGAGGCTGGGCCGGTTCATATCCGCACTTCCACCGGCTGCTGACCAGACGCATCCGTCAGCCGGCCATTGTGGAACTTTGCGAGCGAATTCACCACGTCTTCGATCTCGGCCGCAAGCCTCTGTTCCGTCCACCCAAGCGCTTCGGCGGCAATTGTACCGATGTCGCGTAAGCCCTGCATGGTCAGCGCGCCCCCGATCGCAAGCGTCGTGCGCCGGAACACCACGTCCGAAAGATGGACGACGAGCTCTTGCCGCACGATCCAATCGATTTCGAGAGCGCTGTAATGCGAAGCCCCGGAGAGGCGCACGGTATCAGTATGCACCGATGGATATTCGAGGATCGCCGTCGCGGTAGTGCCGTAGCGGCTCAAGAGTTGGTCGATCCGCCCCGGCGTCGCACCCGTTCGTTTCGCCACGGCGCGCACCCATTCTGCGCGCGCCGTCGAATTCGCAGGGAAATCGCGGCCGCCCCCGATCGCGATATGCTTTGTGGATTGGCTCCGCGCTCGATTCAGGCGCTGGAGCGCAAGATCCGCAACTTCCTCGGCAAAGCCTCGAAAGGTTGTCCACTTGCCGCCCACGAGCGAAACGATCGCAAAGGGACGATCCGCCTTCGGCTCGATCACCGGAGCGGAATGGTCGCGGCTGATTAGCCCCGGCGACGATGCATCCGAAGCCGGCAAGGGACGAATGCCGCTGTAGCTATAGACCACCTGCTCCCGCCCGAAGCGAAGACCCGGCAGCAAGGTCCGGACGCTCTCGAGGAAATAGTCGATCTCCGGCTCATCGCACCGGACGTTGTCGGGATCGTCACAGGGAATATCCGTGGAGCCGACCAAAGCGAGGCCAAGATAGCCATAGACGAGGCAAATACGGCCATCATCCGCCTCGAAATAGATCATATGGCCATTGAGGCCGCGCACGAGCTCGGGGTGATCGAGCAGGATATGCGAACCTTTCGTGCCGCCGATCAAGTGCGAGGGCGCCCCGAGCGCTTCATTGACGCGATCGATCCAAGGACCGGCGGCGTTGACGACAAGCTTCGGAGAAACGGAAAATGTCGTGCCTTCGGCTCGCTCGAAGCTGAGCTTCCCACCCGCTGACGACGCCAGCATGGTGAAGTTTGCCGCCAGCGCATTCTTGTTGGCCTGAAGCCCGTCCATAACCAGTTCGTAAACGAGCCGTTCCGGCCGGCTGATCTTGGCATCGTAGTAAATGCCACCCGCTACGATATCGGGAGTGACATACGGCATTTCCTTGAGCGCGCGCTTCTTCAATATGAACCGGTGACGCGGCATGACGCGGTTGCGTGATCCGAAGAAGTCATAAAGCGCAAGCCCGATTTTGATAAGAACGGCGCCGCGGCTGCGGGGTGCCGTCGTCGAGCCCGTCAGCGTGCGCAAAGCCGCCCATATGCCCCGCGTCCATGAGAAAATCGGGATGAAGGTTGGCAGTGGTTCGACGCAATGCGGCGCGTTCTGAAGCAGGAGATTGCGTTCCAGCGTCGATTGGGCAACCAGACCGAACTCACCCGTCTCCAAATATTTCAAGCCGCCGTGGATGAGGCGCGACGGCGCCGCGCTCGTTCCAGACCCGAAATCGGCCTTATCGACGATGAGACAATTGACGCCCTGGGCGGCAAGATCGCGAAAGAGTCCCGCGCCGTTGACGCCGGCACCGAGAATGACGACGTCTATGTCCTTGTCCGGCAAGGTCGCAAAGCGTTGTTTCAGATCGGCGGCGGTATCGGTCATACCATTATTTCCTACGGAAGTACCGTCAGTGCGAGCTATCCGCACGCGGCGGCCTATTGTCCTAATCTTGTGATTCAGCGGAGGCGAGGCGACCGATCTTCGGCCAGATCGGGGTCATTGCCTCGGCGATCTCACGGAACAGCCCGTATCTCTCGCGATAATCGAGACTGCGTGATACATCCGGATGGAAGGTTGTAGCGATCTTGCGGACATCGCGAGGGTCGCTCTGCGGATCGGCATAGAGACCGACGCCCGCACCTGCACAGAGAGCCGCGCCCCAAGCCGCTGCCTCATCCGTCTCCGTCACAGTCACCGGCATCTCGAGTACGTCGGCAAACATCTGGACGACCCTCGGATTGCGGGAAATACCGCCAGCAAGCCTTGCCTCCCCAAAGGCGAAGCCATCACTCAAAGCATCGACATGGATCTTGTGATTGAAGGCAATTCCCTCGAGAACTGCCCGCAGCATGTCACCGCGATCATGCCAGCCGCCCAGACCGAAGAAGCCGGCGCTTGCGGAAGCGCCGTAGGGCGAACCGAACAGATAAGGGTGGAAAAGCGCCGTCGAGAAACGCGCGAACGCCGCCTCTATCTCCGGCGCCAACAGCGCATGGATCGACCCGCCAGACGCTTCGCTGCTTACGCGTTCGCTGGCGCAAAGGCGATCGAGGAACCAATCGTAATTCGCCGTCGAAGCCGGCGAGATCGACATGTTGTTCCACTGGCCGGGCGCAATGGCATTGCGGCAGAACCATCGCCTGTCGACGCGCGGTTCGGAGGACAGGGTTTCGTTGATCGAGTACGTGCCGGCAATCACGGCAACCACGCCGGATGCGTAACCGCCAGCACCGAGCGCCGATGCGGTGACATCGTGCAGCCCGGCCACGACAGGCGTTTCCTCGGCAAGGCCGGTACGCGCCGCAGCGGTCCGCGTCACATGACCGACGATCTCGTCGGAACGTGAGGCCGGCGGCAGGGCATCCGCCAGCGCTTCCAGTCCGAAGAGCCTGAGCGCATCCTGCGAATAGTCCTGGCTGGCGACATCGGTGAAGGAGGTGCTTGCTTCCGTTCTATCCGTTCCGATCACCCCGGTCAGGCAGAAGCGAAGCCAGTCCTTGCAGCTCATGATATGGCCGATTTCGGCAAAACGGGCCGGTTCCTTCTCCTTGATCCAGCCAAGCAGCGCCGACGGCGCCGAGACATGCGGCAATTGCCCGGTAAGCTCTATGGCTTCGTCTGCGACTGGGCTTTCGAGCCAGCGATCGACAACGGCCCCTGCCCGGCTGTCGAGCGACAGGATCGCGCGCCCCAGCGGTCTGTCGGAGCGATCGAGCATGTAGATGCCGTCGCCGTGGGCGGTTGCCGCGACCGCCTGGATATCGGAGGCAGGACGCTTGCTGAGGCTGATCGCCTCGGCGATCGCATCCGCCGTCGCCGACCAGAGCTCATCCATATCGCGCTCGATGTGGCGGGCCCTGGGTATGAACTGCGTGACGCGCCGCCGTGCCACGGCAATCGGCGTGCCGTCGATATCGAAGATGACGGCCTTTGTGACCGTCAGACCACTATCAATTCCGAGCAGACTCGGCATTCTCATGACTCCGGATAGTGGAAAGGCCGCAGGCATGATCCGGTCCGCGAACAGACTGGCCGCTTTTGGCCCCGTCTATCCTCGCCACTCTCATGACCGACCCCCATCGCCCTTGGCGATGACGACGTTGATATCTTTGGACCGCATGCGGTCGATGTGGATGGCGGGCGTCTTGTCATCGACGACCACGGCATCAAACTCACCGAGCGCCGCGAAGCTGTGCAACGCACGCCGCTCGAATTTCGTGTGATCGGCAAGCAGGATGCGCTTAACGGCGCAGTCGAACATCGCCCGTTTCGTGTCGACTATCTCAGGCGACTGATGGAAGACGATGTCGTCGGTGATCGCCGACATCGAAATGAAGGCGATATCGGCCCGCAGCCTAGTGATCTCGTTGATCGTCATGCGGCCCATGAAGGCGTTGCACCAGCTATAATACTGGCCGCCAAGGGCTAGAAGCGTCACGTCATGCATCCCCTTGAGCGTGTTCATCAGGGTCAGCGAGTTGGTGATCGCCGTCAGTGGCACCTTGGCGGAAAGATGGGCTGCCATCTGCAGCACGGTCGTGGAGTCATCGAAGAAAATCGCCTGGCCAGGCTCAACGAACTGCATTGCCGCGGCCGCAATCGATTTCTTTTCGGCCGCTTGCCGGTTTGAACGGTAGACGTCGCTCGATTCAATAAGGCTGGTGGCGGCGGCCGTGACGATTCCGCGCGTCTTGCGGAAAAGACCGCGGCTGACGAGTTCGTCGACATCGCGATGAGCGGTCATCAGACTGATGCCGAATCTCTCTGTCAGATCCTCGATACGCATGGAGCCTTCCGTCATCACCGCCTCGGCAATCATCTGCCGGCGAGCGAGCTGGCGGGTGTGCCGGCTGTCGCTTGGCAATTCGTCCAAGAGGGATGTTCCTAAGCTTGTCTTCTGTGTCACTTTGGCCCCTGCCGCTGAATCTCGTCGATGTCGGTTTCGTACAGCGAATGCAGTGCGAAGGCAAAAAGAGGAGATGGAACAACCCTTTGCATTGCGCATGTCCTGGCCGCCTTCCGCAAACTGCCGGCGGCCGAATGGGGGGCGCCGCGACCGGCGCCCCTGTTGTCATCACTGCGACAGCACGAACGGAGCGGTGTATTTGTCGACATTGTCCTTGGTGATCAGAATGCAATCGAAGAGCTGCTTCTCGCTCTTGGCGCCGGTGCTGCCCGTCTTGATGACGTTGTCGGCCTGCTTGACGGCTTCCGCGGAGAAGGTCGCGACCGGCTGCAGCACGGTGTACTGCAGTTCGCCAGCCTTGATCGCGGCAACCGCATCCGGCGAACCGTCGAAACCGCCGACCTTGATCTTGGCGAGCTTGCCGGCTTCCTTCAGCGCGGCGATCGCGCCGAGCGCCATTTCGTCGTTACCGGAAATGACGCCGACGATGTCGGGATTGGCCTGCAGCATGGACTGCATCTTGTCATGGCCCTGGGTGCGGTCCCAATTGGCGACTTCCTGTGCAACCTTCTTCAGGTCTGGATACTGCGTCAGCACCGTTTCGTAACCATTGGAGCGGGTTGCGGCATTGTTGTCTGAGGGAGCGCCGAGCAGCTCGGCATACTTGCCCTTGTCGCCGACGCTTTCGACCCATTGCTGCGCGCCAAGTGCTGCGCCCTGCGCATTGTTGGAAACGAGCTGAGCCTTGGCGAGACCTTCCTGGTTGATTTCAGCGTTGACCAGGACGACCGGAATACCGGCAGCCACAGCCTTCTTCACCGCGCCGACCGAGCCGTCGGCATTGGCCGGATCGAGGATGATGGCGACAGACTTGTTCGTGATTGCCGTGTCGATCAGATTGCTTTCAGTATTGGTATCGCCTTTGTGGGCGCTGACGGTCGCCGTATAGCCCAGCTTCTCGGCCGTTGCCTTGGCGATATTGCCTTCCGTCAGCCAGTATGGGTTGGCCGGATCGTTGACGATGATCGTCATCTGACCGGCGGCCCATGCCGCCCCGGTCAAAAGCGGCGCCACCGCGACAGCCGTCATAACAATGCGCAATCCCTTTTTAAACATTGGTCTCTCTCCCATTTGATGAGCTCAGATAATGCCGGCGAACCGGCGGTGCTTTCCGCAATCGGCGAGCTGTTTGAAGCAGGTCTGCCGTCGTGGACAAGTTCTGTCGCGATCGTCAGCCCGACTTGGTCCGACGTCCGTATTGGATGCTGTTCATGAGGACCGCGAGCACGATGACTGCGCCGGTAAACACGGTCTGCCAGTAGGCGGACACGCCGATGATCACGAGGCCGTCAGACAGGAAGCCGATGACGAAGGCGCCGAGCATCGTGCCGCGGACGGTGCCGCGGCCGCCGGTCAGCGCCGCGCCGCCGATCACGACAGCCGCGATTGCGGTCAGTTCATAGGTCGTGCCCGCTGTCGGACCGGCCGAAGTGAGCTGCGATGACAGGACCAGGCCGGCGATCGCGGCGCAGACGCCGGAAAGAACGTAGACGATGATCTTCACCCGCTTGACCGGCACGCCCGAAAGGTCGGCGGCGCGTTCATTGCCGCCGGAGGCATAGAGCCAGCGGCCGAAGGCGGTGCGGCTCAACACCAGACCGCAGATGATGGCGAGCGCCGCCAATACGATGACGCCGATTGGAATGCCTACCAGGCGGTTGAAGCCGAGCCAGTCAAAACCGGTATTGCCGAGTTCCGGCCGGCCGCCGAGATTGTTGTAGGTCAGGCCGTTGGTCATCAGCAGCGCGACGCCACGCGCCACATAGAGAACGCCGAGCGACGCCACGAAGGCAGGTACGCGCAAATAAGCGATCAGCACGCCGTTCACAGCGCCCACGACCGCGCCGAGCGCGCAGGTGATCACGACGACGGCCCAGACCGGCGGATACAGGATGACGCCGAAACTCGACAGCGTCACACCTTGCATCAGGAAGCCGGCGATGCAGCCCGCAAGGCCAAGCGTCGAACCGACGGAGAGGTCGATGCCGCCATTCAGGATCACCAGAAGCATGCCGATCGCCAGAATGCCGAAGATCGCGACATGCGAGGCCATGATCAGGAAGTTGTTGAGCGTGAAATAATAGGGCGACAGAAAGGAAAAGACTGCGACGATGACGATCAGCGCGAAGAACGCGCGGCCTTCGAGGATCAACCGAATGACATTGGTGTTCCGCCTCTGCCCGTTCGCAACCGCTTTCTTTTCAGTGACATTCGTGACTGACATAATCAGTGCTCCATAATTGCCGGCTAGTGCGCGACCACTGCTTCGCCCGAGGCGGCCATGATTTTTTCTTTGGTGACGTCGGGACCGAATTCGGCGGATATCCTGCCGCGATGCATGACGATGATGCGGTGAGCGATGCTGAGGCATTCGCCGACCTCCGAGGTCGAATAGATCACCGCCAGGCCCTGCTTGGCGCGTTCGGCCAAAAGCTTGAAGACTTCCGCCTTCGCGCCGACATCGATGCCGCGGCTCGGCTCGTCGAGCAGCATGACCTTGGGTTCGGTCGCGAGCATCTTGCCGATCACGACCTTCTGCTGGTTGCCGCCCGAAAGGGAGCCGATCGCCGCCTCGCCACCATCCGTCTTGATATGAACCTTGCGGATCGAGTTGTTCACCAGTTCCCGCTCGCGCCCGCCGGAGGTAAGCAATCCCTTGGTGAAAGCAGCGATGCTGGCGAGCGAAAGATTGGAGCCGACTGTCATCGTCTGCACGAGGCCGTCGCGCTGGCGGTCTTCAGGCACCAGCACCAAGCCGCTGGCGATACGTCCGGCGATGTTGAGATTGCCGATATCACGGCCTTCGAGCTGGACCCTGCCGCCGCTCGAGCGAAGACGTCCCGCGACGCATTCGAGCAGTTCGGTGCGCCCTGCCCCCATCAAACCGTATATGCAGACGATCTCACCGGCACGGACTTGCAGCGAAAGACGATCCACCGCGTTATAGGCAGCGCCGGAGGGGCCAGGAACCGTCAAACTCTCAAGTGCAAGCGCAACCTCGCCGATCTCATGGCCGGTCGGCGGACTTCCGAGGTCGAAGTTTTCGCCGACCATGTTACGGACGATCCATTCGAGATCGATGTCCTTGCGCTCGGCATAAGCGGTCATGTTACCGTCGCGAAGCACGACGGCATGGTGGGTGATCTGAAGCGCCTCTTCGAGATGGTGCGAGATATAGACGATGGAGACGCCCCGGCTCGTCAGGTCGCGAATGACCTTGAAGAGAACCTCCACCTCGCTGGCGCTAAGCGCTGAGGTCGGCTCATCCATGATGAGGATACGCGAATTGACCGACAGAGCGCGCGCGATCTCGACGATCTGCTGCTGGCCGAGGCGCAGATCCTCGACGGGGGTCAGCGGATCGATCTCCTCTTCAAGCTCCGCCATCAGGGCGCGCGTCTGGCGCTCCTCCTCGGCAAAGTCCACGCCGCCGCTCTTGATGATCTCGCGGCCCATGAAAATATTGTCGCGGACATTGAGGTTGGGAGCGAGGCTGAGTTCCTGATGGATGATCGAGATGCCGCATTCGCGGGCATGGGTGGAGGAAGAAAACGAGACCGGCTGGCCATCGAGGACGATCTCGCCGGAACTCGGCTGGACAACGCCGGAGAGGATCTTCATCAGCGTCGATTTCCCCGCGCCGTTCTCCCCGAAGAGAGTGGTCACCTGGCCGCGATGAATGTCGAAATTGACGCCCTTCAGGGCATGGACACTGCCATAGGATTTCGTGATGTGGCGGGCGGCAAGAACGACTTCGCCGCGTGCGCCCTCATTTTGCAGCGCTGCACTCATTTGACTTCGACCTTGACGGGAGTGATCAGCCAGTTCTTCGGATTGATGAGCTTGAAGACGCCGACGACGGATGCGGTCTTGCCCGACAGATTGTCGACGTCGAGACCCGCAAGAACGTTCTTCTTCATCTCGTTGTTGATCGCCGAACCGGCATCCTGATACTCGATCTGATTGGTGAACTGGCCGAACTCGATGGTGCCCGTGGCATCGCGCAGGTCCGCGCCGTTGACGGCCGGACCCGTCTGGACGCGGACAACGACGTCGTCCGGCAATCCATCCACCTTGATCTCGTTGTAATTGGCTTTTCGGACGCCGAAGACGCCGGCCAGCGAAACCGGCATGACCGGGCCGGTGCTCGTGGCAACGCCGTATTTGTCGCCTGCCGCCTTCTTGTCGGCCGCGATCGCATTGGCGAGATCGACGGCACCAACGGCGCGCTGCTCGACATTCGCCACTACCTTCGGGAATTCCTGTGCGCCATAGGCCTCTGGCGAGAATGCCTGTTCGCGCACGTCATGTTTGGAGCCGATCCTTACGACAGTCGTATCGAAGCCGATCGCCGCGATGACGATCACCGCCGCCGCCACGCTCGCCCATAGTGTGAATTTCGGCTTGGAGGCCGCGTTTTGAATTTGTGCACTCATATTCGAAAGACCTTCGGCGCTATCGGCCGGATTGCTCTGTTGACAAGGAAGGGAACCGCGAGCCGCGGCCGGCAATCATCGAAGCCGCTGTCGGCCTGCGCCAACGGAACGGCGCGTGCCTCGTTCACAGACGCGATCGCCTTGGCACCAAACCGGACCGGATCCTGAAACGAAATAGCTCATCGAAATTCCTCCTCGGTTGCCGGCGCTTGTCTCCCCCAATCACCTGACCTCATCATCACAGCTATGACGCTAGCTGCGATATATTTATGTTATTAACGCCATAAACCATGTTATAAATTTTCCGATGTGTCAATAGCCTCTCTTGATCCTACTGGCTTCCTGGCGCATTCGCCGTCCATGAGATAGGGCCGGCAACGATAGTCATCGCGCTTGCCGCCATCGCCAGCCTTTCGGCATTCACCAATGCTCGGCTTAGTGTCCATAAATCAACAGAGGCCAAAAAAATACCGTTGAAAACCAATAGTTTTTAGCGTCAATTTGCTGATTGCTCAATTGGCCGCATCCTGGCTGCGACCACTTCAAGGCCAAGCCATGCAATGCCCGCCAACCAAGCGCCGCTTGGCTCGCGGGATATCCGAAACAATTGACACCATCCATTTTATATGAAAAAAATTACATTGCCAGAAAAATATTGCGTACATTATGATATCTCTACGTTATAATCTGATCGAGCATTTCGGCAGCGAATGCAGTCGTTGAGATGGCGCCGCAGGCGCGGTTCAATGAAAGCGATTGGGGAGGAGCGAAGAATGGATGCGACACAAGGATTGACCGCCGTGGATGCAGGTCTTGGCGCGCCGGAGCTATTGCGCAATGCCTAGCAACGAAACGCTCATCATTGGCATTGATGCGGGAACCTCCGTCATCAAAGCCGTGGCCTTCGAGCTTTCGGGCCGGCAGATCGCGTCGGCCTCGGCGCGCAATCAGTACACGATGGGAGATGACGGCTCCGCTACGCAGCCGCTCGGCCGTACGTGGACGGACTGCGTCAGCGCCTTGCGCGGGCTCGCTGACATGGTCAACGACCTTGCCGCGCGTACCGCCATCATTGCCGTGACCGGCCAAGGAGACGGCACCTGGCTCGTCGGCTCCAATAACGAGCCCGTCGGCGATGCCTGGCTATGGCTCGACGCACGGGCCGCCCCGACCGTCAATCGCTTAAGCAGCCATCCGGACAATCGCGCGCGTTTCGAGGCGACCGGCACCGGGCTCAACACCTGTCAGCAGGGCTCGCAGCTCGCGCATATGGACCGCTATATGCCGGAGCTTCTCGATCGCGCCGAAACGGCGCTGCATTGCAAGGATTGGCTCTACCTCAATCTCACCGGCATTCGCGCGACCGATCCGTCCGAGGCAAGCTTCACTTTCGGCAATTTCCGCACGCGTCGCTACGATTCCGTCGTCATCGACGCGCTCGGCCTCAATCACAGAACATCCCTTCTGCCCGAGATCATCGAAGGGACCGAGCTCACGCATCCGCTATCGGCCGATGCGGCAAGCGCGACCGGGCTGCTGGCCGGCACGCCCGTCTGCCTTGGCTATGTCGATATGGTCATGACGGCGCTCGGCGCCGGAGTGCGTACCGCCGGCCAGAATGCCGCTTGCTCGACGATTGGCTCGACAGGCGTGCATATGCGCGCCAAGGCGGTCTCCGATGTCCAGCTCAATGCCGAGGGCACCGGCTATGTCATCACCCTGCCGATCCCCGGCATCGTCACCCAGGTTCAGACCAATATGGGTGCGACGATCAATATCGACTGGATTTTGCAGATTGCCGCCGATCTGATGTCCGAAGCGGGCAAGCCTGTAGCCGCCTCGGATCTCATCTCCCGGATCGACGCCTGGTTCGCTCAAAGCCGTCCCGGTTCCATTCTCTACCACCCTTATGTTTCCGAGGCGGGAGAACGCGGCCCCTTCGTCAATGCCCATGCGCGGGCCGGCTTTACCGGGCTCTCCATTCGCCACGGCTTTCCGGACTTGGTTCGCGCCGTGGTCGAAGGGCTCGGCATGGCGACGCGCGATTGTTACGCGGCGATGGGCGATATGCCGCTGGAGCTGCGGATGACAGGCGGAGCGGCACGAAGCCGCGCACTGCAGCAATCGCTCTCGGCCGCCGTCAATGCGCCGGTCAGAGTCTCTGAACGCCAGGAGGCGGGAGCCGCAGGCGTTGCCATGATGGCCGCCGTCGCAATCGGCGCCTATGCGACCATGGACGACTGCATTGCCGAATGGGTGACGCCGCTGCTTGGTGAAACCGAAGCGCCCGACGCGGACGAGGCTCGCCGTTATGACCGACTATTTGCGGCCTATCTAGAGGTGCGGCAGGCGATCGCACCCGCGTGGGACAAGCTCGCTTCGCAGCCACAGGGGCATACACATCCCGCGCGCGGTCGAGACAGATGATTTTGATGCGAAAGGCATCCTAAGGAGCGTGAAATGACTGAATCCGAAATCCTCGATCTCTTCGTGATCGGCGGCGGGATCAACGGCGCCGGCATCGCGCGGGACGCAGCCGGTCGGGGTCTCTCCGTCATGCTCTGCGAGAAAGATGATCTGGCGGAAGGCACGTCATCGCGATCGGGGAAGCTCGTCCACGGGGGTCTGCGTTATCTTGAATATTATGAGTTTCGCCTGGTACGCGAAGCCTTGATCGAGCGCGAGGTGCTGCTGAATTCCGCAAGCCACATTATCTGGCCGATGCGTTTCGTGCTGCCGCATAGCCCGACGGATCGGCCCGCCTGGCTCGTCCGCCTCGGCCTCTTCCTCTACGATCATCTGGGCGGCCGCAAGCGCTTGCCCGGCACCCGCTCCCTCGATCTCAGCCGCGATCCGGAAGGCACGCCGATCGTCGATCAATATACCAAGGGCTTCGAATATTCCGACTGCTGGGTCGACGATGCACGGCTCGTGCTGCTGAACGCACTCGATGCGGCCGAAAAGGGCGCTCAGATATTGACGCGCACGGCCTGCGTCAGCGCACGGCGCGACAATGGCAGTTGGATCGTTCAGATGCGCGACCAGCGCTCCGGCGACCTGCGCACAGTGCGGGCGCGCGTCCTTGTGAACGCCGCAGGCCCATGGGTCAATGACATCATCGGCCGCGTCGCCGGCTCTAACAGCCATCGCAAGGTCCGGCTCGTCAAAGGCAGCCATATCATCGTTCCGAAATTCTGGAGCGGGCAACATGCCTATCTGGTTCAGAATCATGACCGGCGCGTGATCTTCATCAACCCTTATGAAGGCGACATGGCCCTCATCGGCACAACGGATATTCCCTACGAAGGCCAACCGGAGGAGGTGAAGGCCGACGAGCAAGAGATGGATTATCTGATCGCCGCCGTGAACCGCTATTTCAAGGAGAAGCTGCGCCGTTCCGACGTGATCTCAAGCTTCTCCGGCGTTCGGCCGTTGTTCGACGACGGTCAGGGCAATCCTTCCGCCGTGACGCGCGACTACGTTTTCGATCTCGACGAAACCGGCGGCGCGCCGATGCTCAACGTTTTCGGCGGCAAGATCACGACGTTCCGCAAACTGTCCGAACACGCGCTGCAAAGGCTCGCCAAATTCTTCCCCAAGATGGGCGGCGATTGGACCCGTGCGGCGACATTGCCGGGCGGTGACATTCCGAACGCGGACTACACCAGCTTCGCAGACACGTTGCGCGAGGCCTATCCCTGGATGCCGCGCGTGCTCGTGAACCACTACGGGCACCTCTATGGGGCGCGGACCAAAACCATCATCGGCGACGCCACGTCACTTGCCGGCCTCGGGCGCCATTTCGGCGGCAATCTCTACGAGGCGGAGGTGCGTTACCTCGTTGCTTACGAATGGGCGCAGACCGTGGACGATGTTCTCCTGCGGCGCACCAAAGAAGGCCTGCATATGACCGCGAAGGAGAAGACGGATTTCTCGACTTGGTTCAAGAGCGAATTGGCTCAGGCCGCCTGAGACATCCGAGGAGCCGATCCCATGGCATTGACACTTTCACTCAACACCAATCCGCTGGTGAACCGTTTCGCCGAGCCGGATGATCTCATCGAGACGGTTGCGCGCGACCTCAGGATCCGCGACCTGCAATTGACGCATGAGTTCATCAATCCGAGCTGGCAAGCATCGGCAATCCGACGGCTGACCCGCAGGATGCGAGCCGCGTTGGAGCGCACCGGCGTTCGCGTAACCTCGGGCATGACCGGCCCCTATGGGCGCCTCAATCATTTCGGCCATCCCGACGCCGATGTCCGGCGCTACTATGTCGACTGGTTCAAGACCTTCGCCGACATCATCGCCGACCTCGGCGGCCAGTCTGTCGGCACGCAATTCGCCATCTTCACCTACAAGGATTTCGACGATCCGGCGCAGCGGGAGAGCCTCACCCAGATCGCCATCGATTGCTGGGCTGAGGTTGCCGAGCACGCCCGTTCGGCCGGTCTTTCCTATGTGTTCTGGGAGCCGATGAGTATCGGCCGCGAATTCGGCGAGACTATCAGCGAATGCATTGCGCTTCAGGATCGCCTGACGGCCGCCGATCTCGCGGTGCCGATGTGGATGATGGCCGATATCGATCATGGCGATGTCACGTCGGCAAATCCCGACGATTATGATCCCTATGCCTGGGCGCGCGCCGTTCCCCCGGTTTCTCCGATCATCCACATCAAGCAAAGCCTGATGGACAAGGGCGGGCATCGGCCCTTCACGGCGGAATTCAACGCCAGGGGCCGTATCCAGCCCGCCCCGTTGCTGCAGGCCTTCGCCGAGGGCGGTGCCGAGGACAATGAGATTTGCCTAGAGCTGTCGTTCAAGGAGCGCGAACCCAATGATCGCCAGGTCATATCACAGATCGCTGAAAGCATCGCCTTCTGGGCGCCTCATATCGACACCGGCGCGGGCAGCCTGCGCCTCTAGTTGCAAGAACCCGGCAAGGCTTTAGGACATCAACGTTGCGGCATTACATTTGATTCTTGGTCGAGCACCGATGCCGCAACAGCAACGAAGCCTGCCGCTGACCACCATCGAAAGGCACCGATGGCGAAAGCGCGATTTTGGGTGAAAGAATGGAAGGGGACAATCGATGGCCGATGCGGATGAGTCGCTCGCCGTGCGCGCCGCCTGGCTGCACTATGCCGGCGGACTGACACAGTCGGAGGTCGCCAAACGCCTTGGCGTGCCGTCGGTCAAGGCGCACCGCCTGATCGCACGGGCGGTCGCCGACGGCGTCGTCAAGGTGACGATCGACGGCGATATCGTCGAATGCGTGGAGCTTGAGACCCGCCTGGCGGAACGTTTCGGCCTGCAATATTGCGAGGTGGCGCCGGATCTCGGCGAGGAGGGCTTCGAGTTTCGCGCCCTCGGCCAAGCCGGCGCCGGCTTCCTAAAGCGGGAGATCGAGCGCGGCGACAACAAGGTCATAGGCCTCGGCCACGGTCGAACGTTGTCGTCCGCCGTGCACCATATGCCGCGGTTGAACGCCAAGGGGCTGCGGTTCGTCTCGATGCTCGGTGGCCTGTCGAGAAACTATGTGGCCAATCCCTATGACGTGATGCACCGCATCGCCGAAAAGACCGGCGCGCACGCCTATATGATGCCCGTGCCTTTTTTCGCCAATACCGGCGAGGACCGCGAAGTGATGCTTGCGCAGCGCGGCGTCAAGGAGGTGTTCGATCTCGCCAACAATGCCGACCTGAAGCTTGTTGGTCTCGGAACCGTCGATACCGACGCGCAGCTTGTCCTATCCGGGATGGTTGAGCCGCGTGAAATCGCGGAGATCGCGGCCGCAGGCGGCGTTGGCGAGATACTCGGGCATTTCTTCGATACTGACGGACACATTCTTGAGACGACGCTGACGGCGCGAACCCTGTCGGCTTCCCTGCCGCGGTCGAAGAAGGAAAGGCTGGTCGCCTTGGCCGGCGGCGTTGCGAAGGCCGAGGCCATCCGCGCGGTCCTGAAAAGCCGATGCCTCTATGGTCTGATTACCGACGAACGAACCGCCCAGGTGCTTCTGGGGCCTTCCTCGCCACATGAATTATAACAAAATAACAAAATTAATGTGGAACCATGTGATAAACGTGTTACATTCCCAGGCATCCGATCCGGAGAGAACCGGAGCACCAAGATGAAACGCGAAGAACGCCAACAATCGATCGTCAATCTGCTCGTCGAGCACAAAAGCGTCGACCTCGACGACTTGGCCGACCGCTTTGCCGTGTCCAAGATGACCATCCATCGCGATCTCGACGATCTCGAACAATCCGGCGTCCTGCGGAAGATCCGCGGCGGCGCGACGATCGACGCCGGCATGCAGTTCGAAAGCGACTTCCGCATCCGCGAACGCCAGGGACATGAGGCCAAGGTCAGCATGGCGCGTCGTGCGCTGGAGCTTGTCGAGCCGGGCATGACGGTCATGGTCAACGACGGCTCCATGGCCGCCGTACTCGGCGAGATGCTGTTGCAGAAGCGGCCGCTGACGCTGATCACCAACAATGCCGCGATCATCGAGAGGCTGAAGAACGAAAGCGGCATCACGTTGATTGCGCTGGGTGGCATATATTCGCCGAAATTCAACGCGTTTCTGGGCGTGGTGACGGAGGAAGCGCTGTTTCGCCTCAGGGCGGATATCGCCTTCATCTCGACGCCAGCCGTTTCCGGCACCCTTGCCTATCATATGGATGACAATGTCGTACGCGCGAAGCGGGCGATGATCGCGTCCGCGAGCAAGACATGCCTGCTGGTCAACCACCAGCGCATCGGACATACCGCCCTGCATGTCATGGCCGACCTTGCCGATTTCGACACCATCATCACCGACGACACCCCCGAGCCTGCCGCCCTGAAGCAGCTCGAACGCGCCAACATCACGCTGACCATTGCCTTGAACTGGGAGACGACATGAGCGCCGCACCTCGATTCTGGATTGGAACCAGTTGGAAGATGAACAAGACGCTGGCGGAAGCCAGCAGCTATGCCGAGGCGCTGCGCGCTGCCGATGCCGATGCCGGGCGAGACCTGGCCATTCAGCGCTTCATCATCCCGCCGTTTACGGCGGTGCGCGAGGTCAAGGCCCTTCTCGCCGGCACCTCCGTCAAGGTGGGTGCGCAGAATATGCACTGGGCCGATGAGGGTGCTTGGACCGGCGAGATCTCTCCCCTCATGCTCAGGGATTGCAATCTCGATATTGTCGAGCTTGGCCACTCCGAACGCCGCGAACATTTCGGCGAGACCAACGAGACCGTCGGCCTGAAGACCGAAGCCGCCGTCCGCCACGGTCTCATCCCGCTCATCTGCATCGGCGAGACGTTGGCCGACCGGGAAAGCGGCCGGGCAACGGATATTTTGAAAGCTCAGGTTCTCGGCGCTTTTTCGAAGTTGTCCGAGGCGCAGAAGGGCGCACAAATCCTTCTGGCTTACGAACCTGTCTGGGCAATCGGCGAAAGTGGAATTCCCGCCTCGCCAGACTATGCCGACGCACGCCATGCCGAGATCGTATCGGTCGCGCAAGATGTGCTCGGCCGCCGCGTCCCCTGCCTGTACGGGGGATCGGTCAATCCGGGGAACTGTGAAGACCTCATATCGTGCCCGAATATCGATGGGCTTTTCATCGGTCGTTCGGCCTGGAGCGCTGAAGGCTATCTCGGCATCCTCGCCCAATGCACCGCCAAACTCCAAGGAGATAGACGTTGAAGATTGCAATTGCAGGAGACAGTGCGGGCGAAGGCCTCGCAAAAATTCTCGCCGACCACCTGAAGGACCGCTACGACGTGCAGGAAGTGTCGCGCACGGACGCCGGTCCGGATCCGTTCTACGCGAACCTTGCCGATCGCGTCGCCTCGGGTGTCATCGGCGGCACCTATGACAAGGCGATCCTCGTCTGCGGCACCGGCATCGGCGTCAGCATCTCGGCCAATAAGGTCCCCGGCATCCGCGCGGCACTGACGCACGACACCTATTCGGCCGAACGTGCCGCACTTTCGAACAACGCGCAGATCATCACGATGGGCTCCCGTGTCATTGGGCCGGAACTTGCCAAGGCCATCGCCGACACCTTCCTTGCGCACACATTCGACGAAGAGGGCCGCTCGGCCGGAAACGTCAAGGCAATCAACGAAGTCGACGCGAAATATAACGCCCGCTGATCTGGGCTATGCAGACATCGCCGTGTGTCCTAGCTCTCAAAGCGACACACGGCGATAATGTGGCGTTATCAGCGCCCGTCATAACACCAATTTGCCGTTGGGGATGACAACGTCTGGTTCGTCGGTTATAAGATCCCTGCGACTCATGAGGGAGATCAGTTAGATGAGACATTTCGGCACCAATCAGCGCTGAACAGCGCCGCCGAATGCGGGCTGCTGTTCAGTCCATCCTTGTCTGACAATATGATCTCTCGTGCCCTTGGAGGGCATTCATGTTTCGTCGCTTTTTTTCCTATTATGCGCGCTACAAGACCCTGTTTTTTCTCGATTTCGGCTGCGCGGTTGTCGCTGGTCTTCTCGAACTGGGCTTTCCGCTGGCGGTCAAGCTCTTTGTCGATGAGTTGCTGCCGAGCCGTAACTGGGGTCTGATCGCCGCGACTGCCGCGCTGCTGCTGATCGTCTATGCGCTGAACACCGGCCTGATGGCCGTGGTCAACTATTGGGGTCATGCGCTTGGCATTTCGATTGAATCGGACATGCGCCGCCAGGCCTTCGACCATATCCAGAAGCTCTCGTTCCGCTATTTCGACAACAACAGGACCGGGCATCTGATCACCCACGTGACCAAGGATCTCGAAGAGGTGGGCGAAATCGCCCATCACGGACCCGAGGATGTCTTCATCGCCATCATGACCTTCATCGGCGCTTTCCTGCTGATGTTCTCGGTGCACTGGAAGCTGGCGCTGCTGACGACGATCATCGTGCCTTTCATGACCTGGCTGGTCAGCCGCTACGGCGCCAAGATGACACTGAACTGGCGCAGCCTGTTCACCAAGGTGGGTGACTTCAACATCCGCGTGCAGGAGAGCGTCGGCGGCATCCGTGTCGTCAAGGCTTTCGCCAACGAAGACTACGAAAGCCGGCTCTTTGCCCGCAACAACGAGGACTACAAGGCCACTAAGCTCAATGCCTATGCCTACATGACGGCAAGCATCGCGCTCAGCTATTTCAGCACACGCCTCGTGCAGCTCGTGGTCATGGTGGCCGGAACCTGGTTCGTGGTGTCTGGCGAGCTGACCTATGGCGGCTTCGTCAGCTTCCTGCTGCTGATCAATGTCTTTTTCCACCCGATCGACAAGATCACCTCAGTGCTCGAAATGTATCCGAAAGGCATCGCCGGCTTCAAACGCTTCCTGTCGCTGATCGATACGCAGCCCGACCTTGCGGACCGGCCGAACGCGATCACGGTCGACCATCTCAAGGGCGATATCGTCTATAAGGATGTCAGCTTCGGCTATTCGGATCAGGGTACGATCTTCGATGGTCTGAACCTGACAATATCGGCCGGAGAGACGGTCGCCTTCGTCGGCGCTTCGGGAACAGGCAAGACAACGATCTGCTCGCTGCTGCCGCGCTTCTACGACGTGACCGGCGGCAGCATCACCATTGACGGCATCGACATCCGCGATATGACGCAGGCCTCGCTGCGCAGCCAGATCGGCATCGTGCAGCAGGACGTGTTCCTGTTCGGATCGACCATTCGCGAGAACATCGCCTATGGAAAGCTCGGCGCGACCGATCAGGATATCATGGAGGCGCTGCGCCGCGCATCGCTCGATGAATTCGTTCGTTCGCTGCCCGACGGCCTGGACACGCCGACCGGCGAACGCGGCGTGAAACTGTCGGGTGGGCAGAAGCAGCGTCTTGCCATCGCGCGCATCTTCCTCAAGAACCCGCCAATCCTTATTCTCGATGAGGCAACGTCAGCGCTCGACACGGCAACAGAATATGCCATCCAACAAGCATTGGCGGATCTCTCCAAGGGGCGCACGACCCTGGTGGTAGCGCACCGGCTGACGACCATCCGCAACGCCGATCGCATGATTGTCATGGGGCCAGACGGCATTGTCGAACAGGGAGCGCATGCCGAGCTGCTGGCCCGCGGCGGTGGTTATGCCAGGCTTCGCAACGCTCAGTTCGATACGCTTCCCTGACGTCGATGAGCACGTGAAGATTGAGCCCGGGAGACCATCCTTCCGGGCTTAAATTTCTTCCGACAAAAACGCGTAGCCTTTGTGACGGAGGTGGTCAAATAGCATGTGGACGGGTTCCAGAAAGAGCCCGTCTAGCCTACCATCAAGGTTGCTGGCACTCGGCAATTCTGCCCGAGCCAGAAACGGCCTGCGCGCCGAAAGAGAAGACGATGGATGATCTGTTCCCCGCGACCTCTATGCCCGACCGAGATTGGTGGGCGGCACTTTGGCCGCGACCGGCGGAGGTCCTGGCTGATCTCGGCATTCAGCCCGGCATGACCGTGCTCGACCTGTGTTGCGGCGATGGTTATTTCACCGCGCCGCTTGCCGGTCTCGTCGATGGCCGTGTCTATGCCCTCGATCTGGATGCGGAAATGATCGAGCAGGCCAAAATCGAGGTCGAGCGCCTCGGAGGGACTGTTCGCCAATGGATCAACGCCGATGCGCGCGAAATTGCGTCGCTGCTGCCGGAACCGATCGATTACGTACTGATGGCCAACACCTTTCATGGCGTGCCGGACAAGCCAGATCTGGCGCGGGCAGTCTGGCATGTCCTGCGACCCGGAGGCTTGTTCGCGATCGTCAACTGGCATGTGATACCCAGAGAACAAACGGTCGTGCTGGATCAGCCACGTGGACCGAAGACGGACATGCGCATGTCGCCCGACGCCGTGCGCAGGATCGTCGAACCTGCCGGATTTGTCACTGCCCGCGTCGAGGAACTGCCGCCCTATCACTACGGCATCATCCTGCAGCGTGTGTAGCGGCGAAGGCCGTCCGAGAATGCCCGCGAACTCCTAATGCTTCATCATCAAGGGAAGCGTGGAATGCGATAGAAGGTGGCGCGTAATGCGGCCGAGAAGCAGCTCCATAAAATATCCGCGCTTGAACGCACCGATCAGCAGGCATGTCGCGCTCGTGGATCTGGCAAACTCGAGGATAGTTTCTCCGACCGGCCGGCCTCCGGCGCTGACCGCGACGACGTCGCCCCTAAGGCCGAGCTGATCAAGCAACTCGCTGGCCGTGCGCTGATAGTTTCCGTCCGCTTTATCGTCGATGCATAGAACAGTGACGCGATCGGCCGCAGCCAGCCAGCGTCTTGCCGCAACGACGGTGCGCAGCGCATGTTTGTGCGGCTTCCAGCCGATCACCACATGGCCCAGCAGATTGCCGGAGTAAGCCCCCGCAGGCGGCACCAGCACCAGCTTATGCTTCTTGAACAGAAGATCATAAAATGTGTCTTGCGCATCCATGTTGCCGTGACAGGGAGCGACGACAAGCGCCGTCTCATGGCATTCGGTCATCACGCAGCGCTCGATATCGCCCCGGCAATCATCCAGGAAAAGGCTCGCACGATCCGGCCGCTCCCGCTTCCAATCCTCAAAGGCATCGGCAATCCGCTCGAATCTTTGGTGCGGAGAGTTCTCGTCCATGTCCCGCAGGATCTGCAGGTCAATTTCCTCAGGCGCGGCAATCATCCTTTCGGGATCGGCCCCGATATGCGCTGCAGCCATGCTGCCATGTATGGCACCCGCGGCATCCTCGGCGAGATCCAGGCAGTTTCGGACGATGGCGGGATCGGGCAGCAAAGCGAGAACATCGGCATGGACAGTCAATTCACGCAGGGTGCCGGCCAACAGGAGACTTGTCTTTCCGAGTGGCGGTTTGGTGTCGCTTTCATGTGCGGGCGGGCCCATCATATCGGACCTCCTTCCGCGATGCTCCGTACCTCTTCTCGTGGCACGGTTGGCGGATTCTACTCTGAGATCGAACGGCCCGCAACGCGGCAGGCATTCTCCCTTGATCCGAAGCTCAAGCCCGCGATCGCCAATGTAAACAAGCTTAACCGCACTAATGGCGCGGATGCATGCACTGCCCGTGGTCGGCCAGAACTTCGATCACCCGGCACTGGTCGATACGGCCGTGGCCGCAACCTTCGACCATCGTCTCCAGCTCGGCTTTCAGGGCCGTCAGGCTGCGTATCTTTTGTTCGACTTCGATCAGGCGGGCCTTGGCGATGGTGTCGGCGGAGGCGCAGGATTGATTTGGATCGTCCTGGAGCGCCAGAAGCGTCCTGATCGCATCGACCTCGAAGCCCAATTCGCGGGCATGGCGAATGAAAGCCAGCCGGTGAAGGTGCGATTGCTCATAGGAACGCTGGTTGCCCTCGCTCCGGTCCGGTTCAGCCAGAAGTCCGATGCTTTCGTAGTAGCGGATCGTCGGCACCTTCACGCCGCTTTGCCGGGCCGCTTCGCCAATCGTGATCTTTTTCATGATTTTCCTCTTGCACCTCTAGCCACTAGAGGATGTAGGAGAGATGCCACGGTTTGACAAGGAAACGGATCATGGCAGCGACAGGGGAAGCACGGTATAGGGTGAGCGGCATGGACTGCGCCTCATGCGCGGCCAAGATCGACACGGCTGTGAGACGCATGCCGGGCGTAGAGGATGTCTCCGTTTCCGTCACTGCGGGAACGATGACCGTTCGTCACGACGAGACCAGCAATCTCACCGCGATCGAAAAGAAAGTGACGGGCCTCGGCTATTCCCTCGCGCCGCTGGCTGGCAAGGCTGAGCGCGCGCTCTCCGAACATCGACATGACCATCATGACCATGATCATGATCATCATCACAATCACGATAGCCATGATCATTCATCGCACGACCACGCCGATCATGATCATCACGACCATGCCGCAAAGGAAATCGAGGGGCTGCATGGTCACGACCATACGCCCATGGATAGCCCCTGGTGGAAGAGCAAAAAGGGGCGGCTGACCATCGTCTCGGGTGTGGCGCTGGTTGCCGCCTATATTGTCGGCCATCTCGTGCCCTCGATTTCATCCTATGCCTTCGTTGTCGCTATGCTGGTCGGTCTCGTGCCGATCGCGCGCCGCGCCGTGATGGCGGCGCTGGCGGGCACGCCCTTCTCCATCGAGATGCTGATGACGATTGCGGCCATCGGCGCGGTGATCATCAATGCCGGTGAAGAGGCGGCGACCGTGGTCTTCCTCTTCCTCGTCGGCGAATTGCTGGAAGGTGTCGCCGCCGGAAAGGCGCGCGCAAGCATCCAATCATTGACGACCCTGGTCCCGAAAACCGCCTTGATCGAAGACAACGGCGAGACCCGCGAAGTGCAGGCCGAAAGCCTTAAGGTGGGTGCGGTCATTCTCGTGCGTCCGGGCGACCGCATCGCAGCCGACGGCACGATCATCGAAGGCGAAAGCGCCATCGACGAAGCGCCGGTCACCGGAGAAAGCACGCCGGTACGCAAGGGCGTGGAGGCCAAGGTTTTCGCTGGCACCATCAACACGGATGCCGTGCTGCGTGTCAGAGTGACCGCGGCCGCGGCCGACAACACGATTGCCCGCGTGGTGAAGCTGGTCGAAGAGGCGCAGGAATCCAAGGCACCGACCGAACGCTTCATCGACCGCTTCTCGCGCTATTACACGCCCGGCGTGGTCGCCGTCGCGGCACTGGTCGCGGTGACGCCCCCGCTGGTGGCCGGCGCAAGCTGGCTGGAATGGATATACAAAGGCCTCGCTATCCTGCTGATCGGCTGCCCCTGCGCGCTGGTGATCTCGACGCCCGCCGCGATCGCGGCCGCCTTGTCGGCAGGCGCCCGCAGCGGCCTGCTGCTGAAAGGCGGCGCTGTTCTCGAAACAATGGGCAGGGTGACAAAGGTTGCCTTCGATAAGACGGGCACCCTGACCGAGGGCAAGCCCAAGGTGACGGACGTCCTGGGTTTCGGTCTCACAGAGGCACAGGTTCTCTCACGGGCGGCAGCTCTCGAAAACGGTTCGAGCCATCCGCTTGCTCTCGCAATTCTGGAGCGGGCGAAATCCGATGGTGCTCCGGTCCCGCCTGCGGCCGAAGCGAAGGCCCTGCCCGGCAAAGGCGTCAGCGGCCGTGTCGGAGGCGAGACCCTGTCGCTTCTCTCTCCGCAGGCGGCTCGGGAGAGTGCGCCATTGTCGGCCGAACAGGACGCCCGGATCGAAACCATGAACGACGAAGGCAAAAGCGTCTCCGTTCTCCTGGTCGACGGCAAGATCGCCGGCCTGATCGCCATGCGCGACGAACCCCGCGCCGATGCGCGCGCCGGAATCGAGGCGCTGCGGACGGCCGGCGTCGGTTCCGTCATGCTGACCGGCGACAATGCCCGCACGGCCGGTGCAATCGCGAAGGGTCTCGGGATCGAACCTCACGCGCAGCTCCTGCCGGAAGACAAGCAGCGCATCGTGCGCGAGCTGCAGGCGCAAAAGCAGATTGTCGCCAAAGTCGGCGACGGCATCAACGACGCGCCCGCCTTGGCGGCCGCCGACGTCGGCATCGCCATGGGTGGCGGCACCGACGTGGCGCTGGAAACGGCGGACGCCGCCGCTCTCCACGGCCGCGTGACCGATGTCGCCAACATGGTCGTGCTGTCGCGGACGACGATGAGCAACATCCGCCAGAACATCAGCATGGCGCTTGGCCTGAAAGCGGTGTTCCTGGTGACTACGATTGCCGGCATCACCGGCCTCTGGCCGGCGATCCTCGCCGATACCGGCGCGACGGTACTTGTCACCGCCAATGCGATGAGACTGTTGCGGTGGAAAGGCGTGTTCAGCGGTCGTTTGATGAGCGCGCGCTGATCCCAAATTTGCCCTGCAATGCGGCCCGGTATGCGGATTTCAAGGAATCCACAGCCGGGCCTTTGTTTTTTAACCAGTTCGGTAGTGACCTTGCCGTTACCGCGTGTCGCGGCTTGATCCCCCTAGAGGGTGAGACCGCAATCCCCATGTGAAAAATAGATTGATATATAAAAAATAGATTGACCTGATAGCAGATGTCAGACCAATTTAAAGTCATGACGAAAGCAATGCTAACCCCTCTCCCGTCGATCGACCGGACGCAGCAAGTTATCGACGCGCTGTCCGACTTTATCGAGTCTTCGAAGCTCCAGGCCGGTGACCGGTTGCCGACGGAGCGCGAGCTGATGGCTGCCCTTTCGGTTGGGCGCTCGACGATCCGGGAAGTCGTCACGCATTTTCAAGCCCTGGGTGTCGTGGAAACCCGCAAGGGCAGCGGCACGTATCTGCTGAAACCCGTTTCCAAAGCAACCATCCATATGCCCTTGTCGCTCGATACCGCGCATCTGCGCGATGCGCTGCTGCAGACCCTGGAGGTTCGCCGCGGTATCGAATGCGAGGCCGGAATGGTCGCCGCCAAGAGGCGCACGCCCAAGGATATCGCTATCATCGAGGAGAAGCTCGATGAGATGGAACGCGTCCATATCGCAAAGGGCACATCCGGGCCGGAAGATCTGGCGTTTCACCTCGCCGTCTACGACGCCACGCACAATCCCCTGTTCCGGCAGCTCCTCGAACAGATGCGCGGGAGCTTCGAGCGGTTCTGGACCCATCCCTTCGACCGGCAGGATTTTGCCCGCCGGTCCTTCCCCTTTCACCGCACGCTGTTCAACGCGATCGTTGCCCAGGATCCCGAGGCGGCGCGCGCCGAAACATTGAAAATTCTCGACGTCGTCGAGGAAGACATCAAGGAAATGTCCAAATGACTGACGGGCTAGAGCCGTTCGAACTCGCTTCCCTCATCACGGCCCATGACGACGGTAATTACGCCGATGCCGTGGTGCCGCCGATTTTTCAGACATCGCTTTTCACCTTTGCCAATTACGACGACATGATCGCTTCCTATCGCGGCGAGAAGGTGCGGCCGATCTATACGCGCGGCCTCAATCCGACCGTGCGCATGTTCGAGGAAATGCTGGCAAAACTCGAAGGTGCAGAGGATGCGCTCGGCTTCGCGAGCGGCATGGCGGCGATCTCTTCGGCCGTTTTGAGCTTCGTCGAACCCGGCGATCGGATCGTCGCGGTCAAGCATGTCTATCCGGACGCTTTCCGCCTCTTCGGCACGGTGCTGAAACGCATGAAGGTCGAGGTGACCTATGTGGATGGCCGCGACGAGGAAGCCGTTGCCAAGGCACTTCCCGGCGCGAAGGTTCTCTATCTGGAAAGCCCGACGAGCTGGGTGATGGAAGCCCATGATGTCGGCGCGCTCGCCGCACTCGCCAAGAAGCATGGCGCCGTTTCCATGATCGACAACAGTTGGGCCAGCCCCTATTTCCAGCGGCCGCTGACGCTCGGCGTCGATCTCGTCATCCATTCCGCCTCCAAATATCTGGGCGGTCATAGCGATGTCGTTGCCGGCGTTGTTGCCGGCTCGAAGGCGATGATTGCGCGGCTGAAAGCCGAGGCATATCCTTATCTCGGCGGCAAGCTTTCGCCTTTCGATGCCTGGCTTTTGATCCGCGGCCTGCGCACCCTGCCGATCCGCATGAGGGCGCATGAGGCAGCCGCAATGACGATCGCCAAGCGGCTGCAGGAGCTCGATGTCGTCGAGCAGGTCTGCCATCCGGGCCTTGCCAACCGCTTGCCCGCCGGGCTCAACGGCACCTCGGGCCTGTTTTCATTCATCTTCCGCGAAGACGTCGATATCCGCGCCTTCGCCGATCACCTCAAGCTCTTCAAACTGGGTGTGAGCTGGGGTGGGCACGAAAGCCTGATCGTACCGGGCGAGGTCGTGCTTCAGCAGAAGGCACAGCCGAATTCCGCGCATACCTTTGGTATCAACCCGCGGTCCGTACGTCTCCATGTCGGTCTCGAAGGAACCGAGGCGCTGTGGAGAGATATCGAGGAAGCGATCGCCGCCGCCTCATAAGACCATCAACCCGAGAGAAACACCTAAACAGGGGGAACTGACATGAAAACACTGATCACGGCAGCACTCTTCGCCACCATGATGGCGGGTACGGCGTTTGCCGATACCACGCTGAAGCTCGTCGAAGTCATTACCAGCCCGGAACGCACCGAGACACTAAAGTCGATCGTCGCCAAGTTCGAAGCAGCCAATCCGGGCACGAAGGTCGATATCATTTCCCTGCCCTGGAACGAGGCCTTCCAGAAGTTCGCTACCATGGTTTCGGCGGGTGACACGCCGGACGTGATGGAAATGCCCGATACCTGGCTGTCGCTCTATGGCAATAACGGCATGCTCGAAAGCCTCGAACCCTATCTCGCGAAATGGGATCAGACCAAAGAGCTGACGCCGCGGGCGCTCGAACTCGGCCGCGATGTGAAGAATACGGCCTATATGCTGCCCTACGGCTTCTATCTGCGCGCCATGTTCTACAACAAGAAGATCCTGAAGGACGCCGGCATCGCCGAACCGCCGAAGACGATGGACGATTTCGTCAAGGCATCCGAAGCAATCTCCAAGCTGCCCGGCAAATACGGCTACTGCATGCGCGGCGGCCCCGGCGGTCTAAACGGCTGGATGATCTTCGCGGCCTCCATGGCCGGCGACAACAAGTACTTCAAGGATGACGGCACCTCGACGATGAACAGCCCCGGCTGGGCCAAGGGCATTGAATGGATGGTCGATCTCTACAAGAAGGGTTATGCGCCAAAGGACAGCGTCAACTGGGGCTTCAATGAAGTCGTCGCCGGTTTCTATTCCGGTACCTGCGCTTTCCTCGATCAGGATCCGGATGCCTTGATTGCGATCGCCGAACGCATGAACAAGGACGACTTCGGCGTCACTCCGCTGCCGAAGGGTCCGGACGGCAAGTCCTTCCCGACGATCGGTTATGCCGGCTGGTCGATGTTCGCGACGAGCCAGAACAAGGATTTGTCCTGGAAGCTGATCGCAACCCTTGAAGGCAAGGAAGGCAATCTTGAATGGAACAAGAAGATCGGCGCCTTGCCGGCCTATACCTCGGCTGAGAAGGACCCCTTCTATGCCGGCGACCAGTTCAAGGGTTGGTTCGAGGAACTGGCCGACAAGAACACGGTTCCGACTGTCATGCCGACCTATCTCGAGGAATTCGCCTTCTTCAAGGATTCGCTCGCCATCAAGACGTCGCAGCAGGCGCTGCTCGGCGATATCTCGGCCAAGGATCTGGCTGATCAATGGGCCGATTATCTGACCAAGGCGCAGCAGAAATTCCTTGCCAAGAAATAAGATCGCCTGACCGGCGGCCGAGCGATCCGCCGCCGCTTTCCGCACATGACACAGACGGCGTCCGAACGCCGCGAATGGGAACATTGGCCGATGACCATGACCGCCGACACGCTCGACAGGCGTCACGACCGCAGGCCGTGGCTGAAGCGCTTTGCCGATGCCTCGGAGCCCTATCTCTACAGCGCTCCCGCGCTCATCCTCATTATCGCCGTCATGCTGGTGCCGCTGGTGATCGGCATTTCCTATGCGTTTCGGGATATTCAACTGCTCAATCCGTTTTCCGGCGGCTTTGTCGGCCTGGAGCATTTCCGCGATCTTTCAAAGGATGCCGCCTTCTATTGGGCACTGAAGAATACGCTCTGGTGGACTGGCGCCTCGGTGGTTTTGCAGTTCATCTTCGGGCTGATCCTTGCCCTCTTGCTGGACAAGCCGTTTTTCGGCAGGGCGATCGTCCAGGCGCTGGTTTTTCTGCCATGGGCGGTCCCCTCCTTCCTTGCCGGCCTCAACTGGTCATGGCTCTTCAATCCCGTGATCGGGCCTATCCCGCACTGGCTCTTCGGCCTCGGCCTGATGAAGGAGCCCGGCAACATTCTCTCCGATCCGCAATATGCGATGTGGGGCCCGATCGTCGCCAATGTCTGGTGGGGCATTCCCTTCTTCGCCATCACGCTGCTGGCCGCTCTCCAGGCGATCCCCAGGGATCTTTATGAAGCAGCTTCGATCGACGGTGCAGGCTGGTTCCAGCGCTTCCGCTCGATCACGCTCCCATTCCTGGCTCCGACTATTGCTATCACGGTGCTCCTGCGCACGGTCTGGATCTCAAACTTCGCCGATTTGATCGTCGTCATGACCGGCGGCGGACCTGCCGACCGCACCCAGATCGTCGCAAGCTATATCTTCACCCAGGCCTTCAAGCGGCTGGATTTCGGTTATGCCTCCGCCATTGCCCTCGTCCTGCTCCTGCTGCTGCTTGCCTATTCCATGCTGATCATCCTGCTGCGGCAGACCCTGCTGAACAAGGATTGAGCCATGAGACGATCCGTCATCCCCACCATCGCGCATCGCCTGGCAATCCTTTGTTATGTGGTTTTTGCGCTCTTCCCACTCTTCTGGCTGTTGAAGGTCTCGGTCACACCAAACGACCTGCTCTATACGGAAGGCGTGCGCATGTGGCCGTCGCGCACGACATGGGAGCACTATGCTTTCGTGCTGCAACACAGCGATTTCCCGACATTTTTTGAAAACAGCCTGATCGTCTCTGCTTCGACGGCGGTCGCGGTGACCGTCTGCGCGTCGCTCTCCGGCTACGCGCTCTCGCGCTTCACCTTCCGCGCCAAATACTGGATCGTGGCCTTGATGCTGCTGACGCAGATGTTTCCGCTGGTCATGCTGGTCGCGCCGATCTTCAAGATCCTGACGCCGCTGCATCTCACGAACAGCCTGACCGGACTTGTCATCGTCTACACGGCTTTCAACGTGCCCTTTGCCACCTTTCTGATGCAGTCCTTCTTCGACGGCATCCCGAAGGACCTTGAGGAGGCGGCGATGATCGATGGCGCGACGCAGTTCACCGCGTTCCGGCAGATCATTCTGCCGCTGACGCTGCCCGGCATTGCCGCGACGCTCGGCTTCGTCTTCACGGCCGCCTGGAGCGAGCTGCTGTTCGCGCTGATGCTCATCAACGGCAATCAGGCAGCCACCTTCCCCGTAGGCCTTCTCACCTTCGTTTCGAAATTCTCCGTGGATTTCGGGCAGATGATGGCGGCGGGCGTGATGGCGCTTATTCCGGCCGGCCTCTTCTTCCTGCTCATTCAGCGTTATCTCGTGCAGGGCCTGACGGCCGGCGCGGTCAAGGGTTAGTCAAATGGCATCGATCGATATCCAGAACGTCAAGAAAGCCTATGGCCATGTGCAGGTGCTGCACGACATCGACCTCAGGATCAAGGATGGCGAATTCGTCGTCCTCGTCGGCCCCTCCGGCTGCGGCAAGTCGACATTGCTCAGGATGATCGCCGGCCTCGAAGACATTAGCGGCGGCGAGATCCGCATTGCGGACAACCGGGTCAACGAGCTGCATCCGAAAGACCGCGACATCGCCATGGTGTTCCAATCCTATGCGCTCTATCCCCACATGAATGTCGCCGGCAACATGAGCTACAGCCTGAAGCTCCGGAAGATCGCGAAAGACAAGATTTCGCGTGCCGTCGCGGGTGCGGCCTCGAAGCTCGGGCTTGACCCATTGCTCGAACGCCGCCCAAAGGCGCTTTCGGGCGGCCAGCGCCAACGCGTCGCCATGGGTCGCGCCATCGTGCGCCAGCCGAAGGCCTTCCTCTTCGACGAGCCGCTTTCGAACCTCGACGCGCGCCTGCGCGAACAGATGCGGGCCGAAATCAAGAAACTACATGGCGACCTGAAGGCGACCTCAATTTATGTGACGCATGATCAGATCGAGGCGATGACGCTGGCGGACCGGATTGTTGCCATGCATGGCGGCGTGGTTCAGCAGGTCGGCAGTCCGCTCGAGCTATACGACCGTCCCGCCAATCTCTTCGTTGCCGGCTTCATCGGTTCTCCGGGGATGAATTTCCTCGACGCGACCTATGAAACCGGCGGTGTTAGGCTCAAGGACGGAACGGTTGTTCCACTTTCGGCAGCGCCGAACCTGCCGGACGGCGCCAAAGTGACGCTCGGCATCCGGCCGGAGCACGTGATTTTGTCCTCGGACGACTCCGGCATCAGCGCCGATGTGGAGCTTATCGAGCCGACCGGTTTCGGCATCATTCTCCACCTTTCGCTTCATGGTCTGCCATTCAAGGTCTTCACGCTCAATCGCGATGTGCTGAAGGCGGGGCCGACGGTAAATGTGATATTCCCGCCGCAGCATCTGCATGTCTTCGATAGCGACGGAAAACGCGCGGGATAACAATGGCAGCAAATTGCCGCATTGAGCTTGCGCGCCGAACATCCTAAAGGTTGCGCGCTAGAGGGATGAGGACGGCCGTGGGGAAGAAGCACTTCTGCACAACACAGTGGATGGTGCGCATCATGTGCGCCCTCGCGCTGGTGCTTGTCGGCTTCGCCCATCAGCCGCCGATTTCCGATGCCGATGAGCTCACCCCTGCGAAGCTGGTGCAATACCGGTTGCCGGACGGGACCCTGCCGATCCTTTGCGTCACCTACAAGGGCACCGACGGTAAGGAACACAGCAAGACACATGCGCCGGGATGCGAAGCCTGCCGGATCGCCACGGCAGTCCTGCTTCCCGTGCCGCCGACGGATGTCTGCGAGCATCTTGCCTCTGCCGATCAGGATGCGCTCGCGCCAAGAGCCGAAGCTTTCCATCGCCAGCTCTATCCGCCGAACACCGGCCCCCGCGCTCCGCCCATCCTCCAGATCACTGCTTGAGCCTGCGTTGCGGCGGAAGCCGTGACGCTTGTCGTCAACGGCGGCCGGACCATGCACGAGAACTGATCGTGCCGGCTGCGGGCGGATTGCCTCCATGCTGAACATCGCGACGCGAAACGGGCTGCCTCGGTATCCCAAACGCGCGTGCACATCCGCATAAGGCTGCGACCGGAACGGTCGCCATCTCCCCGCAGATATGACTTTCCGGACCGCCAGCCGATCTTCTGAGGATTTCCATGTCTACCTTCGCCGCCGCCGAGCCCAAGGCCTCCACCTCCCATAATGTATCGCTCTATCGCGCGATCTGGCGCTGGCATTTCTTCGCCGGGCTGCTCGTCATTCCCTTCATGCTCAATCTGGCGATCACCGGATCGCTCTATCTGTTCAAGGATCAGATCGCCGATACCTTCTACGCCCATCGCAACATCGTCGCGGATACCGGATCGATGCTGACACCGCAGCAGATCGTCGATGCCGCGGTTGCCGCCGTCCCTGGCTCAGAGCCGGCATCCTATCGCGAGGCCCCATCCGGCAATCGGTCTGCAGTGGTCACGGTATCGAAGGACGGCCAATCGACGATCGTCTATGTCAATCCGCACAACGGCGAGGTGCTCGCGTCGATCGGCTCGAAACAGGAATTCAATTGGGTCGTCAAACGCATTCACAGCCTGGAATATTTCGGCAAATGGACCAACCGCATTGTCGAGATCGTCGGCGGTTTCGCACTCATGCTCGTTGTCACCGGTATCTATCTCTGGTGGCCGCGACAGCAGAGAGGCGGCGTGCTCAGCGTGCGCGGCACACCTTCGCGCCGTGTCTTCTGGCGTGATCTGCATGCCGTCACCGGAGCGATTACCGGCATCGGCATCTTCTTCCTCGCCTTTAGCGGCATGCCTTGGTCAGGCTATTGGGGCGCCAATGTCAATGCCTGGCTGACGGCCCATGATCTCGGCACTCCGGCCGCGCTTTGGGACAGTGTGCCGAAGTCGGCGAAGGTAACACAGGATATCGTCAGCCCGGCCGGCTGGGTCGTCGAGAACGCGCCCGTACCGCTGTCCGACATCGCCGCTGCGCAAGCTGCAAAGCCGATCGATCTGAACAAGGCTGTCGAGATCATGCATGGGCTGGGCATGGCGCTGGGCTCTGACCTCGCGATCCCTACCGATGAAACGGGCGTCTACACCGCCAGCCATTATCTGGGGAATCTCGGTAACGAGCGCACCGTTCACATCGACCAATATTCCGGCAAGCCGCTGGTCGACCTCTCCTTCGCCCAGTATCCGGCGCTCGGTCAAGCAATCGAATGGGGCATCAACGTCCATCAGGGCCAGGAATGGGGTTTGTTCAACCAACTCCTGATGCTGGCCACCTGCATGGCGATCATCCTTTCCTGCGTGACTGCGATCGCCATGTGGTGGAAGCGCCGGCCGGCCGGGCGTCTCGGCGTGCCGCCGATGCCGCCACAGAAGTGCGTCTATGTCGGTCTATGGCTGATCGTGATCGTCTTTGGCGCGGCCTTCCCGCTAACCGGGCTGGCCGTCGTCGTGATGTTGCTCTTCGACCAAATCGTGGTGCGCTTGGTACCGCCGCTCCGGCGCTTCTTCTCCTGATGGACGGGAACGACACGAATGGCTCAGCTTACCTGCAAATTTTCAAGAAGGATATCGATCACGGACCGGATCACAAATCGGACCATTGGCAATCCGAAGACAACATCCCGCTTATGAAACCGGCCGCACTGAACCTGCGGATCATCAACCCCAGAAGGAAAACCAGCATGCTCGAGATGAAGAAGCTCCTTTTTGTTGCAACCGCAGCCAGCATTGCATTTGCCGGCCAGGCATTCGCCCATGCCCACCTTAAGTCCGCCGTTCCCGCCGCTGACAGCACGGTGAAGCAGGCACCTTCGGAACTCGATCTTACTTTCACCGAAGGACTAAACCTCAAGTTCAGCGGGGTGAAGGTTACCGGTCCGGAGAAGATGGCGGTGAAGACTGGTGAAACCATGCTGATGAACGGGGACACCACACTGATGGTGCCGGTTACTGACAAGCTGACGGCTGGCAAGTACACCGTGGAGTGGCATGCCCTTTCAGCCGACGGCCATAAGACCGAAGGGACCTATACCTTCACCATAGCGCCATAAGCCTACCGATACGGCGGCAACTTATCTGGGCGCGCAATCCCTTCTGCTGGCCAAAAAAGTTCTGGATCGCTCACCGAGCAATTGAACTCTGGTCGGCAGGAGCGGCGCGGCCATAGACCATAAACCGCTCATCCCTAGCAATGGGATGATATGCGGAAAGCAGCGCGGCAAAACGTGCTTGACCAAGCACGTAATCGGTCCAAAGCGGCTCGTCCTGCTGGATAACGATCAGATCGTAGTTGTGGCTGGCGAACTCGGCATATTTGGTGTCCAGATAAGCATCCGACCGCTTCTGGTAGCGAGCGGCATCCGCCACCTCTCCTTTTGCTGACGCCTTCCGAGCCAGAACATACGCAAGGGCGCCGAACCAGTCGCTGTTATTGGCAGACAAAAAGCGGGCCCCGACAATCCTGGCGAGCGGATGGGCAGCGGCGATGTCGCTGCCGATGACGCCGAGCGTCGGCTCCCCCTTCGATGCCGCTTTCACTGCCGCGACGAAAGCGTCGCTCGGCTTCTCCGTCTGTAAAAACGGCAGCCATGCAAACATGACGACAATGACACAAAGAATGCCACATCCGAGCGTTTCACGGTTGTAACGCCAGCCGGAAGACGCTGCGACCCTGCAAAGCACAGCAACAAGGGCCAGCGAGATCGCAGCGAAAGCATGGTAGGCCCACCCCTTACCCTGATAGAGCAACGGCGCGACGGCAGCGAGTGAAGCCAGAAGCGTCACTGCGCAAAGCGGCGTCACTGGTGCCTTGGGTGCAACAATCCGGAACAGAAGCAAAATCAACAGGTACGACGGCCCACAGTTCAGTGCGACCCTGACCGGATCACCTATCTTCATGTAGACATCCGCTACCTGCGGGAGGAGATCTCGCATAAATTCGGGCGTCAGCAAAAAAACGAGCGCGATATAGGCGACACCGACAATGCCGATGATGCAGTTCTCGGGCGCCAGAAGTAGCCACGGGTTTCGTCGCCGCCAGGCCACATAGAGCGCGGGCACGATGTAAGCCACGACATAGTAGGCCTTCACCAGAACAAGAATACTGCCGCAAAGGCCGGCGCCGACAATCAGGGCGATACCGGGTGCGACACGACGCGTGGTGTCGGCCCGCAATGCCATGAGCGCCAACAAGGGCAGAAACAGCACCGTGCCGACGTGATCTCTCTCGGTGAAGGTATTGCCGGGAAAAATCGTGAAAAGTGCGACGAAGAGAGGTAGCAGCCGAAGCAGGGCGTGATTTTCGGCAAAGCCCGCCCGCCGGACGATTACGGCCGATAAACCCAGACCCACGACCACTGCGAGGCAGGTGTAAAGATAGATACCGATTTCGGGAGCGATCCCTGCCCATCTCGACGCTATGATCGCCGGCAGGAAAAGCCAGATCGAAAACGGCGGATTGCTGTCGATCACATCGACATAAAGCCGCTCTCCACTGAGTACCCGCTCAGCCATTGTAATGAGCCAGCTCGTGTCGACGATGGTTCCCCATCGCTGCTGCCACACCGCCGCCACCAAGAAGACCACGGCACTCTGGATCAGCGCAATCCGTAGCACCGACGACGTCGTCGAACTGAAGCCGGCCGTGTCCGTCGCGCTACTCATGTTCGGCTGCCCCTGTTACCGCCCAACATGGCGGCTGAGGTGTCGCCGTCGCTGCACCATAGATCATGTAAAACGTACCAATGCCCGAGAGAGTTATGACGCGACTATAGCGCGAACTTGCTAAACTCGGCGTTAAGGCTTGGCATAGTGGCAGGGCAGTCACACTGATCGGCGCGGCCACGCTTGGGATACGGGTTCTACCAGACGAAAGGAATGAGCCGATATCGCACGCGGGCCGCATAGGCTTGATAGCCGCTCAGTTCTGCGCTTAGAGCACGCTCCTCATGCACCGCTCGCCAGGCGATACCGAAAATGAATATCACGGAGAATGCGAGACCCAGCCAGGAACCAAGCAATAGCGGCATGCCAATAAGGAAAAACAACGCGCTCGCATACATAGGGTGACGAACAATGGCGTAGGGTCCGGTATCGATCACCTTCTGATCCTTCTGGATCTTCACCACCGGCGCAGCGAAGGCGTTTTCGCGAAACGTCCACCAGGTACCGAGCATGTTGACCACCATGCCGAGCCCGCCAAGCACCTGCAGCCATGGCGGCACCGCTCGAAAGCCCGTCCGGGCCGCGTCCCAACCCATGAAGGATATCCAGCCTAAGAAGGCCAAAACGAAAAACATCAGCCAGACGCGATCCCATGGCTTTTGATCCCGTTGCAGCGGAGATGCCATACGTTCACGCAACAGACGCGGGCTGTGCTTCGACAGCCAAAGGATCATCGCCAAGCCGCCGAGCAGGAAGAATGCGATCACAACCCAGGCGCCCGGAAAAGCCAGCGTGCCCGCCGGCCACAGGATCAGGGCCGCGATGAAGACCGACCAGGCCAGGAGTTGGAGCAAATAGATCGCCATTGCACACTCCAAAAAACGTCAGCACGAAAAGTCTGGCGCGCGCCTGAACGCAAGCGCTTCTCCCGACAGTGCTGTTTTGACCGATGAATAAAATCCATTTCACGTTGATATTGTTCCTCAGACGATGCGCCCGCCCTTCTGTTGCTGAAACTCCCCCGAAAGCCCAATCCCCGATATGCGCTTGTCAGCCCCGGCTTCGAATGTCATTGGTCGAACAGTCAGCTAATTCACATGCAGTTTTCCAAATGAAACTCGATGCAATCGATTTGCGCATTTTGGATGCCATTCAACGCGATGGCCGCATCACCAAGCTCGCGCTCGCCGAAAAGGTAGGACTTTCGCCGACGCCATGCTGGCTTCGTCTGCGCAAGCTCGAGAAGACCGGGATCATTACCGGCTATCATGCCCATCTGGCGCCGCGTCGGCTCGCGCCGGTTGCAAGCGTTATGGTCGAACTCACTCTCGCCAACCATCGTCAGAGCGACTTCGAGCGCTTCGAGCGGGCAATCTCCTCCATTCCGGAAATCATCGCCTGCTGGTCCGTCGGCGGCGGCGTCGATTACATTCTGAAGATCATGACGCCCAATATTGATGCCTATCAGCGCCTGATCGATGGTCTTTTGGATCGCGACCTCGGCATCGAGCGCTATTTTACCTATATCGTGACAAAGACCGTGAAGGAGGAGACCGTGCTTCCGATCGCCGATCTCCTTTCTGCCGAACTTCACGACGACGAATAGAGAATCTCTCTACGGCTGCCCTTCTCTTTAGGCCCTTTCTCTCTTTCAGCGGCGACCAATGGACAATGTCTCGCGGCGTTCCGTGAGACCATTGCGGTACCTGAAAAAGAGAGGTTTGCCGATGACCGCAGTGCGCGCCCGTCCCGCCTATCATGAAGCTCTGTCACGACTGAACGATCGGCATCTGCTGCGGGATCTTTCCTATATCGGCGGCCGCTGGGTCGCCGGCAAGACCGGCGCGAGCTTCAACGTGGCCGATCCCGCCACCGGCACTACGCTCGCCTGGGTCTCCAGTCTCGGCAGGGATGAGACATTCGAGGCGATCGTCGCGGCGGCGGATGCCTTTTCTACCTGGCGCTCGCTCCTGCCGCAGCAGCGCGCATCGGTCCTGCGCCGGTGGTATGAGCTGATGCTCGCCGCCAAGGACGATCTGGCGCTGATCATGACGCTGGAACAGGGCAAACCGCTCGCCGAATCCCGCGGCGAGATCGACTATGCTGCGAGCTTCATCGAATGGTATGCGGAGGAAGCCAAACGCATCAATGCCGAAAGCGTCACCAGCCATCTGCCGGACACGGAAATGATCGTGCGCAGGGAGGCATTGGGCGTCGCCGGCATCGTGACACCCTGGAATTTTCCCTCCGCCATGATAACGCGCAAGGCGGCGGCAGCCCTTGCCGCCGGGTGTACCGTCGTTGCCCATCCATCGTCCGAAACGCCGCTGTCGGCGCTTGCCCTTGCCGAACTCGGAGAGCGTGCCGGCCTCCCCGCCGGCGTCTTCAACGTCGTCACCGGCAATGCTGCGACGATCGTCGGCGCTCTCTGCGAGGATGCTCGGGTGCGGGCACTGAGCTTTACCGGCTCGACAGGCATCGGCAAACTGATTGCCGGCCAATGTGCTGCGACCATGAAGCGCCTGGTGATGGAGCTCGGCGGGCATGCGCCCCTTATCATCTTTGACGACGCCGATCTCGATCGTGCCGTGGACATCGCCATCAATGCCAAATTTGCGACCTCCGGCCAGGACTGCCTGGCCGCCAACCGCATCTTCGTGCAGCGCTCGATCATGGAGCCCTTCGTCGCTGCTTTTGCCAAGCGGATAGCGGCCCTTAAGGTCGGTGACGGACTGACGGACGCGGTCGACATCGGCCCGCTGATGCACGAGCGCGCTGTGGCGAAAGTCGAGGACCATGTGGCCGACGCGCTGAAACGCGGCGCAAGACTTGCCATCGGCGGAAAGCGCCACGCAGCAGGGCCGCTCTTCTTCGAACCGACACTGCTTGTCGATCCATCCCCCGACGCACTGATCATGCATGAGGAGACATTCGGACCCGTCGCAGCGGTGAGTTCATTCGATACCGAGGCCGAAGTCGTCGCTCGCGCCAATGATAGCGAATACGGCCTCGTCGCCTATGTCGTGACGCAAAACGGCGCGCGCCAGATGCGCCTCGGCCGGGCGCTTGATTACGGGATGGTTGCGATCAATCGCGTGAAGATCACCGGCGGACCGGTTCCCTTCGGCGGCTGGAAGCAATCGGGTCTCGGCCGGGAAGGCTCGCGCCACGGCATCGAGGCTTTCACCGAGCTCAAATATCTCTGCATCGACACGGCTGCCTGACGCGCGCCCACTTTCAGCAAAGGAAAATATCATGTTGGACAAGCGGAACGAACTGAATGCGTGGGACAGGGATCACTTCTTTCATCCCTCGACCCATATGGGAATGCATGCACGCGGCGAAACGCCGACCCGCGTCATCGGCGGTGGCGAAGGCGTCTACATTACCGACATCAACGGCAAGAAGAGCCTCGATGCCTTTGCCGGCCTCTACTGCGTCAATGTCGGCTACGGCCGGCAGAAAATCGCCGACGCCATCGCTGCACAGGCAAAGAACCTCGCCTATTATCACGCCTATGTCGGACACGGCACAGAAGCGTCGATCACCCTTTCCAAGATGATCATCGACCGGGCGCCGGAAGGCATGAGCCGTGTCTATTTCGGCCTCTCCGGCTCGGACGCCAACGAGACGAACATCAAGCTCATCTGGTACTACAACAACATCCTTGGCCGTCCGGAAAAGAAGAAGATCATTTCGCGCTGGCGCGGCTACCACGGATCAGGCGTCATGACCGGCAGCCTCACCGGCCTCGAACTATTCCACAAGGCTTTCGACCTGCCGCGCGCACCCATCCTTCATACGGAAGCACCCTATTTCTTCCGCCGCGCCGATCGTTCGATGAATGAGGAACAGTTCGCCCAATATTGTGCCGACAAGCTGGAGGAGATGATCCTCGCCGAAGGTCCGGAAACGGTCGCCGCCTTCATCGGTGAACCGATCCTCGGCACCGGCGGCATCGTTCCGCCGCCGAAGACCTATTGGCAGAAGATCCAGGCCGTGCTCGACAAATACGATGTCCTTCTCGTCGCCGACGAGGTCGTGACCGGTTTCGGCCGGCTCGGGACAATGTTCGGCTCGGACCACTACGGCATGAAGCCAGATCTGATCACGATCGCCAAGGGCTTGACCTCGGCCTATGCGCCGCTTTCCGGTAGCATCGTCTCCGACAAAATGTGGCAGGTGTTGGTACAGGGTTCCGATCAGCTCGGCGCCATCGGCCATGGCTGGACCTATTCCGCCCACCCGATCTGTGCGGCCGCCGGCATCGCCAATCTCGAACTGATCGATGAACTCGGCATTGTCGAGAATGCCGGTTCGACAGGTGCCTACTTCCGGTCGGAGCTTGCCAAGGCTGTCGGCGAGCACAAGCATGTCGGCGAGGTCCGTGGCGATGGGCTGATGGCGTCGGTCGAATTCGTCGAAGACCGGGACGATCGCAAATTCTTCGATCCCCCAAAGAAGATCGGCCCCCAGGTGGCGGCAGCTCTGCTGGAGCGTGGGGTAATCGGCCGTGCCATGCCGCAGGGAGACATTCTCGGCTTTGCGCCGCCTTTGTGCCTGACGCGCGACGAAGCCGACGTAGTGGTCAGGGCCACGGCGGATGCGATCAGAAGCGTATTTTCAAATCTCTGACGTAGTGCGCGGCCGACAATAGAGGCAGCTCAAACGAAGATCGTTCAGTCCGTTGTTGACAATGGACTGAGCCTATCGGCTTGGCCATCGCCATGCCGCATTGAATGGTGTACATGGATATCCAGCAATTGTACCGGATCAATCCATGCTTCGTCATGATTCAAAAGGCCAGCGCAACGATGTCTGGAAGCCCGTCCTTCAGCACCGCAAGGGCGTGACCAAACATAAGCTGCTCACCGACAAGATCATTTCCGATATCGATGAAGGCATCCTGCCGGTTCATACGCGGATGCCGACACATCGCGATCTCGCCCATGCGCTGGGGATTTCGGTGCAGACCGTGAGCATCAGCTACAAGGAGGCCGAGCGGCGCGGCTATCTGCGCGGCGAAGTGGGTCGCGGAACTTTCGTGCGCAGCCGCATCACCGAGCGTGCCGACAGCTTCATGCTCGACCGCGACCCGAGCGGCAGCGCCGACCTTTCCATCATCCGCGCCGTCTATACCGAAGCGCATGAGCGATCAGCGCGCGAGCTGATGCAGGCGTTGGCCGAAAGCGACAACAGCAGTTTCATGCGCCCGTGCCGGCCGATCGCCGGCTTGGATGCCCATCGCACCGCGGCGCAGACCTGGCTGGCGCGCCTATCCGTCGATGCCGATCCCGAGCGCATCCTGATCACCAACGGTGCCGCTCATGGTCTTTTCCTGGCCGTGGCCTCGGTGGTGCGGCCCGGCGAGGTCGTCCTGACCGAGAACCTGACGGATCACGGCATTATCGGCCTTGCCAACGTGCTGGGCTTTACGTTGCGCGGTCTTCCGACCGATCGTGAAGGCATCTTGCCGGGAGCCTTCGAAGCCGCCTGCGCAGTCGGCGATGTATCGGCCCTGGTCATCGTTCCCTCGCTGAACAACCCCACGAGCCATGTGATGGGTGCGGAGCGTCGTCATGCCATTGCCAACATTGCGCGCCGGCACGGTGTTTTCGTCATCGAGGACGAAGTCTACAAGCCGATGCTGCGCGATCCCCTTCCCTCCATGCCGGACCTGCTGCCCGAGCTCGGCTTCTTCGTCACGAGCTTTACGAAATCGGTGATGACGGGCTTGCGCATCGGCTATCTCGTCGTTCCGGCGCACTATTCCATCCGTGTTGCATCGATCCTGCGCGTTACGGGATGGAGTGCCACCAATGTCGTCGCGGAGATGGCATCGCGCTGGGTACTGGATGGTACCGCCGACGCGCTGATCGCAGTTCAGAGAAGCGAGGCCCAGGCGAGACAAGCGATCGTATCGGACGTGCTGGGTCCATTTGTCGCCGGCAGCCATCCTCTCTCCCTATGCGCATGGCTGTCGGTTCCCGAGCGCTGGACGGAGGAAGGACTTGTTCGCGTTCTCGCCCGCAAGGGTGTTGCGGTCACGCCATCAGATCCATTTGTCGCTGGCGGAGAACGGCCGGTCGGCGGAATTCGCATCTGTCTGGGCGGTCGCCTGTCACACTCGGCGCTTCGCTCTGCGCTGGAAACGGTTCGCGGCGCCTTCGAGCAATTGCCGCCGATTTTCGACGTGGGATCGATCGCATAAACCCGCATAGCGGTTCATCGGTCACAGGACGGAATGCAGAAACTCCTTGGTGCGGTCTTCCTTCGGAGTACTGAATATCTGTTCCGGCTTGCCTTCTTCGCAAATGCGGCCCTTGTCGAAGAAGCAGACGCGATCGGATACCTCTCTTGCGAACCGCATTTCGTGGGTCACCAGCAACATCGTCAGATCATGCTCATGCGCGAGATCGCGGATGACGCCAAGCACTTCGCCGACAAGCTGCGGGTCGAGCGCGGAAGTCGGCTCGTCGAACAGCAGGACTCGCGGACGCATGGCGAGCGCCCGGGCTATGGCGACGCGCTGCTGCTGGCCGCCGGAAAGCTGGCTCGGATAGTGATCCTTCTTCTCGGAAAGACCGACCATGCGCAAAAGCTCGATGGCGCGGACCTCCGCTTCGGCTCGCCCAAGTCCCAGCACGCGCGTCGGCGCCTCGACGATATTGCGCAGCACAGTCATGTGCGGAAACAGATTGAAGCTCTGGAACACCATGCCGACATGGGTGCGGATCTGGCGCAGATGCGCTTCGCTGGCACGGAACCGTCCGCGGCCGTTTTCCTCGTGGTAGGACATTCCGGCCAGGTGCAATGTGCCTTCCTGAAAGGGTTCGAGTGTCATGAGGATGCGCAGAACCGTCGATTTGCCCGAGCCCGACGGTCCGATCAACGTTACCTTCTCGCCGGGTGCGACCTCGAAACAGAAGTCATCGAGAACGGTAAAATCGCCGTAGCGCTTGGTGACGTTGTGAAAGCGGATCAGGGGTTCGGTCATCTCAAAGCAATTCCGTTTTTCGGCAGCGTCTTCTCGAGCCAATGAATGGCCGCCGAGCAGACGAGCGTGAGGATGAGAAAGATCAGGCCGACGAGCGACAGCGGCACCAGATATTCGAAGGTCCGATCGCCGATGAGGTTGGCGAGGTTCAGCATGTCGACCACGGTGACGACGGACAGAACCGGCGTCTCCTTGAGCATGGAGACAAGATAATTGCCCATGGCGGGGATGATACGAGGGATCGCCTGCGGGATGATGATGTCCCTGTAGGTGAGACCGCGCCCCAGATTAAGCGCCGTCGCCGCCTCCCATTGGCCGCGCGGCACGGCGTCTAGGCCACCGCGATAGACCTCCGACGTATAGGCCGAATATTGCAGGCCGAGCGCCAGCGCGCCCGTAAGGAAGGCCGGTAGGACGATCCCGTAGATCGGCAAGACGTAATAGAGGAAGAAGAGCTGCACGAGCAGTGGCGTATCGCGCAGGAATTCGATGACGAACGCTGTCGGCCAGGAGATCGCCGCGAAACGGCTGCGCCGCAACAGCGCGAAGACCAGGCCGAGGACCAGGGCGATCGCAAATCCGGCTGCCGCCGCCTCCAGCGTCACGATCAATCCTATGCCGAGGATCGGCAGGATCGACAGCGCGAAGGAGAGCGTCGAGGACGTATCCCAGGTAAAGCCATACATCATGCCGGCGCCCTCCCCGGAAAGGCGGCGCCCCGGCGAAGGATCGTCTCAAGCCAGCGCATGAAGACGACGAGAATGAGCGCCATAATGAAATATCCGATAAGCGTCAGCGAATAGATCCTGACGCTGTCCAAGGTGATGTTGCGCAGTTGCTGCGCCTGGAAGGTCAGGTCGCTGATCGAAATCAGCGACACCAGCGCCGTGTCCTTCAGGTTCTGGACGGCGAGATTGCCGAATGGCGGCATCATCTCCACCACCGCCTGCGGCAGGACGATGTGAAAGAGCGTCTGCCCGTGCCCGAAGTTTAGGGCGCGCGCCGCCTCGTGCTGCGTATCGGGAACCGATTGCAACGCGCCGCGCACCACCTCGGCGCCATAGGCACCGATGTTCAGCGCCAGGCCGACGATGCCCGTCGTGATGGGATCGAAGGAGATCCCGATCAGCGGCAGCGCATAATAGAGCCAGAAGAGCTGCACCAGGAGCGATGTGCCCCGGAATATTTCTATGTAAACCAGCGCGATCCAGGAAAGCAGCCGACCGCCGGCGAACCGCGCAAGGCCGGCCGCGAAAGCAAAGATTGCGCCGAGCAGCATCGAGGTGACGCCGATGATCGCCGTCACCTCTGCGCCCTTCAGCAGTGCTGGAAGATAATGGGTCCAGCTCATGTCCGGGTCACCTCCGTCCGCAAGATGCAAGGGGCTGGTCGGCTAGGCCGTCGCCGATGGGCAAAGACCAAGCCGATGGATATTGCCGTCCTCATTTGCCCGCGCACAGGTCTTCCGTGTTTTTGGTTCGCGCGGCCTCGACGCTTTCGGCGCTAAGTCCGTAGGACATCAGGATCTTCTTGTAGTCATCGGTCTTCTTGAAGGCGATGAGTGCGGTATTGAACGCCTTGTAGAGATCCTTGTCTTCAGACCGGAAATCGAAGCCGCCATAGCTTCTAACCGACTTGCCCTCGATGACCGGATCGGTGAAGGGTGCCGCCTGCTCGACATTCGAGCCACCGCCTTGAACCAGCTTGGCGACCGTCAGCTCCGTCGCCGCATAGGCGTCAGCACGGCCGGTCTGGATGGTCGAGAGCGCATCGGCATTGGCCTGGATCATGACGATCTGGGACTCCGGAATGCCGAGGCCATGGAAGAAATCGAGCTGATCGGCGCCCGAGACGATCGCGACCTTGAGAGACGGATCCTTCTTGATGTCCTCATAGGAATGCAGCTTCTTCGGATTGCCCTTCGGCACCAGCAGGCCTTCGCCATAGCTCGAATTCGGCGTGGTGAACTGCACCTGCTTGCAACGCTCCGGGAGGATGTTCTGCTCGGCGGCGACGAAATCGAAGCGCTTGGCCTTCAGGCCGGGGATCAGCGATCCGAACGGCGTCACGGTCCAGTCGACCTCCTTCACGTCCATCGACTTCAGGACGGCAGCAGCAACATCAGGACCGATGCCCTTGGCAGCGCCGCTCTCGTCCATATAGCTGTAGGGAACCTCATTGGCGCTGGCGCCGCGGATATAGCCATCCTTCTTGATCTGCTCGAGGCTGGCGGCATGGGCAGAAGCGGCCAGGCCGATTGTCAGACCCATGGCGGCAAGGCTGCGGTAAAAATTCGATCTCATCGTTCACTCCTCTGTGGTTGAATTCCGTCATCGGCTGTCCGGTTTTCCGGATCTTTGCCGTTAGCGGGGTGGTGATCCGCGCCGCGCTATCGCGGCGCGGCAATTCAGGGGGCCTCCGTCAAGGCCGCGACGACGGCGAGGCAATCCCCGGTGTTGATGAGGCCGGGGAAATGACGCGCGGCAAGAACGCCGCCCAGCGCCGCCCGATAGTCAAAGGGTATTGATCCGGTGCGGCCGATCGGATGCACCCGGGCGATGATCTCTCCGGCCGCAACCATGTCGCCAAGATCCTTCACGGGTTCGAAAAGGCCGTCCGCTTCTGCAAAGACGAAGCAATTGGACGACGGCATGTCGAGCCACTGCGTTGTTCCCGTCTCCGGCGCGCCGGCAACGATACCGGCTTGCTTCAAGACATTCAGAACGCCGCGCTTGGCAATGGAAGCCGTGCGTGCCGATATGGTTCCACCACCCGAAAGCTCGGTCGTCACAAAGACCTTGCCCATCTCCTCGGCGGTCGTGTCGTACATGCCGACTGCATCGATCTCGATCATCCGCATGGAATAGGGCGCGGAAAACCCGGCGACCGCATCGAAGCAGGCCTTTTCCTGCCGTTTGTCCGGCAGCGCATGGGCGGCCGCATAGGGCAGGAAATCGAGTGTTCGGCCACCGGAATGGAAGTCGAGCACGATGTCTGCCAACGGCAGCAGGTAACGGGTGAAATAATCGGCGATCTTTTCCGTCACGCTGCCGTCGGGCCGACCGGGAAAACTACGATTGAGATTGCCCTTGTCGATCGGAGACGTGCGGGTACCGGCCTGAAACGCCGGATAGTTCATCGCCGGGACGATAATGACCCTCCCCTTGACCTCTTCCACCTTTAATGTGCGGGCGAGATCGAAAAGCGCGACAGGCCCCTCATATTCATCGCCGTGATTGGCACCGGTCAAAAGCGCCGTCGGGCCATCGCCGTTTTTGACGACGCAGACCGGGATCATGATCGAGCCCCAGGCGGAATCGTCACGCGACCAGGGCAGGCGCAGGTGACCATGTTGGACGCCATCCCGATCGAAATCGACGGTCGGCGTTATGGGTGATGGGCGTGTGATCATTGTCATCATGTTCATGCCGGCCGATCACTTCACGACGAGTTTGCGGGGTACGTTGGACAGGCATTCGACACCGCTCTCGGTGATCACGATGCTTTCCGTGATCTCCATGCCCATGTCTTCCAGCCACAGCCCCGTCATGAAATGGAAGGTCATGCCGGGCTGCAGCTCCGTGCGATCGCCAGGGCGCAGACTCATGGTGCGCTCGCCCCAATCCGGCGGATAGGACAGGCCGATCGGATAACCGGTGCGGTTGTCCTTGACGATCCCGTATTTCTTCAGCACCGCGAAGAAAGCGTTGGCGATGTCTTCGCAGGCGTTGCCAGGCTTGGCCGCGGCAAGGCCGGCCTCCATGCCTTCGAGCGTTGCCTTCTCGGCATCCAGAAAGGCCTGGGTGGGCTTGCCAAGGAAGACGGTTCGCGACAGCGGACAGTGATAGCGGCGATAGCAGCCTGCAATCTCGAAGAACGTCCCCTCGCCGCTCTTCATCGGCTTGTCGTCCCAGGTCAGATGCGGAGCCGACGCGTCAGCGCCCGATGGCAACAACGGCACGATTGCAGCATAGTCCCCACCAAAGCCATCGACGCCACGGATACCGGCATCATAGATTTCGGCGACGAGATCGGATTTGCGGATTCCGGGCTCGACTTTCTCGACGATCCGCTTGTGCATGGCCGCGACGATGCGGCCAGCCTTGCGCATATAGTCGAGCTCGGTCGGGCTTTTGACGGCGCGCTGCCAGTTGACGAGCCCCTGAGCATCCTTGAAGCGGGCATTCGGCAGGTGCTTGACCAAGGAGGCATAGGCCGCAGCGGTGAACCAGTAATTGTCCATTTCGACCGCGATCGAGGCATTGGCCCAGCCGCGTTCCTCGATGATCTGTGACAGGAGATCCATCGGATGGCGTTCGGTCGACTGCACATAATGATCGGGATAGCCGATGATGTTGTCGTGGCTGAGATAGGCCGTGCGCTTGGCGCCGTTGGCATCCTGGCCTCGGCCATACCAGATCGGCTCGCCGGAGCCGGGCACCAGCACGCATTGATGCACATAGAAGGACCAGCCGTCATAGCCCGTCAGCCAATGCATGTTGGACGGATCGGTCACGATGATGAGATCGATACCGGCCTTCTCCATGGCTCGCCGCGTCTTGGCAAGCCGATCGGCATATTCGGAGCGGGTGAAATTGAGGGTCGGTTCGCTCACGCTGGATCTCCTGATGCTTTTGTCGTTTCAATGGCTTGACCCGCACCGGCAGCGACGGCGCGACGATGGGCAAGCGTGGCAATGGCCGTGTCCTGCACCCCGGTGCCGGTCAGGTCGCAAAGCGTGATTGCCTCGCGTGACCGACGGCCGGCGGTCTGGCCGCAGATGATGGCGCCCAGTTCGGGAAAGATCGCATCTTCCCTCACAAGACCTGCTGCGATGGCATGATGCAGTTCGCCGAGCCGGCGGGTCTGCTTCAGGCTATCGGCGACATAAGGAGTGGCCCGCAGGATCGCCGTTGGATCGATCTCGTTCTTATGCTCGGCATCCGAACCCATGGCTGTGACGTGCTGGCCGGGCTCCAGCCAGGAGGCGTCGAGGATTGGTTTGTCGGACGGCGTGGTGGTGACGATGATGTCGGCGCCGCTGCAGGCCTGCTTGGCGTCAGCCTCGGCCGAAACCGGAAAGCCGAGCTCAGTGGTAAGCTCATCAGCAAGCCGTTTGGCCTTTTCCGCATCGCGTGCCCAGATACGGGCAGCTTCGATCGGCCGTACCAAAGTCAATGCGCGAAGCTGCAAGCGTGCCTGCATGCCGGCGCCAAGGATTGCCGCGACCCGGGCATCCGGGCGGGCAAGATGTTTTGCGGCAACCGCGCCCGCGGCGGCCGTTCGCACATCGGTCAGATAACCGTTGTCGAGCAGCAGCGCTTCAACCAATCCGGTATGCGCCGAGAGCAGCATCATCAGCCCGTTGGTGCTGGGCAGGCCACGCGAGGGATTATTGAAAAAGCCAGGGCTTACCTTGATCGCGAAGCTGTCGACATCCGGTACATAGGCCGTCTTGATATCAACTTCGCCACGATGGGCGGGGATATCCAGCCGCATGATCGGCGGCATCTCCACCGCCTTGGTCGCCAAGGCCGCGAAGGCTTGTTCGACGCAGTCGACGGCGTCCGCGTCAAGCTGCACGATTTTACGCAAATCACTTTCGGTCAGCACAAGCACGCGCGCCATCACCCCACCCCTGATTTGATGCCGTTGACGATTTGGCGATGGACCGCCGGATCGATGTTGCCACCGGAGACGACAATCGCCGTCGGGCCATCCGGCCTGATCTTGCCGGTAAGCAGTGCCGCGATACCAACCGCACCCGCGCCTTCAACGATCTGGTTTTCGATCGTCATCGCATGGCGGATGCCTGCCGCTATCTCGTCTTCGCTGAGCAGGATCACATCGTCGAGAAGGTCGCGACACATGGCAAACGTCAGGCGATTGTCGAGCCCGATGCCGCCACCCAGCGAATCCGCCAGGGTTTCGACCTCCTGGACTTCAAGCGGCGCACCGACGGCAAGGCTCGCCGCCATCGCCGCGCCCCGCTCCATCGACATGCCGATGACCATGGCCTGCGGCCGCTTGGCCTTGATGGCAGCCGCAACGCCCGACGCCAATCCACCGCCTGACAGGGGCACGAGGACAAGCGCCACATCCGGCAGGGCGTCCGCGATCTCCAGCCCGATGGTTCCCTGACCAGCGATCACGTTGGCATCATCGAAGGGCGGCACGAAGCTCATGCCCTCTTCCCTCACCAGGCGCTCGACCTCGCGCATGGCATCATCCTGGGATTGGCCAACGATGCGGACCTCGGCTCCAAGGCTGCGGATCGCCTCGACTTTATTGGCGGGAACGAGCGCCGACAGGCAAATGATCGCCCGCGCACCCAATGCCGCGGCGGCGTGCGCGACTGCTCTGCCGTGATTGCCCGTGGACGCCGTTGCCAACCCGCGCGAACGTGCCTCCTCGCTGAGACACAGGATCGCATTGGTCGCTCCGCGAAGCTTGAAGCTGCCGGTCGTCTGTTGATTTTCCAGTTTGAGAAATACGGGTGCGCCGGATTGGCGGGAGAGCGCGTGCGAGCGCATCAACGGCGTACGGACGACCTGTCCGGCAATGAGTCGCCGCGCCTCTTCGATATAGGGCAACGTCACCATCGCGGTCATCGCGCGGTCCGTCGCACAGGAAATGTTGTGACTGACGTCAGCACGATTTCATATCTCTTTCGCCACCGATGTTCATGACATCAGCGTGAAAGAGACAAAAGATCATGTCAATCTTATTATTGTTTCATTACAATTATGAATTGGCGCATGCGGCCAATCTCTCAATTTGGGAACGCGGACATCGTCATCTTATCCGCGTTCCAAATCGAACTTCTCCGCTCTAAGCACGACCGGTGAGTTTAACCTGCCCGGTCAAAACCTGCTGTCGGCTGGATCTATCGAAGCGTGCCCTTCACGCAGCCTGAACAACTGCATGCAGCGGGATTTCAACGTCGATTTCCAACGTCGAGACGTGTTCGTTGCAATCCATCTTGACTTGCACCTTATCGCCGTCGAGCTGCACGTGCTTTGCTATCACGGCGAGGATTTCCTCCCTGAGCAGCGATACCAGGTCCGAGCCTGCCGACGAGCGTTCGTGGGCAAGAAGCACCTGCAGGCGTTCTCTAGCCGCCGGTGCGGTTCTTTGTTTGCCGAAAAGACGAAAAATGTTCATGCCGCCCTCCGTCCGAATATCTTGCCGAAAATGTTCCGCTTCTCGCCGGGAATCGTGATCGGCAGAACTTCGCCGGTGAGCCGGCGAGCGGCATCGAAGTAAGCCATGGCAGGTGCGCTGCGGCTATCGGCCAGCGTGACAGGAGCGCCGATGTTGGAAGCGCGCAAAACATCCATGCTTTCCGGAACGATGCCGAGGAGCGGAATGGAAAGGATCTCCAGAACGTCGTCAACCTTGAGCATGTCGCCGCGCTCGGCGCGGTTGGCGTCGTAGCGGGTCAGGAGCAGGTGCTTCTCGATCCGCTCGCCGCGCTCGGCCTTGGCCGTCTTGGCATCCAGCAAGCCGATGATGCGGTCCGAATCGCGCACCGACGAGACTTCCGGATTGGTGACGACCACCGCCGTATCCGCATGGCGCATGGCCAGAGTAGCGCCGCGTTCGATCCCTGCGGGGCTGTCGCAGATGATCCAATCGAAGTGTTGCTTCAAATCGTTGATGACGCGCTCGACACCCTCGGCAGTCAGGTTGTCTTTGTCCCGGGTTTGCGAGGCCGGCAGCAGGAACAGCGTATCCAGCCTCTTGTCGCGGATCAGCGCCTGGGGGAGCTTGGCGTCGCCATGTATGACATTGATCAGATCGTAGACGACCCTTCGCTCCGCCCCCATGACGAGGTCAAGATTCCGCAGCCCGACGTCAAAATCGACGACAACGACCTTATCATTTCTCTGCGCCAGAGCCGCTCCAAGCGCGGCGGTCGAGGTCGTCTTGCCAACCCCGCCCTTGCCTGACGTGACTACGATGACTTTCCCCATCTTGCTCTCCTCTGTCGTGGCCGGCTGCCGGCTCAGATAAGTTTCTCTGCCATGATCGCATCGCCTTCGAGCCAGAGCTGAACAGCCTGTCCGCGAAGGTTGGGGGCCATGTCTTCTGCCATTTTGTAAATACCGTCGATCGCGACCAGTTCTGCCTCAAGCTTGCGGCAGAAGATGCGCGCCGATGCATTTCCGATCGAACCCGCCATGGCTCGGCCGCGCAAGCTGCCGTAGATGTGCACCGATCCGCCCGCGATGATTTCCGCACCCGAAGAAACCGATCCGATAACCGTGACATCCCCTTCGGGGAAGATCACCGATTGACCCGAACGCACCGGTTCCCTGATGACGATGGACTGCGTGGCTGGCCGGGCCTCGGGAGCCGTCGGTCTGCTGCGCACCTCGACGACTGGCTCCTGCACCGGAACCTCGTTTACAGGCACCTCGATATCGGAAACCGGCCGACCCCCTTTGAGCGCGGGAGGCATACCCGGCCCCAGGATAGAAGGGCGCGCACCCTCGATACCCATAATGCTGACATTGCGTCGGGCAAGTTCCCCGATCAGGTCCTTCAACCCCGATCGGTCGATCGACAGATCCGTGAGGTCGAGCACGACCGGGCGTCCCAAAAAGAAGCCCGCCGAACGTGCGGCGAGATCATCCAGCCTGATCAACCAATCATCGATGGGAAGATCCGGGGAAAGCATGACCGCCAGGAAGGAACGGCCTTTGATGCGGATCGAGCGAGCGTCTGTTAGCACTTTGGTCATCTGTGTAAATATTTCGTTGACCCTGTGTACCGCCGCTATGGTTAACAAATGGTTAACGCGATCAGGATGGCGCCCAGCATTGCATCGCCCTGCTGCAGATTTTATTGTTAAATTTCAGCTACTTACAACCATTACCGCCGATCAGGCCTGCGTTAATGAAGGCACCAAAATTTAAAGCGGCCACGAGAACTCATCGCTTCTATTATTGGGGTCGTCGATACCGGAGCGCCGAAAGAGGCCAATTGGCCGCTTGGTGCGAAAGCGTGAGCAAATCGTCTTCCGACTCAGTTCAATGATTTGGTAGCGCGGCTGGTTTTCCGAACAAAAAACCCTGCACATGAGTCGCGCCCGATGCGCGAGCGGCATCCAGGTGCTCGTTCTTTTCGATGCCTTCGGCAACGATGATCGGGGCGACGCAAGATGCAAATCCGACCAGATATTGCAGGCTGCTCTGTCCCTTTTCTGAGGTCCGCACATTCCGCACCAGCGAAGCGTCGATCTTGATTATATCGGCCGGGACCGTCAGCAGTCGCGCGGGCGTGGCCATACCCGCTCCAAAATTATCGATGGCCACCCGGCAGCCAAGCATGCGCACGGCTGCCAGCCTCTCGACGCCCTCACCCACCAGTGGGTAGGTTTCCGTGATCTCCAGCACAAGTCGCGGAGCGAGTTCCGAATGGCGCTCGATTTGCCGGAGCATCTGTTTCCAGTGATCTGTGACAGCCAAATTGGCGGCGGAAATGTTGCATCCGAGTACGAGATTTGGATCCCGAGCCAAGCTCGCCAGAATCAAGTCCAGCATGCGCGCATCAAGATCGAAGGACGCGAGGGAGGATTCCAAATAGGGCGCAAAGGACGCAGCACGATGGACAACGCCACGGGCATCCGCAATCCGGGCAAAGCACTCCCAATAGAGCACCTTTTCCGGAATATCGATTTGGCTGACCTTCTGTGCGGCGAAACTCAGTCCGCGATCGGAAACAGCCTTGGACATAGTGAGGAATACCTCCAGCGATGCTATTCCCAGTCATTGTTTTCGACTGTGGCAGGCCGCCAAATCGTTGGCGCGTACGTCCTTACACGGAAACCTACAACCGAACGGCGTCGTCGGGTTATTTGAATTTCGTATGTTAGTAACTTATAAGTACATCGGGACGACTAATGGTGTCAAATCCTCAATCACTGCGAGCTTTTCTGCAACCTTTCTTTTGCGTCGAAAGGCGGCCCGTGTTCCTTGTCCACAAGCAATCGGTCACCTAGAGCTTACACGACTCGGTCTTCCAAGACAGAATCCGAGGCCGCCAGCATTGCGTAGCTAGCTGAGTCGGAGATCGAGCTCGCGATAGAGCTTCTTCAAATTCGGCAGTGATTTGAGCTGCCACGAAATCTGTTTGGAACCGCGCACCGTCATCTGCACGTCGGCGCGTTTGCGGGCCTCTATCGTCAGTTTCGCAAGCAAGTTTATGCCCGACGAATTCAGAAACTGAAGGCCTGTCAGGTCGAGCGTCAACCGCTCCGGGTTTTTCTCGAGCAAATCGGTCGCCAACTGGAAGATCGGAGCATAGGCATCCGATCCGGCCAGACGCATGGAACCGTCAAAGAACACGACATGTCCTTCAGTCCAAACGCGAAATGCCTCTCCTCTGATTTCCATGGTCAAAACTCAGCCATTCTGGACGGAAGGGATCGGTAAGGAGGCATATGTCTCCAGATGAGTCGGACCATTCGGCCGATTCGCATCAAAAGTCCACGCCAAGTCAGTCTCATAGTCACTCATCAGCGTCAGCAGGCCAAGGCCCGACTCACTGCCGAAAGTCGACGCCGCATTCTTCTCGATTTGCCGAATGAGGAGGTCCGCGGGGTCATCATTGGTTATCTGGGCAAGCAGATGCTGAAAACGCGCAGCATTTTCGTTGTCGATAAAATTCGAAACCCTCATGCGAAACCGCTCTCCTTCTATCGAAGCCGCAATGCCAATTTCACCGGATACACGAAACTTCACGGCATTTTCAATAAGTTCGTTGGCGACGTAACCGATGTCATGGCGAACCTGATGATAGACCTGACGTAACCTCTTGTAACGCAAAGCCGTTATTTCAGCGATAAAATCGGATGTCATGGAACAATGGGACCAGCTTAAAGCGAGCGGTCCGTCAAGCAATCGGAGGAAAGTAGCGCTGTCTGCACTGCTGTTTGCTACAAGGTCTGCAAGCCCAAACACGACGGTCGCCATGCTATCACCTATGTCTCATTACAACCAGAGTTATATCGTCGTGAATCTTTTGCGACCCGATATAAGTCATGAGGTTTTCTAGAATACCGTTCATTACGTCCTGGGCAGTGCCGCCATAAAGATGGCGCGCCGATTCACAAAGCCGTTCAATTCCATACAATTCGCCGCTTCTGTTCTCAGCTTCCGTGACCCCGTCGGTGTGCAGAACGATGATGTCGCCACGGCCGAAGGCGACTTCTCTGGTATCGACAAATTCGGAAATATCCGAATCGAGCCCCACGGGAAGCCCGAGGTCGCCTGTTTCTATCCGCTCGACCTCTCCGCCTTGTCTCACGACAATCAGATCCTCGTGTTGGCCGGAAAGCGTCAGTCGCTCCCCGTCATAATCGAGAAAGGCGAGGGTCAAATGTTTGTCGGTCTTCGTTCGTTCGATGTTCTTGTAAATCGTGCGGTTGAGATCGGTCAGGAACTTCGTCGGATCGGTCTCCCCGGCCTCCTGCAAGGCGCGCGCGACGGACTGAACCATCAGCATGAGCACGCCGCTTTCAAGGCCATGGCCGGTGACGTCCCCTATTCCGATCTTCAGTCTTTTTCCGTCCTGCAGGATGTCATAATAGTCGCCGCCGACCTCGTCAGCGGGGCGCATAAAGGCAGCGATCTCCAACTCTTCGATGGCCGCAAGTTCGTTTTGGCGCGGCAGGACCATGAGCTGTATGCGCTGGGCGACGGCCAGCTCGGCACCAAGCCGCACGTTCTCGCTCTTCAATTGCGTGTTCAGTGCCGAGATTTCCTCTTTCGCCTCGGCAATTTCCTTGGTTCTTTCCTCCACCAGCGATTCCAGATTTTCCGTGTGGAAGCTTATCTCTTCCGCCATGCGGTTGAATGCAACGCCAGCCTGACCCACTTCGTCTTGCGACGGGATATCAACCCTGACCGAATAGTCTTTCGCCTGAATGCGCCGTGCTGCCCCTGCGAGCGCGCTGATACCGCTGGTAATACGCTTGGAAACCGCAAATACCGCCCCGATGACGATCATCAGCGATATGGAGATCGCCAGAATCTGGTAAATAAGGATGCGGTTTGTCGCTCGCGATATTTCTTCCTGCGCAGCAAAAAGCGAGGCATAAATCTCTCGCTCCGGCACCACAATTCCAAGCGACATCGCTTCCTTTTGAATCGGACCGGAAACCCAAAGGTTGGTCGGCGCTATCTGCTTGACGACAACCAGATACGGAATCTTCTCTCCCTGCTCGTCCAACATAATATGCTGAATGACGCCGTCACGGTCCAAGGGAAGCGTTGCCAGCGCCTTTTGCGTGCTGTTGCGGAAGGAACGATCAAGGCCGGTCACGCCCTTGTCGCCGGTCTCGCTCGAGGAGCGCAAGCCAATGGTCTTTTCGCCCGCGTGGTTGATGGCGACCACATTGCCGTTCGACATCGTCAAGAAGCCAAAGCCGGTGTCTGCAACCTTCACGCTTTCGACGATACCGGCCAGTTGATCCAGCGTGATATCGGCGCCGGCGATGCCGGCAACCTCCTTGCGGTCGGAAGACCAGAGAGGATTGAAGAAGCTGACGATCAGCTTACCCGTGATGGCGTCGGTATAGGGTGCGGTTTGCGTGATATCGTCCGCGACAGGACGCGAGCCCGGCTCACGGGCCCATTGTTGCCAGGATTCATAGATGCCCGGAAAGAAGAAATCCCAGAAATTGGCATCGTTGTGGCCCGGATATAGCTTGTCAAAGGTCTGCGCCTGGTCGGTATAAGGCACCGTCCTGAAGATCGGCCGCTCTTTGGGTCCGATGTAATACATCTGCAGCTTGGAGTAGCCGCTCTTCAGCAGGTTCGGCGCGACGAGATCGACAACCGTACTGGTCTCGATATCCTTTTGCACCGCAGGCAGCGGCTGATGATTTTGGTCGAGCAGGTAGCCCCAGACGCTGATTACGGACGGCGTACCGGGAAGATTCTGCGCCCATCGGCCTTTTGGATCGTAAGTGAGCTTGATGGCGCCAGGTTCGGATTGCGCCAGCGCCTCGCCAACCGCATTGTTTCGGTTGGGATGATCTATCTGCGACTGGAGAACGCCCGCGAGCGTTTTGACATCGGAATGCACCTGATTGAGAAGCAGCCCCACGCGAGCAGCCGTCGAGTCCGCATAGGATCGAATATAATCCTGGCTCGCACGTTCAAGACCCTGGCCCACTTCGGACGTCGCGTCGCGGGACAAACGTTGCACATTCCACAGTGCCAACCCGCCGCTGACGAGAAGGTCAAAAAGGACGGCTCCGCCAACCACGAGGACAAATTTCGCGCGAAACGACCGGATGCCGGGAAAGAAAAATCGGCCAGTTTTTCTGCTCATAGCGGCTTCCGCCCAGAGGCGGCCCAGATCGGCCAGCCGGCATAACCCTTCGGATGAAGGGCGGCGAAGATATGATCCTGGAAGCCTTGGCGGAAACGCTTGATGAATTCCGGCGTATCACCCCGGCGAACCGACATTTCGCCGGCATAGACATTTTCCCAGGCGGTGATGACATCGGCGAAATCTTGCGGATCGCCATCGAGGTTGCTGACCATGAAGTTTTCCATCTCAATGGCCTCGAAACCCGCATCCAACAGCAGCCGGCGGCTTTTCGGGCCCATTTCGACATCCATATCAAAATGGGCGAACAGCGTCGCCACCTCATTGTAGGTCCATTGTATGCTGGCCGCCCGCGGCTCGCCAAGACAATGAGAGTTTTTTTCATTGGTTATGTATACGCGGCCGCCCGGCTTGCAGATGCGGTAGAGTTCCTTGAGCAATATATCGGGCCGATTGAAGATTTGCAGTGAATGGCGACAGGTCACCAGATCGAACTGATTGTCTTCAAGCAGCATCTGTGATGCATCGCCATAGGTATATTCGATATCGCGGATATCGAAATCGGCGGCGACCTTGCGGGCGTATTCGAGACTGGCCACTGAATGATCGAGCGCCACGATCCTAGCCGGTTTGAATTCCTTATGGGCCAACACGGCGAAATCACCGATTCCACAGCAAATGTCCGCCATCGCAATGCCGGCCTGCATGCCGTGGCGCGGTAAAATCTCGCGTTCATGGCGCCAGGTCATTTTCGTCTGCGTCCGCAGGATGGGAATGAAGCTCTCGTCTTCGACAAAGGTCTGACCCGGATAAAAAGCGGAATCATACGCCTCGACGGCAATCCTCGGTTCGATGGCATGCAGATGACGGAATGTCCTCGTCGCCCAGCCAACAACACTGGACGTCACCACGACAAAGCGAATGTCCCGTCGCGTCCGGCTGGCATTGACCAAGAGCCGTGCCAAGGCGTGATACGCCGTCGCATTCATGTGAATGAGGCGTTTTACATTTATATAGAGGACGCCTCTGACTTGATTGATGCTCTTTTCGAGCAAGGCGGTCGTATCGGCGATGTCGACGGGTGATAACGGCCGCAGAATGCCTGAAAGTGAAAACTCCTGGCTGTTTAGATCGAACTGAGCCGAAAACAGCGGAACCGGTTCGTGTGAGCTCAATTCAGTAGTCCCTCCACTGGAATGTCCACGACCACAGTGAGAGCTCGATCTTCCACCTGCTGCAGCGATAGCGATGCGTCATAGTTGATCGCTAAGCCGAGCAGAATGACGTCCTCTTCCGAGACTGAGTTTTCATCGGCGAGTGCGTCGAGATATCTTTGCAGAGCGTCACCTCCCGTCGCCCTTGCACTTGCGTCACAGTACCGGTGCTGTTGTGCGGGGCCACAGGGAAAGGTCAGGGCAATCCGCTCCGAGCGATCCCCTCGGGAAACATTGCAGTGAAGTCGCCCGGAAGCGCAGCCGGAGCGAAACGAGATTTCAAACAGCTCGTTGAGTGCGGATGAAAGCAAATTGGCGTGCCGGACCGGATCGCCTCGGTCGTGGCTCACCATGCGCGCAACGTAGTTTGAGAGCTGATTGCAGTGGAGCCAATCCGACATGAAAACTTCCATTTCCATCTCCAGCTCCAGCATCGGATGAAATGGTAATGCAGTGCGGCCTGCGCTTTGCTCGCTCAATGCCGATCCCCTATCGCCTGGAACGGTCAGCTTCTCGTGGATGCACAGAACCGCTCTGTCTTCATGGTTTCACAATTCCGGACGGAAACCGCTGTGCAGTTTTCCTGGAATTGTTCTAGAGCATCTTATGAAAGAAGATACTCCAATATTCGCGACTACCCACGGAACAGGTCCGACGCGTCCCGTCAACTTCCCACCGCCTATTTTTCCTGACTTTGCCACTTTGCCGTATCGTTACGCTGGAGGAACTCCAGGACGGACGATGCAGGCAGAGGTCGACCAAGGAAATATCCCTGCAAACGATCACAGCCAGCGGCAATGAGCCATTCGGCTTGAGCTTGGTCTTCCACACCTTCGGCGGTGACCTTCATGCCCAGCCCATGCGCCAACGCGATGATAAAGCGAACGATCGTCTGGCTTTTATCGTCGTTCGTCAGGTCCTTTATGAAGTACTTGTCGATCTTTATGGAATCGAAGGGAAAGTTCTTCAGATAGCTTAGGGAGGAATATTCGGTGCCGAAGTCATCGAGCGAGATCTGAATCCCGAGGACATTGAGGGTATTCAACGTATCGAGATTGTTGATCGTGCGCTCGAGCAAAACACCTTCGGTGATTTCGAGCTCAAGACGTTCAGCCGAAAATCCGATCGTGTCGAGCGTCTGCGATACCCGGTCGGTGAAGCCTCCGGTCAAGAATTCGGCGGGCGAGAGATTGACCGCGACCATGCAGTGCGGCGGCCACGTCATTGCTTGGCGGCAAGCTTCTTCCAGGACCCATTGGCCAATTTCCGGCATCATTCCATCGGCTTCTGCCATTGGGATAAACGCGGAAGGTGGGATGATACCCATCATCGGATGATGCCACCGCAACAAGGCTTCGAAACCGGCGACAGACCCCGAACAATCCACCAACGGCTGATATTCGATAAAAAATTCGCCATGCTGCAGCGCCACGCGCAGGCTTCGCCTCAGCAATTCCCGCTGCTCCAGAACCATCATCATGGCCGGCTCAAAAGTGCGCGCGCGGCCTCTTCCCTCACTTTTTGCAGCGTAAAGAGCAATATCGGCGGCACGCATGAGCTGGTCCTCCTCATTGCCATCCCGCGGGGCAAGCGCTACGCCGATACTTGCGCCTGAAAACACTGCGATCCCATTCACCAGGAACGGCTTCTTAAAAGCGTTCACCAACGCATCAGCCAATCGCTCCGCCTCTGACGGCTGGTCCTTGCGGAGCTGAATTACGGCAAACTCATCGCCCGCCAGCCGGTATGCGGTCTCTCCCGGTCCCAAAACGTTGCGTATGCGCTCGGCGGTTTGCTGCAAGACGATATCGCCGGCAGCGTGACCCAGAGTGTCGTTGATCGGCTTGAACTCATCGAGGTCGAGCTGCATCAACGCGATACCGTTCTTTCCGCCTGATAAAGCCTCGTGCAGGCGCGCACCGAACTGCCGCCGGTTCGGCAGGCCGGTCAAAGCATCGTGATTGGCTTCATGCAGCAGAAACGCCCGGTCTGCTTCGTCAGGGGACGGATCCTGGCGAATCGGGTTCCTCGTCTCAACGACTGCGAAACCATTGGCGGGCCGGAATATGATAAGATCGCAGAGCGCCTCGCCTGCTCTTTGGAACTGCACATTTCGCAGCCATCCGGTATTGCCCGTCTGCTCAGTGAACATATCCATGCTGGGATCATCCAGCTCCGGGTATATTCCGAAAAGCGTGGCCTGAGAGGTCTTTTCGTCGCCGTAGAACGCCCGGAACCTCTCGGACGACATAATGAGATTCAAATCGCAGTCGTAAAACGAGAAAAGCACGTCGGGTGCGCTGCTGGCCGGCAAAGGAATGTCAAACTTAATGACGCTACTGGCTGCCATTCCGGTCTCCGTCCTGTCCTGGGAACTTTCAGGCTTCGTAATCGCTTTCAATCTCCTGTCGTCTTAGGATCTAACGGACCGAGCCGACACTTGCTATTGAACAAGTATCAAATGGTTATGTTTCAAATATTACGCATAAATAATTTAACAATTGCCGAACTTAAGCCCCACACCTGATTGATTCCGACGACGCTCCCCTCGTTGGGAACACTGTGTCCAGCAGTCATTTACATTATGCTAATGAAGTTAGTCCTGTCAAATGTTCAATCAAAAATTGCAGACCACCACAAAGACAGGCATGGGTTATGCCTGCGAAATAACGCGCTTTTCGCGCAATTTTTCCACGGGAATGATACCCACATGATAGCCTATCTGACATCCTCGAACGCCGAAAGCGGTTCGGCTTTTCAAATAGCCGAACCGCTCCACTTTTTTGGTCTTTCGCAATCCGAATGAGAAACCGCTCTGCGGCTTCCTTGGCCCCCCCTTCAAGCAACGCGTTCGAAGCGAGTACGGATATGTTCGATGTAGTGCTGGCCGGGCGAGGAAGCCTCAACCATGGCCTGGGCAGCCTCTTCTGGAACGCCGGTAAAGAGACGCTCCTCGCCGTTCTTGAAGCGAATATAAAGACGGCCATCGTCTGGATGAAAAAAAACGGATTTAATAATCCGCGATGAAACTGGGAGTTCTTTCATAGGTCACCTCGCCTTCGACGCGGTTCTGCCATGAAAATCAAAATATCGAATGAAGTGAACTAGTTAAGAAAACGTAGTGCTTTGGCGCAACCCTCCTAAATACCTCACGGGGCAAAAAGCGATTTGTACCAGCCCGGCACACGGCCGATCGCACCGCGAGACCAGGGCCCGGTTGCCCGAGCCCCATCGGAAACTCACTCGATGCCTGAAAAGACATTCTTGATCGCGGCTGCGATCTCCTCGCAGTGCGTTTCAAGGGCGAAGTGGCCCGTGTCGAAGAATCTGATGTCCGCGCTCGGAATATCTCGCTTGAACGCTTCCGCGCCTGGCGGCAGGAAGAACGGATCGTTCTTGCCCCAGACGGCCAGGAACTTCGGCTGGTGCTTCCTGAAATACGCTTGGAATTCCGGATAAAGAGCGACATTGCTCTTGTAGTCACCGAAGAGGTCGAGTTGGGCATCGGTCGCCCCTTCACGAGCGAGGTAGTGATTGTCGAGGGAATAACCGTCCGGCGAAACCAGCGTCGTATCCGTCACGCCGTAGGTATATTGCCATACCGTCGCCTCCGGCTGGAGGAACGATCTCAACGCATCGCGATTGGCAGGGGACGGATCGTTCCAGTAAGCCCTGATCGGGTTCCAGCCTTCGCTCAATCCCTCTTCATAGGCATTGCCGTTCTGCGAAATGATCCCCGCAATCCGATCCGGGTGCCAGATCGCCAGCCTGAAGCCGGTCGGCGCGCCGTAGTCGAATACATAGATCGCGAACCGCTTCAGCCCGATCACCTCCGTAAAGCGATCGATCACCTTGGCGACATTGTCGAAGGAGTAAGAGAACGCGGAACGCGGTGGCAGATCGGTCTGGCCGAAGCCTGGCAGATCGGGAGCCACCAGATGAAAATCCGCTGCCAGAGCCGGGATCAGGTCGCGAAACATGTGACCGGAACTTGGAAACCCGTGCAGCAGGAGAAGTGTGGGGTTCTTTTGATCGCCCGCCTCCCGGTAATAGACGCCGAGCCCATCCACATCCACCTTCCGATAGTGCACCTTCGTCATGGAACCATTCCTTTGGTAACCCGATTAATAACGCCAATATGGTTACACCAAGTTAGTAACCAGTCAAGTGCCTTTAAAAAGGTTACGTTAAAATCGCACGCCCATACGGCACAGCGTTGCAGACTGCTGCCCTGAAATCTGTTCGATCTCGGAAAGATAAGTTACTGATTTGGAAATCGAATTTTCGTCTTGGATCGCAGAATCGGCCGACCCATTTAATGGGTCTGAGTTATCTCAGCGAAGCGAGATGACTATGAGCGTTATGGCCGGCGTCTATTTTCTGCAGCCATCGGGAACCCCTATGGGCACCCCATGCATCTTGGCCGCCATTTTTCCATCAATTGGCTCGGGCGCGGTGGGCGGCCTGCTTCGCGCGGTTGCCGCAAACCGCCATGCTGCACCACCGGCGCTTCTTGCCGCGCGTGCGATCGATGAAGAGAAGCGTGCAGTTGTGACCTTCACACGCTTTGACATCAGAGAATTCCTCGGTGCAGACAAGTTCACCCATCGCTTCCGCAATCGGGGATAAAAGAGCGTCTGGCGATTTCCACTGGCGTTCCGTGCTCCAGCGCAATCCGATTGTCCCCTTCTCCTCTTCCGTGGTGACGATTTGGCGAAATTGTTCGTCTCGCGACAGCAGGCGGTTTAATGGTTCGAGCTGCTCGAGCGCGCTCGCATCGAGAGGCCTTCCTTTGTGTTCCCTGACGAATTCGCGGAACCATTCGCGCAACGAACGCGCCTGCGCCGCCAGCGAGTCGAGTTCTCCGGGCATGGCGTTCCTGGCAATGGACTGCAATCTGCGCTCCGGAACGAGACCCGCCTCGCGAAGCCACTGGATGAACCCCTCTCCGTCGTTGAGCCATTCGAAAGGCCTGTCGAGCGGGGTTGCTAAAGAATTTAGAAAATCAAGACCAGCGGCGTCCCCGACGAAGATTGCTGGTGGATTACGTTCGGCCATGCCCTACCTCACCTGAAGCTTATTTCATGCTATGATCGCTCCGCTCAGCCTTCACCGGCGTCGCTACTTTCAGATAGCGTAATAACCCCTTAAAATCCAGTAAAATGGTTATTATTTCATCGTTCGATCCGAGGACACGAAGCAGGTCGCGCGGAACTGCACGGATCGAACGTCATCCGATTTAGAAATAACTAATGAACAATGAGCATACTGGCAGCGTTTCTTGGCTAGGAGGAGTGTCCCATGAAGAGTATGCAAAACCGACAGGTCAAAAGACCCGGCCCGCGCGAGCTGGACGTGGAACAACATTGCAAGAAACACGGCGTTGACGCAGCCGAAACCAAGAAACTGGTCAAGCTGCTGGGCCGGCATGCTCCGCTGCACGAGCTACATGCCAACGCACCGCCGAAGCAACCTCGGTGGCGCTAAGGTTTCTGCCGGCGGCGTCCGGCTTTGCGTTTGAGACCGCCGCCGCGACGTGCCCGCGGTCTCAATGCTGCATTCGACGGTTGACGTGACTGCTCGCCTTTACGTCCGTCAGCCAAGATGAGGAAGCAGATGCATTCACATCATCCGAGGCGTACAATTGTGCATGGATAAGCAACTCGTAGAACAGCATTTAAAATTGGCAAAGCAGCATGTGGCTCAAGGCCGCAGACATATCACTCGGCAAAAGCAAATCATTTTCGAACTTACGCAAGGCCAACACGACACCTCGCAAGCGCGTCGGCTGCTATCGACCTTCGAGGAATTGCAGCAGATGCATGTTGCCGAACGGAACCGGCTCCAAAAGGAATTGGAGGCAATGAGGCCGTAGGCACAGCGGGGAGGCGGAGCTCGGGACAGACCGGAGATCGAGGTGGGCTGAGGCGCCATCTCCACCTTGCAAAGGCTTAGCCTACTACCCATTTAAAGCCGTGAGGGCTGCGAAGCCGTGCGAATTGTATCGCGCCAGATGCTTCGCCGGAACCATTGGCAAGAGCATTCGTTCGCAGCCAACGCCGCTCATTTGCATGATGGGCATTCCTGCTATTTCTTATCGATTACGCTGGCCAAACGGCCGGCGGAGGACTTCTATTGAACAAACCGAACATCGCTGCCGCGCCCGCGGCGGTGAAGCCGCGCGAGCGCGATGGGGCCGTTAACCGGCCTGACAAAAACTGGAAACCGTATCCCTGCCTTCTCACACGTCGAGAACTGCAGGAATTGATCGCCGAGCAGCTCGGCTGACCGGCAACCATTTTATCAACCGCAACAACAAGGAGAACAGAATGCAGGTTCTGGTCCGAGACAATAACGTCGAGCAGGCGCTCAGGGCGTTGAAAAGAAAGATGCAACGCGAAGGGCTGTTCCGGGAGATGAAGGAGCGGCGGGCTTACGAAAAGCCCTCTGAGCGCCGTATCCGTGAAAAGGCACAGGCGGTCAGCCGGTATCGCAAGGCCGCTCGCAAGAAGATGCAGCGCGAAGGTCTTCTTGCCGCATCCAAACGAAGATCATCGGCACGATAGCACCATAGAGAAATACCGCCCGGGCCGCCCTTCAATGCGGCGGCTCGAGGTTGAAGGAAAGGTTGAATGATGGACGAATTGTATAGCGTGACCGTTTCCGAAGAACGGCTTGAAGATTGCCGCGATGTCATTGAGCCCGACTTGCAGGACCTGATCGAACGAACGATCGGCTCCGGCTTCTCGCGTGAGGAGGTGTTGATCGCAATCAGCGAATTGGCGGCCGAGGATTTCGCCGCGGCCACAAAGATCCCGAGCGTCCACTGACCGCCGGCAATGCGGCGGCGAACGTCAGATCCCTATTCGCGGCGGAAGAGCTGCGACGACAGAGCGCTTTGCTGATCTCCAGGATGCAGGTGACCGACTGCTTCCAGGAAAGCTCGCCTGCCGCATACAAGTCACGATAGCAGATGTTGAGCGTTTTGAGACCTTAGTCCGTACCCCCAGGGACCAAGGTCTGACCACGCCCCGACTGAAGCCTCAAAACAGGAACAGACGAGGTTCTCAATGGTTTTACCGAAAGCTCCGTTACCCGCGGACAAGTAGGAAAGACAAAGGAGAATCTGATGAAAACCAAAGTATTTAGTATAGCAGCCCTCTCCCTTGCATTGGCGAGCGGGTACGCCTTCGCACAGCAGTCGACCGTCAACGGCGCGGCAGGCGGGGCAGTCACGGGTGCCATCGTAGGTGGTCCAGTAGGTGCCGCAGTCGGTGGTGTTGCAGGCGCTATCGTCGGCACCGCTATCGATCCGCCGCCACAGAAGGTTGTTACCTATGTGCAAGAGCAGCCGATGCCCGAGGACACAGTTGTCGTTAGGGAGAAGGTCGTGATCGGCCAACCGCTGCCGAGAACCATCAGAATCAGAACGATTCCGGAAAATCCGAAATACGCCTATGCGGTGGTCAACCACGAGCGTGTGATCGTCGAGCCATCCTCACGGAAAGTGATCCAAGTGCTCCACTGATCGACCAGAGGAGAGCCTGACGGCTCTCCATCATCCCTCACAGTAAGACGCAGAACCACGGCGCCTTTGGCGCCGCGGCCGGCGTGTGCCCTGAATGGAGAACGAATGAAAACACTCCTTATCGCATATGCGCTCGGATTGGGCGCTTTGACAAGCAGTTCCGACCCACGCCCGGTCGATTGCGATCACGACCAACGATAGCTCCGGCTATTACAACGAGGGCTATCACTCGGGATCGACGTATCGCGTCCGAGGCGATGTCCACCATCATGGCCGGCTCATCATGAAGCAACAGTGCTTTTGCCGTTGATTGGCATCAGCGCACCAGAAGGAGTTCAAGATGACTTGCAATCTGTTCTACATTCTCTTGGCGTCCGCCGCCCTTAGCCTCTCCCCGGTGGCTCAATCCGTTGCGACCGCTCAAGATTCACAGGATACGACTATCCTACCGAAAACCGGCACCAAGAGCGGATCGGGTGAGACGCAGAAGCAAAAAACGCCCGACACAAAATCCATGACCAAGCAGAGCTCTGGGGAATCCGGATCGTCCGACACTCAGTCAACAGTCAAACCCCCGAAGGCCGAGACGACCCAAAAATCCGGATCGGGCACCGATACCCAGCAATCGACAACATCAAGCAAGACGCAGATGGACACGGATCAGTCCAAGTCCGCCACTGACACCAGCGGTACGGCGAAGACTGGCAGTCAGACGAACACGACCCAGGAAAACACCGCCAAGAGCTCAACCACGAATACCAACATCACCGTTGAGCAGCAAACGCAGGTGCGGCAGGTGATCAAGGAAGTTCACACCACGCCGGTGCGCGAGTCGGAAATCAAGACCGTCTCCGTAGGCGTCAGCATTCCACACTCGATTAGGCTCGAGCCACTTCCGCCGAGAATCGTCAAGATCATACCGCAATACAAGTCGTATCGGTTCTTCGTTCTTGCCGATGGTCGTATCGTAATCGTCGATCCCAATTCGTTTACGATCGTCTATGTCTTGGAGGCTTAATAGAGCCAACAGCAGCGAGAGTCATCGAATACGCCACCGGCGGAACGATGACTCTCTCGCCGCGCCTCATGAACTACACCGTCACCATTTGATGCGATAATCGACCCGTACATTGCCCGCCGGCGTCAGCAGCAGCGGATCGGTGAGTGAAGCGGTGAGATTGAGGTTGGGCACAATCGCTTGGTTCAAGGCAAACGTACTTGAGAAGGTACCCTTGACGTCCGTCAGCTCTCCCCTCGCCGAGATCGACGTTCCGGTTGAGGGAAAGATCATCTTTACCGCCTGCGAGGCGGTGACAGAGGTTGGCGCGGTCTGCGCCGTAGTCACGTTCAACGATCGCAGCATCTGCATGTCGAGATCTTGTGAGACGATCCAGTTTCGCGAGCGGCCAAGATACAACATTCCGCTTCCCCTCAGCGTATCCACCCGCACGGCGACCTCGCGCCGCGAATTGCTGGCAAAATTGCTGCGATCGTCTACCGCTCGTCCCCATAGCGTGGCGAGTTCGGAACCGTTCAGGATCTTTCCACCGGCCGCGCCTGCGAGACCAAGATCGGCACCCGCGCTCATTTCCCAAGCCATGGGCAGCCGAAAGCCAATTGTCGTATGATAGGTCCGCGGAGCAACCTTAACCGGCGTCCAGATCACCAGATCGCCGGCATAGGCCTTATGCGAGAGCGGCGCAGCACTTACGAGGACACTAAGAAAAATACCCGTTAAAACGAATCTCATTACAAAAGCCCAATTGCATTTGTATCAATGCCAGCGCGCTGAAACGCTGCATCGACAGCCGAACACCATGCGAAAACGCACGTTCAGCCTTGGATTGATTTGGTTGGTTAGAGCCGACCCTACAGTGCGCTGCCTGTCTTTTGGCCTTCGCACCGCCGTCACGCGAGACAAATACTTCGCGCGCCTCAAGCAACTCTCGATGACCAGAGTCCCATTCAAGGGATTGCTTGTAAACCCCTCGGGCCGAAGTTTTTCGCTGCGATGCACATGTGCCGCACCTCTGCCAACTGGCGCTTCGTTATTTTCTGCGTCCTGGGAAAGCAGCAACGGTTTCGGATGTCAGTCCTCGTCGAGCTGAGCGGCGAGCTGCTGGCGAGCCCGGTTGATCCGGCTCTTTACCGTGCCGATCGCACAGCCGAATTTTTCCGCCGCATCGTCGTAAGAGCGGCCCTCGATGACCACATATTCCAGCACCGCCCGATAAGGCTCTGGCAGCCGCTTGCAGGCTCGCTCCAGTTCCTTGGCGCGGATCGTCCATTCCTGCGGCGGCGCTTCCACGCCGAAGCCGGAGACGCATTTCTTGCTGCCGGGCGACTCGCGCTTGGCTATGCGGAACTTCGTGCAGAATGTGTTGCGCATGATGGTGAACAGCCAGGATTTCAGCCGTGTACCGGGGTCAAACTGGCCAAGATTGGCGAGTGCCTTTGTCAAGGTTTCCTGAACCAGGTCGTCGGCATCGGCCGAGTTCCTATGGAAGGTTCTGGCGAAGGCGCGAAGAGCCGGAATGAGATTTACGATTTCAGTCTCTAAATCGGTGGATCGGGACGTATCGTGCACAACGCTCTCCTGATAGCCGCGTCATCGGCGAAATTGATGCGATGTTTGCGTCGCCCCGTAATGCAAACGTCACGAGTATCGGCCCGGCCTCCGTGCGGATGCCGGCTGGATCTTTCCGATGATCTGTATTGAACGAGTTGCCGTGATGAAGCCTGAAGCCCTTCAGACAGACTTTCTCAAGCACTCTTCACATCCCCTAAAAAACGACTCCGTCTCGCGCTTGGTTCCGTGCAGACTCTTAAAATTCTTCGACATCGTCTCATGCCGGTTGTGAGACAGAGGTCATGAATAGCGATGTGAATACGGGCTTGTCACAGTCTCAAAGGAGGGTGGACCGCGCAGGTGGCGACAGGGCCTAGCAGGAAGGGACAAAATCCACGCGATCCAGCTTCCGAACTTACGGCCCGGCCTAAGGTTCCCGTGCGACCAATGGAACAAACTCTGCCCCCGCTGGTTCCTCTTTCATGTGAGGTGTGATGGCCAATCGCGACATCATCGTTATCGGCGGATCGGCGGGATCGTCCGATCCTCTGAGAACCATATTAGCCGCCCTGCCCCACAATCTCAGGGCAGCAGTGATCATCATTGTTCACATTCCCCCAAACAGCGCCGGAATATTAAGGTCAGTCACTTCCGCTTCCAGCAATTTGCCTGTGAAGAACGCTGAAGATGGCGAGGCCATTCTGCCCGGCCAAATCTACCTTGCTCCCTCCGATTACCATCTGCTGGTGATAAAGGACAAGCTGACCCTGGGAAACGGGCCTCGCGAAAATCTCGCGCGTCCCTCGATCGACTCCCTCTTCCGATCAGCCGCTCTTTCCTGTGGTCCAAGAACGATCGGGGTGCTTCTCAGCGGCAAGATGAACGACGGCGCATCCGGCCTGGCGACGATCAAGCAGGCCGGAGGCGTCGCCCTGGTTCAAGCGCCGGAGGATGCGGCGACGCCTGAAATGCCGATTTCGGCATTGGAAGCCACTCCCGTCGATCTCAACGCCACATCGGAAGAATTGGCACAGGCGATCATTCACTTCTCGGCGGAGCCGCCGGGACCAGCGCGGCCATTGCCGGCAGGCGTCAGGATTGAAGTGGAGATTGCGGCAGGCGGCCGCTCGGACACGTCTAAAATCAAGCAACTAGCTGACGCTTCCCCCTTGACATGCCCGGAATGCGGCGGTGTCTTATCGGAAGTGCGGGATTCGCAACCCCTGCGGTTTCGTTGCCAGATCGGGCACGCCTATACCGCCAAGGCATTGATTGCCGAACAGCGCGATTCAGTCGACGTTGCCATGCGCGTGGCGCTTCGAATCGTCGAGGAACGTGCTGCCCTGGTCGGTCGCATGGCCAAGGAAGCCACAAAGGCAAATCGCCCGGGTATGGCGGAAATGCATGAAGAGCGGGCCAGCGAATACCGAAAGCATGTAGATATCTTGCGCACCGCCATTCTTCAGGGCATGGAAGACAAGGCTCCTAACGAGAGCGGGTCGGAGGTCATTGACCTGGAAATGCGTGCCGGAAGGAAGCCGAAATCGTAATGGGCCGTCTCGGCGGCTCAACACCATGGAACGCCAGACGTGACAAAGAAATCTCGGGTAAAAAAAAGCGACGAGCTTTTGACCGATGCTGGAGTTGAGATCAACGAAGGTGCTGCCTCGCGGTCGCCGATCATCGTGGGGATCGGAGCTTCCGCGGCTGAGACCGGCAGTCTCGAAATCTTCTTCGAGCAGATGCACTCTTCCCCAGGCGCCGCCTTTGTCATCGTGATGCAATATCGCGACGCTTTCGATCAGGAAGCATTCCAGGCCCGCTTGGCGGCGGTGAGCGGCCGCACGGTGCGGCTAGCCTCAAACGGGGAAACGATAGAATCCGAGCGCATCTATATCGTTCCGACCGGCGTGACCGCCACCTTGAAAAATGATCGGCTGCTGACCCATCATGCGTCCGACACATCGGGTGAACGCGGGACCATGGACAGCTTCCTGGTCTCCCTGGCCGAGCAGGAGCAAAAGCGGGCCATCGGGCTCGTCATGGGCGACTGCGGGACCGACGGAACCCTCGGCATCATTGCCGTCAAGGAGCAAGGCGGGTTGGCGCTTGCCGAAATCAGCCAGGAATCCGTCGATATTTCCCATCCGTCATCGCAGCCCAAGAGCGCGGCTGCGGTGGCGGATCTGGTTTTGCCTGCCGAGGAGCTGGCAACCCGCATCAAGGCTCAGATCCGCAGCCTCCAACGCCAGACGCTGGCGCAGGATTTCGACGAATTGGTCGTCCAAGTCGGCCCGCAATTGACGCGGATCGCCGCCGTGCTTCGCAACAGGACGGGGCACGATTTTCATGGCTACAAGCCCAATACCTTCCTGAGGCGGGTGCAGCGCCGCATCCAGGTAACGCAGACCGATACCATCGAAAATTACCTCGAATATCTGCGTTCCGACGCCGACGAGGCAAATAACCTGTTCAACGACCTGCTGATCGGCGTGACGCATTTCTTCCGGGATACCAAGGAGTTCGAACATCTCGAACGGGAGGTCATTCCCAAACTTTTCGAAGGCAAGGGCGCGAGCGATCACATCCGTGTCTGGGTGCTTGGCTGCGCCACGGGTGAAGAAGCCTATTCGATCGCCATCCTTTTGCGCGAACAGATGGCACGACTCGACATCGTGCCACATATCCAGATCTTCGCGACCGATATCGACAATCGCGCGCTGGCGCAGGCGCGTGTCGGGCGATACGCCGCCTCGGCGATCAAGGATGTTACACCCGAGCGGTTGGCACGCTGGTTCGTCAAAGAGGGCGAAACCTATTCCGTGGTCAAGGAACTGAGGGAAATGTGCTTGTTTTCGCAGCACAATCTCATCAAGGACGCGCCCTTCTCAAGGCTCGACATGGTGTCGTGCCGCAACCTTCTGATTTATCTGGGCGCAGAACTTCAGAACCGGGTCATTCCGCTCTTCCATTTCGCCCTCAGGCCGGGTGGTTATCTTTTCCTTGGCAATTCCGAGAATGTCAGCCGCCATGGGAAGCTTTTTACGCCCGTGGATCGCCGCTTCCGGATATTCCGGCAAATCGAAACCATGACTCGTCTGCTGCCGGATTTTCCATTGTCGGCGACCACCGAACGCAATGCGCCGCCCGGCATGCCGTCCGGAATACGTCCTTCCGTCAACAACGTATCCGTGCTCACGAAACAGGCCGAGCGGATCATGGAGCGATATGCGCCCGCTTACATGATTGTCGACGAAAACCATGACGTGCTGCATTTTTCCGGGCGCACCGGCAAGTTCATCGATCCGCCATCGGGCCATGCCAGCCTGAATGTCTTCAACCTGATCCATCGTGATCTGCGCATAGATCTGCGCGCAGCGCTCCATAAGGCTGAGACCGACAAGGCAACCGTCAAGGTTAGTGGCTTGAAGGCGGGGCAGAACGGCAGCGCCTTGCTGGTGACCATGTCGATTGAGCCGATCGACCCCGCGCCGGGACAGCCGCGTCGTTTCATGGTGATCCTCCAGGACGGCCAGGTGGTCGGCGAGGATGACGCTGGCACGGTCATTCCCTCCGCCGGTCAGGAGGAGCATGTACGACGCCTGGAGGACGAGCTTCGCCAGGCACGCGATCGGCTACAGGCAACAGTCGAAGAGCTGGAAAGCACCAATGAAGAGTTGAAGGCCTCGAACGAGGAGTACCAGTCCGTCAACGAAGAACTTCAATCGTCAAATGAGGAATTGGAGACCTCCAAGGAGGAGCTTCAGTCGCTCAACGAAGAGCTCCAGACGGTCAACGGCGAACTGGCTCATCGCGTGGAAGAGCTGGCACGGGCGAATTCCGATCTTAGAAATCTGCTCGACAGCACGCAGATTGCCGCGGTCTTTCTGGACAATGACCTGCGCATTAAGAGTTTCACGCCCGCAATCACCGACATATTCCACCTGATCGATACCGATCTCGGCAGGCCGATCCATCATATCGCCGCCAGAATTGCCTATGACGATCTCGAGCAGGATGCGCGGCGCGTTATCCGGACGCTGAGCAGCATGGAACGGGAGACGAAAAACCCGCAGACCGGCTCGCAGTATCTGATCCGCGTGCTCCCCTATCGCAGCGTCGACAATGTCATCGAGGGCGCCGTCTTGACCTTCATGGACGTAACCGCGCTCGTCCGAGCAGAGGAGCGCCTGCGGGATCGCGAAGCGCTTCTGCGCTCTGTTGTCGAAGGCATTCCGCAGCTTGTCTGGCGCGCGGCGGCGGAGGGCAATTGGACCTGGAGCAGCCCGCAATGGACGGCTTATACCGGCCAGACGGAGATTGCATCGCTGGGCAGAGGCTGGCTTGATCCCATACATCCCGATGATCGCAAGAAGGTCCTGGAAGCCTGGAAGGACGCCGAAAAAACCGGACTGCTCGAATTGGAGCATCGCCTCTTCAATGCCGAAACGAACACGTACAGGACCGTGCATCTTCGGGCCCGGCCAGTGAAGAACGATTCCGGCAAGGTGGTCGAATGGTTCGGCACAGCGACCGATGTGCACGAAATGCAGCTTCTTCAGGAGCATCAGCAAATCTTGCTGCACGAGCTTCAGCACCGGGTACGCAACACGCTTGCGATCGTCCGCTCGATTGCCGCCCATACCGCGGAAACGAGCGACACGGTCGTAGACTACGCCCGTCATCTGGAAGGCCGCATCAACGCAATGGCCAGAACGCAGACCTTGCTGACGAGCGCGCCCGATGCCGCCATGGACCTGAAAGACCTGATCAAAAGCGAAATATCCGCCCAGACTGGCAAGGATGAAAATCCGGTGACGATAACCGGCCCAAATGCGGCTTTGTTCGGCAAAGCGGCGGAGAACATGAGCCTCGCGATCCATGAGTTGACAAGCAATGCCGTTAAATACGGCGCGTTGTCGCAAGACGGCGGAGAATTGCACATCTCCTTCCATAATCACGGTGACGGCAAGAAGCCCTCTCTGAAGCTGGTCTGGCAAGAGACAGGGCTGACTGGATTGCCGAAGAGGCCGGCCCGGCGCGGATTTGGGTCCGAACTGATCGAAAATGTCGTGCCGTATCAGTTCGGTGGTAGCGGACGAATGGAGTTCACGCCGGAAGGATTGATCTGTACCATCGAACTTCCTCTTTCCGAAAAGATCAAACTGCATGAGCCAAGTCATTGAGAGTAATGCGCTGCAGAGGCCACACTCGCGAAACTTCCCCACCGTTTGTTCGCTCTGACGAGATGAGCCAGCGCTACAGCCACCTCTTTTCCGGCCGGCGGATTTTGATCGTGGAAGATGAGTATCTTCTTGCAAACGAGGCGCGCCGCCAGTTGCTGAAGCTCGGGGCTATCGTCATCGGGCCAACGGCAAGGGTCGACCAGGCTCTCGAACTGATCCAGGATGAAGATGTCGATGCGGCGATCCTCGATGTCCACCTCGACGGTGAAATGGTGTTTCCCGTGGCGGAGAGACTGGATGAACTGAAGATCCCTTATGTCTTTGCGACCGGTTATGATCCGTCGATCATTCCGGCCCGTTTCACCGGTTTTGTTCTTTGCGAGAAGCCGATCGAAATCGAGCATATTGCACGAGGCCTTTTTGGCCCTCGGCAGCAGGATACGTGACGAACGTCTTGCCAGGCATTTCCCGAGAACCAGACCGCGTTACGCATGCCCGCGCTTGACGCAGTGATTATGCGCCAAAGTGGAGATTTCCGTCGTAAGGCGTTCGATATCGAGCGGCTTCGAATAGACCTCGATGTCTGTGAACTGTTCGCCAAAAACGGATTTTTCATAACCGGTCGTAAATACGAACGGTATTCCTCGCTTCGAAAGCGCCTCGGCTACGGGAAAGACCATTTCACCTCTGATGCTGACATCGAGGATGGCGCAATCGATCTCATCGGTCGCAGCAATAAGAGACAAAGCCTGAGCGATCGTCGGCGCCGGCCCAAGAACAGCAAGATCGCGATCGCCGAGTGAAGCCGCAAGGTCGAAGGCGAGCAGATATTCATCCTCCACGACCAAAACGATTGGTTGCTCTGCCGGTTCTTTACTCATGAGATTCTGGACGTCCTAGATCGATTAACGATGGCCTTGGCCCAGGCTCGACGCGCCAGCTTTTCAAGACGTTCCGCGTCGATTTCATCTTCAATGATATGCAGGTGGCCTCTCATCAGATCCAGGGTGACGTTGAAGGTGTTCAACAACTCTACAGCCTGCGCACTCGGATGACCGCCGGCCTCCAACCGGCCGATGAGCGCCTCTTGCTTCAGAACGCGCTTTTCACCGTCGCGAACATGGCCCACAGCCATTGCAAGTTCCTCGCGTCTGTGCACGGTCGCCTCCTCAAGGAGATTCCTGCACATCATGAACTCAGTTATGCCTCAAATCCAGCCACTTCCATTGTAGGAACGCTGGATACGCCATTCCGTCAGGTTCGAGGACGGAGTTTACTCAATCCTCCGAAGTTTGTGGGATCTCCTTCCTGCAAACGGCTTCTATTTCCTCCTGGATCTTACTGGGAAATGTCGAACTTTCGCCGATAGATGTCGTGCATATTCGCAAACATCCAAGATTCGAGTGACATCTCGTCGGTGAACTGATCGAGGCTTGCAACGGCCCTCGCCATGGTCTCCTGCACCAGATCGTCCGCATCGGCCGGATTCCTGCAGAACGCTTCCGCCAATGATCGAAATCTCGGCATAAGTTCCTCGATTTCAGCCTGCAATCGGTGGTGTCGGGAAATATCAGTCACGATATTCTCTTTTCACTAACTCACGATTGTTCCGTCCATTTCCATTCGGAGGCATCCGCGCCTGTCCGATATTTTTTAACGGGTATGATCCTCGGCTTGTTCCTGATTGGCCCAAGAAATCTGGAGATCCTGCATCTTCCGCGATGTCGCGGCCAACCTTCCAACAACCGAGCGCCACCACCAGCCGCGGCGGGAACTTCCGGCCGTCTCCACCGTTGGGCTTGATTATTCGAGATACGAAGCGGCGATGCTCAATTTTGAGGTCGCCGACGAGGGTACAGATGTCATCAATCGACCCGCAAAACCGTGCCATGGAAATTGCGACCGAAGCGCATGCGGACCAGACTGATAAACTCGGCAATCCCTATGTCGAGCATTGCCGTCGCGTAGCATCGGCGGTTTCGGGTGAGGATCAGAAAATCGTGGCATATCTGCATGATGTCGTGGAAAAGGGGCCCGGCTGGACCATCGATCGCCTCCGGCAGCAAGGCTTTTCTCGTTCAGTGCTCGCAGCCGTCGATGCCCTCACCAAACGCGTTGGCGAGGATGACGATGCCTTTGTCCGCCGCGCGATCGCAAATGCCATGGCAAGGCCGGTCAAGAAGGCAGATCTCGAAGACAATCTTTGGCAACAGCAGCGGATTGGCGGTGACACCGGCAAGTATCGGCGTGGCCTCGATATCATGCGGGAACAAGATGATCGCTGAAGGTGGAATACTCTGACCGATTTCTGAAAGGACGACGATGTCGGCGACTATTCGTCTATTTGTATTCGGGACGCTGAAAAGGGGTTTTGCCTTGCATGAGCGGGGACTGGCTAGAGCGCACTACCGCGGTCTCTTCAAAACCCGCAAGCCCTATCCCATGCTGATCGCCGGTCGCTGGTTTGCACCCATGATGTTTGACGAACCAGGAAACGGCACGACCGTGAAAGGCGAGCTTTATGAAGTCGACGATCGGACTCTGCGACATCTCGATCTGTTGGAATCGATCGGTAAGCCGGGACATTTCCGCGGATTGATCGAACTGGAACGGGTAGCCGGCGGCGATCCCTGCATTGCATTCGCCTATTTCAAGTCGCGAAGCTTAGCAAAGCCCATGCATTCGGACTATCTTTCCACATATGACGATCGCCGTTTCATCCCACCGGAACAACGCATCGAAAGAGCGCCGGACCAGAGCGGCAGGACATATTCCAAAGATGCCGGGCTCCGATGAAGCCTTTCTGTTCCGACACGGACCAAACGATCGCTCTTCCGTAAGCTCCCCGGAACATTTGCCATTCGATACGGTTTACATCAACGACCTCAGCATATGCCGGCGGTCGAATGGCGCATAGTGCGACCAGCAATCTCGGGACCACGAGCGTGGTCAAAGAGAGCTGGCATCGGGTGCCCGCTCAGCGGCATGTTGCCCAATGTCGGACGCCCGAACGTGATTGATCTCTGGTACAAGAATTCTGTCATCTACAGCCTCAACGTCGGCACCTTCAAGGACAGTGACGGTGACGGAATTGGCGACTTCAAGGGCCTGACCGATCAGCTCGACTATATCGCACGGCTCGGCGTCACCTGCCTGTGGTTGCTGCCATTTTATCCCAGCCCCGGAATGGACTACGGCTACGATGTTACCGACTATTATAACATCGCCCCGGAGCTCGGAACGCTTGGCGATTTCGTGGAGTTCAGCCATCAGGCGCGGTTGCGCGGCCTGAAACTTATCATCGATCTGCCGATCAATCATACGTCCGAGCAGCATCCCTGGTTTCAACAGGCGCGGACCGATCCTCGCTCGCCCTTCCGCGACTACTACAACTGGTCGAGATCCAAGCCAGCAAACGTCAATCACGGCATGGCCTTTCCCGGCCACCAGTCAAGCGTATGGACCTTTGATCCGCTGGCGACGGCCTGGTACTATCATCGCTTCTATCCGCATCAGCCGGACCTCAACATCAGCAACCCGGCAGTCCGGGAAGAGATTTTCAAGATCGTCGGCTTTTGGCTCGAGCTCGGCGTGTCAGGATTTCGGATAGACGCTGCACCGTTCCTGGTCGAGGAAATCAGCCCCAACCGCCCCTCGTCGCGGCACTATGAGTTTTTCGGCGAGTTGCGCGACTTTCTATCCTGGCGACGCGGCGACGCCGTCCTGATTGCCGAAGCAAATGTGCCTCCGAAAGAGATGCCGCAGTTCTTCGGCGGCGGCTCCCGCCTTCACATGCTTTTTGCTTTTCTTACAAATCAGTATCTGTTTCTGGCGCTCGCCACTAATTCCGCCGCCCCCCTTGCGCGAGGTCTCGCACGGCTTCCGAAATTGCCGCAGCTTTGCCAATGGGTGCAGTTTCTGCGCAATCACGATGAGCTCGATCTCGGCCGCCTGACGGAGAAGGAGCGGAACGCGGTCTACACGGTCTTTGCTCCCGACGCCGACATGCGCCTTTATAACCGTGGCATTCGCCGCCGCCTTGCGCCGATGCTTGGCAACGAGCGCCGGAGGATCGAAATGGCATTCAGCCTGATGTTCAGCCTTCCGGGCATACCCGTCATTTACTATGGCGACGAACTCGGGCTGGGGGACGTGCTTTGCCTGCCGGAGCGCTGGCCGGTGCGCACCTGCATGCAATGGTCCGATGACGAAAATGCCAGCTTCTCCACCTGCGCGGAAGAATATCTAATCCACCCGGTCATCATGACTGGCGATCATGGAGCCGACAAGATCAACGCCGAGGCGCAGCAGCGCGATCCGGACTCGTTACTCAACTGGGTGCGGCGGCTTGTCGACACACGACAGTCTTGTCCCGAGGTCGGCTGGGGCGAATGGCGCTGTATCGAAACGCATAACCCAGCGGTATTCGCCCAGAGGTTCGCCTGGGAGCAAGGCACGGTCCTCATCGTTCACAATCTTGCGCCGCGAAATTGCTCCGTGAAGCTGGATCTCGATAAGGATGAGATGAAACAGCTTATCGGCTTGTTCGGCAACAGGGTCTATCCCGAGAAAAAACGCAAGGGCACCACGATCGAGCTCGATGCCTACGGTTACCGTTGGTTTCGGAGCAATCTACCGACCGCCTCATAGACAGCCCCCTTAAAAACGCGAAATGGCAAGCTCGGCACGGAACCTATGCGCGCGGCGCCGGTTGTGCCTAACCTATACCGCCGAAGGCGCCAGGATAACGCCAGAGAAAGGACGCGGCTTGCCGCGACAATCCGGAGAGGCTCCCATGACCGCCAAACCAGCCACCAGATGGTGGCATGCCAAGACGGCCTATCAGATCTATCCACGCAGCTTCTTCGACAGCAACGGAGACGGCATCGGCGACATTCCGGGCATAACCTCCAGGCTCGATTATCTGCACTCCCTCGGCATTGGTTTGATCTGGCTCTCGCCGATCTACAAATCGCCCATGGACGACAACGGCTACGACATCTCGGACTATCAGGATATTGCCCCGGAATTCGGAACGCTTGCGGATTTCGATGAGCTGCTTGCAGAAGCAAGCAAACGCGGGATCGGCATTATTCTCGATCTTGTCGTCAATCACACGTCCGATGAGCACCCCTGGTTCCTCGACGCCCGCGCGTCCAAGGACAGCCCATATCGCGACTTCTATATCTGGCGCTCTCCCAATGAAGACGGCAGTCTTCCGAACGACCTTCTCTCAGTATTCGGAGGGCCGGCCTGGACGTTCGAGGCCGCGACGGGCCAATATTATTTCCACCAATTCTCCCACCGGCAGCCGGATCTCAACTGGCACAATCCGAGCGTTCGGCAGGAAATCTACAAGATGATGAATTGGTGGCTGGACCGTGGCATCGCCGGCTTCCGCATGGACGTCATCGACCGCATCGCCAAGGATGTCGATCGCGCGATCACCGCCGACGGTCCATGTCTTCACGACTACATTCAGGAGATGCATCGAGAAACACTGAAGGACCGCGATGTCGTCACCGTCGGCGAAGCCTGGAGCGCCACCCCTGGCTCGGCTCTCTTATATTCCGGCGCGCAGCGCGGGGAATTGTCCATGGTCTTCCAGTTCGAGCATGTCCTCCAACAGTGGGATAAGGTCTATGGCAAATGGCGGCCACAGCCGTTTGACCTCGTCGGCCTGAAGGCGGTCCTCAGCAAATGGCAATATGCGCTCTCGGACGATGGATGGAATTCTCTCTTCTGGGGCAATCATGATTTGCCGCGCGCCGTTTCGACCTACGGCGACGCTACGGGTTACCATCGGGAATCCGCGACGATGTTGGCGACCGCCCTGCATTTCCTGAAAGGCACGCCCTTCGTCTATCAGGGCGAAGAAATCGGCATGACGAACGCCACCTTCACCTCCATCGATCAGTACAGAGATATCGAAACGCTGAATATGCATCGCCTGCATGTCGAGGCAGGACTTTCGTCGGAGGAATTCATCGCTGTCGCCAATCGAAATGCGCGCGACAATGCCCGTACCCCCATGCAATGGAGCACGGCGCCGCATGGCGGCTTCACCACGGGCGTTCCGTGGATACAGACAAATCCCAATTTCAGCCGCATCAACGCGGCACAGAGCATGGGTGACGACCGCTCGATCTGGAATTACTACCGGCGGCTGATTGCGCTGCGCGCCATGCATCCGGTCATCGTCTACGGCACCTATCAATCCTATTTCGATCAAGACCCGCAGGTCTTCGCCTATACAAGGACATTCGAGGACCAATGTGTGATCGTGCTCGCAAATTTCTCGGTGGAGACCGTAACACTGCCTCTGCCCGACGAATTGCAGGTGGAAGGTCGATGCCTTATTGCCAACTATCAGCCCGTAAGTCGTTTGCAAGGGACGGTCGAACTCAAGCCATACGAGACTTTGACCATCCTTCATACGATCGAGATGCCCAAGGAAAATGTGGCCGAGGCTTCGGCGTGAGCGATGTTTACGGGCTCTTCGGCGATGCAGCGCTACCGACGCCGGAGCGGACGCTGCACCAAACCTCGCCTTCTCGATAATGCTCCAGCACGTGACACATGCCGGCGCGTCGCCGTGCATTTCTACGGGAACCGACATCAATATTCGCGAGTTTGAATTCCTGAGTGGAAGCGAAGCGGGGCGAGCAAACGCATGCCATTTCACGAAGGAGATTGGTCATGGTCACGAAGGCAAACGGCGACCCGCGCCACCACACACAGAAGATGCAGGCGCGGCTGAAAGAAACGATGGATCATTTGCGCGAGGACATCGAAAAGGTCGATGAGCCGCAACTCAAGGCGATGTTCGAAACCGCTGCAGAAGTGCTTGGGGGACTAAGAAAGGCCTTCAGCGATTACGAGAAGAAGAACGAAAGCGCATGGCGATAGCGCGTCAGCACCAGTAGATCGAAAGATTGATACGGACCGGTCGCGTCAATCGCCAATGCCGATTTCGGCAATCAGTGGAAGATGGTCGGAAGCCAGGCTCGTCAGACGATTTCGCGGCACGCTCGTCCCAAGGACAGCAAGATCGGCGCTGACGAAAATATGATCCAGCCGCATCAGCGGATAGCGCGAGGGAAAGGTCGGTCTCGCCGGCTGATTGCCGGAAAGCTGGGCGTCCTTCAATGTGCGGACGGCGAGCCGGTAGGCTGCGGAGGCGGGAACGGCGTTGAAATCCCCGCAGAGAATGGTCGACGCAAGATCCTTGCCGCTACCCGGCAGCCATGCCGGCCCGAGAAGCGTCGTCATTTGCTGGACGCGATCACGTCCCCAAAGGCCGAGATGGGTGTTGACGAGGTGCAACTGCCTGTTTCCCACTATGACTTCGACCGAGAGCGCCCCACGCGGCTCGCCTAGCGAAGGCAGCGGCCCGGCCTTGATCGCCTTTGTCGGCAGGCTCGTTATGAGCGCGTCTCCATATTGCTCCTCGGCTATCGTCAGGGCCGGATTGAAATGCGCTTCCATCTTCAGCAAGGAGGCGATCATGCTCGCCTGATCGACGCCGCCGGTTCTGTGGCGACGCACATCGATCTCCTGCAGCGCTACGATATCCGCTTGCGTCTCCGCGATCACTGCGGCGATCCGGCCAGGGTCGATCTTGCGATCCGTGCCAATGCAACTGTGCACGTTATAGGTCAGAATTCTGATCGTTCTTCCGCGGGACATGGCCGGGGAACACCGAACTCGCCCAATCGTTCCGCTTCATCGGGGCGGTATTCCCAGCCGATGCAGAAGGATAGCCGATGACCTTGAAAAGCCTTATTTGGAATGGCCTGCTCATCGCAGCGACATGCCTTGCATTCTGGCTCCTGTATCGCATCCTCCATCACTACAGCTTGGATGACATCGGGAACTCGCTGCTAAGCATCCCGCTCCGGCATCTTTGCTTGGCGCTTCTCTGCGCGGCGGCCTCCTACCTTTGTCTCACCGGTTTCGATCTGCTTGCCATCTTGTCCCTCCGCAAGTCTTTGCCTTATCGCAAAATTGCGCTTGCCTCCTTCGTCAGCCTCTCGATAGGCCACAATATTGGCTTTGCCGGCCTCAGCAGCGGCGCCTTCCGATATCGCTTTTATTCACGCTGGGGCCTAAGCATCGAGGAAGTCACGAAGATAGTGCTTTTCTGCGGCGTCACGGTCGGCCTGGGGATGACCACGCTCGGCGGAATCGCGTTGCTGGTCGACCCTGCGGATGCCGCGGGCCTGCTGAGGTCGAATACCAGGGACATCCGAACGGCAGGTGTCATCCTTCTTGCCGTTCCGGTTCTCTATGCGTCCCTTACCATGATCCTGCGGCAAAGATTGACTTTATGGCGCTGGTCATTCGAGCTGCCGCGGCCCCACATAGCCTTGCTGCAAATCGTCATCGGTACTTTGGATTTCGTCTGCGTCTCGGCGTGCCTGCATCAGTTGCTTTCGGCCTTCGCGGATGTTGCATTGTTCCGATCGATCACCGCCTACGTGCTAGCCAATACGGCTGTCATGGCGACCCATGTTCCTGGCGGCCTGGGCGTGATCGAGACAACCGTCTCCTATATCGTGCCGAATGCGGCCTCCATTGGCGCCTTGATCGCCTTTCGCTGCATCTACTTCCTCATCCCCCTCATCCTGGGAACGACCCTTCTGATCGCCAGCGAACTGATGTTTCGGCATCGCTCAGCTCGAACGAAGGATCCGGCGAAGGTGGCCGACAAGACGACGAGGACCCAGGCGCCCCAGCGGACAGGCGGGATCGAATAGCGCGGTCCCCGCAATCGGCCCTGTCTTTTGGCAGGTCGTTGCCAGCGGCTTGAGGCATCGGGCTCCGACATTCAGCTCAGCGATTGCGTGGATTAGCGATCCGCTCTGTTGAAAGGCATTTCGAACGGCGCCAGCGGCGCAGCCGAGGTACTCCGCCACCAGCATATTGCGCAGCTCATCGATCGCCAAACGGTGAGTAGGCTTATGTGCCTGAAAAAGAATATCGCATTCGGTGTCGAGTCCCTCGGACCGGTGGTTGAGATTGGAGGAACCAATGCGGAGCAGATTGTCGTCGGCGATCAGAAGCTTCGAGTGAACGAGCAGTTCGACCTGCTTTTCGCCATCGGGGACCACCGGATAGAAGATGCGCAGCCGGCCGTGACGATCCGCATCCATGAGACGTCGGACGATCCTGTCGCGGTTCTTTCCCATTATAAAGTTCTCGATCAAGCCATGGGATTTGCGTGTGCAGATGATGACGACCTCCGGCCCGTCCTCTTCCCGCAGGCGAGCGGCAATGGCTTCCGCGACATTGAACGACGCAAGGTATTGCGTCTCGATGTAAAGCTGACGTCTCGCCTTGGCGATTACGTCCTTTGTCACGGCAATTCCCTGACGCAGACCGCGCTTGAAGAAGGTCACCGGTTCCGTTATCGCAAGCTTCACCGGCACATTTTCAAGCGATGCGCTGAGATCGTCTGGCCAGTCGATGGCAGTCTGCGCCGTCAAGACCCTGCACTCCTCTCCGGTAGCATCCATCCATCGTCGCCTCGCCACGGAGGCGATGAGCCTGGCCGCATCCCCCGTCACCATGGTTTGCAGGTCGTGAAGCGGTTCGTAAAACACGCCGTCGGGATCGCGCTTCAGCTTATCACGAACCCTGTGGACCCAGGTGTCCCAACGCCGCGACGTCAGATCGATTCCACCGATGAAGGCCACGGAATCGTCGATGCAGACAAGTTTCTGATGGTGACATCCGCGAATGGCGGGTTGCATGGCAAAGCGCAGGTCGATGCGAGAGTTCTTTGGAAAATTTATCTTGCGCAGGACCTTCAAGGATTTTTCGGAATAAAGCGGTCCCAAGGCCCAGATCAAAATTCGAACCTCAAGGTTGGGATTGGCATCCGTCAGCGCGTGCAGGAGATCGCCGAGTGTCTCCTTGGAGTTCTCAGGCTGCAGGCGGATATCGGGGTTGAAGTCCCATCCGACGATCCAGACCCGTCTCCGCGCACGGCGCAAAATGTGGGCCAATCGCGAGAAATAGGCGCTACCATTGATGAGGAAGGCCGTCCTTGCCGCAATACCTTCCAATCGCATATCTTCGGCTTTCAGCGACATGGCAGAACCATTTACACCTCTCTGTTTCCGACAGCCGATCGTGCCCCGACAGGTCCTTGTCGCTTGCCTCTTACGAGACGCAAACGCCTGAATTTTCCCAATGTTCCGCGGACGACCGCTTGATGATGCGTGGCTCCACAAAAGCGGGAGGAACAAGTGGCCAGTCGCGCAGTTCCTATGGAATGGCAAAGACAGGCACGATCCGCATCGGTATCTCGGGATGGACCTACGCCCCCTGGCGCGGCGTCTTCTATCCGGGGGATGTGGCGCAGAAGCGCGAGTTGGCCTATGCCTCGCGGCAATTCCCTTCCATAGAAATCAACGGCACCTTCTACGGCCTGCAGCGCCCCGACGTCTTTGCAAAGTGGCGCGATGAGACGCCCGATGATTTCGTCTTTGCGGTAAAAGGCTCCCGCTACATCACCCATCAGCGCCGGCTTCGCGATGTCGAAACCCCGCTCGCCAATTTCATCGCCTCCGGGGTGCTACGCCTGGGAGCAAAGCTCGGACCAATCCTCTGGCAGTTTCCAGCGCGACAGCGTTTCGATCCCGATCTCTTTTCCGCTTTCATGAGAATGCTGCCGAAAGACACAGCCGCTGCAGCGAGGCTTGCCACGCGGCACGACGAACGGCTGAACGGTCGGGACTGGCTGAAGGCCGATGGCGAAAGACCTATCCGCCACGCATTCGAAATCCGCCACGAGAGCTTCGTCGACGTGGATTTCATCGACCTGCTTCGCGAGCATGAAATCGGGCTCGTTTGCGCCGACACGGTCGAATGGCCGCTGCTGATGGATGTGACGGCCGACTTCGTCTATTGCCGCCTCCATGGCTCCGAAGAGCTTTATGTCAGCGGCTATGACGACAAGGCGCTGGATATCTGGGCGGAGAGGATCGATGACTGGGCCCATGGTCGTGAGCCGGCAAATGCCAACCGCGTGCTCAAGCCGCTGAAGCCGGCGCGCAGTGGCCGTGACGTCTATGTTTATTTCGATAACGACGTGAAAGTACGAGCCCCCGCGGACGCACGGGCGCTTGCCGCACGGCTAGGATTGGCAAATCCCGCCACTGCCAAAAGACGCTCAAAATTGGCTGTGGCCTGATTTTAAGGCGGTTGCAACTGCCGACGCAGTTGCTGAGGAACCTTCACCCCCGGCGGCAGTTAGGAAGTCCATTGGACCAACGGAGGTTATGATGAAAAGGATTCTCGTTGCCGTGAGTGCGGCACTCTTCGCATCTGGAACAGCATTTGCTCAGAGCACGACGGTGGTTATTCCCGGAGAGGTCAGGACGTATGTGACGGAACAAGACGTTCCATCGGTAGCTTATGAGGGCGACATCGTAGTCGGCAGCGAATTGCCAAGTTCGGTGGAAGTACACACCATTCCTAGCAACAGCGACTACGCCTATACGGTCGTCAATAAGAAGCGTGTGATCGTAAGCCAAAAGACTCATAAGATTATCGAAGTCGTGAAATAGCGAGGCACGAAGCCAGAATATGCCAGCCCTTCCTTTGTGGTTCTATCGTGGACTGGCTCCTAACGTTACGCGCACCCTTAGCGGTGCGCGTATTTTTGGTTTCGAGTCAATTCCTGCCTTGGTCGGTCAAGCGCCAGAGGCTTTACCTGGCGCCCCGTGAGCCGGACCTTCTTCCTTGACGTCACGCGGCGTAGGTGTGGTGATCGCGCCGTGGTCGGGGTCCTTTACATCCTGTCCCCTCGATCCGTCGGCGCCTGTTGCAAGTTCACGATCGCGGGTCTTCCGCCTGATGTCTCGCAAGGTCGTTGCTTCTTCGATCAGGGCGGTCAGTTCCTCTTCGGAAAGCTCTGAGAGATCAAAGGTCTTGGTCATAACAGTCTCCTGAATGGTCCGGTTTGTTCAGTGGCGAAAGGAAATCCCCCACACCCTCAATCGCGAGGATGCAGGCGCCGCGATCAAGGCCGGCAGAGGGGCATCCTTGCAATATGATCGAGAGCCGCTCCTACAGGATCGGCTTGCCTCCCGTCACGGCGACCGTAGTCCCTGAGACGTAGCTCGACAGCGGATCGGCTAGCATGACGTAGGTCGTAGCAAGCTCGGCGGGCTGGCCGGGGCGCTTCATTGGCACTTGCTTCCCGAAATTCTCGATCGCCTCCTTGGGCATGGTCGATGGAATGAGCGGCGTCCAGATCGGGCCGGGCGCCACGGCGTTGGCGCGAATTCCCTTCTCAGCAAGCAATTGCGCGAGACCCGCGGTAAAATTCTGGATGGCGCCCTTGGTTGTGGCATAGGCAAGCAAGGTGGGATTGGGGCTGTCCGAATTGATCGAGGCGGTATTGATGATGGCACTTCCCGGTTTCATATGCGGGACGGCGGCCTTGGTCAGATAAAACATGGCGTGAATATTGACCTTGAAGGTCAGTTCCCATTCCTGGTCGCTGATATCACCGATGTCGTGAAAGCTCGCCTGGTGAGCAGCATTGTTGACGAGAATATCGATCCCGCCGAGCTGCGCGACCGCCTTGTCCACGATTGCCCGGCAATGCTGCGGATCCTGGATGTCGCCGGGAACGAGAATGGCCTTGTGTCCCGCGTCTTCCACCCAGCGCCGGGTCTCCTCGGCGTCGTCGTCTTCATCCAGATAGGCAATGAGAACATCGGCACCTTCACGGGCAAAGGCGATTGCAACGGCACGGCCAATGCCGCTGTCGCCGCCGGTGATGATTGCCTTCTTGCCGGTAAGCCGGCCCGATCCTCGGTAAGACTTTTCGCCATGATCCGGTACCGGCCGCATGGCCGCGGTATGGCCAGGCATCGGCTGCTGTTGCGATGGGAACGGGGGCGTGGGATGGGTGGCCATGGCTTCCTCCTTGGTATCGGTGGGCTCCCATTCTCAACCACGTGCCTCGCGCTTGGTTCCCGAAAAGAGCAAAATCAACAAGAAGCTGATGAAGATGACGCCGCCATTTTCAAGGAACCTTCCCGCCCCGCTGCAGTTCTGAACTAGCACCAATATTCCAGTCGACGGAGGCATCTCCGCCTTCACCGGACAACCCGCACAGGGATAGCGAGGTCATTGCCATGAATTTCAAACAGATCAACGAAACGGACGGTCAGCGCACCTATATTGTCGTGCTCGATGCGAAGGAAGAAGCCTTCTCCACCCTCAGCAACTTCGCCACCACCTATGAAATGACCGCCGCCTCGGTCACCGCCATCGGCGCCTTCGAAAAGGCGACCGTCGGCTGGTTTGATTTCTCCGGCCGAAGCTACCGCAAGATTCCGGTCGAGGAGCAATGCGAAGTCCTGAGCCTTCTCGGCGATATCGCAACCGGCGACGACGGCAAGGCGAGCCTGCATCTTCACGCCGTTCTCGGCCTAAAAGACTGCTCCACGCGCGGCGGTCACTTCATCGACGGTATCGTACATCCCACTTTGGAAGTGACCATCATCGAGACCCCCGCCTACCTGCGCCGCCGGCATCACAAAGATCTCGGAATCTCCCTCATCGAACTCTGAGCCAACAACTTTGCGTTCGGGCACGGAAGCACGGTTCGATCGCAAATATCGCTAAAGCTGGCTCATAGCCCGCCTTGCCATTCTCTCCGATTTCGCAAGACGGCTACACTTTAAGTGCCCCCGCTGTTATGGTCATCGCGACTTGGTTGAGGAGGAAGAGTGATGTCTCTGCTTGCCTTGCATCATGTATCGATCGTCACCACCGATCTGGAAAAGTCGCTGCCTTTCTATTGCAAGGTGTTCGAGCTTGTTCAAATTCCGCGGCCGAATTTTCCGGTGGATGGGGCTTGGCTTGCCTGTGGCAGCCTGCAGATCCATCTCATCGTCAATCCCGAAGGCACGTTTCGCAAAAATCCCGCGATCGACCGCAATGATTGGCATTTCGCCTTTCGTACGGATGACTTCGAGGGTGTTGTCGAACGGCTGAAAACCCTCGGCTTTCGAGAGGACCTGCCTCAAGGCGATCCAAAGTGCCTGCTGATCTTTCGCACCGGCCATGCTGATTTCCCGCAGCTCTACCTTCGCGATCCCGATTTGAATATTGTGGAGGTCAATGGAGCGCCGTAGGCGGCGCGATCCGAGATAGGGCGGGTTTACCGCCGCACGCTCACCTTCATCGTCGATGGAACAATGTGTTCCGGCCGTGGGTTACATTCACCATGGCGGGATCGAAGAGCGCTGCTCACCTCCCGGCGGCGAGACCGGCGAAATGCCGGAACGCCAGTTCCATAGGAGACCCGCGATGAAACATCAGCAACCACGTGACGGCGCGCCGGGAACGACCGACCAGTCCCCGAGATGGGAAGGCACGGCAGGCTCCAAGCCCGCAGGTTACCTTCCTGCCAAGGATGGCGGGGAAGCAACGCGTGACGCCAATGACGAGAACATCAATCATCCACGCAAGCGGAAGGTCTCCGATGCGCTGAAGCAAAAAGGCGATGACTGAGAGCGGCCTGCAATTGGGACAGGAACCAAGTGCCGTCGATACCGGCGCAGCATGCGCCGGAGCCGCGCTAGCATCAGGGCAATTGCCGATCGCTGCTGGCCCTACCCCACCCGAGGCAACCGGTTCGAAAGCCCCATCAACAATGGGAGACGAATCTGAAGTCGTTTACCTCGCGGCGTTGGATAGCGGGATTACCCGCAGGAAGGGCAAAAAAGGCTTTCTCTATTACGATCAGCGGGGAAACCGGATCAACGATGAGGCGGAACTCGAGCGCTTTGCCGCACTCGTCATTCCCCCCGCTTATACCGACGTCATTATTTCGCCCGATCCGAGATCGCATTTGCAAGCCGTCGGCCGCGATGCCAGGGGGCGGAAACAATATCGTTATCATCCGAATTGGATTGCGGAGCGCGATCGGGAAAAATTCGCGCAACTGGTGGAATTCGCTCGGGCATTGCCTGATATCCGCAAACGGATCGATATCGATCTCCGCCGCAGGAAGCCCGGATTGGCCAAGGCGCTCGCCACCGTCGTCTGGCTGATGGACAAGCTTTTCATCCGCATCGGCAACGAGGCCTATGCGATGGAAAATGGCTCCTATGGGCTGACCACCTTGCGCAGCAGGCATGTCAAACTGGTTGGATCGCGCCTGCAGTTTCGCTTCAAGGGCAAATCCGGCAAGGAATGGCGATTGAGCTACACCGACCGCCGCATCATACGCGCCATACGCATGCTGCAGGAACTGCCGGGCCAGCAACTGTTCCAATATGTCGATGAGAACGGTGTTCTCCACCCGATCCGCTCGCAAGACGTCAATGCCTATATTCGCGAGGCCGCGGCTGGCAACTTCAGCTCACGGCAATTCCGGATCTGGGGCGCCACGCGGATGGCAGCTTCGGCACTGGCGATCATCGAACCCGGCAGCTGCGCCGCAGTGCGGGCAAGGCAGATCAACGAAATCATCGATGCAGTGGCAGGGAAGCTTGTGAACACGCGCGCCGTCTGCCGCGGATCCTACATACATCCAGGCGTGTTCGACGGTTTCGAGAATGGCAGCCTGGCGAAAATCGCCGAGACGAAAGTGAGGAAGAATTCCAGCATTCTGAAATGGCTGGATGAAGACGAGGTGGCGGTGCTGCGCTGGCTGGAAGAGCTGGAGTGAGTGCAGAGAGCAACAACGAGTCGGCGGCAAGCAATATACGGCCATCACTTCCTGGAAACATCCGTCAATGACCAGCTTGTCGTCTATTTGCTTGCGAACCAATAAGGCTTCACCGCACGCGCCCTTGAGTTGCGTTATCCGGCTCAGGACTTCGAGGCGTGCTCCGGCTTTCCCTTCCGCTTGGTGGACGCCATGTCGTGAAGTTCCTTCTCGCTCATGGAATCGACCATGCTCTTGGAAGCGCCTTTCAATTCGCTCTTTTTCTTTTCGCCGCGTTTGGCGGCAAGGGCCGCACCGGCGGCCTTCTGTTGAGACTTCGATTTCGCAGGCATCGTGGACCTCCTTCGATTAATGGTCCTCTGGCAGTAGAGCATCCCGTCTTCGGATCATCTGAAAACGGATAAGGCGCTTGAGATTCAAGAGACTAAAGCGATCTTTTACACGTTCAAATGAATGCATGGCGCATTGGAAAGCATGGCAAGCGCGCGCCTGAGGCACCGCCTTTGCGCTGCACGCGCCATTACCTTTCTCCTCACCCGGCAAATCGCAGCAGCAGGATGACGAGAACCACGGCCACCAGGCCACCGATGAAAACCAGACGCTGCCAACGGCGCTTCAGAATGATCTCGCCCTGCCGGACATCTTGAGCCGCGAATGTCGGAGGTTCCGCTCGCTTCTGGTCTGTCTTCTTATCGTCATTCATTTTCGCCTCACCTGTGTTCCGGCGAAGCCGCGATCTTACGTGCCCGCCATCTGCCGGCAGGTCTCGGCGCACTTACGGCAGGCGTCAGTACACTCCGCCATATCGCCGATCCGTTCACAATCGGCAGCACATTCAGCGCAGATCTCCGCGCATTCGCGGCAAACATGCAGATGGTGCCTTGAAGCGATCAGCATGAAATGTGCCGACGTGCGGCATATCTCCGCACAAGCCATCATCAACCTGAAATGCTGCGGCTCGGTATGCTCGCCACCGGCTTCCAGGCAATGGTTCATCGCCGTGGACAAACAAACGCTGTAGCAGCGCAGGCAGTTTTCGACGCATTGCTGCATCTTGCTATCCAAATGCATTGCCGTCTCCTTTGGGCTATTGCGTCTGGTACGTGCCTGTGACGCTCGCTTCCGCGAGCACATGCTTCTTCGCCTCAGCCCACATCGCACCTATGCCGGCAGCATCGGGAATCGAAAGCCTCGGGACGTCGAGGGCTACAAGGCGGAAAATGTAGTGATGAGGACGATCGCCGGGCGGCGGTTGCGGGCCGTCGTAGCGAGCATTGCCGAAATCATTCCTGTAGAACCGCGTCGCCCTATCCGGCGCCGTATCGGCGCTTTCGGTGAGATCGGTCCATTGCGCCGGGATGTTGGCGATGCCGCAGTGGCGAAAGGTGCCGCTCGGAGCGTCCGGATCTTCGACGATCAGAGCGAAACTCCTGGTTCCATTTGGAGCGCCGCTCCAGGCAAGCGGCGGAAAAAGGTTCTCGCCCGCTCGCGCATATTTCCGGGGGATCGGCTGATCCTGCGCAAAGGCTTTGCTGATCAATGTCAAAGCCATGACATTCTCCTTTTACTGTTGGGGATAGCCGTTCTTTCGACAGGCTTTCTTCACCTGCTCATTGCGGCAAAGATCTGCGGCCGCGTCGAATATCGGCTTCATAGTCGAACCCCTGCGCGTTCTCATTGTTCCCCTGCAAGTCCGGAGGAGCGTTTCTGCGCGAAGTTCCAATCTTAATGGCATCAATCATATTTCCGCGCGGCCGTGGGAACATTCCGCTTTTGCGAGAGTTGCGTCGCAATAAGCCGAACAAATCCTCCCAATCATTATTACCCGCCGCAGCCGAGGCTGCGGCGGCCAAGACGCGTCTTATGTGTAAGTGCCGGCTCCCTTCCCCAGGCAAAATCCATTCCGCCTTGCCTATCAATGGCGACTGACGAATTTCGTGAACCAGCTTGTGTCGCCGCTTTCCGTCTTATCCTGGTAAAGAAAGGCGAGTTCGTTCTCGTCGAATATCCGGAAAAATTCCTCCTAGGAAATCTCTTCGAGCGTCTCTTCAGGCTTGCCGAAATCAATCCGCAAAATTCCGCCCTTCTTCGCACCTTTGACCCGGGCTGGGCGGCCATTCCTGGCTTTCACCCAATTACGGATTTTGTCGTGTTCCGTCGTCGTTTGAGATGCGCTCATCTCAGCCTCCTCTTTGTCGTGACTACCCGGTCTAAGCTGGCAAGCCAGCCATTGTTCCCGCCCCTCGGCATTTTGATTGCGATCCATACAACCGAAGTCGCGGACCCTATGCTTGCCGCTTCCATAGGCAACAAACGCCCCCCTGAGGGGTTTGGTCGAATAAACCGAATAGAACAGGAGTTTCGGTGATGACCGTTATCAAGTTTTCGAAGGCTTGGCGGGAGGAGAGCAATCCGGAGGCCGAGTTTCGCACCGTCGACGACTTCGGGCTGCATATGTTTTCCTTCCTCGCCGACTATGAGTTCGACGGCAGGATCTTCAGCGTCAGCTTTTGGGCATATGACATAGCCGACGCCGAGCGGCGCGTTGCGCGCATGCGAGGCAGCCTCAACCTTCAGGGACAGATTTTTTGTGAGGCATGAAGTGACCGAGGCCGGGCACGATCCAAGAGACGAACTGGCGGGAACAAGACGAGCTGCTGATGGATTTATATTCCTGACGCCTCATGGCTTGATTTTCACCCAGCAACACTGGGCTGCACTTCCACAAGGAGAATTTCCGATGCTCAGGTCTCTGTTCAGAGAATTCGCCGGGGCGGGTGGCAAATTAGATGATCCCTGTCCCAGCCTCGCATCGTTTCGGAACAGGTGCAACGTCCTCGTGATCTTCGAGGACTCCAACGATGACCGGCCGATCAGGCAGGAGGAGGAGCTTCTACATCATGAAAAGAACCTGACCGATCGTAACGTGACCGTGCTGAGGGTCGCCGGCGGCGGAGTCTTTCAGCTCTTCGAGGAACCGTACGAACTCAATGCCGACGATATACGCCGCGATCTGCAAGGTCCGGAAAACGACGAATTCGAAATGGTATTGGTCGGAACGGATGGCATGACCAAACTCAGATCCTATGCACCTCTGCCGACAGTCGTCATTCTGGACGTCCTCGATGCACTCCCGCCATCGATATCATAGTTCGAAGCGGCGAGAGCCGGCATGGTCCGCGTCCCTGAATAGGACATTTGGCGATCCGAGCATGCGGTTGGAGCGTGTATCGAACATCTGCGGAAACCGGTTGTTCCCAAAGCTCTTCCCATCGCTCCGCCAATCACGTGACTGCGATTGCCGAAGGGGTATAATCAGCGGCCGATCGCAGGTGACGCGCCGAATCCACGCAGCCTCGATATCAAGACACGGCAACAGCGGCGTTGGACCATAGAGCGGCGATAATATTGGTTGTGGCTACCTTGGCGTGTGGATAGGGTGGGGCCCATGCGACCTCTACCGTCCGGGAGATGATGATGGGGAAAGGAAAGGCGATGGCGGCTGACGAAACGGTTTCTTTGGTCTCCGTGTCAGCATCAGATTCCGAGGGGGCAGCGAACGAAGACGAACCTACTCCGAGTAGAAGCTTGAGCGAGAATCTCACCCAGCAATTTGGACCGCAGGCACCTTCGGCGGATGCCTGGCTGGTCGCCATCGTTGAAAATTCCGATGACGCGATCATCAGCAAGACCCTTGGCGGCATCATCACAAGCTGGAACCGGGGCGCCGAACGCCTGTTCGGATTTACGGCGGCAGAAATGATCGGCCAGCCGATTACCATTCTGATCCCGGATGAGCGACTTCACGAGGAAACAACGATCATCGGGCGAATCCGCCGAGGCGAACGGGTCGATCACTATGAGACGGTGCGCCGACGCAAGGATGGCAGCCTGGTCGATGTCTCCCTCACCGTGTCGCCGATCCGCAATCAGGACGGCTCGATCATCGGAGCGTCGAAAATCGCGCGGGACATTTCCGAGCGCAAACGTGAACACGAACGCCAGACGCTGCTCCTGCGGGAGATGAACCATCGCATCAAGAATCTGTTCGCAATCACCAATGCATTGATCACGATGAGCCAGCGTTCGGCCACGAGTGCGCAGGATCTCGCCGACAATCTGCGCAAACGGATCGTCTCCTTGGCTCGCGCTCATGATCTGACATTGCCGGATCTTTCCGGAGATGTAGCCGCTCGATCGTCGACGACTCTCTTTTCCCTCTTTGACGCGGTTCTTGCCGTTCATCGGGAGGATGACCGGCAGAGGATACAGATTCATGGATCGGATGCGCCGGTTGGGGGCTCCGCGCTGACATCCTTGGCATTGCTGTTACATGAATTCGCCACCAACGCGATCAAATACGGGGCGCTTTCCCTCCCAGAGGGACAAATCAGAATCGACCTAGCGACGGACGGCGAGCTCAACCTCATCTGGACTGAAACCGGCGGCCCGGCTGTTACAGCGCCTGGACCGAGCTCAGGCTTCGGATCCCAGCTTGAGCGGGTGACCGTCGAAGGTTCGCTCAACGGATCGATCACACGGGAATGGAGGCCGGAAGGGCTTCGAATTCATTTGCGGGTTCCGATTGAGAACCTGACGCGCTGATCTCGCTCGGCGCACGAAGCGCGCGCCGATTGCCTCGACACGACCGCCAACCGATTGCTGTGTGTCGGCAAAAAATCGGCGGCGGTCCGGCCGGGTCCTGCAAACGGGCTCAGTGCTCCAATTCAATGATGGCGCAGTCATAGCCATCCAGATCGAGCCCGCCGGCGACAGCCTTTCCATTGTCGAGAAGGTTCTTGCCGGGCGCCACGGCGGTGAGGCTTGTGGGCTGATCGGTGTAGTTCTGGATGAACAGCAGCCTGCGCTCGTCATTCATGCGCATGGTGACCTCGACGCCAGCAGGAAGATCGTCCACAAGCGGCTGCACACCGGCCGCCGGGAAGAGCCGTTCGGCCAGTGCAGCCGTCAGCTCGGGCGTGAGATAGGTGCCGACATAGACGACTTGACCCTTGCCAACCTTGCGCGACGTCGCCATGGGCAGACCGTCCGCATAGCGATTGGACCAGGCGGAGACGACCTCGACATCCGGGTCGACCAAGAGGTTTTCGTAGAAGTGTCCGGCGGGCAGTTCCTGGTTGCCGATCTTGAAACGGCGCGTCCTGCGATGGGATTCAGCGGGCTTGTTTGGCGGCACCACCAGGCCCCCGGATCGCTCCATCACGTCGAACAGTCCGTTGGCGCCCGGCGCAGCGAGACGACCGAAGTCTTCGACCCGTACGCCGGTGAGGTTGGAAAGAGACGTGCCCGGGGCCGTCTGCCGGATGACGTGATTGTCCTCATTCCGCGTTCCGGTGCGTGCGCCGATAACGACTGTGCCGCCCTGCTCCGCAAAAGCTTTGAGTTTTTCAGTCCATTCATCCTTCCACATCACCCAATGCGGAACGTAGAACAGCTTCAGCTTCGACAGATCATCCTCGGGATGGATGAAGCCGCAAGCGATGCCGCGATCGTAGCAATACTGGTGCAGCAGAACCGCATCGTCTTGCGGGCTTGGCAGTCCGATTGCGTAGGTCTTATGGGCTTCCTGATTGTCGAAATCCGAACCGGCAATGCCCACATCCATACGCACGTAGGTGCCAAGGATCTTGTCCTTCAGCGCCGTCATTTCGGTCGCAAACTGCTTGGCTTCCTCATAGCGATGGCGCCCGACGTCGTCGTGGTCGATGATGCCCATCCAGTAGATCTCGGCGCCGAAATGGGCCGGCCGCCAGCGGAAGAACATCAGTCCGTCCGCGCCGTGTGCGACCGATGACATGGCCATGCGCCGAAGCTCGCCCGGCTCTGGCGTCAGCGTGCAGAAGCCCGGCTGGCTGCCGAAGCCGGACTGTTGCTCCGGCACGATGTAGTTCCCCGAAAAGCCGCGGCATATATCCAGGTGCAGTGCCTGAACCTTTGCGTGATTTCCGATGCGCTGAAACTCATCGTAGAGCATCGGATAGATGTCGTAGCCGACGAAATCGAGATCCGTGGTGAACTGGCCGCGGAAGTCGATATCCCGCAGGCCGCCGAGATTATGGAAGACGAACCACGACGGGTTCGTGGCCCGAAGAATTTCGACCTGATCGTGCTGGAACCGTGCGGTCGCAAATGCGAGGAAGCGGTGGTAATCCTGCACATGGCCGGGACTGGGGAAGGTCGGGCCGAATTCGATCGGAAGCACGACCTGGTCGAAACTGTCATAGGCAGTTGCCCAGAAGTCACCGCCCCATGCAGCGTTCAGCTTGCCGATATCGCCGTACTTCTCGGCGAGAAAGATCTGAAATTCGCTCAATGTCGCCTTTGAATAGCTCTCCGGCATGCTCGTGTTTAGCTCATTGTCGGTCTGCCAGCCGACAACATGCGGATTGTCCCGATAATGTTCGGCCATTGCCTTGGTGATGCGGCGGCTGTGTTCGCGGAAGACGGGACTTGCCGTATCGCAATGCTGACGCGATCCATGGCTCATGGGACGGCCTTTGCCGTCCACGCGCAGGATCTCCGGATGGGCAACGGTCAGCCAGCGCGGCGGCGTGGCCGTCGGCGTGCACATGATGGTATCGATCCCGTATCGCCCGAGCATGGTTATGGCGCGGTCGAACAGATCAAAATCAAAGGTGCCGAGCCTGGGCTCGAGGATATGCCAGGCGAATTCCGCCATTCTCACCACATTGAAGCCCGCCTTCGCCATGCGCTCGGCATCGCGCTCCCAGTAGCTTTCGTCGACATGCTCGGGGTAATGGGGGGCGCCGACGAGAAAGCGGTCGGTCTTAACGGTATTCCAAGCGGATGGCGTCGCAGCAATGTTCTTGTCAGACACGGTCTTATTTCCCGAATTCATTTGTCGATGATGGTTTTGCGAGCGCTGATCGTGCGTCCGCCGTTCGATGAGAAGAGATAAAGCTCCCTGGCGTCGAGCTTCAGAGCCACAGCCTGGCCAGATGTGAACGGCGCGACATAGCTAAGCTGGACGGTGATATTTCCGGTGCCGCTTTCCGAGGCGATGGTACGCAGGCTGCCGGCATCGACATAGAGGATGGTCTCGCGACCGAGGTGCTCAACCAGTTGCACCTGCCCTTCGATCGCGCCACCATGCGCGACGTCTGTGACGATCGATATGTTTTCCGGCCGGACACCCAGCGTCAGATCGGCGCCCTTTTGCAGCGCCACTCCATCGGACAATTCGACGGTCAATGGGACGATGCCGGGAGCCGAAACCCGGACCTGTCGGCCGGAGACTTCGTCCACGGTCACGGCAAGGAAGTTCATTCTCGGGGCTCCAAGAAAACCCGCCACGAAGAGATTTTCGGGATTTCTGTAGAGCTCCAGCGGTGAGCCTACCTGTTCGATCACACCCTGGTTCAACACCACGATCCGGCTCGCCATGGTCATGGCCTCCACCTGATCGTGGGTTACGTAGACCATGGTCGCGCCGAGTTCCGTATGCAGACTGCTCAATTCGACGCGCATCTGCGTCCTCAGCGCCGCGTCGAGATTCGAGAGTGGTTCATCGAAGAGGAACACGTCCGGAGAACGGGTAATGGCACGGCCGATGGCAACGCGCTGCCGCTGGCCGCCGGATAATTGCTTGGGCCGCTTCTCAAGCTGATCGGTGATGCGCAGGATCTTCGCGGCGCGCGCGACGGCGGCATCGATTTCTGGCTTCGGCCGCTTGGCCATGCGCAGGCCAAAGCCCATGTTCTCCGCCACGGTCATATGCGGGTAAAGGGCATAGGACTGGAAAACCATGGCGATGCCACGATCCCCCGGCTCTTCCTTGCTGACGTCGCGGCCATTGATCAGGATCTGGCCGGACGAAATCCCTTCCAGACCGGCAATGGTCTTAAGCAGGGTCGACTTGCCGCAGCCGGACGGTCCGACCATGACGATGAATTCGCCCTGCTCGACGGCAAGGTCGATCCCACGCAATGCATGGTATGCACCGTAGTTCTTGTTGATCTGTCGCAGTTCGAGGCTGGTCATGCTTCCTGGCTCTCTGCTGTTGGGCTCTTGAGTTTTGGGAAAGGAAATGCCGTCTCGCTCATCCTTTGACGGCCCCCATGGTCAGACCGGCGATGAAATGGCGCTGCATGAGGAAGAACATGACGACAGGCGGCACCGCGACGACGATCGTGCCTGCCGAGATGAGGTTCCATGCCGAAACCCATTCCCCGCGCAGATTGGCCAGACCGGCAGTCACGGGCTTCACGGAGTCGCTGACCGTCAGCACCACCGCCCAGAAGTAGTCGTTCCAGATGAACGTAAAGATCAGAATGGCCAACGCCGCGAGAGCCGGCCGGACCAGCGGCACCGCAACATGTATCAGCGTCTGGAAAGGTGTCGCGCCTTCCGCGCGGGCAGCCTGAAAGAGTTCATCGGGCAAGGCCGCGATGAAATTCCGCATGAAAAGCGTCGCAAATCCTGTCTGGAAGGCAACGTGGAAGATGATCAGCGCCGCCGTCGTATCGATCAGATTCAGCCGCACCATAAGATCGCGCACGGGGATCATCATGATCTGGTGCGGCAGGAAATTGCCGCCGACGAAGAGCGCAAAGATCAGCATATTGCCCGGAAAGCGGTAGCGGGAGAGAACAAAGCCCGCGAGCGTGCTCAGAACCAGGACGCCGATTACCGAAGGAATGGTAATCGTTAGGCTGTTCAGGAAATACTGGGCCATCGGGGTCTGGGTGAAGACCGCGGTATAATTATCGATCAGACCAAGCTCGGTCGGCCACCCCCACAGATTGCCACTCATGACATCGGTCGTCGAACGGAACGACGTCAGGATGATCGCAAACAGAGGGCAGAGCCAAAGCAGGAGAACAAGCAGCACCGCCAGCACATAAAACCGTCGCTGCCAGATGGCTGTTTCCGGAATAGGGCGAGGATACATCAGCCACCTCTCTCTTCTGTGCGAATGATGCGTGACAGGTACCAGGCGATGAATGCGGCCATGATCACGAAGAGAACGGATGCGATCGCCGCTCCGTAGCCGAAGCGATAGGAGAAGATCGATTGCTCGTACATCTGATAGGCCAGCACGGAAGACGATCCGAACGGGCCGCCGGCCGTCATGACGGAGATCATGTCAAAGGATCGAAGCGCGCCGACCACCGTCACCGCGATGGCGATGAAGGTCACCTGCGTCAGTTGAGGCAGGACGATGTGCCAAAGCATGTTCCATCCCCTCGCCCCGTCGACGCGGCCAGCACCTATGAGTTCCTCACTCAGATTGTTCAGCCCCGCGAGATAGAGAACCATGCAGAACGTGACCTGCGGCCAAAGTGCTGCGATGACGATCGCAAACGTCACGAAATGCTCGTCCGAAAGAACGGCTGGGGCGGTCGCGCCAAATGCCTTGAAGATCAGGGCAAGAAGTCCGAACTCCGGCGTATAGACCCATGTGAACACGACCCCCACCGTGACCGAAGCCAGCACCAGCGGGATGAAGAACAGGGATTTCAGGAAGCGCATGCCTCTTATTTTCTGGTTGACCAGCAATGCTATGGCCAACCCGAGCGGCGGCGCGGCCATGAACATGATCAGCCAGATGAGGTTGTTCTTCAGCGAAACGTAAAATTGCGGGTCGTTGAAAAGCTCGATGTAATTTCCAAAACCGATCCAGTTCATCGGGCCGAAGCCGTCCCACTCATGAAAACTGATCCAGACGCTCCGCACGGCCGACAGCAGGATCACCGTGAAAAAGAGCAGGATCGCGGGGGCAATAAGCAAAGTGGGGGTGAGCCACCAACGCTGGCGGCGCCAAATCATCAACATATCCAGAGCCTCATTGGAGTTATGAAGGAGCGGAAGCGCGCTTCCGCTCCTCGGCCGCCGGGAGGAGAACTAGAGTTTGTAGATGCGCTTGCGGGTCCCTTCGAGGCGCTGAAGAATAGAGTCGCGCCGATCGGGCTTCGCCATGAACTCCTGGAAGCCGACAAGGCCGGCCTGGGCCATATCGGGGTCGCTGTCGCGGTCGTAATACTGCGAAGCTCCCTGCAGCGTCTTCAAGGTCTCGACTGCCACGTTGACGAGTGGGTCCTTGCTGGGCGGAAGATCGTTGCGCGGTGGTACGTTTCCGCCGGGCTCCAGATAGGCCGCGAGATTTTCCGGTTTATAGAAATAGGCAAGGAATTCGCGCGCGCCCTGCTTGTTCTTCGCGTTTGCGGGAATATGGATCGAATTGACCGAGAATTCTTCGAAGTGACCGACCTTCGGGTCCAGAACCGGGAAAGTGGCATAGGACAGTTGCGGCAAATCCTCGGCGGTGAAGGCGGACTTCAAAAAGGCGCCGAGATTCATCATGCCGGCCTTCTTCTGGGCAAGCAGCGCTGCGGCCTCCTGCCAGCCGAACGATGTATGATTGGCGGTGAAGAACTCCTTGTTGATCATCCCTTCCCATTGATCGAAAACCGGCTTCAGGGATGGGTCGAGATAGCTCATCTCGCCGTTCATCAGCGCCATGTGCTTGTCGAGGCCATTGATGCGCAGGTTCATTTGATCGAACCAGCCGGCAGCCGGCCAAAGCTCCTTGGTTCCCATGGCGATCGGCGTGAGGCCGGCGGCCTTGCACTTGTCGCCGTAAGCCACAAATTCCTCGGCCGTCGTCGGCACAGTCAGGCCATGCTGATCGAAGACATCCTTACGGTAGAACATCCCCCAAAGGGTGCCGCCGGTCGGCAGGCCATATTGCTTGCCATCGACCGTGACCGTTCCCGTCGTCGCACCGAGCACATCCTTGTATTTTTCCTTCTCGAGCAGATCGGAAATATCATCGAACAGGCCGCGCTTTACGAAAGCACGCATGCGATTGCCCGAAAACCATGTGCAAATGTCGGGCGCCCCTGCAACAAGGTAGTTGCGAATGGCTGTCTTGTGGGCCTCGTGATCCATGTTGTTGATGACGACGCTGACCCCGGCTTCCTTTCCGAAGGCCTCGGCGATTTTCTTCAGCGCTGCAAGCGCCTCCGCATTGTTCTCCGCCGAGATCACCGTGACTTTCTGCGCCTGGGCAATTGCGGGCGCGGACAGGCCGCCCGCCAGAGCTGCCGCCGATACGGCACCTGCGCCTTTCAGGAAGTTGCGGCGAGTGGACGGAAAAATTTGCTTGAAATGCACCATGGAGTTCCTCCCAGTTGATCGATCAACACGTCCTGGCAAGCCCTCCCCTCGAGATGCATGTCAGGCATTTAACGCGCCGATTTTGTCGCTTATTCTCAGGGCGGAAACCGCATCCGGAGTTGATCGGCGGGTGGAGTTATGCATAGATCGATAGAGCCTGCAATAATTAATTTACAAAATTAAGGAACTAAAAGTGAAGCTGAAGGGCGACCAGAGCACGGCAAGGGCGCTAAATCGACGCCTGATCCTCAATCTTTTGCGCATGGAGGGGCCGCGAAGTCGCGCCGATATCGCAACAATTACAGGGCTAAGCCCTGCAGCCGTGACCTTCGTTGTCGGCGATCTCTGTGAGGAAGGCATCGTTGTCGAAGGCCAAGCCGTAACCGGCCTCACCGGCAGGCGCCCGATCCCGGTACAGATCAATTATGAGCACGGGCTCGTGGTCGGGTTCAAGTTGATGGTGGATTCCGTGGAATGCGTCGCAACAGACCTTGCGACCAATCCCGTGGCGGCCATGCGGATACCCCTTGCCGGTCACCAGCCGGACTACGTTGCCGACCTGCTGGCCAGCACTGTTCCCGAAATGGTCAAGCTCGCCGGACGACCGCATGCCAAGCTTGCAGGGATCGGCATCTCCATGCCCGGCGTTATCAATGATGAACAGACCGCATGCGTCCGCAGTCATCGCTTCAATTGGGACAATATTCCCCTCGCCTCGCTCGTGGCGAATCGTGCCAACGTGCCGGTCTGGCTGGAAGACGACACCAACGCCTATGCCATCGCCCAGCAACTTTTTGGCTTGGGGAGACAGCATCGCAATATGGCCGTTCTCGCTGTCGGCGTCGGCATAAGCTGCGCGCTCGTCATCGAAGGAAAGCTCTATCGCGGCGCAAATGGTGCGGCCGGCAAGTTCGGGCATACGCTTTATGAAGAAAATGGCCGGATATGCGAATGCGGCAAACGCGGCTGTCTCATGGCATATCATTCCGAAGCGTCGATCTTGCGACGTTGGCGCGAGGCAACCGGACATGGCGAGGATCGAGGCCTTCCTGAACTGCGCAGCGCTTTGGCTGCCGGCGATCCGACGGCAGTCGCGCTTGTCGAACATTCCGGCAAGAGCATAGGAACGGCGCTCGCCAATCTCGTCAATGTCACGGATCCGGAAGTCATCGTTGCCGGCGGCGAAGCCGTCTCGCTTGGCGAACATTTTCTCGGGCCACTTCGGGAAGCCCTGACCGCCAGGACCTTCAGGACAGCACCTCCCCTGCTTCCGGACTGGGAAGATAATTCTTGGGCCCGCGGCGCGGCCGCTCTGGTAACCCAAAGAATGTTTGATTTTGAATCATCGAGCGGCTTTACCGACATTAGCCGGACATATACCGGCAGCACGCAGAAATCCGCCAGGTAGCCGGGCTTGCCGCCCCAAGAAGGAGCGGCTTTGCTCGAACGACAGCCGCCTTCGCGGTCGTCGGTGACCGCGCGCCGCAACAGCCGTAGAATAACCGGGGAAAACATCGCGCAAGGTAACGGTGTTGTAAGCACAATAATCGACGTTATGACTATTGTGACAGAGCTGAAGGGGCGCGGCGCGGAAATTGGAGGGGAATGAATGAGACGCACAAAGGAGGAAGCGGCTGAAACCAGACGTGAGATATTACGCTCGGCGGAGGCGCTGTTTCTCGACAACGGCTATGAAAATGTCACGCTGGACGAAATAGCCTCGGCGGCCGGTGTTACCCGCGGCGCAGTTCATTGGCATTTCAAGAACAAGCAAGGTCTCTTGTTTTCGATCCGCGACAAGGCGCAGCAGCCCTTCCAGGAACTTGCGGAGCGAATTGCCGAAGGACATCCGCCCAATCCGCTTGAGCTGCTCATAGACACGATTTCGGCGACATTCGCAGAGATTCAGCAGGAGCCGCGCAAACGTGGGCTACTGAAAGTCATCATGTATCTCGACATGGCATTTTGTGATGACGTGGCGGAAAACACAGACTCTTTCCGGCACGATATGCAGGAGCACTTTGCGAGAATTTTCCACTCCATGGATGCCGACAAGCCGTTGCCTCCGCCGTGGTCGGCAGATACCGCCGCTTCCGCTTTGACTGCGGTCATTGGAGGATTGGTCGCCGAATGGGCTCTCGATAAGGGCGATTTTGAATTGGTTCCCTGTGGGCAAGCTCTTATCAAAATGATCCTGACCACATGGTTTCCGACGCATTAGGTAAGCTACAGCGGAGTGCCTAGTGAAAAGGGTTCGGCAGGGAAAGCCGAACCCTTTCCGTATTTGATCGGAGGTCAACCGATCAGTGTGAGAAGCCCGCAGGATTGGAAACCGCAGGCTTCTCTTACCCGGCAAAGGGGGGCCGGATAATTTCAGATTAGAAGCTACGCTGGAAGCGCAGGATACCAGCCCACTGGTCCTGATTGACCGAATCCCAATCGGTGTAGGAGACTTCGGGTTCGATCAGCAGGTTCTTGACCGGGTTCCACTTGATGTTCGTCGTAGCGGCGAAGATCTTGGAGTCGGTGTAAGCGAGCTGCAGGTTCCACTTCAGCTTGTCGTTGATCGGAACGCCAACGCCACCCCAGACAGCCCAGTCACCCCAGCCGCAAAGATCAGGACGGCCTGCCGGGCAAGCGGAACGATCCAGGTTCGTACCGGCGTACTTGTTCAGCTTGTCGCCGTCCGTGTTCCAGCCACCCATCAAGAAGGCAGAGAAAGCGCCGAAATCGGCGTCGACGCGAGCCTTGACGGCACCTTCTTCGACGATCGAATCGTAACCGCCGACGACCTTGACACCCCAGATGCCAGACTTGAACCCAGCACCGGCAACGACGTCAGGAGCGTAGTGATCCGCCTTGTCGTCACCCCACCAGCTCGCTCCATAGGATGCATCCGAGCCGCTGGAGTAGCTATCTTCGACCGAGATCACAGCCGTGAAGCCGTTGCCGGCGTCATAGTTGTAGGTCAACTGGTTGAGTTCATACGGGCCGTCGTAGATCACGTCGTCGTTGATGACGTCGCCGGCGTAACCGATGTACGAGTTGTACTGGGAGTCTGCCTTACCGACAGTGAATCCGCCGAGGCTGATATTGGCAAACAGCAGCTTGGTGCTTGTCGAATTGCCTTCACTCCAGTCCCAACGGAGAACCGTGTTGGTCTTCAGAGGGCCGTATTCGGTGTCGGTTGCGGTGTCGAGGCTCAGCTCGGCGCGGGTGTGCCACAACGTTCCGGTCTTGTTCGTCGGGCTGTAGGCATCGTACCATTCACCTTCGGTACGAACTTGGCCGCCGATCTTCAAGCAAGTCTCGGTACCCGGAATGAAGAAGTAGCCAGCACCATAAGCGTCGCAAATGCGAACGTACTGAAGAGGCTCCGGCTCGGCAGCGACAATAGCGTCCGCGGCATGGGCCCCGGAAACTGCTGCGAGCGAAGCAGCAGAGCTGATCAGAAGGCTTTTCAAATTCATTTTAAACTCCTGGTTGCAATATGCATTTCAGAGATTCCGCACGCATGGAGGTTCACTACCAACCCCATGCAGAATTGACCTCGCATCAACGCGATCGAACAGATCTGCGATTGCCCTGCTTGATGCTGGCTTGAGTCCCTCTTGTTCCGCCCAATCAGCCCCGCGACACGGCCCTGAAATACCCTACCGATGCGGCCGATGCTTCGACCGCAAGACATATTCATGTCCTGAGCTTTGTTTACAAACCAACGGTATGTTTGTCAATTATATGAAGGTCCCCTTACTACAAGCTTCGGGCGCTGTGACCAATATGCAACTATCAGCTTCACGCTGCCACCTGGGTCGTCAGGTGCCGCGGCGGGTAGCACATTTTATTCAACGGCATTTGGTGTCGGCGTTTACGAATTTCAAATCGTCGCAGAACGATCCAGACGCGTGATTCGGCGTCTGTCGCATTCTGTCTGCACCATTGTGAAAAACGATCGCCGAGCGGCTGATCGGCGAGATCAAGCAGCTCGAGACATTTCCCGAGCAGGAGCTTTGGAAAACCGAGCTGATCGTGCGTGCCTCGACCGGCGTGGCGCCGGCCGATTGATATGATTTAGGTGGCGTGATCTCAGAACCGCGGCGCCGGCTTGCCGGCGGCACGATGGGCGGCGATCACCGTATTGGCCATCAGCATGGCGATGGTCATCGGCCCGACACCGCCCGGAACCGGGGTGATGGCGGCGGCCACTTCCGCCGCCTCGGCAAAGGCGACATCGCCGACCAGCCGGCTCTTGCCCTCGCCGCGTTCCGGTGCGGCAATGCGGTTGATGCCGACATCGATCACCGTCGCTCCCGGCTTCACCCAATCCGCCTTGACCATTTCCGGCCGGCCGACCGCCGCCACCAGAATATCGGCACTGCGGGCAACCGCCGGCAGGTCCTTGGTGCGGGAATGGGCCGTCGTCACCGTCGCATTGGCATTGAGCAGCAGTTGCGCCATCGGCTTGCCGAACAGGTTCGAGCGGCCGATGACGACGGCATTCAATCCCGACAGGTCCTCGCCATGGATGCGGCGCACCAGCAGCATGGCGCCGGCCGGCGTGCAGGAGATCAGCCCGGTGGCAAGATCGCCGGTTGCCAGCTTGCCGGCATTGACGACATGCAGGCCATCGACATCCTTGTCCGGCCGGATCGACTGGATGATCGCTTCGGCATTTAGATGCTTCGGCAGCGGCAGTTGCACCAGGATGCCGTGAATGCCGGCATCCTCGTTCAGGGACTGGACAAGCTTTGCCAGCTCGTCCTGCGTCGTCTCGGCCGGCAGCGTATGCTGGATGGAGGTAAAACCGCATTCCTTGGCCATGCGGCCCTTGGCGCCGACATAGGTGTGGCTGGCCGGATCATCGCCGACGATGACGACGGCAAGGCCGGTCTTCACACCCGTCTCTTTTTCCAATGCTGCGGTCGCCGTCTTCACCGCATCAATTACCGAAGCAGCCACCTGCTTGCCATCGATGATGTCAGCCATCGCCTACCCCATCCGCTCCGAAGCATAGCTTCCGGGGCTTGCCGGGAAGACGATGGTGCGGTTGCCGTTGAGGAAGGTGCGGTAGTGGATGTGGGCATGGATGGCCCGCGCCAGCACCTGGCTTTCGACATCGCGGCCGATCGAGACATAATCCTCGGCAGACTGCGCATGCGTGATGCGGGCCGTGTCCTGCTCGATGATCGGACCTTCGTCGAGATCGCCGGTGACGTAATGTGCCGTCGCCCCGATCAGCTTGACGCCGCGCTCATAGGCCTGCTTGTACGGGTTGGCGCCCTTGAAGCTCGGCAGGAAGGAATGGTGGATGTTGATGATCTTGCCCGACATCTTCTTGCACATGGCGTCCGACAGCACCTGCATGTAGCGGGCCAGCACGATCAGTTCGGTGCCTGTCTGCTCGACGAGGTCCAGCAGTTGCGCTTCGGCCTGCGGCTTGTTGTCCTTCGTCACCTTGATGTGGTGGAAGGGGATGTCGTGGTTGACGACCACCTTCTGGTAATCGAAATGGTTGGAGACGACGCCGACGATGTCGATCGGCAGCGCGCCGATCTTCCAGCGATAGAGCAGGTCGTTGAGGCAATGGCCGAAGCGCGACACCATCAAGAGCACCTTCATGCGCTTCTGGGTATCGTAGATCTCGGCATCCATCTCGAATTTCTCGGCGACCGGCTTGAAACCTTCGACCAATGCCTCCTGCTTGACGCCTTCCTCGGAGATGAAGGAGACCCGCATGAAGAACTTGCCGGTATCGAGATCGTCGAACTGGCTGGAGTCGACGATATTGCAGCCCTGGTCGGCCAGATAATTCGCTATCGCCGCAACGATCCCGCGCGTCGATTTGCAGGATACGGTCAGTACGAAATTTTTCATCTTATGTCGTCCGATTGGAAAAAATCATGAAACGCCACCTGTGGCGTTATCGACCGCCTTCGGAAAGCAGCCGGAGAAACGCCTGTAGCTCCCCTTCGTCGATTGCGACGAGATGCCCTTTTGCCGGATAGGCGCCCGAGCGAACGTCCTCGGCAAATTCCTTGAAAGCGGCGGTGCGTTCATTCTGCAGCCGGTCATATTCGGCCGCAAAATCGCGATACACCTTGGCGTGACGCGGCCTATGACCGCGATTACTGCCCAGCACATCGTCGGCAAAGAGATATTGGGCATCGCATCCGCTTCCGGCACCCATGGAAATCATCAGCATCGATGTGTTCGCGCTGATCGCGGAAGCGACATCGCCAGGCACGACTTCAATCTCCGCCGCAAAGGCGCCCGCCTCTTCCAGTGCCTTGGTTTGGCGCCAGATCTCGAAAGCGCTTGCCGCGGTCTTGCCGACGGCGCGAAAGCCACCCGTCCAGGTCGCCTTAGACGGAATGAGGCCGACATGGCCGCAGACCGGAATGCCCTCTTCGCGCATCCGCCGAATCGTTTGCAGCCCGGCGGCGCAATAAACGGCGTCGCCACCGGCCTTCAGCGCCCTGAACGCCTCCCGCATGTACTCTTCCGCCGAGACGTAATCGCCATATTCGAGGCCAGGAACAGCAAAGGGGCTCGGAGCAGCCTCGCGGAATACGGGGCCAAGCAGTGCCGGCGGTACGGAAAGCATATCAATCCCGGCCTTCTCCGCCGCTTCGGCTTCCTCCAGCGAGGTGACGCGCAACATGGTGAGCTGCCGCTGTCCTTTGAGCGCCAGCAGGTCGGCGACCGTTGCACGATTATGTTTCTTCATTGGAAACTCCTGGGGTAAGGGCTCTTCACGCGGCAAGAAGTGATTTGAGTTTGACATGGCTCGCCGTCAGCGCTTCCGGATCGGGATGAGCGCGGGCGGCAATCAGCATTTCGGCGAGACGAATATCGCGGGCGACGGCATTGCCGCGACCGATGCCGCTGGCCGCCAGCAGCCGGCCGGTCTCATCGAGATGGAAGAGGATGAAGGCTCCTTCGCCAAGGTCACGCCTCAGCATCGTCGTCGCGCCATCGGCAAGGCCGGCAATTTGCAGCGTCAGATCATATTGATCGGACCAGAACCACGGCACGGCCGAGATGCTGTCCCCCGCGCCCAGCAAATTGGCCGCAGCCAAGGTTCCCTGCTCCTGTGCGTTGCGCCAGGATTCCAGGCGAACCCGTCGCCCGCCATAAAGTGCGAGCGGAAAGGAGCAGCAATCGCCTGCGGCGTAGATATCCGCAGCAGAGGTTTCCAGCCGCTCGTTGACGGCAATGCCGTTGTCGACCGCAAGACCCGCTTTCTCGGCGAGCGTGACATTCGGTTGAGCACCGATGCCGATGAGCACGAGATCAGCGGAGAGTTCCTGGCCGTCGCCCAGGCGGACAATCGCACCGGTCGCACCTTCCTCCACCGCCGCAATGGTCTCGCCGCAGCGGATATCGACGCCTTCGTCCCGATGACGTTGCGTTATCACCTCGGCAACCGCTTCCGGCACGCCCCGCTTCAGGACGCGCGGCAGGCCTTCGATCACGGTGACATCGGCGCCAAGCTTGCGCGCCGTCGCCGCCAGCTCGAGACCGATAAAACCGCCGCCGATGATGGCGATATGGCGGCCGGGGAGAAGCGCCGGCCGCAGCCCCGTGGCATCGGCATGGGTGCGGAGCATGCGAATGCGCTCGCCGGTTCCCACAATGCCGGGAAAGCTGCGCGCAGATGCACCGGTCGCCAGCAGCAGTTTGTCGTAGCTAAGTTGCTCTCCGTCCGAGAGTGTGACCACCGTGCCGATCGGATCGATGTCGGTCGCATGCGTGGCGAGCCGAAGGTCGATGCGCTGGTCGGCATAGCGTTCCAAGGTGGCCACGAACTTCGGCTCATGCGCGAGGACAAGTCCCTCCTTCGACAGTGGCGGACGTTCATAGGGCGCAACCGGCTCGGCGCCGATCAGTGTGATGTCACCGTCAAAGCCCTTTTCCCTGAGCGCAAAGGCGGCGCGGGCGCCGCACTCTCCAGCCCCGATAATGACGAAATGCAGCATGGCTTTCCCCTTATAGCGCAATAAAAACGGCACCGTTTTCGACCTTGACGGGATAGGTTTTGAGGTTGACGCAGACGGGGGCGCCCTTGGCCTCGCCGGTGCGGTAGTCGAAGCGGCCGTTGTGCTTGGGACATTCGATGATGTT